>JAWKSZ010000059.1:0-53942 GCA_041402045.1 Planctomycetota bacterium | reverse complement strand
GGGCCTGTTCGGCGCCCTGGGCGCGGCGGTGGAGACGCACCTCGGCCCGACCCTGGGCGAGCTGGGCACGAGCCTCGTCGTCGACGGGATCATTGGCGGTGTGGGCGGGGTGCTCGTGTTCCTCCCCCAGATCCTGATCCTGTTCTTCTTCATTGGGCTGCTCGAGGACACGGGCTACATGGCCCGGGCCGCGTTCCTCGTCGACCGACCCCTGCGCGCGGTGGGCCTCTCGGGGCGCTCGTTCATTCCGCTCCTGAGCTCGTTCGCCTGCGCGATCCCGGGCGTCATGGCCACGCGCTCGATCTCCAACCGCTTCGAGCGCTGGCTGGCGATCCTCGTCGCTCCGCTCATGACCTGCAGCGCGCGGCTCCCCGTCTACACGCTCCTGATCGCGGCCTTCGTGCCCGAGGACAGCGGGATCCCGGGGGTCAACCTCCAGGGCCTGGTCATGCTCGGGCTCTACCTGTCCGGCATGGGCGGCGCGGTGCTCGTCGCGTTCCTCGTCAGCCGCGTGGGCAAGCGCCACCGCGGGCGGCTCCTGCCCCTGGTGGTCGAGCTCCCGCCCTACCGTCGCCCGAGCCTGATGGCGACCCTGCTCAAGCTCCGCGTGCGCGGCGGCGACTTCCTCAAGCGCGCGGGCACGGTGATCTTCGCGGTCTCGGTGGTCCTGTGGGTGCTCATGACCTTCCCCCGCCAGCCTCAGCCTGAGGGCATGAGCGACGAGGAGCACCAGGCCGTGAGCCTGCGCGAGAGCTACGCCGGCCAGCTCGGCCACGCGATCGAGCCGGTGGTGCGCCCGCTGGGCTACGACTGGAAGATCGGGGTGGGGGTGATCGCGAGCTTCGCCGCGCGCGAGGTGTTCGTGGGCACCATGGGCGTGGTCTACAGCGTCGGCGACGAGGTCGACGAGGAGAGCGCCGACCTGCGCAACGTCATGCGCAACGAGGTCGACCCCAAGACCGGGCGCAAGGTGTTCTCCCTGGCGACGGTGTTCTCGCTGCTCGCGTTCTACGTGTTCGCCCTGCAGTGCGGGGCCACCGTCGCGGTCGTGCGCCGGGAGGCCAAGTCCTGGCCGTTCGCGCTGGGCCAGCTCGCGGGCTTCCTCGCCCTGGCCTACGTGGCCGCGCTGATCACCTACCAGAGCATGCGCGCCCTGGGGTATTGAGCGCGCGGGCGCGGCGGAGCCGCGCCCGCGGAGCGCTCAGGCGCGCTGGGCGTAGGAGCTGGTGAAGGTCGACCTCGACAGGTCGCCGTAGAGCTCGTCCATGATCTGTTGGATCCGCCGCTTGCGGGGCGGCCGGGCGGGGAGCATGTCAGGCTCGCGAGCGGCGTACTGCCTGGCCACCTCGGCGCACACCACCACCTCGCGCGCGACCTCGTAGCCCGAGCCGCCTCGGTCGGCGACGGCCTTGCGGCGCTTGCCGCCGCCAGGTCGGCGCTTGAACGCGTTCTCGCGGGGAGGGTAGGTGGAGGGGCGGATCGCCCACACCAGGCGGTGGGCGGGGACGCCGTCGGGGACGAGCTTGCCGGAGATTTCGCAGCGATACGACATGGGTTCCTCGTGCTGGGTGGAGGCGATCGACGGCGACCCACGGCCTTCAACGGGAATCCAGTCGGGGGCCGCCGCCGTCGCAACAAACACGATATTGAGACACGGTCTCAATTGCAACCTGGAGCGTATTGCATTCATATCAGTGCCTTGTGACGTACCGATTCGTTTATGACTTTGAGATTCAGTCGCTCCGGATCCCGAAAATCGGACGCGCTGGGCTCCGCCCCGTCCCCGCCAACACGACTTGCGATTGGGCTGCGCGTTGCGTCAGGCCGGGGATCAACCACCCCATCTGAATCCGGGTCCTCGGCAACGGGAACGAGGGCACCGGAGGAGCGACCGCTGTGTTCCCGTTCTCCCCCCGCGCCCTCCGCGCGACCTCGTTCGTCCTCTCGACCTCCCTGCTCGTCGCCTGCGGCGAGAGCTCGAGCCGACGCAGCTCGACCGCCGCCCCGGTGACCTCGAGCGCCATCCCCGCCCAGGTCCTGAGCCTCACGCCGCCCGACGGCTCGACCGACCTCGCCCTCGACCAGGCGCTGGAGCTCGTGTTCAGCGAGGCCATGGACCCGCAGAGCCTGGCCCAGGACGTCACCGTGCGGGTGAACGGGGTCGCCGCCGCGACCTCGCACACCCTCGACGCCAGCGCCGAGCGGCTCACGATCCGCCCCACCCCGCGCTGGCCCGGCGACGCGCTGCTCGAGCTCGAGGTCCGCGCCCGCACCCGCTCGGCCCAGGGCGCCTCGACCGCGCCCTTCACCGCCAGCCTGCGCACGCGCTCGGCCCTGCCCTCGACCCCGCGGGACCTGGCCCTGCCCGGCGCCGCCCGCAGCGGCGCCGTCGCGCTGTTCCTCCCCGACGGGCAGGTGTTCACCTGCGGCGGGGAGAACGGCGCCGCCATCGGCGACGCCGACCGCTACGACCCCGAGACCGGGCGCTTCGCGGCGACTGCCCCCCTCGCCGCCCCGCGCACCGCGCACACCGCGAGCCTGCTCCAGGACGGACGCGTGCTCGTGGCCGGAGGCTACGACACCGCCCTCGGCGCGCTCGACAGCCTCGAGGTCTACACCCCGGCCAGCGACCGCTGGTCCACGCTCCCGGTGACCCTGGCCAGCACCCGGGTCGAGCACGTCGCCTTCGTCCTGCCCTCGGGGCGGGTGGCCTTCGTCGGCGGGCTGGACACCTTCGGCCACGCCGGCGGCCGCCCGCTGACCACGGTCGAGGTCTACGACCCGCGGGACGGGAGCCTGAGCGTGCTCCCGGGCCAACCCCTGCCCCCGGGGGACTGGGCCCAGCTCCCCGACGGGCGCCTCTTGAACCTGACCGCGAACCTGGTGTTCGACCTGGACCGCCCCGGCGCCCCGACCCCGACCCAGAACGGGCTCAGCGTGCCGCGCTCCTACATGGCGATCGCGACCCTGGCGGACGGCCGGCTGCTGTTCGCCGGCGGCGCCTCGGGCTTCGGCGGCGGCGGCGCGACCGCGCTCCACGCCGAGGTCGACCTGTTCGACCCCCAGACCCTGAGCTTCAGCCCGGCGCCGCCGCTCGCGACCGCGCGCTTCTCCGCGCGGGCCGTGCGCCTGAGCGACGGGCGCGTCGCGGTCGTCGGCGGCGGCGTGGTCCAGGCCGGGCCCCCGACCGGCGCCCAGAGCCTGGAGCTGTTCGACCCCAGCGCCGGGTCGTGGTCGAGCGTGAGCACGCCCAAGCTCGACGGCTGCTCCGTGGTGGCCCTCGACCGGGGCGGGCTCCTGATCACCGGCAGCCGCGAGGAGCACACCTCCGCGGTGACGGCCCGCGCGGTGGCCACCCACTACCCGGCCGGCGCGCTGCTCCCCTCGCCGGGGCTGGCGTTCCTCGGCGCCGCCGTGCACGGCGGTGTGGGCCACGCTCGCCCCGACGGCGCCCTCGAGCTGCGCTTCTCGGCGCCGGTGGACCCCGCGACCCTCGCCGGCGTCGCCCTCGTCGACCCGAGCGGGGCGACGCTCCCCGCGGACCTCCGCGCGGACGGCGCGCGGGTCCTCCTCGCGCCGCGGCGCCCCCTGGTGCCCCGCGCCCGCTACGCCCTGGCGCTGCCCGCAGGCCTGGCCTCGACGAGCGGCGCCGCGCTGAGCCCCCCCGCAGGCGCCTTCACACTGCAGGTGGCTCCCGAGCGCGCCCTGGGCAGCGGCGGTGTGCTCGTGGTCGAGAAGCCCACCGGCGGCGCGCCGGCGACCCTGTTCCTGGCCCTCGACCGCAACCAGGACGGGGACCTGGACGACCCCGACGAGCTGCGCGCGGTGTTCGTGACCGCCGCGGGGAGCAACCTGCAGGAGCCCTGCATGAGCGCCGCCGGGGTGATCTACCTCCCCGACGCCGCCGCCGATCAGGTGCTGCGCCTGGTCGACCTCGACGGCGACGGCGACGCCCAGGACGCGGGCGAGGCCCGGGTGTTCTTCGACAACACGAGCCCCCTGGGCGCGGTGCTCACCAGCCCCGCGAGCGTGGCCCTCGGGCCCGACGGCGCGCTGTGGCTGATCGACAACGGCAGCGGCGGCGGCGCCGACGACCTGCTGCGCCTGATCGACCTCAACGGCGACGGCGACGCCCTCGACGCAGGGGAGGCGACGATCGTGAACGACGTGGACTACGCCGGCGCCCAGTGGGGGCTCGGGGTCGACGCCTACGGCCGCGTGTTCCACACCGTGACCGGCGGGGGCGGGAACATGCTCGTCGCCCACGAGGACCTGAACGGAGACGGCGACACCCTCGACGTCGGCGAGCGCGTGGTGCGCTACGTCGCCGCGGGCTTCGTGACCGACGTGGTGTTCGACCCGGCCCAGCGCCTGGGCGCGTGGGTCGGGCTCACCGGCGGCGCGAGCTTGGAGTGGATCGACGCCGCGGGCGTGCCCACGCGCGCCTTCAGCGACCCCACCGGGTCGGTCGGCGGCGCGGCCAGCGCCTCGGCCTACGCCGACGGGAGCCTGTGGGTGGCGGACACCGCCAGCGACACCCTCTGGCGCCTGGAGGATCGCAACGGCGACGGGGACTTCGACGACACCGACGAGCTGCGCCGCGTACTGCAGAACGCGGGCGGGACCCTGACCCGGCCGTACTACAGCGCGCCGGCCCAGGCGCCCGCGCCGCCCCGCGCCGCGGCGACCCCTGCCGCTCAGGACGTCGAGCTCGCGGGCCAGGCCGCGCCCTTCGCGACCGTGCGCTTGATCCGCGCCAGCGGCGCGCAGGAGGTCCAGGCCGACGCCCTGGGCGCTTTCCGCCTCACGCTGAACACGCCCCTCGCCGCTGGCGAGGCCCTCGAGCTGGACACCCTCGGCCTCGGCGGCCGCTCGCGCAGCCTGCGCTGGGAGCTCCCGTGAACGCCCCTCTGCCCACGCCCCCAGCGCTCGCGCGCGGCACCGCGCGCAAGCGCCGTCTGAACTCGCTCGTGCTCTGGCTACGGCGCCTGCACCTCTACACGGGGCTGTTCCTCGTGCCCTGGGTGTGCGTGTACGCGGTGAGCGCGATCCTGTTCAACCACGGGACCTGGTTCTCCGAGCGCACGCAGACCGAGCTCGCGGCGGACCCTGGCCGCGGGGGCTGGCCCGCCGCGGCCAGCCTCGCCGCCGCCTCGGCGGCGGCGGTGACCTCGGGGCAGGCGGGCTGGACGCTCGACCCCGAGGTCCCCGCGACCTGCTCCGACGCCCTGCTCCAGGCGGAGGCCGGCGAGCGCGCGTTCTCGCTGTGGGTCGACCCGGTCAGCGGCGCGGGGACCCTGACCGCGGGTCCGCGGCGCGAGCGTGACGACGAGGAGGGCCCCGACCTCCCCGCGCGCGCGCGCCTGGACGAGACCGAGGCGCTGCTCGCGCGCACCGAGGCCGGCTTCGTGGCGTTGCTCCCCGAGCCGCCGGAGGAGGAGGTGCGCGTGCGCCGCGGCCCGACCCTCGCCTACCGACTCGTGGGGCCCGAGGGCCAGCGGGTGCGGGTGAGCCACGACCTCGCGCGGGGGCAGGTGCGCTACCAGGCCGGCGAGCCGAGCTTCCTCGGCGTGCGGGACTACGTGCTGCGCCTGCACCTGAGCCACGGCTACCCGCGGGACGACACCGCGCGCTGGATCTGGGCCCTGGGCGTGGACCTGCTCGCGCTGACCTTCCTGTTCTGGGTGCTGAGCGGGCTCGTGATGTGGGTCCAAATGAAGAAGCTGCGCCGCGCAGGGCTCGTGTGCCTCGGCGCCAGCCTGGCGTCGGCCCTGGCCCTCGGCCTGGCGATGGCCTTCAGCCTCGCGCGCTGAGCCCGCGGGCTGCGCCGGGCAGAGCGTTGGAGCGCTCGGCCACCCAGCCGCGCTTCGGCCCTTGACGAATCCAGCGCCGCTCGCTCTAATCTGAATTGCGACTCATTCTCATTATCAACCGGAGGTCACGGGAGCATGGAGCGTTTGAGGATCTGGGAGGCCGACTGCGCGCTGTTCGACGCGGTGCTGAGCCTCAGCTTCGAGGTCGAGGAGCTCCTCAACTGCTGCCAGAGCGCGGGGGAGGAGCTCGCCTCCTGCCCGTGCCACGGCCGCGACGAGGCGGTGTTCGGCCTGGTGCACCGCACCTGCCACGAGGACACGCCCCTCGCCCGGCTGGTCGAGCGTCGGCTGAACGTCGTGCACCGCCGCGCCCTCGCCAGGGTCGAGTCCCACGGGTTCGACCTCCTCGCCCAGGCCCTGGGACAGGGCGAGCTCTACGCGGTGGACGACCTCGCGGGCAAGCTCTGGGCGCTGACCGTGAGCGACCACCCCCAGGCCCACGGGCTGCGCCAGAACGTGCGCGGCCGCCTGGCGCTGACCGGGCTGCGCCTGATCGCGCGGGCCAACGCTCGGCTGCGCGAGCTCGCCGACGAGCGGGAGCGGCAGAGCGCATGAAGGCCCTCGCTGCGACCGCTCTCGCGCTGGGGCTCACCAGCGCCGCCTGGGCCGGGCCCGGGCTGATCGAGGCCGAGGTCGGCCTCGGCGACGCCGAGACCCCGCCGGTCCTCCCCGAGGCCCTGGCCAGCTTCGGCGCCGCCCGCTTGGGGGACTGGCTCTACGTCTACTCCGGCCACAAGGGCCCGACCCACGTCCACAGCTTCGACACCCTCTCCCCCGCCTTCCGTCGGCTGAACCTGCTCGACGGCCGCACCTGGGAGGACCTGCCCTGCCCGCAGCGCGTGCAGAGCGCGGCCCTGGTGGCGCACGGGGAGACCGTGATCCGGGTCGGCGGCATGCACGCCGAGAACCCCCGCGGCGCCGAGCGCGAGGTGCTGAACTCGGTCGACGCCGTCGAGCGCTTCGACCCCCGGACCCGCGCCTGGAGCGCGCTGCCCAGCCTCCCGGAGCCGCGAAGCAGCCACGGCGCCGCGGTCGTGGGCGACACGCTCTACGTGTTCGGCGGCTGGCACCTCGCCCCCGAGGGGCCGAAGTGGCTGAGCGACGTGCTGAGCCTCGACCTGAGCGCGCCCGACGCCGCCTGGTCGCGCCTGCCCCTGGAGCTGCCCATGCGCCGGGCCTTCGCCACGGCGGCCCTCGACGGCAAGCTCTACCTGATCGGCGGGATGAGCGACGGTCACGAGCTCCTGCGCGAGGTCCTGATCCTCGACCCCGCGCACCCCGACGACCTGGCTGCCGCCCCGGACCTGCCGTTCACCGGCTTCGGCGCCGCGGCGGTCGCGAGCGGCGGCGCGCTCTACGCCTCCGGGCTCGAGAGCGCGCTCTACCGCCTGGACCCGGACGCCGAGGCCTGGGTCCCGGTCGCGACCCTCGCCTTCCCTCGCTACTTCCACCAGCTCCTCGAGCTCGCCCCGGGCCGGCTCCTGGCGCTGGGCGGCGTGACCCGCTACGGCGGCCCCGCCTACAACGAGCACACCCGGACCAGCGAGGTCCTCGACACCACCCGCGACGGCCCGCGGGTCAGCGGCTGGGTCCTGCCCTACCCCGGCGCGGCCAAGAACCGCCAGGGCGTGTTCTTCGACCGGGGCTCGCTCTACCTGTTCGGCGGGAACGACAGCCTCGAGCAGCACGACTTCGCCCCCGAGAACTTCCTGCGCGAGGGCTACCGCCTGCGGCTCTCGACCCTGGAGCTCACCCCGGTCGCGCCCTTCCCCGCGGCGCGCCAGAGCATGCGCACCCTGGTGCTCCCGGCAGAGGACGCTCAGGCCCGCGGCACCGGCCTCGCGGTCGGCGGCTTCGGCCACACCGGCGAGGGCACGCGCTCATGGCCCGAGGTCCACGCCTACGACTTCGCCG
This sequence comes from Planctomycetota bacterium, assembly GCA_041402045.1. Lineage (GTDB taxonomy): Bacteria > Planctomycetota > J058 > J058 > J058 > JAGQRJ01. The sequence continues at coordinate 46,155 of JAWKSZ010000059.1, read as the reverse complement.
CCGACCGCTGGAGCCCGGCGCCCCTGTCCCTGCCCGAGGGCCGCACCCAGTTCGTACTCGCCCAGCACGCGAGCGGGCTCTACGCCTTCGGCGGCCTGGACTACGACTCCGAGCGCCAGGAGGACTTCGCGTTCCCCACCGACGTGCTCGTGGCCAAGGAGGGCGCCTTCGTGCCCGCGGGGATCACCCTCCCGCGCCCGAGGCGGGCCCACGGCGGCGCGCTGCTCGGCGATCGCTTCTACCTCGCCGGCGGCATGCGCGAGGGCTTCCAGCTCCTGGAGGAGGTCGACGTCTACGACTTCGCGACGAGCTCGTGGAGCACGATCCCCTCTCCGCCGGAGCCGCGGATCTCGCCGCACCTGATCGCGCTCGGCGGCAAGCTCTACCTGCTCGGCGGCACGACCCCTCGCGACGGCGACAGCTTCACCCCCAACCAGCGGGTGGACGTCTACGACCCCGCGACGAAGACCTGGTCCACCGCGCTGGAGGCGCTGCCCGTCTCGGTGCGGCACATGCGCTTCTTCGCCTACGGCGAGCGGATCCTCTGCGTCTCCACCCACACCGCCGGCGCGCGCGCGGTGCGGGTGCTGCTGTTCGAACCTTGATCTCACCCGGCTCCAGGGGGGCGCGGCGTTCTTCCGGTTAGCCCTGCCTCCCTGGAGCGTTCCCAGCACCTGAACCTCCTCAGACTGCGGTCCTCGGACAGCTGGCTGGAGAGGCACCTCGGTCGGCGGGCGCGCGGTCCACGGACCTCGCGCCCGCCGGCATTCTCCGGGAGGCCCCATGCTCCGCGCGCTGAGCTCGTTCGAAGGCCTGCTGCTGACCACCGCCGTGGCCGCGATCTCGGCCGGGGTCACGGTCACCGTGCGCGGTGACCAGCGCGCCTCCTTCGCCCGAATCGCCCGGGTGGAGCGCGCCGAGCTCGCGCGCGCAGTGGCCCGCTTCCGCGCCGACACGGGCTACCTCCCCCTGCGCGGCCCGTTCGCGCTGGCGGAGGACGGCGGCTGCGTGCCGACGCCGGCCGGAGGCGCCGACGCCTACTACGCCCCCGCCAACTGGGAGCAGCTCCTGAGCGCGACCAGCCCGCTGGTCGACCCCGCGCAGCCTAACGCCACTCGACGACGATACGGAAGCCCCACTCCCGGCGGGCCTCGCTGGTCCGGCCGAAGAGGGTGTAGTCGACCTGGAGCTGCTCACGGTGCTCCGTCAGGTAGGAGCCGCCCTTGAGGATCCGATAGTCCGGGCGCTCCTTGGGCGCGGTGTCGACCCACTCGGCCAGGTTCCCCGTCATGTGCAGGATCCCGCGGTCGTTCTTGCCCACGTCGAGGGGGGTGTCGTCTACGTCCAGGGGCGCGTCGGTGTTCCAGATCGCGCGCCGCGGGTTCCACTGCCCCCACTCGTAGGGCTGGTCCTTGCCGCCGGTCGCCCAGCGGATCCACTCCGCCTCGGTGGGCAAGCGCACCGTCGCGCCGAGCTGCTCACCGAGCCACGCGCAGTAGGCCTGGGCTGCGTCGAAGGAGACACAGCCCGCCGGCTGCTTGTCCGCGCCCTCCGGCACGTCCCACGGCGGGCGGGGCGCGCCGCTCGTGGGCCGCCAGGTGAAGGGGTAGAACTTGCGCGCGCGCTTGATCGCCTTGGCGTCGCCGCTGGCCTCGGCCGCCGCGAGGTTGGCGCGCAGGAAGCGCTCGAAGTCCGAGTTCCGCACCTCGGTGCGTCCGAGGTAGACCGCGTCGATCCGCACGCAGCGGATCCGGAGGAACTCGAGCAGGCGCTCGCGCTTCTGCGCGAGCTGGGTCAACCGCGCGACCTCGGCCTGCACCTCGCCGCTGAGGTCCTGACCCGCGAACGGCCGCAGCGCTCGCCGCGCGCCGGTCACGTCGTCCTGGTCCAGGGCGCGTCGTGCCTCGTCGATCGCGACCTGGAGGCCCACGTCCGAGGTCAGGTCGGTCACCGGCACCACGCCCGGATCGGCAGGTCGCGGGTCCTCGCCAGGCTCGGTCTCGCCAGGATCGGCCTCTCCCGGACCGGTCTCTCCCGGATCGGTCTCTCCCGGCTCCGTCCCCGGATCGGTCTCTCCCGGATCGGTCCCTGGATCGGTCTCCCCCGGATCGGTCTCTCCCGGATCGGTCTCTCCCGGCTCCGTCCCCGGATCGGTCTCTCCCGGATCGGTCCCCGGATCGGTCTCTCCCGGCTCCGTCCCCGGATCGGTCTCCCCCGGATCGGTCCCCGGATCCTCCCCAGGCTCCGTCCCTGGATCGGTCTCTCCCGGCTCCGTCCCCCCAGGATCCGTCTGCGGATCCGTCTCCCCAGGATCCGTCTCGCCTGGGTCGGGGGTCGACTCCTGCGGGAGCTGCGCTCGCAGCGCCTTGGCCTCTTCTTGCACGCGCTGCGTGAAGTGCTCGTGGTCGAGGAGGAAGTCCTCGCGCGCCGCGAGCGCCGCGCGGCGCGAGTCCTCGTCGTCGCCGGCCTCGGGCAGGGCCTGGTAAGCCTCCCAGGCGCTGCGCTCGGCGCGCACGTCCTGGACGCGCTGCGCGAGCTCGTAGCGCGCCTCGAGCCCCACGGCCGCGGCCAACTGCTGCTGAGCCTCGAAGGCCTCGAGGGCGTCGGCGTAGCGCTGCGCGTCCAACGCCTCCTGCGCGTCCTTCAGCCCCGCGTCGATCCGGGTCGCCTGCAGCGCCTGCACGCGCTCGCGCAGCGCGTCGATCGGCGCCTCGTCGGGCATGACGGTCAGGCGCTCCCACAGCGCGGCCAGGTCCGGCCCCGATCCCTCGAGCGCGCCTTCGATCGCCTCGCGCTCCCGCACGACCCCCAGGCGCTCGCGCAGCGGGCCGAGCGCGTCGCGGACGACGCCGAGGCGCTCGGCCTCCGCCAACGCGGCCTCCGCGTCGTCGAAGCGCGGCGGGTCCGCCGCGAGCGCCTCCTCGATCGCGCGCAGCGCACGCCCGCGCTCCTGATCCTCGCCCAGGCGCTCGAGCTGAGCCCGCAGGACCTCCCAGTCCACGGCGCGGTGGGGCTCGGCCGCGACCCCCGCCTCGCCCAGGGCGGCGCCCTTCGCGGTGAGCTCCTTGCTCGCCGCCTCCAGGGCCGCGAACTTCGTGCGCGCGAGCTGGGGGTCGGCGCCCTCGGCCTGCAGCAAGGCCTGGAGGTCGTCGTAGGCCCCGGTGAAGCGCCGCGACTGCTCGACGTAGGCGTCGTAGTCCCGGGCCAGCGCGTCGACCCGCTCCAGCGCCGGGGTGAGGTGCGCCGCGATCTGATCCGGCGTGTGGGACCCGGCGAGGGGCTCGAGCAGCGCGCGGGCGGCGGCGAAGTCGTGAGCCTCGAGGGCCGCGTTCAGCTCTTGCTCCACCGCCGCGAGCTGCGCGGGGAGCTTGGGCGCGCGCCCGCGCAGCACGAGCGCGGCCACGATCCCGACCAGGAGGATCGTGGCCAGGACCACCAGGACCTTGAGCACCCCGAGCAACTGACGCTGTCCGAGCCCGGCCCGGTGCGCGGCGCGCGCGGCCCCGGGCAAGGAGAGGCTGGCGGTGGGCGAGGCCTTGGTCGCGGCGCTGCGCGGCCGCGGACCGAGCAGGCGCTCCATGCTCACGAGCATTTCGGCCGCGGTCTGGTAGCGATCGTCGGGCTCCTTCTCCAGCGCGCGGAGCACGAAGCGCTCGGCCTGGGCGGGGAGCTTGAGCTCGGGGGCGACCTGCGCGAAGCGCCGCGGCGGCTCGAGGAGGTGCTTGCTAATGAACCCGACCGGGGTCTCCGACTCGAAGGGCAGCTTGCCGGTGAGCAGCTCGTAGGCCACGACCCCCAGGGAGTAGAGGTCGCTGCGCGCGTCGACCTGGGCCGACCCCGAGGCCTGCTCGGGGGACATGTACTCCGGCGTGCCCAGGGCGCCGCGCTCGGTGGTCACGAAGGCGTTGGACGCGGACGGGGTGTAGTCGTCGTCGGTCGAGGTCAGGAGCTTGGCCACGCCGAAGTCCAGGATCTTGACCTGCTCGCCCTCGCCGCTCCCGGTCAGCACGAGGTTCTCCGCCTTGAGGTCGCGGTGCACGATCCCGCGGGCGTGCCCCTCCGCCAGGCCCTCGAGGATCTGCCCCAGGACCCGCGCCGCCCGCGCCGGGGGCAGGGGCCCGTCCTGCTCGAGGACCTCGTCCAGGGAGCGGCCCTCGACGAACTCCAGCGCGAGGTAGAGCTTGTTGTGCCAACTGCCCGCGGCCAGGATCCCGACCACGCTCGAGTGCTGGAACTGGGCCAGCGCCTTGGCCTCGCGCTCGTGGCGGGCCATGCTCTCGGGGGTCAGCGCCCCGTTGAGCAGCTTGATCGCCACGTCGCGGCCCATGAGCAGTTGCTCGGCGCGGTAGACGACGCCGGTGGCCCCGCGCCCAATGCAGGCGAGCACCTTGTAGCGCTCGTCGATCACCTCGCCGACCAGCGCGTCGTCGTCGGAGGCCGAGGTGTCGGGGGTCCACACCGGCCCGCCCATGGACTGGAACGGGTCCTCGTCCTCGTCCATGGGCGCCCGCGCCAGCTCCTGGGAGTGCGCGGGGAGCTGGGCGCTCCGCAGCTCCTGGCTGGAGAGCTCCTGGGTGGTGAACAGCCCGGCGTTGCTCTCCTCGCTCAGGGTGTCGTCGAGGGCCGCCCGCGGCGAGCCGGGGGCCGGCGCGATCAACGTGCGCTCCATGGAGTCGTCGGCCGCCGGCAGCGGCGGCGGCGGCGGCGGGAGCACCGGCGCGTCCTGGATCAGGGTGACGCTGGCGCGGTCGACGTCCTCGACAGCCGGGACCGGGGCGTGGAGCACGGTCTCGCTCAGGCGGTCGACGTCCGGCGCCGCAGGAGGTCGGGGCGGCGGGGGCGGAGGCGGGGGCGGCGGGGGCGGCGGCGGGACGCGCCCGCCCCCGCTGCCGGACGCGGGGGTGGCCGCGCCCAGGTGCCCGAGCAGCTCCTGGGTCGAGCCCGAGTTCTGCGAGGCAATGATCACGCCCGCGAGCCCGGCGTCGAGGCCCGGGTTCAGGTCGCGCGGGTCGCGCAGCGCGCGGGCGTCGGGCGCGCGCCCGGTGACCGCGAAGTAGAGCGTGCGCCCCAGGGCGTAGAGGTCGTCGGTCGGTCCCGGCGGCTGCCCGTCGGCGACCTCCGGCGAGGCGTAGGCGTCGCGAGGGGGGAGCCCCGGGAGGTGCGCCGCGGTGAGCCCGGCGTCGGTGATCACGACGCCGCGCGCGGGGTCGAGCATGACGTTGTGCGGGTTGATCCCGCCGTGGACCGCGCCCCGGGCGTGGAGGTGCCCCAGAGCCTCGAGGGCCTGCACGTAGACCGCGCGGGCCTTGTGCGTCGCCAAGGGACCGCTGCGATCGACGGTCGCGAACAGGGTCTCGCCCACGACGAACTCCGTCCCGTAGTAGACGAGCTCGTCGCTGGCGCCCAGGTCGTGGAGCTTGGCGAGGTGCGGGTGCTCCAGCCCCTGCACGCTCTCCCACGCCGCGCGGAAGCGCGCGCTGAACTCTGGGTTCTGGGTCAGGGCCGGGGTCAGGACCTTGAGCGCGAGCTCGCGGCCGGCCTCGTCGCGGGCGTGGAACACGACCCCCAAGGACCCCTGCCCGAGGCGGTCCTCGAGCTGGTAGCCCTCGAGCTCGGGCAGCCCCTGGGCGTCGCCGCTGTCGGAGTAGCGCCGCCAGTCGAGCTCGAGGCTGTCGATCACACGGGGCTCCACGTGGTCGGGGGCCTCGAGGGAGCCCTCGCGCTGGCTCAGGCGCCGGACCTGCTCGGCGACGACCTCCTCGCGCTGGTCGGCGGGGAGGATCCCGCGGTGGGTGAGCACGTCGACCAGGCGGTGCCGCAGCCCGCCGGCGATCAGCTCGCGCACGAGCTCGGCCGCCGTGCCCTGGGTCATGAGCCCGTGCTCGACGCACACCTCGGCCAGCAGGCGCTCGGCCTGGAGGTAGCTGATCCGCTGCGCCTCGTAGAACAGGGCGTGCCGCTGCGCCGCCGCGAGGTAGCCGCGCTTGACCAGCACCGAGCCCAGGTCCTCCGCGTAGCCAATGCCGCGGCTCGTCGCCTGGAGCTGGAGACACTCCTCGACTTGCTCGGGCGTCGCCAGTCCACGTTCGACGGCGAGCTTGCTGAACACACGGTCGTTCAGGGAATACACGTAGCCCCTTGCCGAAGCGGGGATTAACGCCCGCAGGATACGTCGCGGGGTCGCAGGTCACAAGCCGTGCACCCGCGCGGGTGCACCCCACGGCGACGCAGTGCGCGGCGTCCGCGGTCGCCCTCCACCCGGTCCCGGGGGTGTGGGAGGATCCCGCTCGCGAGAGGACGCAGAGCATGTGCGGCATTGCCGGGTTGGTGCGCAAGGAGCGGCTGGAGCCCGCCGACCCCGAGCGGGTCGCGCGCATGACCGCGTCCCTGCGCCACCGAGGGCCCGACGCCTCGGGGCTGCTCGAGCGCAAGCAGGTGGTCCTGGGCCACCGCCGACTCTCGATCGTGGACCTCTCCGACCGCGCCGGGCAGCCCATGCTCGCCCCCGACGGCCCCCCGGGCGGCGTGGCCGTGGTCTACAACGGCGAGGTCTACAACCACCTCGACCTGCGCCGCGAGCTCAGCGCCGAGGGCTACCGCTTCGGCACGCAGTCGGACACCGAGGTCGTGGTCCAGGGCTGGCGGGCCTGGGGCGAGGCGCTCCCCGAGAAGCTGAACGGCATGTTCGCGATCGCGGTGTGGGACGACCCGCAGCGCACGCTGTTCCTCGCCCGCGACCGCTACGGGCAGAAGCCGCTCTACTACGCCCAGACCCCGGACGGCGGGCTGGTGTTCGCCTCCGAGCTGCGCGCGCTGCTGGTGTGCGACGCGATCCCCCGCCAGCTCGACCGCAAGGCCCTGGCGAAGTACCTCGCCTTCGACTGCTTCCCCGGCGAGAGCTCGCCCCTGATCGGGGTCAAGAAGCTGCTCCCCGGGCACTCGCTGACCTGGAAGAACGGCCGGATCACGATCCGCCGCTACTGGAAGCGGACCTACGGCGGCTGCACCCTACGTCCGCGGGAGGCCGCCGAGCGGCTGTGGGAGCTGTTCGCCGACGCCGTGGAGCGCCGGCTCATGGCCGACGTGCCGCTGGGGGTGTTCCTCTCCGGCGGCGTCGACTCGAGCGCGGTCCTGGCCGCCATGGCCGAGCGCACGGACCCCGCGCAGATCCAGACCTTCGCGATCGGGTTCGACGACCCGACCTACGACGAGTCGCCGGCGGCGCGGCTGGTGGCCAACCATTTCGGGGTCACCCACCACGAGAAGATCCTCACCCCTCAGAGCCTGGAGCCGGTGGTCGAGGAGGTGCTCGACCACCTGGACGAGCCCCTGGCCGACGTCTCGATCGTGCCGACCTACGTGCTCTCGAAGTTCGCCCGCGAGCGGGTGACGGTGGCCCTCGGCGGCGACGGCGGCGACGAGCTGCTCGCGGGCTACGACACCTTCGTCGCCGAGCGCGTGGCGCGGCCCTACCTCTGGGTGCCGAAGGCGGTGCGCGCCGGCGTCGCCCAGCTCGTGGAGCTGCTCCCGCCCAGCGACCGGGACATGAGCCTGCAGTTCAAGGCCCGGCGCTTCGTGCGCGGCCTGGACCCCGACCTCTACACGCGCCAGCAGCGCTGGTTCGGCTCGTTCCTCCCCGACGAGGCCGCGGGCACGATCCTGGGCGGCCCGCGCCCGGACGAGGTCTACGAGGACCTCGCGCGCCTCGACCGCCCCGCGGGGGAGCAGGCCGGGCTCGAGCTGTGGACGAGCTACTACCTGCCCGACGACGTGCTGACCAAGGTCGACCGCGCGACCATGGCGGTCTCCCTCGAGGCCCGCGCGCCGCTCCTGGACCCGGTGTTCGGCGAGTTCGTGCACTCGCTGCCCTTCCGCTACAAGCTCCACGGCTTCCAGCGCAAGTGGATCTTCAAGCGCGCCCTGCGCGGCAAGCTCCCCTCCTCGATCCTGCGTCGCAAGAAGCAGGGCTTCCGCGCGCCGTCCGGGGCCTGGCTGCGCGGCCCCCTGCGCGAGGATCTGCAGCGCCTGCTCGACCCCCAGCGCCTGCACCGCGAGGGCGTGCTCCACCCCAGCCGCGTGGCCCGGCTCCTGCACGAGCACCTCTCCGGCGCCCAGGACCACCGCAAGCAGCTCTGGGCGCTCTACGTCCTCGAGCGCTGGCGCGAGCACTACGGCCTCGAGTAGGGCGAGCGCTACGCCAAGAGTTCCTCGGTGGAGAGGGCACCCACGAGCCAGGGCAGGAGCTTCGGACCAAGCGCCGCGCGCACGCGAGGCTCCAGTGCGTTCCAAGCGCGCTCCTGCTCAGCGCCAGGCGGACTGAGCGCCTGGGCCGCATGGAACAACACCCCATGGGCGTAGCGGCCTGCTGAGGCCCCCCCTGGCGCCCACACGGCCCGTCCAAGCTCTGCGAGCGCGCTCCCAATCTCTGTGACCCGCGCCGAGTAGCCCCCGGAGCGGCACTGAGCCTGATCTGCGACGCCCACCTCGCGACCCGTGCGAGCTTCGGTTCGGTCGGGCTCGCGCAGCCACGCTCGCGCCAACCGCACCGCCCCGGTCGGCTTGTCCGTCAACACGTCCCAGACCTCGAAAGAGAGCTCGGCCACGTGCAAGGCCAAGGCGACGCTGACGCGCTTCGGCTGAACCTTAAGCAAGGCCTTGTCGCGGAACGGACAGCGCGGTCGAGGTGCGCAGGCTCGGGACGCCGAGTGCCCGAGCGCGCTCGCGAGCTCGACCTCGCCCTCCCCAAGCAGCCCGAGCCGCATGCGCTCCTGAAGCCAGCGCACCTCGTCTTCGAGTTCGCCGCTCTCCCGCCAGCGCCGTTCGAGCGCGCGCAGGACCGCGTCGCTCACCCCTCGCCTCGTTCGAGCCAGTAGTGCTGCTTGTGCCCGCGGGCCTGGAAGGCCTCGAGCTCGGACTGGGCCGCCTCGCGGGAGGCGAACGTACGGATCAGGAACGGGTTCCCGTCCTCGCCCGCGCGCAGGAGGCGCCACGCCCCGGGCAAGCGCGCGCGCAGACCAGCGACGAGGGCGTCGTCCTCGACGCTCCACACGTCTGGCCACCCGGAGCACCCGCGGCACGCGTTGAGAAGCAGTTGCCCCAGGCGCTCGTCGGGGTGGCGCTCCCACACCTGCTGCACGAGGGCCAGGATCTCGGGGATCCGTTCGGGGTCTCTCACGTCAAACCTCCGCAACCATCGGCGCGTCGAGGCGTCGCTCATGCCCCGACTCTAGCGACCCCCGCGGCGTTCAGCCCGCGGCCCGGCCACCGTCAGCCGACGGGCTGCTCCACGTCCTCGATCGAGCCGATCCCCGAGGGCACCGAGTCGGTGAAGCGCCGGACCACCGCCTGCTGCTCGCTCCAGGGCAGGTCGAGGAAGCGGTTCAGGGGCTCACTCTCCAGCCCGAGCACGGTCATGCGCACGGCGTCGCGCCAGGCCTCTTGCTGCTCGGGGTCGAGGCGCAGCACGAGGCGCAGGGCCTCTTGCTCGCGGCGGGCGAGCTCCGGGGCGGAGTAGCGCCGGCCCTCGTGGGCCGCCCAACCGGCGGCGGTGGTCAAGCGACCGGCCAGGGCGTGGGCCTGGAGTCGCCGGCTCACGAACACCGCGTAGCCGCCCAGGGCCCCCGCGGACATGGGTATGAACGGGTTGGGCATGGCGTTCAGCAACGAGTCGACCGAGACCAGGGTCAGGAACACCGCGAGCCCCGTCGCCGGCGCCATGTCGTGGCGACCGAGGAGCGGCGGCGGCACCGTGGAGAGCCAGGCCCACACCGGGAGCAGGAACGCGAGGGTCATGCTCAACAGACCCAGGTAGCCGTAGCGCCCGAAGGAGAGGATCCAGCGCCCGTCGGCGGTGGTGATCTTCTTCCCGGACTCGGAGTAGAGCATGGCGCGGCCCCAGCGCCCCCAGCCCAGGAGCGGCCGCTCGAGGGCGCGATCGATCAAGAGCGTCTCGTTCTCCAGGCGGAACTCGACGGACTGAGCGCGGTCGCCGCTCACGTTCTGCTGGATCGTGTGCACCAGCTCCTCGCCGGTCCAGGTCCCCGAGATCCGCGCCGCGTAGTAGGCGGGCGGGATCAGACTCAAGGCCACGATCACCCAGCGCGCGCCGAGGTTGCGCGACACGAACAGCGCGACCACCCCCAGGAAGGTGAGCGCCAGCGCACCCAAGGACTTCACCAGGAGCGTGGTGATCGCGAGCACCCCCAGGGACGGGAGCAGGAGCGACTCCGAGCGCCGCCACACGCCGGTGGCCACCCCCCACCAGGCCACGAGGGTCCCCATGCCCATCCACATGCCCACCGCGAGCCCGTGCTGCAGGAACACCGTGGGTCGCCACCCGCCCAGGCGATAGGTCTGGGCGAAGCGGTGCGGGTGCACGCCGTAGACGATCCGGTGCAGCTGCGGGCTCATGCGCACCTCGAACAGGCACAGCGGCACGTAGATCAGCGCCCCCAGCACCATGCCGCCCATGAGCGTGCGGATCCCGGCGCTGTCGCAGAAGTAGACCCGCGCCAGGACGTAGGGCACGCCGAAGCCGAACATTTGGTCCACGATCGCCGACGCCCCGTCGTAGGCCCCGAGCCCGTTGGAGACGCTGGTCGCGAACGGCCCGAAGCACCACACGATCGCCGGGAGGTCGATCCAGCTCGGGCGGAAGCTGAGCAGGCGCCCCAGGTCGAACACGCACACCCCGGCCAGCACCCCGCACACCGTGGCGGTCATGCGGTCGTAGTCCGGCAAGGGCCCCGGGATCACGATCAGGGTCTGGGGCAGGAACAGGTAGCCGACCAGGAACCCGCCCACGACCGCGCGCACCGGCGTGAGCACGGCGAACAGGGCGATCGCCAGGGGGAACATGCAGATCAGCGCCAGGTTGGCCAGGTTCACGCAGACCCTCCGCCGCGCGCGCACGCGGCGCAGCCAGTCACAGGGCGGTGGAGGGGGGTCCCGGGCATGGGCCGGATTGTAGACCAATCCTGCGGGGCCTAGGCACGTGAGGCCACCGCGCGGAGCCCCCGGTGCTGCGCTATTCTGCCTGCGACGGGAGCGTGCGTGAGACGAGGGAGCGGGAGCGGCAGGACCTTCCTGATCGTGGCCGGGCTGATCGCGCTGGCGATCGGCGTCGGCGCGGTGCTCGTCCTGCGCCGCAATCAGAGCGCCCCCTACCGGATCAAGAAGCTCAAGGCCGAGATCGCGCGCAAGATCCGCAAGGGCGAGAGCGAGGCCGCGGCCCGGGCCCTCGAGCAGCTCCTGGCCCTGGACCCGGGCGACGTGAGCCAGGCCGCGCTCCTCGCCCGGCTCTACCGCGAGCTGGGCCAGGTCGAGCGCGCGGAGGCCGTGCTCCGCGGGCTGCACGAGCGCCTCCCCGACGACCTCTCGCTCACGATCGCCCTGGGCGAGCTGCTCCTGGACGAGGGCCGGCTGCCCGAGGTCCACGCGCTGCTCGACCCCTTGGTGGCCGGGCTGACCGAGCACCCTGACGTGCAAGAGCGCAGCCGGGCGCTGGTGCTCCTGGGGCAGAGCCACACCCTGGCCGGCGACCCCGAGGCCGCGCTCCCGCTGCTGCGGGAGGCGGTCAAGCTGCGCCAGACCTACGGGCTCCAGGCGAGCAAGCTCGAGACCGGGGACGCGCGAGTCACCGCGCGCCGGGCCCTGGGCGACGCGCTGATCGCGAGCGGGCGCTGGGGCGAGGCCGAGGAGGTCCTGCGCGAGGCGTACCAAGCCGCCCCCGACGGGATCGAGCTCAACCTGGCCCTGGCCCGGGTGCTCGACCACGCCGGGCGCACGGAGCAAGCCGTCGAGCTCCTCGAGCGCCTGGTGGCCGAGCGCCACGAGAGCCGCAACGACGTGCTCCCCCGGCTGAGCGCGTTCCTGCTGCGGATCGACCAGGTCCCCCGCCTCGAGGCGCTGGCCCGGACCCTGGAGCAGGACCCGCCGAGCCAGCCCCTGGCGGCCTACCTCCGCGGGCGGATCGCGCTCGAAGCCGGGCGGACCCTGGACGCCGAGCGCGAGCTGACCCGCGCCGTCGAGCTCTTGCCCGACGCGCTCCCGCCGCGCCTGCTCCTCGCCCGCTGCGCGCGGCTGCGCGGCCAGCGCGCGCTGGCCGAGGCGTCCTACCGCCGCGCCCTGGCCCTCGAGCCCCGGAGCGCGGAGGCGGCCCTCGGGCTCCTGGCGCTGGAGGCGATCGGGGAGCGACCGGGCGCCGCCCGCGAACGCGCGCTGGGGCTCCTCGACCGCTCCTCGACCCGCACCGCGGCGGTGGCCCTGCTCCTGCGTCGGGCCTACGCCGGCGACGACCCTGCCCCGGCGCTGGCGGCGCTGGAGCAGCTCCTCGGCGCGCGCCCCCAGGACACCTGGCTCGCGCTGTTCGTGGCCACCTTCCGCGTGCTCGCGGGACAGGCCAGCGCGCCGGAGGCAGCGGCGCTCCAGACCCTGGCCGCCCGCCCGCGGGCCGCGCTGCAGGGCGCCCTGGGGCTGGGCGAGGACGGCGAGGGCCTGGAGGCCCTCGAGCTCCTCGCGCGCACCGCGCGCCAGGACCCGCGGCTCACCCCGCTCTGCCCGGCGCTGGCCGCGCTCTGCGCGACCCTCGGCCGCGAGGACCTCGCCGCGCGCCTGCTCGACGCGGCGAGCAGGGCTCGCCCCGACCTGACCGAGGCCCGGCTGGCGCGCGCCGAGCTCGCCCGCGCTCGGGGCGAGCTCGACCTCGCGGCCGCGATCTACGCCGAGCTCCTGCAGCACGACCCCGAGCGCCTCGAGCTCCTGGTCGGGCTGAGCGCGGTGCACCTGGCCCAGGGCGCGGGGGCCCAGGCCCTGGCCCAGCTCGACCGCGCCGCGGCCGCGCACCCGGAAGACGCCGCGCTCCAGGCGCGGCGGGGCCGGGTCCTGGCGCTGCTCGAGCGCCCGGACGACGCGCTCGCTGCCTTCGCCCGCGCCCGGGAGCTCGACCCTGAGCTCGCCAGCGCGCACTTCGACGGCGCCGTGCTCGCCCTCGGCGGCGACTTCGCCGGGGCCAAGCGCGCGTTCCGCCGCGGGGCCAGCCACAGCGACGACCCCCGGCTGGTGGTGTGCGCGGTGCTGGCCACCGCCGGCGCGGGGGAGGTCGGCGACGCGGCGAGCCAGGTCGCCGCGCTGGGGCCAGACGCCGGGGTCTTGCCCGCGCTGCTCGAGGCCCTCGAGGGCGACCCCCGCGGCGCCGAGGTCGCGCTGAGCCGCGCCGAGCTCGCGCTCCCCTGGGCGGCGAGCCGCGCGCTCCTCGACCTGCGCCTCGAGCCGGGGCGCCCGGTCCTGCTCTCGGCGATCCTCGAGGCCCTGGGCTGGGAGCTCGAGCGCGGGCGCGTCCTGCGCCAGCTCGCGGGCTCCTCGGACCCGTTCCTCGCCTGGTGGAGCCTGCGCGGGCTGCGCGGGACGCCGGAGGCCCTGGCCGCCGCGCAGCGGGTGGCCAGCCTGGGGGAGGACCGCGCCGCCTGGCTGCGGGCGGTCGACGAGCTCGCCCTCGCCTCGCCCGCCGAGGTCACGAGCGCGCTGCGCGGCGTGCGGGGGCGCTTCCCCCGCGACCCCGAGGTCGCGCTGCGCGCCTCGGTGGCCTGGGGCCCGCGGGACCCGGAGCTGGCGCAGGCCCTCGCCGTGCAGGCCGCGAGCGAGGACCCCGGGCCCGCGCCGCTGATCCAGCTCGCCCAGACCCTGGCCCTCGACCCCTTGACCCGCGGCGCGGCGCTGAGCCACGCCCGGCGCGCGGCGCGGCTGGCCCCGGAGCTGGCGCTGGCCCAGGCGACCCTCGGGCGCCTGGCCGCCGCGGAAGGGCGCCCCCTCGAGGCCCAGACCGCGCTGCTCCACGCCGCGCGCCTCGACCCCCGGGACCCGGACCTGCGCCTCGACCTGGCCCGCGCCCTCGCCGCCGGCGGGCAGCCCACGCGCGCGGCGGATCACCTGGCGGCGTGCCTGGCCGCGGCGCCGGAGGGCGCGACCCGCGCCGCCGCCGAGGCCTTCGCCGCGGAGCTCGCCGCGCCCCTCGTCGACCGCCCCGACCCCGTGGGCACGGACGGACACAGCGGGAGCCTGCGCGGTCCCGGGGTCGTGGCGCTGGCGCTGGCGCCGGGGGCGAGCGCCGAGGTCGGCGTCGCGGCGGTGGCGACGGCGGCGCTGAGCGTGGAGCTGCTCGAGCGCCGAGGTGGCGGCGAGCGCGTGGCTCGACGGCTGCGCGTCCCCGCCGGCGGGAGCCGCGAGCTGGGCGCCTTGACCTGCCCCGCCGACGGGACCCTCGCGCTGCGCCTGACCCCGGTCGGGCCCGACGGCGGCGGGTATCGGCTCCAGCTCGCCCCGCTCGCCAGCGCCGCCGAGCTCGAGCCCAACGACCGGCTCGAGGCCGCGCAGGAGCTCGGGGTCGAGCGCGAGCGCGCGGGGACCCTCGGCTCGGGGGACCTGCGCGACTGCTACCGGATCGCGGCGGCGCCGGGGACCGTGGTGTGGGTGACCCTCAGCCCGCAGCGCGCGGCCGAGCTCAGCCTGCGGGTGTGGGAGCCCGCCGCCCAGGGCGGCCTCGTCCCTCGCCAGCGCTACCGCACCCAGGGGATCAGCGCCGCGGTCGCCCCGCGCTGGCGCGTGCCCGCCGCGGGGGCGTTGGTCCTCAGCGTCGAGGCCGACGACCTCTCCGCGCCGCTGGGGTATCAGCTCCGGGTGCAGCGCGCGGCGGACACCGCCGACGCCGAGCTCGAGCCCAACGACCTCGACGCCGACGCCAGCGGGCTCGTCCGCGGGCGGGCGCTGAGCGGCGCCCTGGACGGCGCGGAGCGCGAGTGGTTCCAGGTCCCCGCGCTGGGCGGCGCGCTGTGCCAGCTCCAGGTGCGCGGTCGCGGGCTCAGCGGCGCGACCCTCGGCGCCTACGCCTGGTTCGAGGGCAAGCCCCAGCGCCTGGGCGCCTGGCGCTGCGGGCCCGAGGGGCTGACCGTGGAGGCCCTCGACCTGCCCAACGCCTCGCGGCTGGCGCTGCTCCTCGTCCAGGACCGGACCTCGAGCACGCCCTGGCGCCTGACCCTGGACACGACGCCGCGGGCGCTGGGTCGCGAGGCCGAGCCCAACGACGACCCGCGCCAGGCCCAGCCGCTGAGCGGCGACGCGCTGCGCGGGTCCCTCGCCGGCCCCGGGGACCGGGACGTGATCCTGGTCGAGGCCGGGCGCTCGGTGCGGATCGAGAACGTGGGCGACGTCGCCCTCGCGCTGCGCGCCTGGGAGGGCGAGCAGCCCCTGGTCGTGGCGCCGGGCGCCCACGGCCTGCTCCCCCGCGAGCGGTTGACCGCCCGCGAGGACCAGGCGCGGGTCGTGGTCGAGGCCGCCCCCGGCGAGTCCGGCGCCGGCGCGCGCTACGTGCTCTCGCAGTAGCCGCTCAGCGGCGCTTGCGGCGCAGGATCCGCAGGAGCTCGGCGCGGTCGAGGCCGCCGGTGAGCAGCACGCCGCCGAAGTAGACGATCACCGCCGCGAGCACGGTCCCGAAGGTGGCCAGGAGCCGGGTCGTGAGCGAGGGGTCGGCGAAGGGCCCGGGCGCCGCGCGCTGAACGGCGAGCACCCCCGCGCCCATGACCGCGCTCGCGAGCACGATCAGCGCGACCCGGCGCAGGGTCCGCGCCGAGGGGCGGAAGTGGCCGCGCCGCCAGAGGACGGCCCCCAGCAGCACGACGTTGACCCAGGCCGAGACCGCGGTGGCCGCGGCGATCGCCACGTGGCCGTAGCGCGGAAACAGCGCGAGGGAGACCGTCACGTTGACGACCACGGCCACGATCGAGAACCACAGCGGGGTCTGCATGTCCTCCCGCGCGAAGAACGCAGGCTGGATCACCTTGAGCAGCACGTAGGCCGGCAGCCCGGAGGCGAAGGCGACCAGCGCCTGCACGGTCAGCCGCGCCGTCTCGGCGTCGAAGGCTCCGCGCTCGTAGAGCACGTTCACGAGCGGCCCCGGGAGGGTCATGAACCCGACCGCCGCCGGGAGGGTCAGCCCCAGCGCGAACTCGAGGGAGCGGTTCTGCAGGTGCGCGGCCTCGGCGTCGTCCCCCGCCTTGAGCGCGCGGGAGAGCTCGGGCAGGAGCACGACCCCGATCGCGATCCCGATCACGCCCAGCGGGAGCTGGTTGATCCGGTCCGCGTAGTTCAGGAGCGCGATCGCCCCGTCCTGGCCGGAGGCAATGATCCGCCCGACCATGATGTTGATCTGCACCACCCCGCCGGTCACGACCGCCGGCGCCATGAGCACGAGCAGCCGCTGGACCTGGGGCGTCAGCCGCGGCCGCCGCAGCGCGAACCCCAGCCCGGCGCGGCGCAGGCCCGCGACGAGCAGGCCCAGCTGCGCGAAGCCCGAGACGAACACACCCCAGGACATGAGGTAGCCCGTGCGCTCCGGGTCGACCCCGCGCACGAGGGCGTAGCCCGTGACCGCGACCAGGATCACGTTCAACAGGACCGGGACGATCGCCGCCAGGAAGTAGCGCCGGAGCGAGTTGAGCACCCCCGAGAACAGCGCCACCAGCGACATGCAGAGCAGGTAGGGGAACATGATCCGGGTCATGTCGACGGTCAGCGCGAACTTGTCCGGGGTGTCGGCGAAGCGCGGGGCGACCACCGTCGCCACCAGCGCCGGCATGCAGAGCATGGCCAGCGCGGAGAGCGCGAGCAGGACCGCGGTGAGCATGGCCAGGACCTGCTCGGCGAAGTCGCGGGCCGCCTCGAGCCCGCCGCCCTCGACCTCCTTGGCGAACAGGGGCACGAACGCGGCGTTGAGCGCGCCCTCGGCGAACAGCCGCCGGAACAGGTTCGGGAAGCCAAACGCAGCGTAGAAGGCGTCGGCCACGGGCCCCGCGCCCAGGGCGGCGCCGATCAGCGCCTCCCGGGCGAAGCCCAGCACGCGGCTGGCGAGGGTCGCCGAGCCCACCGAGAAGAACTTGCGGACGAGGCTCATGCCCCTCGCGCCTCCGCTCGCCGCCGACCCGCGCCCGGGCGCCTCAGAAGTAGCCGAGGTCCACGAGGCGCTCGCCCCGCTCCTCGATCCGCAGGAAGCGGTTGGGGGCGAGGTCCTCGAACACGCTCACGCTCCCCGCGCGGTTGGGCCAGTGGACCTCGAGGCGCTCGATCCGCCGGGCCTGGCCCAGGCCGAAGGCGAGCTCGAGGGCGTCGGAGCGCCCGTGGTGCCCGTGGCCCGCGTGCAGCCAGCGGGTCTGGGTCAGGCCGCCGGCGGTGAGCACGACCTTGGCGCCGACCGCGTCGGGGTTCGCGCCGCCGCGCGCGGCCCCGGCGCCCACCAGGCGCAGGTTCAGCCAGCGGTTCGTCGTCCCCACCCGGTTCTCGAACAGCGCCGGGCGCACGACGTGGGCCTTCCGCGCCTCGGGCGACATGCGGAAGGTCGTGGTCCCCACCAGCACGTCGACGTCGCCGTCCTTGTCGACGTCCCCCACGCTCACCGCGCCGCAGTTGTGCCAGCCGCCGAAGCCCGCCTGCTCGGTGACCTCTTCGAAGCGCCCGGGGGCGACCTGGCGGTAGAGCCGCAGGTACTGCTTGGGCGTGGGGTAGTCGCCGGAGGCGAGCAGCAGGTCCTGCCAGCCGTCGTTGTCGTAGTCGAGCCAGGTCGCGTAGAGGTCTCCCTCGTTCCAGTTGGGGTCCGAGTGGTCGCGCGCGCCGTAGGCGATCGAGCGCTCCAGTCGGAACTCCGGGGGGCCCGTGTTCACCAGGAGCCCCGAGCGGTCCGAGGAGGGCCCGGCCCAGGCGTGGGTCACCTCGCCCAGGAACGCGTCCTGGTCGCCGTCGTTGTCGAAGTCGGCCAGCGCGATCGTGAACGTGTTGCCGTTGGCGCGAAACGGCGGCTCGTCCTGGCGCTCCTCGCCGAAGCGCTCGACCCACATGCGCTTGGTCGACTCGGGGTAGACCCCCGAGGTGTCCGCGTCGCCGGCGAAGCCCGTGGCGAGGCCGCGCTCGACGAAGCCCGGGTGCCCCTGGTTCAGGTAGAGCAGGTTCCGCTGGCGGCCGTAGGCGGCGACCAGCAGGTCGGGCCAGCCGTCGCCGTCGAGGTCCCCCGCGGCGGTGCCGAACACCGGGCGGCGGCTGTCGGGGCGCCCGGCCTCGGGGGAGAGCGTGAGCCCCAGGGCGTCGGTGGCCTCGGCGAAGCGCCCGCCGGGCTGGCCGCGGAACAGGCGCAGGGGGTAGGCCTCCAGCGCCCGCTCCCCGTCTCTGTAGCTGCTGCCCACGAGCAGGTCGAGCCAGCCGTCCCTGTCGACGTCCGCGAGGCTCCCGAGATCACGGCCCTCCGGGGCAGGGTACGGCTCGAGGGCGCGGAAGGCGAAGCCGTCTTCGCGCAGGCGCACGTGGGAGCGCACGCCGGGGTCCTGGAATTTCGGGTCGCTGGGGTCCTGGGTGTAGCCGAGCACGGCGTCGCGGCGCCCGTCCTGGTCGAGGTCCGCCAGGAGCAGGACCGTGGGCACCGTCGCGTCCGGGAGCAGCCCGGGGTCCGCCACCGGCTCGAAGCGGCGCCCGCCCTCGGCGGGCCGGTTGAGGTAGATCCGCTGGTGGTCGATCACGGCGTCGAGCCAGCCGTCCCCGTCGAGGTCCAGGAGCTGCGCGCGCTTGGCGGAGCCCGGGGGCAGCCCCCGGGCCTCGCCTACTTCGACGAAGGCGGGCTGCGCCCAGGCCAGGCCGGCGGTCGCCAGGGCGACGCCGAGTCCGCGCTGCAATCGTGCCACGGGAGACTCCCCTCGCCTAACCGGAAGCGCGCGATTCTGCGGGGTCGAACACAGCGTCCACGTTCTGAGATCCACCGAATCGCGCCTTCCGTTTGGCGGTTGAAGGCTCCGCCAAAGCGCCCGCGCGTGACGGCTCCGGCAGGATCGGGTGGACTCGTCGGCGCACGGGCACGCCTGCGACAGGGCGGAGCTTGGAGTAGAAGCCAGAGTCTGGATCCTGAGCGGGCGAGGGACTGCTGATCGTGGAGGACGTCCCAGCTTGCCCTAGCCCGCTCAGGATCGAGAACTCTGGTTTAGCATTCTGCAAGAAGGAGCGCGATCGTGCCCCACCTGGAGCCCACCGGAATCGAGTTGTCCGACTCTCGCGGCCTGTTCTGCGTGGGCTGGGAGGGCGGCGCGCGGAGCGAGGTCCCCTACCGCGCCCTGCGCCTGGCCTGCCGCTGCGCGACCTGTATCGACGAGCTCACCGGGAGGCCGCTCCTGGACCCTGCCACCGTCCCCGAGGACGTCGGGGTCCAGGACGTGGAGCAGGTCGGGCTCTACGGCGTGCGGATTCACTGGACCGACGGGCACCGCACCGGGATCTACACCTGGGAGCGGGTGCGCGACCTGGCCCTGGTGTAGCTACTCGCCGAAGAAGGCCTTGATCTCGGCGGCGCGGGCCAGCGCGTCGTGGCGCCCGAGGTCGATCAGGCGCCCGGCGAACTCGCCGTCGAACAGGAGGTAGCTCGCCCAGTCGGCCTCGCCGTGGGCGGCGGCCAGGATCGGGTTCAGGCCCAGGATCCAGCGGTGCAGGCGCGTGATCCCGCCCAGGCGCGAGGCGTGCTCGGCGGCCAGGCGCCCGATGTCCTGCGACGGCAGGAACACCAGGGTCTCGAGCTTGCGGTGGGGCTGGCGGCGCACCGCCTCCAGGCGCGCGATCACCCGCCCGTAGTCCCCCGGGCTCAGCTCCTCCTCGAGCACCTGCAGCACCTGGTTCTGGGCGTCGACGAACTTGAGGTCGTTCACGACCGGATCCAGGAGCAGGGCGTTCAGCACCTTGCCCGCGAGGAAGAACGGGTCGGGGTAGGCCTCGAGCTCCTCGTCGGTGAGCGGCGGGCGCTGCTCCGCCGCCTTGGGCGGCTGGTGCACGCCCACGACCACGACCCGCCGCGCCCCCGCGCGCACCGCCGGGGTCACCGGGGTGTTGAAGCGCAGCCCGCCGTCGGCGTAGTAGTAGTCGCCCACCCGGCGCGCGGGGAACAGGAAGGGGATCGCCGCCGAGGCCAGCACGTGGGCGTCGGTGATCGGCTCGCGGCGATCGATTCGCTGCGGGTCCTGGGTCGGGAGCAGCTCGAAGTTCGGGGCGAGCTCGGCGAACACCGTGGTCGTGCCCGTGGCCACCCGCAGCGCCGAGACGATCAACGCCCGGATCCGGCCCTGAGCCAGGTTGCGGTGCAGTTGGTCCCAGGGCAGCCCGCTGGACACGAGCTGCTCCAGGGGGCGCGGGTCGAGGAGCGAGCGCCCGAGGTGCACGGGGCGGGGCTCGGGACCCCGGATCAGGCGCCGCAGCCGGGTGCGCAGGGGCTTCGCGCTGAGCAGGTCGCCGGCGAGCACGCGGAGGTAGGTGTCGATCTCGAGGCTCGTCCAGAGCTCGATCAAGCGGCGGCTGCCGAGGTCGGGGGTGTGGGCGTGGGCGGCGACGAAGGTGGTGTTGATCGCGCCGACCGACGTCCCCGCGAACACCTGGAACGGGTCGCAGCGCCGGTTGGGACCGAGGACCTCCACGATCCCGCGGATCACGCCGACCTCGTAGGCCCCGCGCACACCGCCCCCCGAGAGCACGAGGGCGGTGGGGGTGCAGGTGGGGTCGTTCGCGCTCACAGCACGCTCCGGGTGCCCGCGATCTGGGTCAGGAGCGCGTCCCGCGCCTGCTCGAGCAGCAAGGTCCCCGGCTGCTGGAGCGGGGTGCGCACCCCCTCGAGCCCGGAGTCCTCCTCCGCGCTCTCGCCCAGGCGCCACACCAGCACCCGCGGCGGGCGCAGCCCGTCCGCGAGCTCGGGGGGCTCCCCCTCGCCGAGGCCCGCGGGGCGGTGCCCCTCGCTGCCGACGGCGACGCCGTAGACCCGGCGCCCGCGCTCGGCCAGCGCGCGCAGGTCGAGGGCCTCGTGCAGGTGCACCGCGGCCAGGTCGAGGGCGATCTCGTGGCGCAGGAGCACCTCGAGCAGGGCCAGGTCCTCCTGGGCCCGCTCGCGCCCGGCGACGGTGCGCGCGATCAGGTGCAGCTCGACCGAGATCGCGTCCTTGCTGAACACCTCGGTCAGGTCGGCGATCAGGCGCAGGGCGAGGGCGTAGACCAGGACCACCAGCGGGTCCTTGTGCCAGCGCAGCTGCAGCCGCAGCCCGTCCTCGGGGCACACCGCGACGTGCACCACGCGCCGGGTGCGCATGAGCTGGCCGCTGTCGCGCTGGAAGAACAGCGTCTCGTGCTCCAGGTGTCGCAAGGTGAACATGTCGACCTTGGGGTCCGGCGCGTTGCCGAAGGGGTCCTCGCCCATGTACACGAGCTCGGTCGGCACGAGGTTCTCGAGCGCCCCGCGGTTGGCGAGCTCGCTGTAGCCACCCGAAGGGTAGTAGCCCGAGTCGGGGAGCTCGGTCTCGGCGGTGCGGTCCTCGACCACCACGTAGCGCCGGGGCTCGATCGACGGGAGCTGCGCGGTGCAGGCGGCGATCCGCCGCGCGGCCAGGCGCTGCGCGCGGCGCTTGAACGCGCTGAAGTGCCGCAGCTCGGTCACGTCCTCGGGCAGCAGCACCTGAGGCCCGAGGTGGCTGAAGTAGGCCACGAGGGAGGCGCGGTGCGCGGCGAAGAGCACGCCGGTCCCCTCGGCCAGCTCGTCGTAGTGCTCGGCCTCGAGCTCGGGGTCCAGGCGGTCCCGCGGGCTGAGCTCGCGCAGGAGCACCGGGTCGAGGGCCGGAGGCTCGGGGTGCCCGCCCGCCTTGAGCAGCGGGCGCAGGATCAGCTCGCAGGCCCGGGCGATCAGGTCGTCCCGGCTCGGCGTGCGGCGCACCGCCTCGCTCGCGGCGCGCACCCCGGGGTCGCGCAGGAGCGTGTTCAGCAGGCGGTTCTCGTAGTCGAGGCGCAGCTCGCGCTCCGCGGCGGGCCAGGCGTCCAGCTCGGTCAGGCTGCGGAAGGGGAAGCGCTCCGCCTGCAGCAGGAGGTGGCCCACGTCGTAGACCCAGCTGAACAGGAGCCCCTTGCCGCCGGCCCGGACCACGAGGTCGCGGTACCAGTTCAGCGCGCGCAGGGCGCGGTGGTGCAGGTCCTCGTGGGCCCCGCCGCGCAGGTGCAGCGAGCCGTAGACGTAGGCCCTGAGCCCCTCGGAGTCCAGCTCCAGCTGCTGCACGCGGGCGCCTAGCCCAGGCGCAGCAGGGCGTCGACCTTCTCGCGGATCGCGCCGAAGTCTTCGTTGCGGTCGCCGAGGTAGCGCAGGAGGCTCAGGTCCTCGAGGCGCACCTCGCCGCCGTGGAACAGGAGCGCCCGCGCGCGGATCAGCTGGTAGAGCTTGATCACCTTGCGGTCGGAGACGACCACCCGGTTCTCGCGCTCGAGGGTGCGGATCACGCGCTTGAACAGGTCGAACAGCCCGTCGTCGAAGTAGCGCTCGCGGTCGCGCTGGACCCGGGACTCGTCCTCGCTCGCGGCGCTGCCCTCGCTGACCCCGGCCATGAGCAGGTGCAGGTAGCGGCGCAGCTTGAGGAAGTCGTCGAGGCTGGCCTGGTTGGCCCACGGCCGGCGGTTGAGCGCCTTGTTCAGCTCGTTCTGCACGCCCTTCTCGAGCAGGGCGTCAATGTGCTGGTCCTTGACCGGGAGGCTCTGGACCTTGAGCGCGAAGCGGTCGCGCAGCGCAGCCAGCTCCTCGAACTCGGGGACCTGGTTCGTGGCTGCGAACAGCATCTTCAGGTTCACCGGGACGGGTCGGCCGTCCTGGTAGAACTTGCGCTCGTTTATGATCGTGAGCAGCGTGTTCAGGATCGCGCTGTTGGACTTGAAGATCTCGTCCAGGAACGCGATCCGGGCGACCGGCAGCTTGCCCTGCACCTTGCGGATGTACGAGCCCTCCTTGAGCTTGACCAGGTCGATCGGACCGATCAGCTCCGAGGGCTCGGTGAACTTGGTGAGCATGTACTCGAAGTAGTCGTTGCCCTCGAGGCCCAGGGACTCGCAGAACTTGCTCACCAGGTCGCTCTTGGCGGTGCCCGGGGTGCCCACGATCAGGAGCGGCTCGTGCGCCACGGTGCAGGTGCACATGACGTCGATCAGCTCCTGCTTCTCCACGAACAGCCGGCTCAGCCGGCGGCGGAGCTGGTTGATCCGTTCGCGGATCGCGTCGACTTCGCCGCGCAGCGCTTCGAAGCTGAGGTCGTCGACCGGTTCGCTGCTGCTCATGCTCGGGCCCTCCCTGGGCCGGGCCGGATCGTAACCCACCCGGCGCAGCGAGGTCGGGGTAAGGGCCTGCGGACTACAGGTCGTCCCAGTCGTCCAGGTCGTCGAGCTCGCCGGAGTCGGAGAACGGGCTCTGCTCGCGGCTCTCGGGCTCGGGGGCGTCCTCGAACAGGTCGTCGAGGTCGCTCAGGGACTCGCTCAGCCCGCGCGGACGCTCCGGGCGCCGGGGGCGCGGGGGGGGCGCGCCGAAGGGGTCGTCGTCGCCGAAGTCGCGGTCGATCGCGTCGAGCTCCCCCTGGGAGTCGACGAACAGGTCGTCCTCGCTGACCGCGCGTCGCCCGCTCTTGCCCCGCGGGGCCTCGCGGCTGTCGTCGATCTCGATCAGCCCGCTGCCCGAGAGCGGGGCCTCGTTGGGGTTCACCACCCGCCGGCGGCGCGAGCTGCGCCGGGCGTCCTCGTCCACGGGCTGCATGTCGCTGAGGGTGCCCATGTCGCTCACCCGGCCCATTTGGCTGGGGCGCCCGTGCTTGTCGAGGATCTCGCCGGCCTCGTTGGTCTCGTCGTCGGCGACGAAGATGAACAGCTCGCCGTCGGTGCTCACGTGGGGGTCCACGTCGGCCAGCCCGGCCCCGTCCTCGGAGTCCTCGAAGTCGCTGAAGTCGTCGGGGTCGACCTGGCTCAGGCGCCCGACCCGCGAGGGCGCGTGCTCGGGCGGCTCCCAGTCCGGATCCCCGGCCAGGCGCTGCAGCTCGGCGAAGTCGCGGGTCCCGTGCATGAGCGCCATGTAGCGCTGGCCCTGCTCGCAGGCCCGGGCCACGTCGTCGCGGCTCTTGCGCTCGGCGCGCTCCTTGGCGCGGGCGAGCTTGCCCACGCGGATCCGCGACCACTTCCCCGGCGGCTGCAGGCCATAGGCCACGAAGGCCAGGGGCTTCCTGAGCTGCTTGAGCTCGACCTCGAGCCCGCGGGCGTTCCAGCCGCTGAGCGCGGTCAGGAGGTAGGCCACCTCGCCGATCTTGAGGTAGGTCGGGCTGGTGTAGACCCGCTTCTTGTAGGAGGCGTTGAGCCGGAACAGGACCGAGAACACGTCCTTGATCAGGTCCGGGCTCAGGTCCCACACCAGCTCCTCCCACTCGTGGCGCTGCTCGAACACCTTCTCGTGGGCGGGGATCGTGGCCTCGCCGCGGCGGCCGGATTCGCTGCGCAGCGAGTAGAGGAACTTGACCAGCTCGTGGAACTCCTCGATCTCGAGGTAGTAGCCCACGGCCCGCGCGAGGGCCGGGGCGTAGATCCCGAGCAGGAGCAGGTCGTCGCGCTCGAGGCGCTCGAAGCCGGCGAGCACGTGGTTCGCGTTGTACTTCCCCGCGCGCACGTTCAGGTGCCGGCAGAGCTCCTTGAAGATCCGGTGGGTCTTCATGGGGTCGGTGCGGAACACGAGGAACACGCGGTAGAGCAGCGAGTCGATCCGGACCTTGTCGATGCTGCTCAGGCGCTCGTTGAGGTCGCGGTCGCGGCGCAGGTAGAGGTAGCTGCGCTTCTTGCCCCGGCGGTAGGGGAAGAACACGTCGATCGCGCCGTTGCCGGGGTCGCGGGTGGCGAAGGTCGCGCGGAAGGGCCCCGGCGCGTCGCGCTCGAGGCTCTTGATCCAGGCGGTGCCGCTCATGCGCCGCCCGATCAAGAGCGCCAGCGCGGCCACCGCCTCGTACTGGAACAGGCGGTCCTCCTCGTCGGCGTCGAGCACGAGCAGGCCCTGCATGTCCTTGAGCACGTTCTCGTGGGGCGAGAAGGCGAGGATCCGCAGCACCTGCCCGCGGAACATGCGCTGGATCAGTTGCCGCGGGTCGATCCCGCCCTCCTGGGGGGCCTCGCTGACCGAGGAGCGCGCGCTGAGCGCCTCCTTGAGCGCGTCGACGCCGCAGGCCTCCAGCGCGTAGCCGGCGAGACGCAGGGCATCGGTCGGCCGGTCGCGCCACGCCTCCGAGAGCAGGCAGCCCGCGAGCAGGGCGTCCTTCTCGCGGCCGGTGAGCATGCGGATCAGGCTGCTGATCCAGTCGCCCTTGACCTTCGACAGCTTCTGCAGGCCCTGACCGAGGAAGCGCGCGTGGCGGTGGCGCGTGCGCGGCTTGCTCTGCAGCTCGATCTGGAGCTTGGCCGGGGCGAAGGCGCAGATCCGGCGGTAGCGGCACTGTCCGCAGCCCTCGCGCAGCCCGCCCACGATCTGACGCACCGCGCGATCGGTGGCGTCGAGCTGGAGCGGCTTGCCGTGCTCGGGGAGCCAAGGCACCGGAGGCGTGAACCGCGCGCGCCCCTCGCGGCTGACGACCGCCTCGCCCGAGGCCTCCTGCGACGCGGCGGCCTCCTCCCCGGACTCCTCGAGCTCCTCGAACAGCGAGTCCTCGTCCGAGGGCTCCCGGGTCTGGGTCGCGCTGGCCCGGCGCCCGGTGGTCCGCTTGCCGCCGGTCGCGCGCTTGCCGCCCTTGGGGTAGTTCGGCGGGAGCGTGCGGTCCTTGCCCCCCCCCTTGGGGTAGCTCGGCGGGAGCGTGCGGTCCTTGCCCCCCGTCGCTCGCTTCCCGGTGGCGCGCTTTCCAGTCCCGCTCTTGTTCGAGTTACGACGAAGGGCCATGCCGAACTATAGCCCGGATCCATCGCGGGACAGAAGCCACGAAGCACCCGAGGATCGGGCGCCCGGGGACCCCGCGGCGAGCTTCAGTGGAGGGCGGCGCACGTCGTTAGCCTCGCAGAGCGGGGAGTTTCTGGCCAGTCCGGCGAGGAGCCGCGGCCGCCAGGCCAGAGTCCAGCAGCCCTCTTGACGCCCTTGCGACGCCGAGGCTCATTCCCCTATAGTTTTTTTGCCGATCCCGTGGAGCCACCCCCGTTGGGGTGACCCACGCGCAGACGGTCAAGGGATTTAGGTGCGAGCATGCCGGACGACGTTCGGGCGAGCTTGGAGGACCTCGCGATCCGCTGGGAGACCCCCCGCGGGCGGGAGCTCAAGGCGCAGGTCCTCAAAGACGTCAAGGAGCGCGGGGGACGACGCGTCGCCGAGATCCTCGAGGGCTTCATGTACGTGAGCGAGGTCCCCAGCGGCCGGGACCTGCGCTGCATCACCTGGGACGGCGAGGACCTCGAGGCCGCGGCCTTCGGCAAGGTCGACCTCTCGTGGGCGAGCCTCGAGGGCGCGAACATGGAGCGGATCGACCTGCGCGGCTCGACCCTCAAGCGCGCCAACCTGACCCAGGCCAACCTCGTCAACGCCAAGCTCGACGGCTGCGACTGCTCTCGCGCGGACTTCAGCGGGAGCGCCCTCGAGGGTGTGCACTTCGCCGAGGCCAAGCTCACCGGCGCGGTGTTCATGGGCACGGACCTCAAGCGCGCCTCCTTCTCCCAGGCGCGCTGCATGAAGTGCAACTTCACCGGCGCCGACCTCACCGGGAGCAACTTCTCCGAGGCCAAGGTCAAGAACGCGAACTTCGAGACCGGCGCCCTGGACGTGGTCGCTGTCGCGCCCAGCGACCTCGCCGGTGTGTTCTACGACCTCGACCAGGAGGCCTTCGAGCGCGAGGTCGGGCTGCGCGCGATCACCTCGCGCACGACCAAGAAGTTCAAGGGCCTCGACGCCGTGCTCAAGGCCCAGGAGCAGCTCGAGAACCTGACCCAGGAGCCCGCCCCCGGCGGCCCGCGCCCGCCCGGCGGCGGCGGCCCCTACTTCGGCGCCTCGCCGATCGGCACCCGCAAGTTCCGCCCCGGCGAAGAGGAGGACCTGGACTTCGTCCCGCGCAACCGCCAAGCCTGGGGCCAGAGCGACGGCGGCCGCGTCAGCGACGGCGGCCGCGTCAGCGAGCTCGGCACCGTGAGCGACGCCGGCCGCGTCGAGGGCGGCCGCCGCCGACCCCCGCCGCCCCCGCAGCGTCGACCCGCCCGCGGGGGTCGTCCCCCGCGCCGGCCGCCGCCGGCGAGCGGACGCCGACCTGGGCCCCCGCGACGCCCCGCCTCCGGCGGCCACCGCCTGGCCCCGGGGACCGCGGGCGCGTCGGGCGCCTACGCGCTGCCCCACGACTCGGGCTCGCTCAAGCTCCCGATCGCGCCCTTCGACCCGGCCGCCCCGGAGCCCACCGGCGACCTGGCCAAGGCCATGGGTCTGATCCTCCAGCTCCAGCCGCGGCTGACCAAGATCGTGCTCGAGCTCGGCGACAAGAGCTGCGTGGTCTACCGCAACGACGAGTAGAGCCCAGGCTCCGCGGCGCCGTCGTGGGAGGCGTTGATCGAGAGGAAGGCTACGCCCACCGGGAGCACGTCCTCGGGGACCTGCTCCTGGGCCGACGCGCTGAACGCGAGGAGGAGCAGCCGCCCCCTCAACGCGCGTCGTCCGCGGCGGGCTCCTCCTGCTCCTCGGCCGGCTCCTCCACGGTCCAGGTGGCCGGGCGGGTGGCCTGGGGCTCGAGCAGCGCGAGCACGGAGAACGCGGTGCCGAAGTTGGCGGTGCGGGGGAACACGCGGTCGTTCCAGCGGCCGTCCTCGAGCTGCACGCCGTAGAGCTTCTCGCGCAGCTGGGTGCGGTAGGCGGCGCGCTTGGCCTCGGGCAGGAGCTCGATCGCCTGGGCCGCGTAGCGGTGGGCGTAGTAGAAGTAGTAGGGCGCCACGCCGTAGGGCTGGACGTGGGTCCCGTTCTGGGCGCGGCGCTTGTCGAGCTCGTCCCAGTGGTTGAAGAACGCCTGCAGCGCCGCCTCGAGCCGGGGCTCGTCGCCCTTGCCCGCCAGCCACAGCGTGGACTCGGCCACGAGCATGCGGCCCATGGCCCCCGGGATCAGACCCGGGTCCCCGCGGCTGGGGATCCCGGCGTAGACGTAGGCGCCGTTCTCGGCGCGGCAGTACTCCAGCGCCTTGAGCCCGCGGGTCACGAGGCCGGGCTCGACCTCGAACCCGGCGGCCTTGACCTCGAACAGTGCCTGGAGCGTGCTCCCGGTCATGAACGGCGACTGCGGACCGGGGCGGTCGAAGCCCGAGCGCCGCGAGTAGTTCCAGCCGCCGTAGCGCGGGATCTCGGTGGCGGCGATCCCCTTCACGTAGAACCCGATCGCCGCGGGCAGGGTCTCCTGCAGCTCGGCGGGCACGCGGTCGGCCTTGACCAGACGCGCGAGGAACTGCGCGCCGTAGGCGAAGCCCCAGCCGCGCACGTCGTAGGTCGCGCTGAAGCTGTGCTGCATGAGCGGGTGCTTCACCGCTCCGACCACGAAGCGCGCGGCCCGGGTCAGGGCCTCCTGGCGCTGGGTGTCCGCCTCGAGGCCGGGCGCCTCGAGCAGGGCCAGGCTCACGATCGCGGTCCCGCCCACGCGGTAGCCGATCGGGATCTGCCCGCCCACGCGGTAGACGCCCTCGTAGGGCCACTCGCCCTGGGCCTCGCCCTCCTCCATGCTCAGGAGCAGCTCGACGCCCTTGGCGACCGAGGCCAGGTCGCGCTCGCCCTCGACGAGCTCCTCGGCCACGAGGGGGGAGGCGCACAGCGCCAGCAGCAGCAGGGACGTCAGGAGCCGGGCCATGGGGGCCTCCGAGCGCGTCACGCGCTCAAATCTTCAAGAGGGGTTCGTAGTCGACGCACTTGGGCGAGAAGCGCTCCTCGCGCACCTGCTTGCCCTTGGCGTCGAGGATCAGGATCCGGCCCTGGGCGCCGTCGACCACGAGGGTCGTGCCGTCGCGCCGGCGCTGGGCGCGATAGACCACGCCGTCGACCTTGGCCTTCCACACCTGCTTGCCCTGGGCGTCGAGCTCGATCACCTCGCCGCCGCTCCAGGTGGTCACGAGCACGTGGTCGTTCTGCAGGTGCTCGCAGGTGTTGGGGAAGCCCAGGCCGGTGCGGGTCCAGAGCACCTTGCCCTGGGCGTCGAGGCGTACCAGGCGCCCGGCGCCGGAGTCGGCGACCACGAGCCCGCCCTGGGGGTCGGTGGCCACGTCGAAGGGGGTCGTGAAGCCGGCTCGCCGCCAGCGCACGGCGCCGGTCCGCGGGTCGAGGCCCACGACCTCGCCGGGCTCGTTGAGCACGACCACGATCGTGCCGTCGTCGGCGAGCTCGACGTCGACCGGCGTCCTGAGCCCCGCGTGGCTGAACACCGTCGCCCCGTGCTCGTCGAGGCGGTGCACGGTGCCCTTGTAGCGCTCGACGACGAGGGTCGAGCGATCGGGCGCGGCGAAGCAGTCGTAGGGCTCACCGGCCCACACCTTGCTCACGCTCCCGTCGTCCTCGCGCACGTAGAGCCCGACCTCACCCTGGCCCGCGTACTTGCGGTCGACGGAGAGGAAGGCCACCCCCGCCGGGAGGCAGTCGTCCTGTGCAACGAGCGCGCCCGCCGCGCAGAGCGCGGCGGGCAGCAGGAGCAGCAGGGTCCGCAGGCGGCGCGCGCTCAGCGCTGGCCGCCCTGGGCCGGGTCGACCTCCTGGAGCTCGATCCCGTCCTCGGGGAGCTCGAAGCCCTCGGGCGGCGACTCGAGGGCCTCCACCGTGCGGGTCATGTCGGGCGTCCCGTCGCCGTCGGTGTCGATCTTGATCGTGAGCGACCCGTCGGCGTTGCGCGCGTGGGTCGTCTCGACCGTGCCGTCCTCGTCGCGGTCGAAGCCCTCGTCGGTGATCGTGACGCCGGTCACCGCGGGAGACTTCGCCGCCGACTCGGTGGTGGTCGGCGCGGGGGCGCTCCCCTGCCCGCAGGCGACGAGGAGCCCCACCGTGAGGGTCGCGAGCGCGCGCCGCATTACGGCGTCACTCCCGCGATCCGGTAGTCGAAGGAGCCAATGTCCACGTTCCCGTCGTTGTCGGTGAAGATTCCGAGCACGAGGTACTGGCCCTGGGCGGAGTTCTGCGCCGTGTTGAACGGCACGTTGAAGGTCCGCGAGGTGTTGGCCGGGACGGTGATCGCGATCTGGTTCCCGTTGAGCTGGTTCCGGGTCCCGCCGGGGGTCTCGAGAATGATGTTCCCGCGGGCGGTCTGCTCGACGTTGCTGGTGTTGGTGAACACGAGCATGAACTCGACCTGGCCGCCGGGGGCGAGGGTCGGCGCCGAGGTGCGGAACATGTCGACCTCGACCTTGGAGGTGATCAGCCCGATCCCGCCGCCGCCGCCGGCGGTGGTCGCGACCATCTCCCGGGTGTTGCGGTCCTCGTTCCCGCTGGGGTCCACGGCGCGCACCACCACGTAGTAGGTGGTGTTCGCCTGCAGGCCCGAGAGGTTCGCGGTGATCGCGCCGGGGGAGGTGGTGACCGTCGGGTTGCCGAAGGCCTGCCCGCCGGACTGGGTCGCCACGTAGATCCGATACTGGATCGCGTTGGCGCCGGCGCGGTCGTCGGTGGCCGCCGCCCAGCCCACGCGCAGCGCGTTCTGGCCGTTGGCCTCGATCGCCGCGATCCCGCCGAAGGTCGGGGCCTGGGTGTCCGGGGCCTGACCGATCTGGGCGCTCATTTCGCGGGTGTTGCGCTCGGTGTTGCCGGCCTTGTCCCGGGCGCGGACGACCACGTAGTAGGTCTGGCCCTGGGCCAGGCCGGTCACGTTGGCGGCCGCCTGGCCGGTCACGGTGAGGGTCGGAGCGTTGAAGTCCTGGGCGCCCGACTGGGTGGCCACGAACAGGTCGTACTCGATGTCCCCGGGGGCCGAGCGGTCGTCGGTGGCCGCGTTCCAGAGCACCTCGAGGTCGGTCCCGTTGGCCATGACCGAGGTCACGCCGGCGAAGATCGGGGCCGCGGTGTCGGCGGGGCCACCGCCGGCGCCGGGCACCAGGGTCTCGACGCTCACCTCGTCAGGGGTCCCGGGCTTGAACAGCTTGAGGGTCGCGTTGCCGGCCACGGGGGCGCGGTCCGAGACGAAGCGGAAGTTGTAGAGGCTGCTCCAACGCAGGGCGTTGGCGTTCTGGTTCTGCTGGTAGGTCTGGGTGGCCCAGGTCACCGCGTTGGCGCTCACGTTGCCGGTCCAGTCGGTGCCGCTGTAGGGCTCGCCCGAGTGGTAGTCGACGTCGTGGAAGCCGAGCTGGGTCACGCTGGCGCCCTGGGGCACCGGGAAGGACACCGCGCCGACGCTGCGGTCGCTGTTCAGGTTGTAGACCGCGTACTCGTAGGCGTAGGTGCCGTTGCCCAGGTCGGTGACCTTCACCGCGACGTCGAGGTAGCCGTCGCCCGGGACCTGGGTCCCGTGGATCACGACCGAGGGGTCGAGGTCACGCCAGGCCATGATCGCCGGCTGCTGGCGCACGGTGCGCTCGCCGCTGATGAAGTTGATATCGAACTGGCTGCCCGAGCCCGAGATCCGCACCTTGCGGTGGGAGGCGTTGTTCTTGGCGTTGCCCGCGCCGTGGTCGTCGGGGGTCACGTAGTGGCCCTCGACGAAGTAGACGGCGCCCTGGTTGCGGGACGGGTCGAGGTCGGTGTTGTGCACCTGCAGGCGGCG
Source organism: Planctomycetota bacterium (assembly GCA_041402045.1). GTDB lineage: Bacteria > Planctomycetota > J058 > J058 > J058 > JAGQRJ01. The sequence goes on along the minus strand of JAWKSZ010000059.1, from coordinate 14,600 downwards.
CCCGATCGTGTCCTGGACCGCGGGGTCGGCGGGGGGGTAGACGAACACGCCGGTCGCGGCGTTGACCTGGTAGCGCGGACCGAGGTTGCCCTGGGTGCCGTTGAGCCCGGCCGAGTAGGGGTCGGAGCAGTGCACGCCCAGCCAGTCACCGCTAGTGCTCTGGCAGTCGTTGAAGCACAGGTTGCCCGAGAGCGCGAAGAAGCCGTGCTTGAGCCAGCTCATGCCGATCTGCTCGAAGCGCCCGTCCTTGTAGCGATACATGTTCTGGCCGATCACCGGGTGCTCGCTGGTGTTCGAGAACCACTTCAGGCGGTCGGTGCCGATGTTGCAGGAGGTGGTGCCCACCGCGAAGGCGGTGATCCCGTTGGCGCTGCCGTAGCGCGCCAGGTCGTGCAGGTCGCCGACGATCACGTCGGGGCCGGTGGAGTTGGTCAGCACGTGGGTCCACTGACCGGCGCCGCCGCCCGTACCGCCGCCGCTGCCGCCGCCCGTGCCGCCGCCGCCGCCGGTCGAGCCGCCGACGTCCGCCGCGCCGACCTGGTAGTTGCCGGTGCCGTTCTGGTCGTAGTGCACGACGCGCAGGTAGTGGGTCGCGGTCTGGGTCGCGGTGAAGTCGATCCCCGAGGCCAGGCCGTTGAGGTCGTCGTTCTCCGCGAGCTGGCTGGTCCCGTTGGGGCCGTAGAGCGCGAGGATCGTGTCCATGCCGTTCTGCATGTCGTCGGTGCGGAACTCGTAGTCCCGCCCGGCGGTGAGGTCGACCGCGAACCAGTCCTGGTCGCCGCCGGTCTCGCAGGCGCCGCGCACGGTCGCGCCGAGGGCCAGGCGGGTGGCGGTGGCCGCCGAGTTGCCGTGGTCGTCGCCGCCGCCGCCGGCGCTGCCGCCGCCGAGGTCGCGCAGCTCGAGGGTGTAGCTGCCGTTGGTCGCGTTGCCGTCGTAGTGCACGACCTTGAGGAAGTGCACGCTGGACTGGGTCGCGCGGTACTCGATCCGCGAGGCGAGGTTGCCCGCGCCGTCGTCGTCGCTCTGGAGCTCGGTGCCGCCCGAGTTCATGAGGGTCAGGATCGTGTCCATGTTGTTCTGGAGGTTCGAGGTCTCGAACACGTAGCGCCCGCCCGCGACGAGCTGCACCGAGAACACGTCCACGTCGCCGGCGTAGTCGATCCGACCGCCGGGGGCGCTGCCGAGCGCGCTGGCCGTCGCGCTGCCGGTGTCGTTGCCGTGGTCGTCACCGAGGCCGCCGCCCGAGCCGCCGCCGGGGCCGCCGCCGCCGCCGGGGCCACCCGCCCCGGGGCCAGCGCCGCCGCCGGGCCCGCCGGCGCCAGGGCCCGCGCCCGCGCCCGCGCCGCCGTCGTCGTCGCAGCCGCAGTCCTCGCCCGCGGCGTTGGGGTCGATCCGGAACGCGGTGGCGTCCAGGGTCATGCGGCCCACGACCGCCCCCGCCGCCTGCGGCGCGTGCTTCTCGGCCCAGGCCGGGTGCAGGCGGACCTCGAGGTCACGCCAGGCGAAGGCGCCGCTGGCCGGGTTGAAGCTGGCCTGCTCACGCGGGGTCGTGGAGTGCAGGGTGAAGACCACCCCGTCCTCGCCCGCGCGCTCGACGACCGAGCCCGAGAAGTTGCCCGCGTGATCCATGACGATCACCGCGTTGATCTCGCCGATCTTCGCGCTCGCGCCGCTGGGCAGGCCGAGCTCGACCTCGCCGTGGGCCGAGACCGTGCCGCGCAGGAGCGCCTTGAAGCGCCCGTTCCCCGCGGCGAACTGCACGCCGGAGTCGTTGCGCACGGCGAAGCGGGACTCCGCCGCCGGGGCGCGCAGGCCGTTGGCTGCGAGGCGCCGCGCGTCCCAGGTCAGGGTCAGCTCGCCGCCGCGGGTCTCGTAGAGCTCCGCGTTGGTGACGGCCTCCTGGGCCGTGACCGCAGCGGTCAGGAGCGCAGCAGCGCACGCAAGGTGAATGGATTTGGCCATGGTGGTCCCTTGTAGGGTGGTGGGTTCTCGGTCGGTGCGGTGTGTAAGGTCAGGTGGAGGGCCTCGAGGCGAGGCCCCCCGGGCTAGCGGGCGCCAGCCTCGATCCAGTCACGGATCAGTTGCACGCCCTCGCCGTGGATCACGCGGCTGCCCAGGAGCGGCATGCCGCGCACGTCGCGGCGGTTCATGCGCGCGAGGAGGATCGACTGATCCGCCTGGAAGGGGCGCACGAGGTACGGGTCCTGGATCCCCAGGTCCTCGCCCTCGGGGCGCTGGTCGATCAGGTTCATGCCGGTGCGGGAGGTGTCGAAGCGCAGGTCGATCCGACGCGGGGTCCCGCCGTTGGGCTGGTGGCAGCTCGAGCAGTTGACCGCGAGGTAGGTCCGCGCGCGACGGGCGAGGTCGACGCTGGTGTCGAAGGGGTCGACGTAGGCCTCGTAGGCCTGGGCGTCGCCAATGTTCCGGCTGAACAGCCCGATATGGTTCCAGCTGCGCAGCTGGTTGTCGGTGCGAGCCGCGTAGTCGAAGTCGCGGTTGAGCTGGCGAGTGCCGACGCCCAGCACGAAGCCGGCGGCCACCGTGTGGCAGCTCATGCAGTCGGCGCGGCTGGGGAAGGCCCAGGTCTGACGGCGCTGGGCGCCGCCCGCGTCACGCACGGTGTAGATCTGCTCCGAGCCGCCGGGGAGCAGGTTCGCCTCGGTCTGCTGGTCGTTCCACTTGTAGGTGTAGCCGGCCCAGCCCTGCTGCTCGTGGATCAGGACGCGGGTCTCGAGGCGCACGGCGGAGGCGGGGTTGCCCTCCTCCAGCTCGAGCTCGAAGTGCTTGACGAGCACGGTCCCCACCGGGAACTGCCAGCTCCCGGTGGCGCTGAAGTCGATCTCGGTGTTGTCGGGGAGCGCGATCCAGCGCTTCTTCTTGGCGCCGTCGGACCACAGCGGGGCGTTCACGTCGTAGGGCACGACGCCCGAGGCCGGGGTCAAGGACGCCAGGTCCTGGAACAGCCCGGTCTGGCTGAGGGTCGAGGGGAAGGTCTGGCCGCCGGTGGTGTTGGCGCTGAAGCGGTAGATCCGGCCGGTGGAGAGCGAGGTCGCGTAGAGCTCGCCGGCCTCGTCCTCGCCGAAGCTGCTCAGGTTGGGGACGCTGGTCAGCTCGCGGCGCCAGGTCACCTGGCCGTTCTGGTAGCGCAGGCCCCAGACGCGGCTGCTGACGTAGTCGCCGTAGACGTAGACGCCGCGCAGGCTGGGGAGCGCGTTGCCGCGGTAGACGTAGCCGCCGACCACGGTCCGGCCCTCGGCGGTCGAGTAGTCGATCACCGGGCGTTGGAAGCGGTTGGCCGGAATGTTCTGGGGGTTGCGGTATTCGGCGTTGCCTTCGTAGATCCGCCAGCCGTAGTTCCCGCCGCGGACGACGATGTCGACCTCCTCGCGGTTGTTCTGGCCGACGTCGCCCAGCCACAGGTCGCCGCCGCTGCGGTCGAAGCTGAAGCGCCAGGGGTTGCGGATCCCGTAGGCGTAGATCTCGCGGCGCTGGCCGGCGCCCTGGAACGGGTTGTCGCCGGGGATCCGATAGCCGGTCTGGGGGCTGACGTCGAGGCGCAGGATCGAGCCCAGGAGCGTGCCCAGGTTCTGGCCGTTCTGCTGCGGGTCACCGGCCGAGCCGCCGTCGCCCACGCCCACGTAGAGGTAGCCGTCGGGGCCGAAGTTCAGGCTGCCGCCGTTGTGGTTGCTGAAGGGCTGGTCGATCTCGAGCAGGACCTCCTCCGAGTTCGCGTCGGCGCGGTTGGGGTCGCCCGAGACCGTGAAGCGCGAGATCCGGGTGCGGGTGCTGCCGCCGCTGGGCGAGTAGTAGACGTAGAACCGGCCGTCGCTGGCGTAGTTCGGGGAGAACGCCAGGCCCAGGAGCCCCAGCTCGCCGCCGGCGCGGGTCCGCCCGCTGATGTCCAGGAAGGTGCTGGCGCTGGTGACGGAGTCGCGGTTGGGGAAGATCTTGATCCGCCCGCCCTGCTCCACGACGGCCACGCGGTTGGTGCCGTCCGGGGGCGCGGTCAGGAACAGGGGCGAGTTGAAGCTCAGCGAGGGGAAGGCCACCTCGCGGCGCAGGGTGTCGAGCTGCGCGCCCTGGATCGGGAAGCTCAGCGCGGCGCGGGGCTCGCGGCGCTCGAGGCCGAAGCCGGAGGGGGTCGCGGCCTCCACGGTGATCTGGCGCTCGGGGATCACGCCGCGCGCGTTGCGGGTGCGCACGTAGACGGTCCAGTAGAGCGGCCCCGGGGTCGCCGGCGCGGTGACCTGGGTGCGGAAGGTCCCGGCGCTGCCCGCGCGGAAGCTGCCGTACTGGTTCCAGCCGCGAGACTGGGAGCCATAGGCCACCGTGGTCAGCTCGACCGGGTCCGGGCTCCCGATCGTCCACACGACCTCGAAGGTCTCACCCGCGCGGACGCGATCGGGGGCCTGGTCGATGGAGACCGTGACCTGGGCGGAGGCCGTACCGACGAAGGCGGCCAGCGCTGCGAACAGCGCGGTGGAGCGAAGCAGTTGCATGATCGTCAATCCCCTGAGGCCGGACCGACGCCCCTGCGCGGGCGCGGTCATCCTTCTCGGACCACCCGAGAGCAAGCCTCGGTCCATCGACCGGTGCGCTTCCCGCTCAGCGCTTACGTGCGGAACCCGCGCGTCGACCCCGTCCAGAATCCAAATACGGGAAGGCGGGGTGGTGCCGGAGGCGACACCTGACGCGCTCTGTCATGAATGCGTAAGCGCATGGCTTTAAAGGGACTGTAAGTCCACATTGGACGATTCCGAGACCCGGGCTGGTTGGAAAGCGTCCGCCTGGCGCCACCTCACGTCACCAAGTGTTGCAGGTCACGTCGTGGCGGTCGCGGGGTGTGGGCGCACCGTGGGCGCCGACCAGGGAGGACGACGCGTGGGCTCAGCCCTCTTGGCTCTGGCTCGCGCCGAGCAGCGACGCCTTGCGCTTGGCGAGCTCAGGGTAGAGCGGGAGCAGGTCGACCCCGTAGCGCAGGTGGCGCACCGAGCGGTACTCGCGGGTCAGGTCGAGGTCGAGGTAGACCTTCTTCGCGTTCCGCAGGCCGAAGGAGGTCGAGAAGCAGAGCTGCTCGTCGCCCTCGCGCAGGTAGCCGCGCCGCACCGGGTCGTGGCCGAACACGACCACGTAGTTGGGCTGGTCGCCGATCTGCATGCGCTTGAGGAAGCGCCGCACGACCAGGGACCCCGCGGAGCGGCACCAGAACAGCTCCCCCAGGATCGGCTCCGAGATCATGTCCCGGATCGTCTTCTCCTCGTGGCCGGCGTACTCCACCGAGCAGATCTCGGCGAAGCTGGCCTCGATCACCCGCGGCGCGCCGTGGGTGACCACGACCCCGCGTCCGGCCACCGCCGCGATCGGGAAGCTGCGGAACAGGTCCTTGGCCCACTCCGTGCGCTCGGGGCCGAGGCTCTGCTCGAGGAACTCGGTCTCGGTGGGGTCCTTCTTGTAGAACTTGCGCACGTGCGGGCCGCCGACGTGGCTGTGCTCGTGGTTCCCGATCAGCGAGAACACGCGCCCGGGGAACTCCTCCCGCAGCGCCACGAAGGCCTCGAGCAGCTCCACGCTCTGGTCGGGGTAGTAGTCGCCCAGGTGCTCGGGCCAGCGGGCGCGCGAGTAGCAGGGCCCGTGGACGAGGTCCCCCGAGGAGAGGAAGAACGCCTCGCCGCTCTCCTCCTCCAGGGCCTCGCGGAACGCGGCCACCAGGCGCTCGAAGTCGCCGAGGTTCCCGTGGAGGTCGGTGGTCACGATCATGCGCCCGCGGGCGGGGAAGCGGATCACCTTGCCGTAGTGTTCGACGCCTGCGTCCTCCACGCCCTCGCTCCGCTCGCCGCTGGGGTCACAGCCCCATTCCCCGTATCGTAAGGCGGCGGGAGGGTATCCGCACGGGCGATATCGACCTCGAGTGCTGGTTCTGCGGCGTGCCGCTGCAACGCGAGCTGATCGAGCGCGACGGCACCCTCATGCCCCGCCGGGTGCGCGACGGGGGGCCGTTCTTCCACTACCGCTGCACCGCCTGTCGCCGGCCGTCCCACGTGGAGCGCAACCGCGCGGGCTACCTGCTCGCGGCCCCGCCCCCGATCGTCCCCCTGGCCGAGGCCTTCTGGGCGCTCTTCAGCAGCGAGCAGCGCCTGGCCCTGGACGCCAAGCGCGACTACTACCGCCGGCGCGCAGGGCGCAAGGAGTGGTTCCACGGGCCCTACGCCGACGAGCTGATCCGGGAGGGGAAGGCGCGCCCGCTCTCGGCGCCGACCCGTCGCCGGCGGCGGCCGGCGGCGGAGGCGCCCGAGGCCGAGCCCGAGCCTCAGGAGCAGGAGGAGCCGGAGCCTGAGGCTCCCCCGCCCGTCGAGCCCGAGCCGTCGGAGTTCGAGTCGCACTACGCGGTCCTGGGAGTCGCGCTCACCGCCGACCGCGCCGAGGTCGAGCGCGCGTTCCGCGCGCTCGCCAAGCAGTATCACCCGGACAAGTTCGCGGGCCTGGACGCGTCGTTCCAGGCCCTGGCCCACGAGAAGTTCAAGCGGATCAACGCGGCCCGCGAGGCGCTCCTGCGCGACCTGGAGTGATCGGGCTACTTGCCCGCGCTCTGCAAGGCCCCGGTCAGGGTCTGGGGATCCGGGGCCTGGCCGTCGCCCGACCCCTGGGGGGTGGCGGGGCGCACCACGTCGGCGGCCTCGGGCTCGTCCACCGCGCGCAGCACCTCGGCCAGGTAGCGCTCCAGCCCGCGCGCGGTCTGCGGGTCGTAGCCCATGAGGACCACGCCGCCGCCCGCGCCGTCGTGGCGCAGCTCGACGAAGTTCGCCGCGGAGCGCGGCCCGTCGGGGCGACGCGCCTGCATGTCGCCGTTGGGCTTGGTCCGCACGTCGTAGCCCTGCGCGAAGCTGAAGCCGGTGCGGAACAGCTGCGCGTAGACGCCGAAGGTCCCGGCGGTCGCGGGGGTCGAGCGCAGGAGCGTGGCCCCCGCCCCGTCCGGCGCGTCGCTGGCGCGCCAGTCCACGCTCGCCGCCACGAGCTGACCCTCGTCGCCCGAGCCGGGCTGAGAGCCAGTCGCGGCCTGGAACGCGTCGAGCATGCGCCGCACCTCGCGGGCGGGGAGCCCGGCCAGGGGGTCGCCGTCGGCGGCGGGCTGCGTGAAGGACACCCCGATCACTTGCTCCGCCGAGGTCTCGGAGAAGAGCGTGACGGCGAGGGTCCCCGCGTCCGGCGTGATCATGCCGATCGCGACCTGGAGGATCTCGGGGGTGGTCTGGATCAAGGCGATCTCGAGGTCGCGGTCGTAGGCGAACTCCACGATCACCACGTTCTCCCGCGCGCGCACCGTGGCCGAGCGCAGCTCGCGGCCGATCTGCTCGGCTTGCAGCTCGCCGATCCGGCGGACCTCGGGGGGAGCGGGGAAGGACTGCAGCCCGTCCTGGGCGAAGGCGGGACACAGACCGAGCAGCAGCGCCAGGAGCGCCAGGGACACGAAGGACTTCACGGGGGGGCCTCTCACTTCTCTCGTCGCGACCGTGAGCAGCGACCGTGCCAGGGCCCCAAGTGCCATGGTTGCGGCGAATGGAGTCCATGCTGGGCCCGTCCTCCGACGGAAGTGCGCCGGCTGGCGGAACGATCCACCGCGGGCGGGCCTGCCGCCGCGGAAACCGTCCGCCTGCCGTCGCAGGGGCGCTGCGGGGCTTACTTCAGTCCTGGGCGTCGCTCGAGGGTCCTCCAGCCTCGCCGTGGGGGAGGAGCGGCGTCACGCCGAGCGCGGGGTCCGCGCGTGCACGCGGGCCTGCATGTCGACGGTGACGAGGGCCGGTCAGTAGCCGGCGGCGAGGTCGACCCGGTGCGGCAGCGGCTCCCCCGCCGCGTAGGCGCGCAAGAACTGGGCCACGGCGCGCCAGCGCAGGCCTTCGTTGGCGTCGCCGTGGGCGACCCGGTGCGGGCTGAGCACGACCTGCTCCAGCGCGTGGAACGGGAACGCGCTCGGCTGCGTCGCGCGCCGCGCGTCCGGGTCCTGGGGGTAGCGGTACCACACGTCGAGGCCTGCCCCGCCGAGCTGCCCCTCCCGCAGGGCCTCGTAGAGCGCGCGCTCGTCGATCACCGGTCCGCGCCCGACGTTCACCAGCAGCGCCCCCCGCGGGAGCGCGGCCAGGCGCCGCGCGTCCAGGAGCCCCCGCGTCGCCTCGGTCTCGGGCAGGCACACGATCAGGAGCTGCGCCTCCGGGAGCAGGGCGTCCAGCGCGTCGCCGCCGCGCACCCACGCGGGGTCGGTGGGCTGCGGGCGCCGGCGCACGGCGACGACCTCGACGTCCAGCGCCCTCAGGACCCGCGCGACCCGCGCGCCGATCGCGCCGTAGCCCAGGATCAGGGCGCGCTTCCCCGCGAGGATCTGGCTCGTGCCGGGGTCCTCGTAGCGCGGTCCCCAGTCCCCCGCCCGCAGCGCGCGGTCGGCGGGGAGCAGGCGCCGAGCCACCGCGAGCAGGAGACCCAGCGCGCCCTCCGCGGTCGCCGCGGCGTTGTGGTGCAGGTTGTGGACGGCCACGTCCGGCGCCCGGGAGAGCATGAGCGCGTGGGTCGGGGGCGGCAGCCCCGCGAAGGGGATCAGGAGCACCTCGAGCCCCGGGTTGCGCTCCAGGTCCGCCTCCCGCGGACGTCCGCCCACGAGCACCTGGCAGCCGGCGGGCTCGGCCGGGGGCAGCGAGAGCTCGAGGTCCAGCGCGCCGAGGGCCTGCAGGCACGCGGCGCGGCTCTCCTCGTCCAGGTCGGTGAGCACGCCCACCCGCGGGCGCCCCCGCTCGGTCACCGGTCGCCGGAGTCGACGGCGGCCGTCGAGGACTCGCCCAGCTCTTCGCTCCCCGCCAACACGCGCTGCAGGTGCCCGTAGGCAGCGCGGACCTGAGGGTCGTCGCGCTGCAGGGTCTCGGTCGGGTCGAAGGGGCGCTCGAGGGCTTCGGCCTGGAGGCGCTGCAGCTCCCAATCCGCCTCGGCGGTGAGCACGTCGCGCCGAACCTCGTCCGTGATCGGGACCTCGAGGGTGGGCAGGATCCCCCACGCCGGGTCGTCGTCGGGGAGCTTGCCCTGGTGGATCCGCCGCCCGCTGGGGGTGAAGAAGTAGTGCGTGGTCAGCTTCAGCTTCGCCGTGCCGCCGATCAGGTAGAGCAGGGATTGGACGGAGCCCTTCCCGTAGCTGCGCACGCCGACCGCCGCGGCCACCCCGCAGTCCACCAGCGCGCCCGCGAGGATCTCGGACGCGCTCGCGGTGTGTTGGTTGATCAGGACCGCCACCGGCACCGAGGTGACCTGGGGTTCGCGGGTCTCGTGGGCCTCGGCCACCGCGCCGCCCCTGCCCCGGGTGGTCACCACCAGCGTGTCCGCGGGGAGGAACAGGTCGGCCACGTCCACCGCCGCGTCCACGTAGCCGCCCCCGTTGTCCCGCAGGTCGAGGATCAGCGCCCGCAGGCCCTGGGCCTCGAGGCGCTGGATCGCGTCGCGGAACTGCTGCGCGGTCGCGGCGTTGAAGCTCTCGACGAACAGATAGCCGATCCCGTCGCCGAGGATCCGCTCGCGGCGCACGCTCTCCCGGTCGATCCGGGCCCGGGTGAGGGTCAGGTCGAAGGCCCCCTCCCGCCCCGGGCGCTCGATCGTCAGCACCACCTGGCTGCCCGGCGCGCCCTTGAGCTTCTCGGCGCCGTCGGTGGTGTGCTCGAGCCCGGACAGCACCTCCCCGTCGACCTTGGCGATCACGTCCCCGGGCAGGAGCCGCGCCTCCCAGGCCGGCGTGCCCTTGAACGGCGCCAGCACCCGCAGCCGCCCCTCGTGGATCTCGATCAGGATCCCCAGCCCCCCGAACTGCCCGCTGGTGCGCTCGTTGAACGCCGTGAGCTGCTGCGGGGGCACGTAGCTCGAGAAGCGGTCCAGCGAGCTCACCATGCCGGCCAGCGCTCCGTCCCGCAGCTCGGTCTCGTTCGGCTCCTCGACCCAGCGGTCCTCGATCAGGCGCTGGGCCTCGGCGATCGTCGCCAGCCCGCTCGTGCCGGGGTCCGTCCACACCACCCCCAGGCTCCCCTGGTGCAGGAGGGCGAGCACGAGGCCCAGTCCCAGGCCGAGAGCGAGATCGCGCGGAGAGGTCATGGGGCGAGTGTGCGGGGGCTGGCGCGCGCCGTCAAGCTCAGCGCACGCGCGACGGCGAGAGGCCGTGGGGGGTAACCGGCGAGCCGCGCCCTAGAATGCTCAGCAGGGAGGCCTCTCATGCTCGACAAGTTCGCGCGGCGGGTGCGGGCGCGGCTGGACGAGGCGCGCGGGACGCGGCTCCAAGAAGGGCTGCGGCAACTGCTCGTGGAGCAGGAGCTCGCGCGGCTGCGGGCGGACCCTCGCCACGCCGACCCGCGCTGCCTGATCCGCTCCGGCGCCAAGGTCTACTCGCAGAACGACGAGGACGGGATCCTGGCCGAGATCTTCCGGCGGGTCGGGACCACCAACCAGCGCTTCGTCGAGGTGGGGGTCGAGGCGGGGCTCGAGAACAACACCCTCGCCCTCCTGTTCCAGGGCTGGACCGGGGTGTGGGTCGAGGGCCACCCGCCCTACGTGCAGCAGATCCGCCGGGGCCTGCCGCGCACCCTGGAGAGCGGCGCCCTGCAGATCGTCGAGCGCTACGTCAACCGGGAGAACGTCGACGGGCTGTTGGCGGGCGCGCTCGACGTGGCAGAGATCGACCTGCTCTCCCTCGACATAGACGGCAACGACCTGCACGTGTTCGAGGCGATCCAGTGCGTGCGACCGCGGGTCGTGGTCCTGGAATACAACGCCAAGTTCCCCCCGCCGATCGAGTACTGCCTGAGCTACGACCCCGACTTCCTCTGGGAGGGCGACGACTGCTTCGGCGCCTCGCTGACCACCCTCGAGGCGCGCATGCGCCCCCGGGGCTACCGCCTCGTGGGCTGCAACCTGACCGGCTCGAACGCGTTCTTCGTGCGCCATGACCTGGTGGCCGGCAACTTCCTCGAGCCCTACACGGCGGAGGCCCACTACCAACCAGCGCGCTACCACCTGAGCGGCTACCGCTCCGGACACCCGGCGAGCTACGCGGCCCTCGAGCTGCGAGCGCGCTAACGGCGGACTCGCTCCGGTCTGCGGGGCGCGCGCTAGCGAGAGCCCAGCCAGCGCGCGAGGTCGAGCTCGAGCTCCAGGCGAATCGAGGTGTCGTCGCGCTCGACCTGGGAGCCGAGGAGCCCCGGGCGCACGGAGGCCGGGACGCGCAGGCCGCGCCCGGCGAGGTGGCCCTGCGCCGCGAGCCACAGCTCGGCCGCCTGGGCGATCGCGAGCTCCGACGTGGCGTAGTCGGGGTAGGTCGAGGTCTGCTGCACCCGCAGCACGCCGGCCTCCTCGGAGAGCCGCGCGCGCAGCGTGCGCACCCCGAAGGAGCGCACGGCGGGCGCGGCGTCCGGCGCCACGCGGAGCACGCACCAGCCCAGGCCGCCGCCGACCTGGGCCGCTTCGCGGGTGAAGCTCGGATCCAGGAGCAAGGAAGGCGCCTCGCCGGCGAAGGTCGCGAGGGCCTCCCGCACCAGGGCCTCGGAGCCGAGCGCCAGGAGCCCCGGCTCGAGCAGCGCGATCGCCACCGGGACCTCGACCTCGGGGAAGCGCGGCACCAGGAGGTAGCGGCGTTGCCCCCAGGCGCGCTCGCTCCCGGCGAGCACGAAGCCCAGGAACTGCACGAGCTCGGCGTCGAGCTTGCCCCGCAGCAGGAGCAGCGCCCCCTCCCCGCTCAGCCGCTGCGCGGCCTCGAGGTCGAGGGCCAGGGTCAGCTCCTCCAGGTCCCGCGGGTCGAGGCCCAGGGGCGCCAGGCGCTGCTTGACCGCCGCCTCGGCCTCGAACACCTCGAGCGCGCGAGGCAGCTCGAAGCGCACCACCGCGTGCAGACGCTGGGGCACCGCGCTCAGCGGATCCCGCGCCTGAGCGCCGGCAGGCGACGCCCAGGTCGAGATCAGGAGCAGCGCGAGGCCGAGGGAGCGAGGCATGCGCCGGGCGCTAGTGCTGCGCGTCAGACGTTCCGGCACAGGTCGCGCAGCAATCGTCGTCCCTGGCTAGGCGCGAGGAGGGAGCAATGCGGGCCATTGTGACCGACGAGCAACAAAGCCAGGGGCGGCGAGGGCAAGCGAGATGTGCCGGAACTTCTGACGTGCTGCACTAGTACCAGCGGCTGCCGGCGGGCAGGCCCTTGGAGCTGGGCTGCTGCTGCCGGGTGGCGGCCTCGGGGTCGGCGTAGACGGCCTTCAGCCAGCGCTGGGACTGGCGGGTGTAGGCCAGGGGCCCGGTGAGGTAGGCCTCGATCTCGGGCATGTGCCCGGCGCCGTAGATCAGCACGATCCGCTTGCGCTCCTCGTAGGTCGCCCGGGTCAGCTCGCCCATGGCCACCGCGTTGCGCTGGCGAATGATCACGTCGCCCACCTTGCCGCCGAGCTGCTCGCCGAGGCTGGGGGCGCCGTTGCGCATTTGGGCGATGATCTGCGCCCGGTTGGGGAGCATTTGCTTCATGGCAGGGTTCGCCTCGAGCATCTTGGGCGTGAGCTTCATGCCCTTCATCATTCCCTGCATTTGCTTGATCGTGTCCGGGTGGATCCCCAGCAGGCGGAACAACTGCTCCTGGGTCAGGTCCGCGCTGCGCCAGGTCTCGTTCCCGGCGTGGGGGATCTCCGCGCCCTGGAAGTGCAGGCCGGTGGCCATTTGGATCATCTCCGCCTGCATGGCGTTCATGTCGTCGGAGCCCTGCTCCTCGTAGAGCACGAGGTCGGCCTTGGCCAGCTCCTCCTTCACCTGGGAGAAGAAGCCCTGCTCACCGAAGTGGATCATGCTCACGAGCACGACCGTGGGCCGGGGCGGCAGCGGCTTCTGCTTGCCGAGCATGGCGCCCATGCCGCCGAACATGCGCTGGCCGACCTTGGAGTCGGGCTTGGGCGCCTTGTATTCGCGGATCGAGCACTCGAGGACCTCCCCCACTCCGGGGGCCTCGATCACGCGCACGAAGTCGCTGAGGGGGGCTTGGTCCTGGGCCGCGACCGGCAGCAGGAACGTCAGGGACAGGGCAAGCAAAGAGCGCACGCGCACGGGGTCCTCCTTCATTGAGGGGCACACCCTACATCCCCGCCGCCCCGATGGGGCGTCAAGACTCGGTAAGCCCTACTTCCGCGCCGCCGCCCAGGCGGCCTCCGGGACCTCGGGCAGCCCGGCCGGGACCTCGACCGTCAGCGCGCGACAGTAGGCCAGCCGCGGATCGCCGCTGCGCCGCAGGCTCTCGGCCACGGCGAGCAGGCTCGGCTCGACCTTGCCCTTGGACGCGGTCTTGCCGTTGACCGTGACCGTGATCCGGCGCCCCGCGTCGACCACCTCGGGGTCGAGGTAGAGCGTGAAGCGCTTGACCCCCTGCACCAGCACCTGGACCTTGCTCTTCTTGGCCCGCGCCAGGATCCGCCCGCGCTCGTCGAGCTCGTCCACCCGCAGCCAGTAGGCGCCGCCGTGGTAGGCCCCGATCGCGAAGTGCTCCACCAGCGCCGGGTGCGCGTCCCGCCGCTGCGCGCCGATCCAGTCGCGCAGCTCCGCGGTCAACGCGTCCCCCGCGAAGAAGTCGGTGAGCAGGTGCTTCCCGCCCTTGACCTCGTGATACACGTGCTCGACCTTCGCCGCGGTCAGCGCCTCGTGGGTCGCGCGGTCGAACTTCACCGGCACGACCTCGTCCTCGTCGCCGTGCAGCACCCAGCAGGGCGTGCCCCGCGCGTTCCCCAAGAGCCAGCGCGAGACCTCGTCGCTGCCGAGGGCGAACTCCTCCCGCGAGATCCCGCCGGCCATGGGCGCCAGCGCGGCGAAGCGCTCGTGGTAGCGCAGCCCCAGGTTCCAGGTGCCGAAGCCCCCCATGCTGTAGCCGGCGAGCACCACCCCGTCGTGGTCGACCGGGAAGCGCTGGCGCACGAAGCGCAGCGCCTGGAGCGGGAACGCGTCGGGCTGGTAGCGCCACCAGGTCTTGAAGCGCTTCATGACGTCGACCCCGAAGCGGCTGGCGGTGCGCAGGTCCTCGTAGGGCTCGTCCTTCGGCGGCCGGATCGAGCTCGGCCCGATCACGATCGTGTGCGGCGGGGCCACTCGGCACCCGCCCTCGAAGGTGCGCTCGTTGTTCCCGCCGATCCCGTGCAAGAACACGAGCACGCGATAGGTCCCGTCCTCCTGCGGCGCCTCGGGCACGAACAGGTAGGCCTCGCTCTCGCGGTCCGACGCGTCGCGGAGCTCGACCGTGTGCGTCCCCGGCGTCAGGGCCGGGTCGGGCTGGGGGGCCAGCCCCTGCACGAGCTCCAGGGCGGCCTCGGGCTCGAGCCCCGCCGCCTCCCACGCCGCGACCGCCTGCTCGGGCTCCAGGGCCCCAGCCATGAGCCAGCGCGCGGCGGTCTCCGGGGGCAGGTCCTGCGCGCCCGCGGCGACCGCTGCCAAGACGCCCAAGGCGCCGATCGAGAGCCTCGTGACCACACGCCCTCCCCTCTCCGCCCAGCCTGACCCGGCCCCCCTGACCACGCCAGACCCCCTCGGCGACGACGCCGCCGCCCCAGGCAGTATCGTGGCCCCCATGAGCTTGG
>JAWKSZ010000058.1:0-54000 GCA_041402045.1 Planctomycetota bacterium | reverse complement strand
CCCAGAGGATGACCGCGGTCACCGCGAGCAAGACCACGCTCGAGACGGCGATCAGCACGACGCTCCCCGAGCCCGAGTCCGCTGCGGGTCGCCGCCGGGTCGTCGCGCGCCGGTCGCCCGAGGTGCGCTTGGTCGGCGCCTTCAGCCCCTGACGAACCTGCTCGCTCACCTCCGCGCCGAGGCGCTCCGTCGCGCCGCGGGAGCCCGACGAAGGCCAGATCGACGGCTCGGGGAGGTCCAGGGGCAGGTCGCGCTCCAGGGCCTCGAGGTCGTTGATCAGGTGGTCTATGTCCGGGTAGCGCTGGTCGCGGTCCTTCTCGAGCATCTTTCCCAGCACGTTGCGGAAGCGCGTGGGGATCTCGGGGAAGTACTGCTCGGGCGGCTTGAGCTTGTCGTGGGCCTTCGCCGAGAGGATCTCGAGCGCAGAGAACCCCCGGAAGGGCTGCACCCCCGTCAGCAGGTAGTAGAAGGTCACGCCGAGCGAGTAGATGTCGACGCGCCCGTCGATCTGCTTCACGCGCCCGATCTCGGGCGCCATGTAGAGCGGGGTGCCGATCATGGCGCCGTCGGCGGTGAGCTTGAGCTCGCTGTTGAGGTCCTTGGCCAGGCCGAAGTCGGTGACCTTGGCCGTCTCCGCCGAGTCGATCAGGATGTTCTCGGCCTTGATGTCGCGGTGGATCACGCCGGCGGCGTGGGCTACCCGCAGCCCCATGGCCACCTGCTTCACCATGCGCACCGCGTTCAGCGGCTCCTGGCGACCCTCGGCTTGCATCTTCTCTTCGAGGTTCTGGCCCTCGATGAACTGCATCACGATGTAGTGGAGCCCGCGATCGGTGGTGCCCACGTCCTGGACCTGAACGATGTTCGGGTGCTCGAGCCGGGCCGCAGCGCGGGCCTCGCGGAAGAAGCGCTCCACGGTCCGTGGGTTCGCCGCCGAGTCGGGAGGCAGGATCTTGACCACGACCTCCTTCTGCAGCGCCTCGTGGTGCGCCTTGTAGATCGCGCCCATGCCGCCCTGGCCGATCTTGCCGTTGATCAGACAGCCGGCGATGCGCATCCCGATGAGGTGATCGGCCTCCTCCCCGTCGGGGCGCGCGGCCGCGAGCTTCGTCGTCGCCCGAGGCACCCCCGCGGGCTCCGAGCTCGCCGGCCCATACGGGCTGTTCCAGCTGGTCGCGGGCGGATACTGCGGCGAGGAGAAGTGCGGGGTCGAGAAGTGCTGCTGCGACGCGTGCGGCGGGGCGAAGTGCTGTTGCGAGGCGTGGGGCGAAGACGGGTAGCTCGCGTGCAGGTTCGCCGACGACGTGGTCTCCGAGATCAGGATCGGCGGGCCCTGGGTGGGCATGCGCCCCGAGTCCGGCGGGAAGCCCGGCACCTGGCTCCCGGTCTGACTCGTGAGCTGGCGGATCTGATTCTGGTAGGCGAGGACGTCGTCCACCTGCTCGCGGGTGAGGATCCGCTTCTCGAGGAGGATCTCGCCCAGGCGCTTGTGCGGCTCGTGCGTTCGTTGGTACTGGATAGCCCGCTGCAGCAAGTCACGACGAATATAGTGCTTGTTTAAGGCGATCTTGCCGAACAGCTGGTCGTCGCGGTAAGGGTCCATCCGCACGCACTATAGCCACGCCCAGGAACCACCGCCACGCCGCGGACGGATCCTAGGGAGCGGTCACACGGGTCTTTACGTCGAGGATCTCGGAGAAAGCACGTTGGAATGCGTCCACCAGGTCGGGGTCGAAGTGCCGACCCGCGCCCTCGGCGATGATGTTCAGCGACTGCTCGATCCCGAGGGCGGGCTTGTAGATCCGCTTGGTGGTCAGCGCGTCGAACACGTCCGCGATCGCCACGATCCGCGCCGACAACGGGATCGCCTCCTCGGCCAGCCGTCGGGGGTACCCCGAGCCGTCCCAGCGCTCATGGTGCGCGTGGGCGATGTCCGCCGCGAAGGTCCAGAACTCTCCGCTGCCGTGGGCCAGGATCTCTGCCCCCGCGGCGCAGTGTCGCTTGGTCTCGGCGAACTCGTCGTCGCTGAGCTTGTCGGGCTTGTAGAGGATCGCGTCCGGGATCGCGACCTTCCCCACGTCGTGCAGCGGGCTCGCTAGCTCGACGGAGCGCACGAACTCGGCCTCGCAGTCGAAGGAGCGCGCGATCACACCGGAGTAGCCGCTGATCCGACGCACGTGACCGGCGATCGCCTCGTCCAGCTCCTCGACGGCCTCGGCCAGGGCGAACACCGCGCCCAGATAGCCGCGGTGGGTGAGCTCCGCCTCCAGATGCTGGCCGATCCCCTCCCGCGCGGTCAAGGCGTCGCTCGCGGTCCCGCGCACCAGCAGCGCGCCGATCACGTCGCCGTCGCCGTCGAAGACCAACTGCAGGCTCAGGCCAGCGCCCTCGGCGATCGCCTCGAGCGCGCCCGAAGGGGCGCCCTCGAGCTCCGCGAACACCCGCCCGCACCAGTGAGTCAAGGCCCCGTCGACGATCAGATACACCCCTGCCGCGTGGACTCCGACCTGGGCGACCAACCCCGCGAGCAGCTCCTCAGGGGTCTCCGCCGGACGCGGAACCGTGCTCCCGAGTCCAGCCGCAGAGAGGGTCTTCACCTGCCGCAAGAGCTGGTCTGCGCGAGAGTCCACCTGGGGGCTCAGAACCGGATCAGCTCGAGGTAGTAGGCGGCGCCGACGCCTCCCCCGATCAGCACGAGGACGACGAGCGCGATCACGATCAGCTTGCCCGCGCCGCCGCCTCGCTCGGGCGCAGGTGTGGGGGACCGTCGCCGAGACGACCGGCGCGGGGCGACCTCCTCGTCGTCGTCCTCGTCCTCCTCCGGCGAGGGCGCGTGGTCCTCGGGGCTCCCGAAGCGCTGCGGGGGGTCGACCAGATCGAGGCCTTGCGGCATGCGCAGCAAGCCCGCCGCGGCGCCCTCGGTGGACATGGAGGGCGAGAACGGGTCCGTCGGCGCGCCGTTGGTCTCCCCCGAGCTCGAGGTCGGAGGGGACATGACCGCGGCCGCGGGGTGGGGCTGGTGCGGGGAGGGCTGCTGCGCGTAGCGCTGGCTCCCGGAGTCCGTACGGGCCCGGCCCCAGCTCGAGCCGTGTCCGGCGCCCGCGCCTGCGGGCTGCTGAGCGGAAGGCGGGTTCGTCGCGCGCTTGCCGGCGGGACGATCGCCCGAGTCCGCCAGCCCCGGACGCTGGCTCTGCTCGAGCTCGACGCGGAAGTCGCGGAACAACTCCTCCAGCCGCAGCTTGAAGGCCTCGGCCGTCGCGGGCCGCCCCTCCTGCTTCTTGGACAGGCAGTCGAGCACCAGCTGGTCGACGACCTGGGGCAGGGTCGGGTTGTGCTGCGAGGGCGGGAGGGGCTCCTCGCGCATGAGCTTGATGATCGTCTCCATGGGGGTCCGGCCCTTGAAGGGCGGCTTCCCGGTCAACAACCAGTAGAGCGTGCCGCCGAGGCTGTAGACATCGCTCTGCGGGCTGACGTTGCCGAAGGCGGCGCCGGGCTGGGCCTGCTCGGGCGGCATGAAGTTGACCGTGCCCATGATCGTGCCCGGCGCGGTGAGCTGCACGTCGGAGCTCTGGTCCTTCATCAGGCTGAAGTCCATGATCACCGGGTGCCCGCCGCGCCGGAGGCAGATGTTCGCCGGCTTCAGGTCGCGGTGGATCATGCTCCGCGCGTGAATGTAGGTCAGGGCGTCACAGAGTCGTTGCACCACCTTGAGCGACTGGGGCGGAGTCAGCGGACGCTGCTGCGCGAGCTGGCGCAAGTTCATCCCGTCCTGGATCCAGTCCATGATGATGAAGTAGCGACCGTGCTCGTGACCGACGTTGTAAATCTTGATGATGTTGGGGTGCTGGAGCTGGGCCAGGGCGCGTCCCTCGCGGACGAAGCGGTCCTTGTTGACCCCCTGCGCCATGGCCTTGGGCGACAAGACCTTGACCGCGACCGGGACCCCCAAGCGCTCGTAGTGACCGCGGTACACGTCGGCGAGCAGGCCTTTGGAGACGCGTTGCTCCAGGCGTGCGCCACCCAGGACGTGACCAACCAGCGGATCTTGGGACATTTTGGGGAGACACCCCTCCATGAGGTTCGAAGATCATAGACCCTCGGGGCTTGCGGTGCCACCATGCCAGCGTCCGCGAGACTTTGCCAACGACGCGCCGCGCGACCGCGGCGACCTCGAGCGATAGCGCAATCCGGCGAGGCGGTTAGCCTATGGAGCGAGCGCGGAACGAACCCTCAGAGCTCGACGGACAGGTAACGTGAACGAACCTCGGCGCTCCATAGCCGAGCCGACCCTCGACGGCGAGCCCCCGACCCTCAACGACCGCTACCAGGTCCGGCGTCTGATCGGAAAGGGCGGAATGGGCGCGGTTTACCTGGTCTACGACCGCCAGATCGGGGCCGAGGTCGCCCTCAAGAGCTTCCCCCCCCAGGCCCGCCGTCAAGAGGACCTGGCCCACTTCGAGCACGAGTTCCTCACCCTCTCGCGCCTGAGGCACCCCAACGTGGCCGAGGTCTACGACTTCGGCGTGATCGAGGGCACCGAGGATGTGTTCTTTACGTCCGAGTTCATAGACGGCACGGACCTGTTCGAGTACTCGGACGGCCTGGGTGAGGCCGAGTTGATCCAGCTCATCGTTCAGGTGTGCCGCGGGCTCGAGTACATCCACTCACGCCAGATCATTCACTACGACGTCAAGCCCACGAACATCCTCGTGACCCGCGACGAGCCACCGCGGGTCAAGATCATCGACTTCGGGCTGGCGGCCGAGCACGTCGACGAGGCGCTGGGGATCATCAAGGGCACCGTCTCCTTCCTCGCGCCCGAGGTCGCCACGCACCGCAACGTCGACCACCGCGCCGACCTCTACAGCCTGGGCGTGACCCTGTTCCAGTGCGTGACGCGCCAGCTCCCGTTCCGCGGGGACACGAACCTGGACGTGCTGCGCAAGCACGTGACCGACCCGATCCCCGACCCCGCCGACTTCGGCGCCGAGGTCTCGAGCGGGCTGCGGCGCGTGATCAAGCGCCTGCTGTCCAAGGACCCGGGTGGCCGCTACCAGAGCGGCAACCTCCTGATCCGCGAGCTGACCCGGATCTGCGGCGAGGACTTCGCGATCGAGCCGCGCGAGCAGGCGCTGACCTTCGTCACCAACGGCGGGTTCTTCGGGCGCGAGCGCGAGGTCCAGGTCCTGCACGAGGCCTTCGCCCAGATCTTCCGCTGGTCCGAGCAGCCCCCCGCCCCGCCGGGCGCGAGCGGGTCGCCCCTCGAGCGCAGCGCGAGCGGCCACCTCGTGCTCTCGCTCGAGAGCGAGCCCGACCTCGAGCAGGAGCGCCGCCCGACCGACTCCACCAAGCTCTCGAGCGGTCGCCACCCGCGCGCGCCCGAGCCGCCGCCGGAGCTCCCCGAGCGCCTGCGGCACGTGTTCCTCGTCACCGGCGAGCTCGGTGTGGGGAAGTCGCGGCTCTTGCGCGAGTTCAAGACCCACTGCCAGCTCCGTCGAGTGGCGGTGGTCGAGGGTCACGCCGCGACGATCGGCAGCAGCTACGAGCCCTTCGTCGAGGTCCTGCGCGGGATCCTCGGGCTCTACTACCGGGACCCGGACGAGTCCGCGGCGGGGGACCCGCTGCGTCCGCAGCACACCGACCCCCTGCGCCGCGACCTGCTCCTGCGCTACGGACGCGAGCTCGAGCAGCTGGTCCCCGAGCTCGACCTCAGCGACCTGCGCCTCCCCGAGCGCGCGCGGCTCGACCCCGGGCAGGAGGAGCTGCGGCTGCTCGACTCGCTCTCGCAGTTCCTGATCGGCTACGGGCGCAAGCGGCCGCTGGTGGTCCTGCTCCACGACCTGGAGAAGGCCGACCTCCAGGCCTGGGAGCTGCTCTCGACGCTGTGCCGGAACCTGGTGCTGGTGGAGAGCGCGCGCAAGCTGGCGCAGACCTCGCCCCTGCGCCTCCTGGTCGTGGCCTCGTTCCGCCCGAGCGAGCTCAGCCCTGCGCAGCGCGAGGTCCTGCGCGAGCTGCCCCAGCCGTCCTTCGCCGAGCTGCAGATCGGACCGCTGACCCGCGACGAGGTGTTCGCCCTGATCGAGTCCATGCTCGGCCGCGGGAGCAACCCCCGGCGGCTGGCCGACGCGATCTACGCCGAGACCCGGGGCAACCCCTACTTCACCACCGAGGTCCTGCGCTCGCTCGCCGAGAGCGGCGGCCTGCGCCAGGAGGACGGGCGCTGGGTCGCCAAGTTCGACGAGCCGGGGAGCCTGATCGTCCCCGACAGCGTGAGCGAGGTGATCCTCTCCCGGGTGGCGCACACCTCGACCGACGAGCGCGGCCCCCTCAACTGGCTGGCGGTGCTCGGGCGCTCCTCCACCCTGCGTGAGCTGGCCGACCTCAGCGGCGAGCCCACCCCCGAGCTGGCGGCGCAGCTCGGGGGCCTCGAGCGGCGTCAGGTCGTGCTCGCCGAGCGCGGGGCCGCGGGACCCGCGCTGCGCTACGACTTCGTGCACCTCCTGGCCCGCGACGCGGTCTACCAGTCCATGGACCCCGGCTACCGCCGGCAGCTCCACGAGCGCTGCGGCGAGGTGCTCGAGGAGCGCGTGCGCGAGGAGCTGGGCGCGGTCGACCTGGGCGAGCTGGTGCGCCACTTCGACCAGGCCGGCAACCGGCAGAAGGCGCTGGAATACGGGATCCGCGCGGGCGACCAGGCCTGCAGCGTGCACGCCTACCACCGCGCGATCGACCTGTTCACCTCGGCCATGGGCCTCCTGCCCGAGGGCTCCCCCCGCCGGCGCGGGCTCTACCTGCGCACCGGCGACCTGCTCGCGCTCACCGGCGACGTGGCCCAGGCGGTCGCGATCTACGAGCGCGTGCTCGAGACCGAGGAGGCCCTCGGCCCCGAGGAGCACGCTCGGGTCGTGCGGGGTCTGGGTCAGCTCCGCGCGCAGCAGGGCGACTTCGACGGCGCGCTCGAGGTCCTCGCCGACGGCGCCCTGCGCCACTTCGGCGACGAGGAGCACCGCCACGAGACCGCCGGCCTGTTCACCGCCGCGGCGGCGATCTACCTGCGCACCGGACGCTACGCCGACGCGCTGCAGTTCGCCGAGACCGCGCTCAGTCAGCTCGGCGACCTCAGCGAGGGCGCCGAGACCCTGGAGGCGGTCACCGTGCGCGGCCGCGCGCTCCTGGCCCAGGGCGAGGTCGTGGACGCGGAGCGCGAGTTCCGCCGCGCGCTGGCCCTGGCCCGCCGGGGCAACGAGACCCTGCGCCAGGCCCGGGCCCTGACCGACCTGGGGCAGGTCGCGCTCTCCACCGGCCGCGCCGCCGAAGCGGTCGAGCGCTTCCAGCAGGCGCTGCGCCTGGAGACGCGCCTGGGCCACGCGGCGGGGATCGCGCGCAACAGCCGGGCCCTGGCCCGGGCCAACGTGGCTCTGGGCCACACCGACCGGGCGCTGGACCTGTTCCGCAAGGCGCTGGCCCTGCACGAGAAGCTCGGCGCCCCCGCGGAGCGGGTCGACGTGTTCACCGACCTCGGCCGCGCCCAGCACCACGTCGGCGACTACGCCCAGGCCCTCGAGACCCTGGCCCAGGCCCACGCCGAGGCCGAGCGCCTGGGGACCCTGGACCTCAGCGCCCGCGCGCTCAACGCCCACGCCGAGGTCCTGGAGCGCCTCGGCGACCGAGGGCGCGCCCACGAGCTGGCGACCGAGGCCCTGCGTCAGGCGTCGCTCTCGGGGGACGTCCCCCGCGAGCGCGCGCGCGCCCTCGAGATCCTGGGTCGCCTGGCGCTGGACGACGACGTCGAGCAGGGCGAGCAGCTCCTGCACCAGGCCCAGGCGCTGTTCCGCGCCCAGGGCGATCGCTCGGGCGTCCTGCGCACGACCCTCGCCCTGCTGCGCGTGTTCCTCGAGCGCGAGGACACGCTGCTCGTCGAGGGGACCCTCGGCGGCGTGGACCCCGAGGGCCTGAGCCTGCGCGACCGCGCGTGGCTGACCCACACGCGGATCGAGGCCACCCTGCGCCTGCAGAAGAAGATCCCGCGCGCGCTCCTGGGCGAGCTCGAGCGGGCCGCCGGCTGGGCCGAGGCGACCCGCGACCGCGAGCTCGCCTGGCGGGTCGCCGCCTCCCGCGGGCGCGCGCTGCTCCTGCTCAAGGACGCGGGGAGCGCGCTCGAGGCCTACGTCGAGGCCATGAGCGGCCTGCGGGTGCTCTGCCAGAGCGTGCCCGAGGACCGCCGCCAGGGCTACGTGCGCCACCCCGACTGCCAGCGCTGCCACAACGAGTTCACCGACCTCCGCCGGCGGCTCGAGGAGGGGAGCGAGCGGTGAGCCGGTCGGCCGCCCTCGACGACGGCAAGCACGGCGCCCCGGAGAGCGACCTCGTCGGCACCTGGATCCACGACCGCTACGAGGTGCTCGAGGAGCTCGGCTGGGGCTCGCTCGGCCACGTCTACCTCGCCCGCGACCACCGCCTCGCGCCGGGGCACCTCGTCGCGCTCAAGGTGATCCGCCTCGACCGCCTGACCGAGGCCTCGACCGCCTACCTCAAGCACGAGTTCCGCGCGCTGAGCGCGCTGGACCACCCCCACGTCGCCCAGGTCTACGACCTGGACGTGGTCCCCGGGCGCGACGCGCTGTTCTTCTCCCTCGAGCTCCTGCGGGGCGAGACCCTGGTCGCCGCCGTGCACCGCGAGGGCTGGCGCGCGGGGGTCGAGCTGTTCGCCCAGACCCTGCGCGCGCTGGCCTACGTCCACGACCGCGGCCTGATCCATATGGACCTCAAACCCCAGAACGTGCTGGTCCTGCCCGAGGCCACGGGCCCCAAGGTCAAGCTCCTGGACTTCCACCTGGCCCAGGCGACCGACGCCGACCAGGACCGCAACCTGCGCGGGACGGTGGCCTACATGTCGCCGGAGGTGATCCAGGGCGCCCCGGTCGACCCCCGGGCCGACCTCTACAGCTTCGGCGCGGTGGCCTACGAGGCGCTGTGCAAGCACCCGCCCTTCGCCCACGCACCCGACGTCATGCACATGCTGCGCGCCCACGCCAGCGAGCCCGCCCCGTCCTTCGCCTTCTGGGGCGTGGACGCCGTGCCGCCGGAGCTCGAGGCGGTGATCCAGCGCCTGCTGGAGAAGGACCCCGCGGAGCGCTACCCCACGGCGCGGGCGACCCTCCGCGCGCTGAACGAGGCGCTGGGCCTCGACCTCGCCCCGGAGACCCCCGAGACGCGGCGCAGCGCGCTGCGCGGCGGGCGCTTCGTCGGCCGCGACGAGGCCCTGCGCCTGGCGGAGACGCGGCTGGGCCCGCTGCGCGCCGGGGGGCAGCCCGACGACGGCCCCTGGATCCTGCTGGTGCGCGGCGAGCCCGGTGTCGGCAAGAGCCGGTTCCTGGCCGAGCTGCGGGTCAGCGGTCAGCTCGCGGGGGTGCCCTTCCTCGCGGCGCGGCCCGAGGTCGACGACGCGCACTCCGGCCCCTTCCGGCGCGCCCTGGGCGAGCTCCTGCGCCGGGCCGGGCGCGGCGCCGAGCTCGCGCGCCACGACGAGGGCGGCGCCCTCGACCTCGAGGCCTGGGCGCGCGAGCACGGGGACGCGGAGCTCCCGCCCCGGGTGCGGACCACCGCCGCGAGCTGCGCCCTCCTGTCCGAGCTCGCCGCGGCGGGGCCCTGCGCGCTGGCGCTCGACGACCTGCACCGCGCCGACGAGGGCACCTGGGAGCTCGTGCGCGCCCTGGCCGCCGGCCCCGCGCTCCCGTTCCTGCTCGTGGTCGGCGTCGACCCCGCCCACGGGGAGGACCTGCTCGACTCGCCCCACGTGCTGGACCTCTCGCTGGGGAACCTCAGCGCGGGCGCGACCCGCGAGCTCGTGGGCAGCTTGCTCGCGGCGGAGCCGCCGGAGCCCCTGGTCGAGCGCCTGTGGGGGATCAGCGGAGGCAACCCGCGCTTCGTCGAGGACGCGCTGCGCGCCCTGGCCGAGACCGGCGCGGTCAAGAGCGCCGAGGGCCGGGTGACCCTGCGCGAGGACTGGGACCGGGGCCTGCCCGCCACCTCCCTCGAGGGTCTGTGCCGCGAGCGGGTCGAGCGCCTGGGCCCCGACGCGGCGCGGCTGCTGGGCGCGCTCTCGGTGACCCCGGGGCCCTGCGGGGTCCCCTTCGCCTCCCTCGTCGCCGACCTGCCGCCGCCCCGGGCCGAGCCGGCGCTGGTGGACCTCAAGCGCCGCGGGCTGGTCGAGGCGCTCCCCGGGCCCCAGCCGCGGGTCAGCGTCGAGCACCCCCCGCTGCGCGACGCGACCCAGGCCGTGCTCGGGGCCGAGGTCGTGCGCGGGCTGTTCGCCCGGGCGGCGCAGCTCGTCGAGTCGCGGCACCCCGTCGCCGGGGACGCGGGCTCCGAGAGCGACCGCGCCGAGACCCTCTGCCACTACTACGCCGGCGCGGGGCAGCCGGCCAGGGCCTACGCCCAGGCCTGTCAGGCCGGCCAGGCCGCGGCCGCCCGCGGCGAGTGGCGCCGCGCCTGCGCGCGCTTCGTGCAGGCGCGGGAGCTCGACCCCGACGCCTTCGCCGCCGACCCGCGCGCGCGGGCGACCTGCGCCGAGGCGCTGGCGGCGACCGGCCGGCGCAGCCTGGGGCTCGCGCTCCTGGCCCCGGAGCCCGCAGAGCCGGAGGTGCTCCGGATCCGGGCGCGGCTGCTCAAGGACGCGGGGCTGTTCTACGCGGCCGAGAAGGCGATCGAGCGCGCGGTCTCCGCGAGCGCCGCGCTCGAGCGCGCGCGGGCGTTGGCCGAGCGCGCCTCGGTCCGGCTCTGGCGCGCGAACTACCAGGGCGCGCGCGAGGACGGAGAGGCGGCGCACGCCGCGCTGAGCGAGGCCCGGGCCTGGAGCGAGGTCGTGCAGGTGTGCGAGTCGCTCTACCACGCCACGCACTTCCTCGGTCAGAGCGCGACCGCCACCCGCTGGCTCCGCGACGGGCTCGAGGTCTCGGGGCGCCTGGCGGGGCAGACCGGCGAGCGGCTGCACCCCGCCGCGCTCTCCGAGACCGAGCAGGCGCTCCTGGGCGACGCCAGCGGCCCCTGGGTCACGCGCTCGATCCTGGAGGCGGGCTTCGAGCGCGCCGACCGCCCGGCGGAGCTGCGCGAGCACTACCTCCGGCGCGCCGGGCTCCTGGACGCCGCGGGCGACCCCGAGGGCGTGGCCTTCACCCGCGCGAACCTGGCGCACCTCGACCGCGCCTGCGGACACTACGCCGCGGCGCTCGAGGGCTACGCCCTGGCGCGCTACGGCTTCGACCAGCTCGAGAGCCAGATCGGCGCGGTGCTGACCCGGCTCAACGAGGCCGCGCTGTGGCGCGAGGTCGGGGACGCCGAGCGCGCGCTGGCCGAGGCCCTCGACGTGCGCGAGCGCGCGCGGAGCCTGGGCGCGGGGTGGGTCGAGCTCCAGGCCCTCGAGACCGCGGTGCTCGCGGCCCGCGAGCCCAACCCGGCCCAGGCCCTCGAGCTGCTCGTCGAGGCGCAGGCGATCAGCGTCGCGATCGGCAACGTCCCCCACCAGGCCGAGTGCCTGCTGCTCGAGGCCGAGCTGGCGGCGTCCGAGGCCCAGGCGTCGCCTGCGGCCCTGGCGGCCCTCGAGCGCTTCGACGCGCTGGAGACCGGGGTCAAGAGCGTGCTGCAGGAGGCGCGGGCGGAGCTGACGCGGGCCGAGCTGCTGCTGCTGGAGCCGGACCCCAAGGCGGCCGTGCGGGCCGAGGGCGCCGCGGGCCGGGCGCTCGAGCGCGCCGAGCGGCGCACGATGCGCGAGCTCGCCTGGCGCGCGGCGTGGGCGCGGGCGCGCGCCCGCCGCGCCCAGGAGGACGCCGACGGCGAGCTCGAGGACCTGTTGGCGGCGATGCACGTGCTGCGCGGGATCCACGACCTGCTGCCCCCCGACCTGCGCGCGACCTACTTCGCGCACCCCGCCCGGCGCGCGGTCCGCGCGCGCTTCCAGGAGGCGAGCCAGCGATGACCGCCCCCCGCCGTCGCCGCTGGACGCGCTGCCTGGGCTGCGGGGTCGTGCTCGCCCTGAGCCTGGCGATCCTGGTGCTCGTGTTCCTGGCCCGGCTGGCCCCCATGGGCGCGGCGTATCAGGCCAAGGTCCTGGCCTCCGGGGTGTTCGTCTCGGGCCGCGCGTCCGAGGACGTGCTGGCCGAGGACCTCGACCCCGCGGAGCTCTCCTTCCTCCTGCGCCTGTGCCGCTCCACGGTGGACGAGGGCAGCGAGCAGGCCTCCGCGACCTTCGCGGGGGTCGACGCGGCCCGGGTGGTCTGGCGCCGCGGCCTGGGGACCACGATCGTGGTCGGCGAGCTGCAGGACGTCCCCCCCCCGCCCGTCGTAGGTCCCCCCTGCGGACCCCAGCGCGCCTTGGCCCCAAGGCGAGGCGGTCGACGTCGACCTGCTCCTCGCGGCGCGCGAGCGACGCGCGGCCCTCGACGCGCTCCTGGACGAGGCCATGACCGAGCCCGCGGGGCTGCCGCCGCGCCGCACGCGGGGGCTCGTCGGTGGCGGGGGCGGATCGTGGGCGAGCGCTACGCGCCCGGGTTCACCCCGGACATGCTCCCAGCTCGGCTGGTCCATGACCAAGACCGTGACCGCGGCCCTGGTCGGGGCCCTGATCCGCGAGGGGCGCCTCGAGCTCGAGCGCCCGCTCCCGGTCCCGGAGTGGCAGACCCCCGACGACCCCCGGGCCGCGATCACCCTCGAGCAGCGCCCGCACATGAGCGCTCGCACCCGCGAGGACTACTCGCCGCTGACCGACGTCACGACCATGCTGGCCCGCGAGCGCGACGCCGGCGGCTTCGCGAAGCTCCCTGGCCCACCCGCCGGGCACCCACTGGAGCTACTCCAGCGGGACGACCAACGTGATCTGCCGCGCGCTGCGCCAGGTGCTGGGGGACGCCGCCTACTACCGCCTGCCCCACGACGCCTTGTTCGAGCCCCTCGGCATGCGCAGCGCGCTGATCGAGCTCGACTCCGCCGGGCACTTCGTGGGCTCGTCCCTGGGCTGGGCCACCCCCCGGGACTGGGCGCGCTTCGGCCTGCTCTGGGTCCAGGACGGGGTGTGGGACGGCCAGCGGATCTTGCCCGAGGGCTGGGTCCAGTGGTGCACCCAGGCCGCCGAGCACTCGAACGGGCGCTACGGCGGGCACCTGTGGCTGAAGCTCGAGGACGACGGCTCCGGCGCCGAGCTCCCCCCGGACACGATCCACGCCGCCGGCCACGACCGGCAGCTCGTGACCATGATCCCGTCGGAGGAGCTCGTCGTGGTGCGCCTGGGCCTGACCCGCAACCGGGTGAGCTGGGACCAGGAGCAGTTCGTGGCCGACCTGCTCGAGGTCCTGCGCCGGCCGTAGCGCTACCGCGCGACGACGACCAGAGCCTCCCGGGGCTGACCCGGGTAGCTGAACGCGGTCACGTCGGTCGCCTCTTCCGCGTCGGGCCCGAGCACCACGAAGCAGTAGAGCCCGGGCAGGCAGTTCGTGAAGCGGAAGCGCCCGGCGGCGTCGGCCACGAGGGTGGCGCCGCTGCGGGCGTCCGCGAGGGTCGAGGCCGGGAGCGGGCTGCCGTCGGGGGCCTGGACCACGCCGGCCACGACCTCGCCCACCTCGGGGTCGAGGGCCACCTGCCAGGGCCCCGACGCCGGCGGGACCGGCCCCGCGAAGGCGCCGGTGTTGGGCAGGCTCAGGCGCAGGCTGGCCTCACCCTGGACCCGGAGCAGGACCTTGCCGTCGGGGCCGCTGCGCCCGCGGGGCGGGTCGGGCTCGTAGCGCAGGAGCGTCGTGCCCTCGGGGGCCGCAGGGACCGCCGGCTCCGCGGCCTGGAGGACCCAGGTCGTGGCCGGCGCCGGGGCGCCGCTGGGGTCCTGGACCTGGAGCTCGACGCGGCGGCGCGTGTCCCGGGCCAGGGCCAGGCGCACGACCGGGGCGTCGAGGCGCACCCACCCGGCCGACGAGCGGCGCCCGGGGGCGCTGGCCTGCACGAAGGCCGCCCCGTCGGCGCCCACGTACCAGGGGCCGGGGCCCAGGGCCCCCTCGGCGTCGGTGAAGCCCTGCTGCCGGCCTTGCCAGCTCGAGAGCAGGACCTCCGGCAGCGGCTCCCCCGTCTCCGCCGCGACGACCTCGAGGCGCAGGGTGCGCACGCGAGAGCTCGCCCAGCTCGCGGGCAGCTCGCCCCGCTCGAGGAACACCTGACGGTGCTCGGCGTCGGGGCTGCGCGGGGGCAGGCTCGCCTCCAGCCAGCCCGCGACCCAGGCCGGGTCGTCGGCCAGGGCCGGCGCCGCGCAGAGCACGAGGCACAGGGTGGCGCGGAGCGGGCTCACGCGTCGCCGAAGGCCTGCTGCACGAGGTAGGCCTGCTCGAGCTTGTGGCTGGCGTGGGAGCCCGTCGCCGGGCTCGCGGACTCGTCGCGGGAGACGCAGGAGAGCGGCAGGCGGCGGAAGATCTCGCCGTTGAGGTTGGCGCGCAGGAAGAACCAGGCGCCCATGTTCCAGGGCTCCTCCTGGACCCACACCACCGGCGTCCCGTCCGGGTAGCGCCCGAGGAGCCCCTCCAGCTCGTCCTGAGCGATGGGGTAGATCTGCTCCATGCGCAGGATCGACACGTCGTCGCGCCCGTGCTCCTCACGGTAGGCCACGAGGTCGTAGTAGACCTTGCCGCTGCAGATCAGCACGCGCTTGATCGAGGTCGGCTCGCGGGGGTCGTCCAGGATCGCGTGGAAGCTGCCCTCGCTGAACTCGGTCAGCGGCGAGCGCGCCGCGGGCAGACGCAGCAGGCTCTTGGGGGTCATCATCACCAGCGGCTTGCGCCAGCGGTCGAGGACCTGTCGCCGCAGGAGGTGGAACAACTGCGCCGGGGTCGTGAGGTTCACGACCTGAATGTTGTCCTCGGCGCAGAGCTGCAAGAAGCGCTCGAGCCGCGCGCTGGAGTGCTCGGGGCCCTGGCCCTCGTAGCCGTGGGGCAGGAGCATCACCAGCCCGCTGAGGTGGCCCCACTTGTCCTCGGCCGACGAGATGAACTGGTCGATGATCACCTGCGCGGTGTTCACGAAGTCGCCGAACTGGGCCTCCCACAGCACCAACGCGTTGGGGCTGTCGAGGGAGTAGCCGTACTCGAAGCCCAGGACCCCGCACTCGCTGAGCGGGCTGTCCCACACCTCGAACAGCGCCTGCTGCGGGTCCATGTGGGTCAGGGGCACGTGGATCGAGCCCGTCTTCTGGTCGTGGAGCACCGAGTGCCGGTGGCTGAAGGTCCCGCGCCCCGAGTCCTGGCCGCTCAGCCGCACGCGGTGCTGCTCGCACACCAGGCTCGCGAAGGCCAGCGCCTCGCCCGCGCCCCAGTCGAGGTCTTGTTCGCCCTTGGCCATGGCCCGGCGCTGGTCGCGCAGCTTGGTGACCGTCTTGTGCGCGTTGAAGCCCTCGGGGTAGTCCAGGGTCCGCTCGAGCAGCGCCGAGAGCAGGACCTTGGGCAGCGCGGTCTGGACCGGGTCGCGGCGGCTGCGCGGCCCACCCCGGAAGCGCACCCAGCGCTGGGTGATCGCCACGTTGCTGCGCTCGAAGTCCTCGCCCTTGCTGCGCTCGAGCTCCTGCTCCAGGCGCTCCTGGTGCTTGCTGGCCAGGGCCTCGGCCTCGTCGTTGGAGATCTTCCCCGGGCCCACGAGCTGCTCGAGGTAGGCCGCGCGCACCGTCTTGCGCTGACGGATCTGCTCGTACATCAGGGGCTGGGTGAAGGCGGGCTCGTCGCCCTCGTTGTGCCCGTAGCGCCGGTAGCAGTAGAGGTCGATGAACACGTCCTGCTTGAAGGTCGCGCGGAAGTCCATGGCGAGCTGGGCCACGTGGGCCACGCTCTCGGGGTCCTCCCCGTTCACGTGGAAGATCGGCGCCTGGAGCATGCGCGCCACGTCGGTGGCGTAGGTGCAGGAGCGCGACGACTCGGGCGGCGTGGTGAACCCGATCTGGTTGTTGATCACCACGTGCAGCGCGCCGCCGGTGGCGTAGCCCTCGAGGGTCGAGAGGTTGAGGGTCTCCTGCACGATCCCTTGTCCCGCGAAGGCGGCGTCGCCGTGCAGGATCACGGGCATGACCTCCGAGCGGGTCTCGTCGCCGCGCTCGTCCTGCCGCGCGCGGCAGCGCCCGAGCACGATCGGGTTCACGAACTCGAGGTGGCTGGGGTTGCAGCAGAGGGTGAGCAGGATCTCCTTGCCGTCCCGGGTCCGGTCGCGGGTCTGGTGCCCGAGGTGGTATTTCACGTCCCCGCGGCCCCAGTAGTTCTCGGGGTCGGTGTCCTGGAACTCGCGGAACACGTCCGCGGGCGCCTTGCCCATGACGTTGACCAGCACGTTCAGCCGGCCGCGGTGGGCCATGCCGATCACCACCTCCTGCACCCCGTGGCGCGCGGCGCGCTCGATCGCCTGGTCCAGGAGCGGGATCAAGCTCTCCCCGCCCTCGAGGCTGAAGCGCTTCGCGCCGAGGAACTTGGTGTGAATGAACTGCTCGAACATCTCGGCGGCGGTGAGCTTCTCCAGGATCCGGAGCTGCAGCGCGTGGCTGAGGTCCGAGCGGTTCTGGCTGGCCTCCATGCGGGACTCGAGCCAGTCGCGCGCGGCGCGGTTGTCGAGGTGCATGTACTGCGCGCCGATCATGCGCGAGTAGGTGCTGCGCAGACGCTCCAGGGTCTCCCGCAGCGGGCGGACCCCTTGGCCCCGCAAGCCAGAGTAGGGCCGGTCGAGGTCGGCCTGGTCGAGGCCGTGGTGCGCGAGGGTCAGCTCGGGGACCGGCGGGCGCCCGCGCCCCAGGGGGTCGAGGTCCGCCGCCATGTGCCCCGAGGCGCGGTAGGCGTGGACGAGCCGGTCGACGGCGGCCTGCCGCGCGGCCGCGCTCTCCCCGGCCGGGGCGAGCTGCCCCACCGCGCCGTGCCCGTTGCCGTTGTGGGGCGGGCGCGCGCCGAACAGGCTCTTGCGCGGGAAGGGCGACTCCAACGTCGGAGCGCCCCCGCCCAGGCCCTCGAAGAACGCGCGCCACTCCGGCTCGACCGAGCTCGGGTCCTGGGCGTAGGCCGCGTAGAGCTCCTCCGCGAACCCCAGGTTGTAGCCACCCAGACCGTCGATACTCGCCGCCACGTGGACCTCCAGACGCCGGGGCTGGGCAAGCCTCCCCGGGCCGAGAGTCTAGCGCCTGGGGCGGGTTCGCCCCAGGCCCGGAGTGTGGGTGGGACGGGGTAGGCTCCCGCCCGAGGAGGCCCGGTGAACCGCGCGGACAAGGCCCAGCGGATCCAAGCGATCCTGAACGAGCTCTACCCCACCACCCCGATCCCGCTGGACCACCGTGACCCGTTCACGCTGCTGGTGGCGGTGCTCCTCAGCGCACAGACCACCGACAAGAAGGTGAACCAGGTCACCCCGGCGCTGTTCGAGCGCGCCCCGACCCCGCAGGCCATGGCCGCCCTCGAGGTGGAGCAGATCCGCGAGCTGATCCGCGAGATCGGGCTCGCCCCGACCAAGGCCAAGAACCTCAAGCGCCTGAGCGAGCTCCTCGTCGAGCGCCACGGCGGTAAGGTGCCGCGGACCTTCGACGAGCTCGAGGCGCTGCCGGGGGTGGGGCACAAGACCGCCTCGGTCGTCATGGCCCAGGCCTTCGGCGTCCCGGCGTTCCCCGTCGACACGCACATTCACCGCCTGGCCGCGCGCTGGGGCCTGAGCAGCGGGAAGAACGTCGAGGTCACCGAGCGCGACCTGAAGCAGACCTTCCCCGAGTCGAGCTGGAACCTGCTGCACCTGCAGATCATTTACTTCGGGCGCGAGCACTGCCCGGCCCGCGGCCACGACCTCGCCGAGTGCCCGATCTGCGGCTGGGCCGCCACCAAGGCCCGGATTCGCGAGGAGGCGCTCAAGCTCCCCGCGAGCAAGAAGAAGCCGACCGCGAAGAAGCCGACCGCGAAGAAGCGCTGAGCTACTTGGGCTTCGCCGGCTTGGGGGTGTAGCCCAGGGCGTACTCCAGGAGCGACGCGCGCACCCCGCGCAGGACCTGGGCCGCGCGCGGGCGCGGGGTGTCCGCCGGGAGCGAGAGCGTCGCCATGCGCACCGCCTTCTTGGCGTGCACGTCGTCCATGCTCCCCTCGACCGTCAACGCCTGCCGCGCCAGCACCGCGCAGCGCCACAAGCACCAGCCGCGCTCGGCGGCGCTGCCCACGGCCTCCCAGCCGTCGTCCTTGGGCTCCTGCAGCCCGTCGGGGCAGGGGATCGGCTTGGGCAGGACCTGGGACTCGCCCGGGGTCCCGTAGAGGTAGAACTCGAGGTCGTCGACCGCGCGCTTGATCGCCTGCTTGACCGGTCCCGCCTCGAAGCGTCCGATCGCCCCGCCGGCGGCGGCGACCGCGAGCCGCGTGCACACCTCGACCCCGCGGGCGCACACCGTGTCCAGCCAGGCGGTGGCCGTGAGCTGCGCGTCCGAGAGCCCGAGGGCCATGCGCGCCGCGGGGTGCCCGCACTCCCCGGCCAGGCCGAGGCGCTCGAGGCTCAACGCGCCGCGCATGGCGCGCTCGCGCAGCCAGGCGGCCTCGTCTTCGATCGCGCCGCTGGCTTCCCACCTCTGCTTCAGGGTTTGGAGCTTGGTGTCGGTCATGCGCCCTTCCCGCGGCCAGAGATCCAGCGCCCTAGCCTACTCGTCCGCGGGGACAGCGTCGCCCCCTGCGCGGGCAGGATCACTCCGCGGGCTCGAGCTCCAGCGCGCCGAGGTCGACCGCGCCGTCCGCGGCCACCTCGACCGTCAGCGAGCGCGGCCGCGCGCCGATCGCGCTCAGCTCCAGCGCGTGGGTCCCCGGCGCCAGGCCGCCGAGGGCGAACACGCCGTCGGGCCCGCTGGCCTGGGCCCACTCGTTGACCGTGATCCAGGAGTCGTGGTCGGTGCCGGTGCTCCACTGCACCCGCGCCTCCTGGGCCGCGCCCCACACCCCGCCCAGGACCACCCGCCCCGCGGTGGGGTGCCCGGCGACCTGCAGCCGACCGCGCACGATCCCCGCCCGGGGGAAGCTGACCTCGAACCCGCTCAGCTCCCCGGTGCTCGGGACGGCGCCCAGGAGCACCGGCGCCAGCCCCTGGTCCGCCGGCACGAGCAGCACGCTCTGCGGGCCCGCCGGCACGTCGAGGGTCGCGTCCAGGTCGCCCCCCGGCGCCTCGAGCGCGTGCATTCGCGCCACGTCCGGAC
Source organism: Planctomycetota bacterium (assembly GCA_041402045.1). Classification (GTDB taxonomy): domain Bacteria; phylum Planctomycetota; class J058; order J058; family J058; genus JAGQRJ01. The sequence goes on along the minus strand of JAWKSZ010000058.1, from coordinate 34,799 downwards.
GCACCGTGAGGGCCAGCAGTCGCCCTCCCCCGCCGAGCACGCGACCCTGGAGCCGGAGCTGCTGGCCTTCGGTCCACACGAAGTCGACCCGCTCGCCGGCGCTGCGCGCCATGCGCCACAGCCCGCCGCGGCCGAGGTGCACCTCGGCCAGGCCGTGGGGGAGCTGCTCGAAGCGCCCGACCCCCTGCGCGTCGGTGCGCGTGCTGGGCATGCCCGACCAGTCGATCCCCGGGAGCGAGACGTCCATGAACACCCCCGGCACGGGGTTCCCCTGGGGGTCCGTCACGTGCACGCTCAGGCTGCGCCGATCGAGCACGTCCAGCTCCAGCTCGGTCGTCACGCCGGCCTCCACCGCCCCGCTCGCGAGGTGGTCCTCGCCGTCGACGGCGACCCGCAGGTGGTAGCCCCCGGGAGGCACCTCGAACCGCACCCAGCCCTCGGCGTCGCTGCGCCCGGTCTGGTTGCTGGCGTCGGCCTCGAAGTTCCCGAAGCGGGTGACCCCCGCCGCGCGCAGGCGCACGTCCACGTCGGGCAAGGCCTGCCCGTTGCCGTGCACGCGCAGCGCCAGCACCCCGCGCGCCCGCACCCGGACCAGCACCTCGGTCACGTCCCGCGCCCGCACCTCGGCGGTCTGCTGCGTCACCGGCACCAGCTCGCCCCGGTGGACCTGGAGCACGATCGGCCCGGCCGGGAGGTGCTCGAACCCGAAGCGCCCGAAGCTGTCGGTCTCGCAGAGCAGGAACGCCCCGGTCCCGCTGGTGGCGCGCACCAGGACCCCCGCCAGGGGGCGCTCGGCGTCGTCGACCACCGTGCCCCCCAGCGCCCCGCGCTCGCCGCGCAGCAGGCGCACCACGCCGGCCTGCTTGCGCAGGAGGTCGAGCCCCAGCCGCGCAGGCTGGTAGCCCTCGGCCGCGACCACCAGGGTCCCGTCGCTGCCCGGGGCGGAGAGCACGAAGCGCCCGCTCCCGTCGCTGCGGGCTGCGGAGAGCGCGAACGCGCCGTAGCTCAGGCTCACCGCGGCGTCCGCCACGGGCTCGCCCTCGGGGCCCACGACCTGCCCCTCGAGGGGGTACTCGGCGGGGTCGCTCAGGTCGAAGGCGCCGGCCTCGCCGGGGCTCACGAAGCGCGGCGGGGGGCCCTCGATCACGCGCACGGCGCCCTCCTCGTGCGCGAAGCGGACGAGGCCCTGGGCGTCGCTGACCGCGACCTCCACGGGCGCCCCCCCCACGAGCCGGGGGTCGTAGAGCCGGACCTCGACGCCCTCGACCGGGCGCCCGCGGTCCAAGACCAGGAGGTTGTTGCCCTCGTAAGCCAGCTCGAAGGCGCGCTCGGGCCGAGCGGGCTCGCGCTCCGGCTCCGGCACGAGCGCTTCGTCTGGGGTGGCGTTGGCGAGGTCGGGGGTCGGGCTCGGCTCGAGCTCCGGGAGGGCCGCGTCGACCCCGCGGGCGTCGCGGGGAGCCGGCGTGGGCTCGTCCCCCCGACGCGCGCGCGCGCCAGGGGGCGGCGCGTCGGGGCGCTCGAGGCTCGCCACCACCCCGCTCGAGACGAGGAGCGCGGTCGCCGCGCCCACCACCGCCACTGCGCCGCCGATCAGTCGCCCTCGGTGCACGTTCACCCCCTGGCCCCAGCGCACCCACCGTAGGAACAGGCGTTTCACCTGCCAAGGCCCTGGCATGGAAGCCGACTCGAGAATTCCGCCAGCGGCGCCTGTTCACACGCCGATGGGTCGACGGCGTTCCGTCCCACCGCGACGGAATTCGAAGCGTACACGCTGCATTCTATGAACCTCCCGTGAAGCCATCCGAGGAGCTGCGGGCCCGTCCACTGCCCCCGCTTCAGCCCCGCGTTGACCGAGGGCGCCCCGTTGGCCGGCAAGCCCGAGGTCAAGCTCGAGGGCGACGACCGCGTCGCCGAAGAGATCCGTCGCCGCGTCCCCGCAGGCGAGGGCCTGAGCGGGCCGAGCGCGGGCCTGGTCGATCAGGTGGAGCGCGCCCGGACGCGGAACCGCGCCCGCAAGTAGCGGCGTGGAGCACCCCGGGCTCGCCTGCAACTGCGACTCAAAATGAGCCAGTAGCTCATTGAGACCAACAGTTTGCACTCGGCGTCCCGTTGCAATACGCTCCTCTCTCCCCGTCGAGAGGAGCCGCGTTGCTACCCGCCTCGAACCATGGCCCCGGCCAGAATTTTGGGTTCCCCGACGTCTGCCTGACCCCGGCCGTTCCGCCGGTTCCGATCCCCTACCCCAACTTCGGCAGCAACTCCCTCGCGGTCCCGACCGCGCCCAACGTGCTGATCTCGGGGATGCCGGGGCAGAACATGGGCTCCATGCCCGTGATCACCAACGGCGACAACGCCGGGTGCATCCACCCCCTGGGCATGATGAAGCCCGGCGGGACGACGATGGGCAACCCGACGGTGATGATCAACGGGCTGCCGTCGAAGCACCTGCTCTGCCCGAGCCAGGGCAATCTGTTCAACGACCCGATCGGGGCGACGCTGATCCCCGACGTGGTCAACGTGCTCTACAGCGACCTCGGCGACGCCGCGCTCGTGGACCTCTGCGACCTGCCCGACACGTCGCTGGGGCTGACCGCCTCGCCCACCTCGCACGGGCTGCGCGTGCTCCACACCCGCCGGGGGGGGCTGGCCGCCCGGCTCGGGTTGCGCCCGGGCGACGTGGTCCTGGAGCAGGACGGTCGCCGCCTGCGCGCGCCGAGCGACCTGCGGCAGATCGCGCCCGGGCGCGTCGTCGAGCTGCGGGTCACCCGTCCGGGTGAGCGCCCGCGCCTGCTCCGCGGGCGGCAGCTCGCGCGCCGCCTGCCCCCGGTCGAGCGCACCCGCCTCGGGCCTCGCGCCGCGCGCCTCGTGCTCCGCCGCGTGAGCCGCGTCACCCCCTCGCTCCTGCGGCGCGAGCTGGGGGAGCTCACCGCTCGCGGCGTGCGCGAGCTCGAGCTCGACCTGCGCGGCAACCCCGGCGGCAGCGTCGCCGCCGCCGCGGCCCTCGCCAGCGCGTTCCTGCCCGCAGAGCGCGAGGTCGCCCGGCTCGAGCTCGGCGGACAGCCCCGGACCCTGCGCACCCTGGGCGCGCCGGCCTGGGCTGGCGGGCTCACGGTCCTCGTCGACGGGCAGACGGCCTCCGCCGCCGAGCTCCTCGCGGGCGCGCTCCAGGCCCACGACCGCGCGCCCCTCGTCGGCGCGCGCACCTACGGCAAGGTCCAGGTCGCTGCCCTGGGCCGCGGCCCCGTCGGCCACACCACCTCCCTCTCCCCTCACGGGCTCGTCCCCGACGCCTCGCCTCGCTCCAGGAGACCTGCATGTCACTGACCAACCAGGAGTTCACCTTCCACTCGGACGCGAGCGGCGGTGAGGAGCTGTTCATCCTCGAGCTGCGCGGCGTGGAGTCCATGTCCCGCCCGTTCCGCTTCGAGCTCGAGCTCGTCTCCTCGAACCACGACGTAGACCTCGAGTCGCTGCTCTACGCCCCCGCGCGGATCGGGATCAAGGTCACCCTGCCCCTGGCCGGCGGCGGCAGCGGCCGGACCACGATGTGGATCGCCGGGCGCCTCAACCGCTTCCGCCACGTCAAGTCCGACCCCGAGGTCAGCCACTACCACGCCGAGCTCGTCCCGCACCTGCTCGACCTCGCCGAGCGCCACCGCAGCCGGATCTACATGGAGGACACCGCGCCCGGGATCGTGCTCAAGGTCCTGGACGAGGCCGGGCTCCACGACGGGACCGAGGTGATCCAGGCCGAGAGCCTGAAGAACGCCCTGGCCCAGGGCGAGGCCACCGAGCGCCCGCGCTACCCGCGCCGGGAATACGTGGTGCAGTACGCCGAGAGCGACCTCGACTTCATGCACCGCTGGCTGGAGCACGAGGGGATCTTCTACTGGTTCGAGAACAAGGGCGAAGCCGAGGAGACGCTCCAGCTCGGCGACTCGGTGGGCAGCTACCGCGCCCTGCGAGGGGCGAGCGTGTTCCCCTTCCGCTCGAGCCAGGCGACCCCGGGCCAGGACTACCGGATGTACGTCACGGAGCTCGCGAGCACCGTGAACCGCCTGCCCCAGCAGGTGGTGCTCCAGGACTACAACTGGCGCCAGCCGCGCACCGACCTGCGGGTCGAGCAGCAGGTCCGCGGCGAGAGCAGCGGCCTGCTCTACGAATACAACGACCACTACAAGTCGCTGGACCAGGGCCGGGAGCTGGCCAAGGTCCGCGCCGAGGAGCTCGGCTGCCGCTCGCTGGTGTTCCAGGGGGTCAGCGACGCGCGGAACATGCGCCCGGGCTTCACCTTCACCCTCACCGACCACCCGCGCGCGGCCTACAACCGGGACCTGCTCCTGACCGAGGTCGTGCACACCGCGCGGCAGGAGATCGCCCTCGACAAGCGGGTGGTCACCGGCGTGCACTACGAGAACCGCTTCACCGCGATCCCGGTCGAGGAGTGCTACCGCCCCGAGTGCGTCACGCCCTGGCCCTCGATCCAAGGCGTCATGCACGCGCGGATCGACGGCGAGTCCGACGGCGAGTACGCGGACCTGGACAAGTTCGGGCGCTACACGGTGCGGGTGCCCTTCGACATGGCCGGCGACGGCAAGGAGGACGGCAAGGCCTCTCGGCAGATCCGCATGCTCCAGCCCTACGCCGGCTCCGAGAGCGGCATGGTGTTCCCCCTGCGCAAGGGCACCGAGGTCCTGCTGGTGCACCTCGACGGGGACCCCGACCGCCCCCTGATCGCCGGCGCGGTCTACAACCAAGAGAACCCGAGCCTGGTCGACGCCGGCAACTACACCCAGAACCGGATCGTGACCAGCAGCGGCAACGAGCTGACCTTCGAGGACGAGGAGGGCAAGGAGGGCGTGACCCTCGTCGGCGGCCAGGGCGCGACCTACGCCTGCTACACCAAGCAGGGGAGCATGGGCGAGGGCGGCGGGGGCAGCGGCGGCGGCGGCGGCGGCGCGCTCAGGCGCCGCGAGCGCCCCCGGCGCCCGGCGAAGGCTCCGCGGGCCTCCGCCGACGCGCTGCCCGGCGGCGGCAGCGGCGCCTACTCCGAGTCGGAGCTGGGAGACCTCAACAGCCAGAGCGAGACCGGCGCGACTCAGTTCATGAGCCTCACGGCCTACTCCGACCTCACCGGCGAGCCGACCACCGACGAGGTCAACGCGGCCTACGCCGAGGTCTACAACGGCGGGAGCATCACCAAGCTCAACGACGTGTGCTCGGCCTTCGAGGCCGCGATCGGCAAGTACGAGCTGATCGTGGGCGGCCCCCACGTGGAGGCCAAGTTCGGCAGCGTGGGCGAGTACGTCGAGGGCGCCAACGTGAAGTCCACGATCAAGTGCGACAACTGGCACGAGAAGACCGACTCGCGCGAGGAGGGGGCCGGCTCGTACATCGAGGACGTGGGCTGGAGCAAGCGCTTCAACACGGTCAAGTCGCGGGTGCGAGCCTCGCATTATGTGCTGGACCAGATCGGACCCGACTACGGCGAGGACCCGACCAAGTTCCCCAACGTGGTGCGCTCGTCGACCCGCGGGCTGTTCGTGCTCGACGAGCTGTGGGCGGTGACCGCCGTGATCCACGCCCAGGTCGCGCCCTTCGTGCTCGACGTGAACGGCGCGCTGATCCACTTCGACATTCACATAGGCGCGATGGTCATGGAGCTCTTCGCCCCGGCCTTCAGCTTCACCGCTGGGCTCAAGGAGAGCGACGCCTGGTTCTGGCGCGACAAGATCCGCCTGACCGAGCTCGAGGCCTCCCTGCAGACGAGCATCGCCAAGATCTCGACCAACGAGGCCACGGTCAACGAGAACGCGGCCTGGATCGCGGACAACAAGGCCAAGGTCACGGGGAGCGAGGCCTGGATCAACGACAACAAGGCCAAGATCTCGGAGATGGGCGCGACGATCCAGAAGCAGACCGCCGCGATCAACGACAACGCGCAGTACCTGAACGCGGTGCACGTCGCGCTGAGCAAGACCAACACCTCGCTCACCCGCCACGACGCGCACCTGCTGAAGAAGACCCAGGCCGGCGTGACCATGATCGGCCTGCCCTGAAATGTTCCTGCACCAGAACCTCACGGCCCTGCAGTTCGGGCCCAAGATCACCTGCCGCAAGATCCCGCAGCTCGAGGTCAGCCTGTTCGTGCGCGGCACCTGGCGCCTGGGCGCCGACGGCTCCCTCGAGCAGATCGAGGACCCGGTGCAGCAGGGCTTCATGAGCGGCGACACCTGGGCGCCGACCGACCCCGACCGCGCGGGGCCCCTGACCTACGCCAGCGACTTCGCCGACTGGAAGCCCCACGCGGACCTGCTGCTCAAGGGCACGTGCTACCCCCCTGGCGGGCGCGCGGCGACCGAGTGCCCCGTGCGCTTCGCGGTCGGCGACTGGTCCAAGACGCTCGTGGTCCGCGGCCCCCGGGCGTGGCGGCCCGGGGTCCTGTTCGGCAAGAGCATGACCGAGCCGCAGCCCTTCGCCCGGGTGCCCCTGACCTGGGAGAACGCGTACGGGGGCGCGCGCTTCCCGCAGAACCCCGTCGGCAAGGGCCGGGACGGCCAGGAGCTGCCCCTGGTCGAGGACCCCCGGCAGCCCATCCAGGGCGCGCGCGACAAGCCCACCCCCGCCACCTTCCTCCCGATCAGCCCCAACTGGCCCCAGCGCGCGCCCAAGCGCGGCAAGCGCTACGGGGCCAAGTACCAGCGCACCCGCGCGCCCTGGTTCAGCGAGGACTTCGACTGGACCTACTTCAACGCGGCGCCCGCGGACCAGCAGCTCGACGGCTACCTCCGCGGGGACGAGGAGCTGGTCCTGCAGAACCTGCACCCCGACGCGCCGTTGATCCGCGCGCAGCTCCCGGGGATCCGGGTGCGCTGCTTCGTCAAGCACATCGACCAGCGCTTCGTCGAGGCGAAGATGGTCCTGGACACGCTCTACGTCGACGCGGACGAGGGCAGGGTCTACCTCACCTGGCGCGGGCTGACGCCGGTCGCGCACCGCGAGTTCGAGGACGTGGCCTGCGGGCTCGTGGTCCAGGAGCCGTTGAGCGAGACCCCCAGGTCTGCGGAGCACTACCGCCAGGTGCTCGAGGCCTACGAGAAGGACCCGATCGGGCTGGCCGACAAGTTCCCCGAGGGCTTCCTGGAGATGGGCGAGCAGGTCGCGGCCGAGGAGGCCGCGGCGCTGGCCGGGACCCCGGTCCCCGTCGACGAGCGGGTCGACCCCTTCGGGATCCGGGCCAAGTTCCCGGCGGGGGCGCTGGCGCTCTACGAGGCCGGGCACCCCGACCCGCTGGGGGTCGAGCAGAAGTTCCCGCCCGGGTTCGTCGCGCTCCGGGACGCGCTGGCGCGGGGGACGGTCCCCGAGCCGCCGGGGCTGGAGGGCGACCCGCGCCTGGGCGAGATCGACGAGCAGCAGCGCCTGATCCTGAACATGACCCCCGCCGCTCAGCGCGAGACCGTGCTCGCCAAGCTGGTCGAGGCCAAGCAGCGCACCCCCGACGAAGTGCAGGGGCAGGCCCAGCAGGCGCCGTCCTTGTTCTCCCAGTTCAAGACGGCCTTCGCGGTCCCCCCCAAGCCTCCGGCCATGCCCCCGATCCCCGCGGACATGGCGATCGAGGACCCTCGCGGCATGCTCCAGCAGCTCTCGGAGGCCCTCGTCGCCCAGAAGCAGCGCCTGCTGGACAAGGGCGTCGACAGCCCGCTCCTGGGGCTGTTCGACAAGGGCCAGCGCATGATCGCCGGGGCCACGCTCATGGCCGCGGGCATGCTCGACAACCCGGCGCCCCCGCTCCAGGGCCCGGACCTCGGCCCCGTCAAGCAGGCCCTGGCCCAGAGCAAGGAGGCCCTGGCCCAGGCGGGCCCGGCCCAGGAGGAGCAGCTCGCCAAGTTCGGCGAGGCCGACGAGCTCCTGGCCAAGCTCGAGGCCGCGTTCCCTCCGCGTCCGGCGGTCGAGCACGAGGACCTGCGGGACTTCGCCGGGCAGGACCTGCGGGGACAGGACTTCAGCGGGCAAGACCTCAGCGGCAAGAGCTTCGCCGAGGCGAACCTCGGCGGGGCGAACTTCGCTGGGGCGACCCTGAGCGGGGCGCTGTTCCGCGAGGCGAACCTCAGCCAGGCGAACCTCGTGCACGCCGACCTCAGCGGCGCGCGGTTCGAGGCCGCGGCGCTCCTGAGCACCGACTTCAGCGCCGCGCGCCTCGACGGCGCGCAGCTCCTCGGCTGCGGAGCGGGGGGCGCGGACTTCCGCGGGGCTTCGCTCAAGGGCGCCGACCTCAGCGGCTCGAGCTTCGAGGGCGCGAACTTCGCAGGGGCAGACCTCGGCGGGGTGCGCGCCCCCCAGGTCGTGTTCCGCAAGGCCGACTTCACGGCAGCCCAGGTCCTGGGCGCGGTGTTGACGGAGGCCGACCTCTCCTGGGCTCAGGGCGTGCGCGCCGACTTCAGCCAGGCCGACCTCACGCAGGCGACCCTCTGCCGCGCGGAGTTCAGCGAGGCGCTGTTCGAGGACGCCACGCTGGTCGAGGCCGACCTCAGCCGCGGGAGCTTCGCGCGGGCCCGCTTCGACCGCGCGACCCTGGAGTCCGCCCTGGCCGAGGAGGTCGACCTCGCGGGCGCCAGCCTGCGCGAGGCCACGCTCTGCTTCCTCGGCGCGAACAAGGCGCTGCTCGAGGGGGCGAACCTCACCGGCTCCGACCTCTCGCTGGCGAACCTGACCCTCGTGCGCGGCGACGGGCTGAACCTCTCGGAGACCGAGCTGGGCATGGCCAACTTCAGCAAGTCCCGGCTGGCGGGCGCGGTGTTCAAGGGCTGCCGCGGCCAAATGGCGCGCTTCGACACCTGCGACCTGCGGCGAGCGGACCTGCGCGAGGCGGACCTCAGCACCTTCAGCTTCGACGAGAGCCAGCTCGACGAGGCCGACTTCACCCGCGCGACCCTCGCCAAGGCCTCGCTGCGCGGAGTCCACGCGCACCGCGCGCGCTTCACCCGGGCCGACCTGACCGAGGCCGCGCTCTCCCAGCAGGCGGACTTCACCGGCGCGCAGTTCCAGGCGGTCACCGCGCCCAAGTCGATCTGGATCTCCGCGACCCTGGACATCGCCGACTTCTCCTGGGCGGAGCTGTCGGGCGGCTTCTTCGACTCGGTCCGCGCGGAGCGCCCCCGGTTCTACGCGGCGCGCCTCGGCGACGCCTCGTTCCGCAAGGCCAAGCTGGACACGCCGGTGTTCCACAGCGCGGACCTCAAGGGCGTGGACTTCAGCCTGGGGACCGTGGTCTCGGGCCAGTTCCAGCAGGCCAACTGCTACCGCGTGAACCTCCAGGGCGCCGAGCTCGGCAAGTGCGACTTCACCCAGGCGTTCCTGGACTCGATCCACCAGGACAAGGACACGGTGGTCGTATGACCGAGCCCGGCGACGCGGGCCTCCTCGACCGCGACGGCCTCGCCCAGCGCGCCCGCGCGGGCCAGAGCTGCGCGGGGGCGACGCTGATCGAGGCCGACCTCCAGGGCCTGGACCTCTCCGGGGTCGACCTGGCCCGGGCGCAGTTGATCTCGGTCAAGCTGCAGGGGGTCGGGCTGCGCGGGGCGAACCTGCACGGCGCCCTGCTCCGGGACTGCGACCTCTCCGGAGCCGACCTGGCCGGAGCCGACCTGGGGGAGGCGACCCTGCTCGAGACCCGGGCCCCGGGCGCCAACCTCGAGGGCGCCGACCTGAGCGCGACGAAGTGGCCGCGGGGCAAGCTCCAGGGCGCGCGCCTGGGCCGCGCGACCCTGACCGGCGCGGTCCTCGCCCAGAGCGACCTCAGCGACACCCAGCTCGCCGAGGCGGACCTGCGCGAGTCGGTGCTGATCGAGACCGACTTCAGCCGCGCCGACCTCACGGGGGCGCAGCTCACGAGCTGCCTGTGCAAGGGCTCGACCTTCGCGGGCGCGACCCTGCGCGGGGTCGAGGTGCGCGAGTCGGCCTTCGGCGACTGCGACTTCAGCGGGGCCTGCCTGGACCACGTGCGCGCGACGAAGGCCATGTTCGTGGGCTCCCGCTTCCCCGGGGCGACCCTGAACGGGGCCGTGCTGTTCGAGTGCGCGTTCAGCAACGCGGACCTGCGCGGCGCGACGTTTACCCGTGAGCCGATCCAGAAGTGTCTGTTCAACGCCGCGGACCTGCGCGAGCTGGACCTCGAGGGGGTGCGCTTCGAGGACAGCGTGCTCGACGACGCCCAGCTCGGCGGGACCCACGGGCGCCTGGAGCTGGAGCACGCGCTGTTCAACCGCGCCGACCTCTCCGGCGCGCGCTGGAGCGGCAAGGTCTTCGAGTGCATTGGCCAGGAGGCGAACCTCCAGGGCGCCGACCTGCGCCAGGTCGAGCTGAGCTACACCAACCTCGCGCGCCCAGACCTGCGCCAGGCCCAGCTCCCGGCGCGGCTGGAGCATGTGTGCCTGGCCCACGCCCAGCACACCTGGACCGACCTCTCGGGGCGCGACCTCTCCACCGTGGACCTCTCGGGGGTGCAGCTCGCGGGCGTGAACCTCCAGGGCGCGAACCTGAAGCTGGCCTCGCTCAAGGGCTGCGACCTGCGCGGCGCGAACCTGCGCGACGCCTGCCTCGAGTCGGCGGTCCTCGACGAGGCCGACCTCGAGGGCGCGACCCTGGTCGGCGCGAACGTCAAATACGCCGGGTTCGCCGGGGCCAAGCTCCCGGGGGTCGACCTCTCGCGGCAGGACCTGACCCTGCTCCGCTTCCCGGGCGCCGACGTGCGCGGGGCGACCTTCGCGGACAGCGACCTGACCATGGTCGACCTCTCGGAGGCCGACCTCGAGGGCGCGGACATGAGCCGCGCGCTGCTCATGGGGACGCGCCTCGACCGGGCGAACCTGGCCCAGGTGCGCTGGGACGAGACGCGCTTCCACTGCGACTTCGGCGACGTCGACTACGCCCAGCTCACCTTCCGCGGCCAGAGCATGACCCGCTGTCAGTTCACCGGGGGGGACCTCTCCGGGCAGGACCTGGGCGGCTGCGACTTCTCCATGTCGAACTTCATGCAGGCCAACCTCCAGGGGGCCAGCTTCGCGGGCTCGCGCCTGGACAAGACGCTGTTCGTGCAGGCCAACCTCCAGGGCGCCCAGCTCGGCGGCGTGTTCGCCGCCGGGGCGAACTTCTTCCAGGCCGACGTCAAGGGCGCCAACTTCGCGGGGGCCACCCTGCGGCAGACCCTGTTCGCCGAGGCCAACGCCCGCGAGGCGGACTTCTCCGGGGCGAGCCTCCAGGAGTCGGCCTGGGCCAAGGCCGACGCGACCCAGGCCGTGTTCGCCCAGGCGAACCTGGCCTTCGCCCAGCTCGACTACGCGACCCTCCAGCTCGCCGACCTCCGCGGCGCCGACCTCAGCTTCGCCAGCCTGCACGGCGTCGAGCACGGCGGCGCGCGCTGGGGCGGCGCGCGCACCAAGGGCGCCTTCCAGACCCACGCCAAGCGGCTGCAAGGGGAGACCTACACCCCGCCGCCGGCCCCCGCCGAGATCCCACCCCCCCCAGGAGCGACCCCATGAGCCAGCTCGAGACCCACGCCCGGCCCCAGGCGCCCGCCCAGGCGCCGCCCTCCGCCGCGGGTCTGCCGCTGCCCGCGAGCTACCTGGGCCCCGCCCGGTCACGAGCTGCGAGCGCGAGCGAGCCGAGGTCCTGCTCGGCGACGGCGCGCTGGTCCCGCGCGCTTCGCGTTCAGCAGCCCCTACCACCCGCCGCGGGGGACGGCTGCTGGTGATCGGCCGGCAGGGGCGTTCTTCGCGATCAGGGTCCTCGCCGGCCGGCAAGACCGAGCTCGCGCTGCAGGGCGACGTCGAGCTGCGCGCCGTGGGCGGGACCCTGACCCTGGTCAGGGACCGCGCGGTGATGGCCGTGCACGGGCCGAACTCAGCTTCCGCGCCGAGGCAAGACCTTCGCCAGGTCGCTGACCGAGAAGACCGACACCGCCTACCGCTGGGTGCGGGCTCTTGACCCAACGCGCCGGCAACGCGCGCACGGTGTCGACGGGAGGACTACTCCCGGGCGGACACCAAGATCAGCCTGGCGGCCAAGGTCAACAAGATCGACGGCGGCTCGGTCCAGCTGGGGCACTGAGGTGACCGAGACCGGGCTCGAGGACCTCGCCCGCACCACCGTGTGCCTGGGGGTCCAGGAGGACGAGCACTGGGTCCCCAAGGGCTGCGGGTTCGTGGTCTCCGACGGGCGCATGCTGTGGCTCGTGACCAGCGCCCACGTCCTCGAGCGCGCGGGGGAGCAGCCGCTGAGCGCCTGGGTCGCGCGGGAGCAGGGCGGCGCCCTGTTCGGGATCGGGGAGGTCCTGCGGGAGGCGGGCCTGGGCTGGATCACCGCCGCCGAGCACGCCCTCGCCGCCTGCGTGTTCCCGCTCCAGCCCGAGTGGGGGCTCAAGGCCTTGCCCCTGAACCAGCTCGCACCCCAGGGCAGCCTGGTCCCCACCCGCCGCCTGCACGCCGTGAGCTTCCCCTACGGGATCGAGGGCTTCGACCCGCGCAGCGCCGCCCCGATCCTGCTTCCGGGCGGGGTGTGCGGGGTCGACGAGGCGCGCGGGCGGATCTACCACACGGTGCCCTGCCTCCCGCTCAACGAGGGCACGCCGCTGCTCCTGGAGGCCGACGCCCAGGGCGGACGGCGCCTGGTCCTGGCCGGGGTCATGAGGAGCCGTGCGCTCCCAGCCCAGCCCGTCGCGGCCCAGGAGATCCCGGCGACCCTCGCCGGGTTCTCGGTCGGAACCCCGGTGGCTCAGCTCGTGGCCCTGCTGAGCTCCGAGGTCGCGCGCGCCGCCGCCGAGCGCGTGCTCGCCGGGCAGCAGCGCGCGGGCGACGACGCCTGAGCGAGCTGGTCGCCGAGCTCCTGGAGCGGGACCTCGACCCGCGCGCCCGCAACGGCTACCGCACGCTCTACGGCTTCCGCGCGCCGCCGCACACGGTCCTGGTGCAGGAGGTCACGACCCGGGTCCGCTACCTCTGCGGCGAGCACCCCCTGGTCGAGTTCCGCGCGGTCTACGGCGAGTACTTCGACCTCGGCGCCCGAGACGCCCTGGCCGAGGACCCGGACGTCTCCCGCGACATGCGCGACGCCCACGCCTTCGACATGGCCCAGGACGGGTGGACCCTCAGCGCGCTCACCAAGCTCCTGCGCACCCAGCGGATCCTCGACGCCGAGGGCCGCCCCTGCCGCTGCCGCGAGGCCGCGCGGATCGTGTGCGAGAAGCGCTTCCGCCTCGGCCCCGGCGTCGTCGAGGACAGCCCGCCGCTCAAGCGGAACGGCGACCAGGCCTTCGGCTTCCTGCTCCACGGCCCCCGGGAGGACGCCCGCGCCGAGCTCGAGCTCCAGGGCGGCCCCGACGGAACCCGCCGCGCGCTGCGCCCCACGACGCCCTTCCCCTACGGCGCCGCCGGCGCGGGCCGCGGCTGGTTCACCGCCGACGCGGGGTTGGAGCTGGTGGAGCGCTTCTCCTTCGCCTTCGCCACCGACTCCCTGCGCTTCGACGACGGCGGGGGCTATCGGCCCGTGGCCCTCGACTGAGCTCCGCCCTCGCGCGACCGCTGCTCGGGTCAGGAAGAAGGAGTGAGCCACCGAGCTCCGCTCCCTCGCTGCCGGCGCTCCCCCTCGAAGAAGCCACCGAGCTCCGCCCCTGGGCGAACGTCGGGGCTGCGCGGCGAGCTGCACGAAGCTCCGCCCAGGTCATGCCTCCAGCCAGTCAAGGAATGGCTCGTGAGGGCGCCATGGCCCCGGCGGAGCTTCCGTGTTCGGCGCGTCAGCGCCGTGGCAAAGATCCCACGACCCTTCCGTGTCTTCCGTGTCTTCCGTGTTCTCTCTCGGGCCGTGCGCCGCGGTTGCGCGGGGGCGGAGCTCGGTGCCTTCGGTGTTTCTTCCTCACCCCCGCCGGCGCGGGGTCTGAGCAGCGGAGCTCGGTGGTTCACCTCGGCGCGCCTCAGCGCTCACCCACGAGCGGAGCTCGGTATCCTCCCCCCATGACCCGCGCCGCCTGCCTCGTGTTCCTGTTCGCCGCCCCCGCGCTCGCCCAGAGCGACGCCGCCGTCGCGGAGAGCAAGGCGGCCCAGCGGGCGGCCTGGGAGCACCACCAGGCGGAGCGCTACCCCGAGGCGATCGCGGGCTACCGCCGCGCCCTCGAGCGCTGGCCGGAGAACCCCCAGGCGCTGAACAACCTCGCCTGGCTGCGGGTGACCGCCAAGGACCCGGCGCTGCGCGACCCCGACGCTGCGCTGAGCCTGGCCGAGCGCGCGGTCGCCGTGGACCCGACGCCCGAGTATCTCGACACCCTGGCGGTCGCCCTCGACGCCCTGGGCCGGCACCGCGAGGCGGCGCGGGTCGAGCTGCGCGCGCTGCGGGGTCAGCCGGAGCGCGCTGAGTTCCAGACTCAGCTCCGCGCGATCGCGGCCCGGGGCCGCGTCCAGGAGCCCCACGACCCCGAGCTCCTGGCCCTCGAGCTGCGCGGGGAGGTGCCGACCGCGTCCCCGGGCCGGCTGGCCAAGATCGCGGCGGAGCTGAGCGCGGCGCCGACCCCCTTGGCCCAAGCGGTGCGCGCGCTGGCCCTCGCCCGGGCGACCCCGCGAGACGACGCCGCCCTGGCCGCGGCGGCGGAGCGCGCCCGCGCAGGCGGCGAGCGCGAGCCCGGGCTCGCGCGCCTGGAGGCCGAGGCCTTGACCCGGCTCGGGCGCCACGCGGCGGCGGCGGCCGCCCTGGAGGCCGCGATCGCCGACGCCCCGGGGGACTACGCGCGGCGCCTCGAGGCCGCGCGGCGCTGGGCCCGACTCGGAGACCTGGCCGCCCTCGACAGCTCGGTGGCCCGCTCGGTCCAGGACCTCGACCGCGAGCACCCCCTGTGGGAGGGCAAGTGGGCGGCGCAGCTCTACGACGTGGTGGCCGACGCTCAGGCGGCGCGGCTGAAGGCGCTGGACCCGGAGGCCCACGCCGCACGACGCGTCGCGCGTGAGGCGCTCCTCGCCGCGCGGGTGCGGCGGGTGGCCGCCCGCGCCGAGGACGGCGCGCCCGAGCAGGCGCTGACCGGACCGTTGACCGCCCTCGAGCACCCTGCCGCGGCGCTGCCCTGGCCCGAGCGCCGGCGCGCGCTGGCCGAGGAGGTCCTCGGTCAGCGCGACCTCCCGCGCTTCGTCGACGCCTCGGACCGGCTCGAGGTCCGCGGCGGCCGGCGCGTGGCCTTCGCCGACGTGGACCGGGACGGCGATCCGGACCTGCTCCTGGGCGCGGCGCTCCTGCTGAACGACGGGCGCGGCCGCTTCTCTCGCGCGCCGGGGTTCTCGGTCAAGGGCGGCGTGCGCGGCGGCGTGTTCGCCGACTACGACCGGGACGGGGACCTGGACCTGTTCCTCGCCGGCGGCGGCCCCGATCGCCTGCTCGAGAACCGCAGCGACCCGCGGGGCGTGCGCTTCGTGGACGTGACCGCCGAGGTCGCCGAGGGGCTGAACGACGGGCACCCCAGCGAAGGGGCGGCCTGGGGCGACGTGAACGGCGACGGCTTCCCCGACCTCTACGTGGCCAACTACCAGCTCGACGAGCAGCACATAGACACCGGGACCCCCGACCGCCTGTGGCTCTCGGACGGGCGAGGGCGCTTGCGCGCGGCCCACGCCCTGATCCAGCAGACCCCGCTGCACTGCGGACGCGGGGTGAGCCCGATCGACGTGGACCAGGACGGCGACCTGGACGTGTTCGTGAGCAACTACCGCCTCGACCCCGACCTGCTGTTCGTGAACGAGGGCGGCGCGCTGCGCGAGCGGGGCCGGGCCCTGGGCGTCGCGGGCCGGCGCCAGCGCGGGGCCTACGGGCACACGATCGGCAGCGCCTGGGGCGACCTCGACGGCGACGGCCGCCTGGACCTCGTAGTCGCGAACCTGGCGCACCCCCGGTTCATGGACTTCTCCGACCCGACCTTCGTCTACCTGCAGAACCCGGACGGGACCTTCCGCGAGGTGCGCCAGGAGGCGGGGCTGTGGTTCGAGGAGACCCACAGCCACCCCCTGCTCTGGGACATGGACGACGACGGCGACCTGGACCTGACCCTCACCGCCACCTACGGCGGGCGCCCGAGCACGACCTACCGCAACCGCCTGGTCGAGGACGGGCGGCTGTGGTTCGAGGACGTGACCTGGGCCACGAGCACGCGGGTGTGGAACGGCTGGGGCGCGGCCACCGCCGACGTGGACCTCGACGGCGACCTCGACGCCGTCGTCTCGGCCCAGGGTGGAGTCCAGCTGTGGTTGAACCAGGGGGACGGGCGCGGCAACCGCAGCGTGCGCGTGCGGCTCGTGGGCCGGCGCTCCGACACCTGGGGCGCCTACGCCACCTGCACCCTGACCTTCCCCGACGGTCGCCGCCTGGTTCGCCAGATCACCTTGGGCTCTGGCACGACCTGCCAGAGCGAGCCGCTCCTGCACCTGGGGGTCGGCCTCGACCCCGGCCCGTTCGAGCTCGAGGTGCGCTGGCCCCAAGGCGCGGTGAGCCGCGAGCGCCTGGGCCCTGGCCGCCACGTGGTCCGCGAGCCCGCGGGCCTGCCCCCGGGCGCTGAGCGGCCGCCTGCGCTACACCGCCTGCAAGGAAGCTCCATACCTCGCCTCGCCTCCTGGTCCTGATCGCGCTGTGCTGCGGCTGCCCCGGCGGCAGCGGCGCGCCGCCGCCCGACGCCGCCCGGCGAAGCGCACGGTCAGCCCTGACCGAGAGGGCCGCGCGCGCCTCGAGGCGCTGGGGACCTCGGTGGCGACCGCGCTCACGACGTCGGACCTCGCCGCCGCCGCCAAGCCGTGGGACCTGGACGGCCTCTGGGACCGGGTGGTGGAGGGCTTGACCATCAGCGCCCAGGTCAACCGTGACGCCAAGCAGGGCTACGTCTCGAGCCTGCAGAGCTCCGGGGGGTTCCCGGTGCGCGAGCTCGTCGGCGCCACCGTCGACTTCCGCGCGGTGCGCGAGGACCCGGACCAGGGCGCGCTGCTCCTCCTGCGCGCGCTCCTGCCCGACCAGTCCCTGGTCTACGTGGAGTGCCTGGTCGACGACGGGAACGCCGCCGAACCGCGGCTGATCGACGTCTACTCCTACGCCAACGGCGAGTTCCTCTCGCGCACCGCGCGGCGTCTGGTGGCGCCGAGCCTGGCGGAGGCGTCGCGCACCCCGTTGGCGCGGCTCGTGGGCGGGACCTCCGACGCAGGCAAGACCCTCGAGACGCTGAACCGGGTGATCGCCCAGCTCCAGGGCGGCGACCTCGACGGCGCGTGGGCGACCCTGGAGGCGCTCCCCGCCGCGGAGCGCCAGACGAAGTCCGTGCTGCTCCTGCGGCTGCGGGTGGCGGTCGCGCGCTACGAGCCCCTCACCGAGCCGCCCGCCCACGAGGAGGAGTACCGCCAGGTGCTGAGCGAGATCAAGCGCGTGCTCTCCACGGACCCCCGGGCCCAGCTCGTGTTGCTCGACCACTACCTCCTGGAGCAGGACTGGGCCGGGTTCCACCAGTCCCTGGAGACCTTGGGTCAGGCCGTGGGCGAGGACGCCTACCTCGACTACCTGCACGCCCTGGGCTACAGCCGAGCCGGCGAGCACGAGCGGGCGCTGGAGGCGGCCTTCGCTGCCCTGGCCGCGGAGCCGCTGGAGGCGATCCGGCTGGGGATCCTGGACCTCTACGTGAACGCCGAGGAGTACGAGCTCGCCGCGAGCTACCTCGAGCAGCTCGAGGACGACTACGGCTACACCTTCGACTTCAGCGGGCTCCCCGGAATGCAGCCCTTCCTGGAGTCGGAGCCCGGTCGGGCCTGGCTGACCCGCGAGCGCGGCGAGTAGGGGTCACGCTCCCGCGGTCGATCGGCTAACGTCTCGGCCATGGCCGCCGCAGAGACCTCCTCGGGCGGGCGCTCCCCCTGGGTCGAGAACCTCGGCCCGGCGGTGGTGGTGACCCTGATCTCGGTGCCCCTCTCCATGGGGGTCGCGATCGCCTCCGGTGTGCCCGCAGCGCGCGGGCTGGTGACCGGGATCGTGGGCGGGCTGGTGATCGGCGCGCTCACGAGCTGCCGCCTCCAGATCTCGGGCCCCTCGGCGGGGCAAGCGGTCATGGTCCTCGAGCTGGTCGACCACTTCGGGGTGCGCGCCCTGGGGGTCGTGGTCCCGCTCATGGGCCTGCTGCAGGGGGCGGCGGGGCTGCTCAAGCTGGGCAAGGTCTTCCGCGCGGTCTCGCCCGCGGTGATCAACGGCATGCTCGCGGGGATCGGGCTCCTGCTCCTGGCCACCGAGTTCCACGTCATGGTCGACGACCCCACCCACGGCTCCGGGCTCGAGAACCTGCTGGGGATCCCTGGCGCAGTGCGCCGGGGCCTCGGCGCCGGCGACGACGTGCACGTGCACGCCGCGTCGATCGGGGTCCTGACGCTGGCGGTGCTGGTCGTCCTGAGCTGGGCGGGGAACCGCCCCTGGCTGCGCCGCCTGCCCGCGCCGCTGGTGGCGGTGCTCGTGGGCACCGGGGCCACCCTGGCCCTGGGCTACGGGATCAACCGCGTGGACATGCCCCCCTCGGCCCTCGAGGCCTTGGCGCCGCCGAGGCTCGCGGACCTCGGGCTCCTGCGGGACCCCCAGCTCTGGCTGTCGACGCTGGCCTTGACCTTCGTCGCCAGCGCCGAGACCCTGCTGTGCTCGAGCGCGGTCGACGCCATGCACGACGGCCCGCGCACGAACTACGACCGCGAGCTGCTGGCGCAAGGTCTGGGGAACCTGATCTGCGGCGCCGTGGGGGCGCTGCCCACCACCGGCGTGATCAGCCGCAGCGGGGCCAACGTCCAGGCGGGCGCCACGCGTCGACACTCGGCGATCCTGGTCGGCGTCGGGCTGCTCCTGTTCATGGTCGCGATCCCGAACCTGCTGGAGGTGATCCCCACCGCCTGCCTGGCCGCGATCCTGGTGTTCGTGGGCTACCGCCTGGTGCGTCAGCGGCCCTACGCCGAGCTCCTGCGCTACGGCTGGAGCGAGCTCGCGGTGTACTTGATCACCGTGGCCGTGATCGTGAGCGTGAACCTCCTGACCGGGATCCTGGTCGGGATCGGGCTGGCGACGATCAAGCTCCTGATCTCGCGCGGCAAGGCCTTCCACCGCTTCCGGATCGAGGTCTCCCACGACCACGAGCACGAGCAGGTGCACGTGCACCTGCAGGGCGCGGCGTCCTTCATTCACCTGGCGCGGCTCTCCGGGGCGCTCGAGGCGCTCTCGCCGCGCTACGAGGTCCACCTGCACGTGGAGCAGCTGGAGTACATCGACCACGCCTGCCTGGACGTGATCAGCAAGTGGGAGCGCAAGCGGATCGCGGCGCGCCAACCGGTGCGGGTGGAGTGGGACTTCCTGCACCACACCTACTTCACGCAGAACGTGCTGCTCCCGACCCCCGAGGAGCACGCCGAGCTCCCGGACCACCGGCACCACCTGCTCGACTTCCTGCACCCGGGGGTGATCTTCCTGAACGAGGACTACGCCTCGCCCGCCGAGGCGATCGACGTGCTCGGCGGGCACCTCGTGCACTACTACGGGCTCGAGGTCGACGGCGGGGCGCTGATCGACTCGATCCACGCCCGCGAGCGCGCGAGCTCGACCTGCGTCGGCGGGGGGCTCATGATCCCCCACGGTGTGCTGCGCTCGCGTCGCGAGCTCAAGGGCGCGCTGTCGATCTCCCGCGAGGGCTGGGCCTTCCCCACCCCCGACGGGCTCCCCGTGCGCTGCGTGCTGCTCCTGGCCACGCCCCAGGACGCGGCGGCGCACCACCTGGCGGTGCTCGCGGCCTTCGCGCGGCTGTTCGAGAAGAAGCCGGACCTCCGCGAGCAGCTGTTCGAGGCCCGCACCCCCGCCGAGGTCGTGGCCTTGCTCTCCTCCCCCGACGCCGAGGAGATCAACTACGCCTTCGCGCGCTTGAACCCGACCAAGGCCGAGGCGCTGCCCTACCCGGTCGGCGGCGAGCCCGTCCCCGACTGAACGAGCGAGGTCCACGTGATCACCGGAGTCCAAGACGTCTACTACAACGTGAGCGACATGGAGCGCGCCCGCGCGTTCTACACCGGGCTGCTCGGCTTCCGCGAGCTCGACACCTCCCCCTACTGGACCAGCCTCGAGCTCGGCGGGCTGCGGGTCGGGCTGCACTGGAGCGAGGGGGAGCCGGTGCCGCCCGTACCCCGCGACAGCCACGGCGCCCACGCCGGGGCGACCCTCACCCTCCGCAGCGACGACCCTGCCGCGGACCGCGCCCGGCTCGAGGCCGCGGGCGCCGTGATCCTGGGCGAGGACGCCGCCCCCTGGGGGCACCTCGTGGTGTTCGAGGATCCGGACGGCAACGTGCTCAAGCTCATGCGCCCCGCGTCCTGAGTCGGGGCACAGCGGAATACACGTGCCCCAGCGCGCGTTAAGCTCGGAGCCCGCCCAGGGGGGACTCATGAGCGACGAGCGCCTCAACCGCCGCGACCTGTTGCGCGCGGCCTTGATCTCGGGGGCCGCGGCCAGCGTCGGCTGCAACAGCGCCCAGCCCACTCCCGAGCCCCTGGCCCACGAGTCCGTCGCAGGCCCCCGCCCGTCCCCCGCCCCCGGTGAGCGGCTGAGCTTTCGCGAGGCCTCGGCCACCCAGGCGATCGAGCGCCGGGTCCAGAGCGCGTGCCAGTTCTGCAACTGCCTGTGCGGACTGCAGGTCGGGGTCGCCCGGGATCAGGTGCAGCGGATCGAGCCTCTCGCGCCGGACGCGGACCCCGTGCAGCGCGGCCAGCTCTGCGTGAAGGCCGACCTCATGGCCGAGCTCGTCGCCAGCGGACGCCGGATCCGCACCCCGCTCCTGCGCGCCGCGGGCGCCAAGGGCGATCCGAGCTCCCGGTTCGAGGCGGTGGACTGGGACACGGCCCTCGAGCGGATCGCCGCGCGTTGGCTCGAGCTCGCGCAGGCGGGGGAGGCCCGCGCGATCGCCAACCGCACGACCGGGCGCATGCTCCGAGGCGCCGGCGAGCTAATCGGGCGGATCCTGCAGGTCCTCGGCTCGCCGAACGCCCACGACGTGGGCCCGGTGTGCAACGACGCCGGCGGCGACGCACTCCGCGCCACCTTCGGCCTCGGCGCGTTCACCAACGGCTACGGCGTCGACCCGCTCACCGGCGAGGAGGACCTGGGGCAGGCGAACTACGTGCTCCTGCTGGGCACCAATCAGGCCGAGACCCACCCCGTGACCTTCGACTACGTGCTGCGGCAGGCGCGGGCCCGAGGCGCGACCCTCGTGGCCGTCGACCCCCGGGTCACCCCCACCGGCGCCCTGGCCGACCGCGCGCTCCTGATCCGCCCGGGGACGGACCTGGCCTTCGCCCTGGGGCTGCTCTCCCACGTGATCGAGGCCGAGCTCTACGACCGGGCGTTCGTGCGCGAGCACGTGCTCGGCTTCGAGGCGCTCGTGACCCACCTGCGCGAGCGCGGCTACACCCCCGCCTGGGCCGCGGAGCGCACCGGGATTCCGGCGGCGACCCTGGTCGAGGTCGCCGAAGGCTACGCCCGCGCCCGACCCGGGGCGATCTACGCCAACGCGGGGATCAGCCACCAGGTCAACGCCTTCGCCACCTACCGCGCGCTCGCGGCCCTGGCCGCGATCACCGGGAACGTGGGCCGCCCCGGCGGCGGCTGCAACTTCATGCACAACACCTGGCCCGGGGGGCTGGGGCTCCCGCCCCTCGAGGGCCCGCTCCCCTCCCCCGGTCCAGCCCTGCCCCAGGGGCCCGATCACTTCGCCAGCGCGATCCTCGACGGCGAGCCCTACCGCCTGCGGGCGGTCATGACTCAGGGCAACCCCCTGGCCAGCTCGGCGGGCTCGGCTCGCGTGCGCGAGGCCTTCCGCGCCCTCGAGCACTACGTGTACACCGGGCTGTTCATGGAGGAGTCGGCGCTCTACGCCGACGTGATCCTGCCCGTGGCCAGCGGGCTCGAGTTCGAGGGCGTCTACATGCGCCGGGACGACCGGGGGATTCGCTGGCAGGCGCAGGCGGTCCCCCGGGTCGGCGAGGCCCGCACCGACGTCGAGGTGTTCGTGGGCTTGGCCCAGGCCCTGGCCCGCCTCGATCCCGACCGCGCGGAGACCTGGCGCGCCGCCGCGCGGCCGGAGTGGGCGGACTACGGCGCGCTCTGGGACGCCTTCGTGGCCCACACCCCGGGCGCAGGGGGCATGACCCGAGCGCGCCTCAGGGAGCGCACGCGGCCTCTGCGCTGGCCTTGTCCGAGCACCGACCACCCCGGCACGAGCACGCTCTACCTCGACCATCCTGGCTGGTATGCAGCGGCGGAGGCCCTCGGCGCCCCTCCTGGCCGGCGGTTCCTGACCCCCAGCGGCAAGGTCGAGCTGACGACGCCCCCCCTCGAGGCCCAGCTGGCCGCCCTCGGCCACTCCGCGCTCCCGGTCTACTTCACGCACCCCGAGACCACGGGGGTCCACCCGCGACTGGCGACGCGGCCGCCGCTGGTCGACAACCCCTTCGAGCCGGGCTCCCTGGCGCCCCAGGCGTCGATCAGCGAGCCCTGTGAGCCTGCGAGCAGGGACGCGTTCCCGCTGGTCGGCGCGATCGGTCGCTCGAGCGTGGTGCACTTCGCGGGGGTCACGCACTGGACGCCCACAGGGAAGCGCCTCGACGGCGAGCGGGTGATCCAGGCCCACCCCCGCGCCCTGGCGCGCTTCGGCGTCGCCGACGGCGGCCCGGGGTGGGTCGAGAGCCCGCGGGGACGGGTGCTCGGCCGAGCGCAGGCGACCGAGGGGATCCGCGAGGACACGGTGTTCGTGCCCAACGGCTTCGGTCCGTCGCAAACCCTCGCCGCCGACGTGGGCCGGCCTCGCTACGCCGAGGTCGCCAACGCCCTGGTCGACCCGCGCACCTTCGACACCGTGTCGGGGCAGCAGGCCTACAAGTGCTTCGCCTGCCGGCTCAGCCCAGGGCAGGACGGTGGCTCTACGCCAGGAGCGCCTGCAGCGGCCGGCCCTCGCTGAGGAGCACCGGCCGTCCGGCCGGGGTGTAGAACTCGCGGGCGAAGTCGACGCCGAGCTGGCGATAGACCGTGGCCAGGAGGTCCTGGGGCGCGACGGGGTCCTTGGCGCTGGCCTCGCCTGCAGGGTCGGTGCTCCCGATCACGCGGCCCGCGCCAGGCCGCCGCCGGCGACGGGTAGCTGAACCCCTTGGTCCAGTGGTCGCGTCCCCCGAGAGGGTTGATCCGCGGGGTGCGCCCGAACTCGCCGCCGCAGATCACGATCGTGCTGCGCAGGAGGTCGCGCTGCTCGAGGTCGTCGAGGAGCGCGGAGAGGCCGGCGTCGAGGGTCGGCGCGTGGCCCTTGTGCAGGTCGAAGGCGTCGACGTGGTGGTCCCAGTTGCCCAGGGTGACCTCGATCGCAGGGACCCCGACCTCCACCAGGCGCCGCGCGGCGAGGCAGGCGTTGCCGAACGGAGTGGTCCCGTAGGCCTCGCGCACGGCCTGGGGCTCGCGTTCGATCTGGAAGGCCTCGCTCTGGGCGGAGCCGAGCATGACCCGCGCGCGCTCGGCGAGGGTCTGGTGCTGGGACGCGTCGCAGCGCTCCTCGCGACCGCGGCGGAAGCCCTGCTCGAGGGCGGCCAGCTTGTCGAGCCGGGCGTCCAAGCGCTCGACCTCGACGTTGGGGGTCAACCCGCGGACCGGCTGCGCCGGGTCGCCCACGGCGAAGGCGTGGTAGGCCCCGCCCAGATACCCCCCCCGGGGCGGGTCCCCCGAGAGCAGGCATACGTGCTTGGGGATCTCGACCTGAGGCCGCTCCAGCTCGTGCGCCAGCACGGCCCCCAAGCTCGGGTGCTCGACGGTGGCGGAGACCGGGTAGCCGGTGTGCAGCAGGTAGCGGCCGCGCTGGTGCTCGCCCTCCTTGCTGACCATGGACCGAATCAGGGTGCAGCGGTCGAGGACCTCGGCGAGGCGGGGGTAGTCGGCGCCGATCCGCACCCCGGGGAGCCGGGTGTCGATCGCCTGGGTCGGCCCCCCGATCGACGTCCCCGGGTGGGGGTCGAAGGTCTCGAGCTGGCTCGGCCCCCCCTCGAGCCACACCCAGATCACCGAGGTCGCTGCCGGGGCGCCCGCGAAGACGGGACGCACCCCACCCAGCCAGCCCCCCAGAGTGAGGGCCCCCAACTTCAGGGCTTGTCGCCGATTCAGCTCGTCCACGCCGCCTCCTACCCTCTGTATTGGCGACCTCCCAGGTTGGTTTCCAGCGTGCCTGGAATCGCGTCGCGCAGTGCGTTATGCCTGGAGGGGAGGAGGACCGCATGCCCGAACTCGACGCGCTCCGCGACGCCTTCCTGCGCTCTCGCAGCGTAGAGAACGGCAAGGACTACCTTGCCGCGGCCCTGGCGGCCGGGGAGGTCGACCCGGAGCGGGTCCAGCTGGCCGCCTACCTCGGCGAACCGGCGGCGTCGGCGCAGCTCGGGGGACGGGTGCCCGCCGCCCCTCAGGACTTGCGCGAGTGGCTGAGCGGGCTCGGAGCCTACGGCCACGAGACCGCGGTCCGCGCAGCCCTCTCGGTCGCGACCCGCTCGGTGGGCGAGCGGAGCCTGCCGGCGGCGCCCGAGCGCGCGCTGGCGGCAGCCCGGGGGTGGATCCTCGAGCGCACCGAAGCGGCGCTCCGAGAGTGCGTCGACGCGGCGCAGGTCGCCTTCGCCAGCGCCTACGGCGAAGGCGAAGGCCAGGATCAGATCCGCGAGCTGGTCCACGACACGGCGGTCAGTGTGGACGGCACGGCGCTGGCCTGCTGCTACGCGGCTCAGGCTGCCTGCGAGCCCACCGCCGAGCGCGCCGCAGCGATCGCGTCGCTCACCGCCTTCACCTCCTCCGACCAGGACGACGCGCAGCTCCGGGCCTGGGTGCGCGAAGACCTCACGCGCTGGGCCCTGGGACTCGAGGACCCCCTGCGCGCCTGATCAGCCCCCGAGCTGCGCCCGCAGCTCGGCCACGGTCTGGGCGACCCGGGGCCGGAGCTCGGGGGTCAACCCCGCGGCTTGCGCTGCCTCCAGGTCGGCGAGGGCCGCCTGCGGATCGCCCTGGCGCATGCGACACAGCCCGCGATAGACCAAGGACGGCCCGTAGCGGGGACGGAGCTGCAGGGCCCGGTCCAAGGTCGCGACCCCCTCCGCGTAGCGGCCGACGAGGAACAGCCCGACCCCGAGGTTGTGGTGGGCCTCCGGGTCCTCGGGGGAGACCTGGGCGAAGCGCTCGAAGTCCGCGACGGCCTCGGCGTCGTGCTCGAGTCGGCTGTGCGCGAACCCGCGCTTGTGCAGCGCAAAGGCCAGGTCGGGGTCGAGGGCCAGCGCGCGGTCGTAGTCGGACAGCGCGCCGGCGTAGTCCCCCCGCGCGGACTTCAGCGCGCCGAGGTTCGCCCAGGCCTGGGCCAGGGACGGGTCCAGAGCCAGCGCGCGCTCGAAGTCCCGCTGGGCCTCCTCTGCGCGCCCGAGGCGCACCAACGACGCGCCGCGATTGACCCAGGCGTCGGCGTAGCGGGGGTTCAGGCGCAGGGCCTGCTCGTAGTCCCGCAGGGCTTCGAGGTCCCGCCCCAGGGAGCCCAAGACCTTGGCCCGCTCCACGTAGAAGCGCGTCCCCTCCGGCTCGAGGAGCAGCACCTGCCCCAGGTCCTCCAGCGCTCGCTCCACCCGCCCCTGCTCCCGGTGCAGGGTGCTGCGGAGCGAGTAGGCGTGGGCCAGCCCAGGGCCGAGCTCGATCGCGCGGTCGTAGTCGGCGAGGGCGGCCTCCGGTTGCCCGAGGCGCTCGTGCACCATGCCTCGGGTGATCCACACGCCGGGGTGCTGCGGGTCCACGGCGATCGCGCGATTCGCCACGTCGAGGGCCTCCGGCAAGCGGCCTCGCGCGGCGAGGGCGCTGGCCCGTGAGCGCAGGAAGCGTCCGCTCTCCGGCGCGCGCGCGAGCCCGCGCTCCGTGACCTCGAGCGCCTCGTCCCAGCGCTGGAGGACCACGTGCAACGCGGCCTGCAGCTCCAGCGCCTCCTGGTGCTCGGGGTCCCGCGCGAGGACCCAGCTGATATCCCGCTCCGCCTGCACGTCACCGAAGGTCCCCAGGGCCAAGCGCGCGCGCGCGACCCGGGGCTCGAGGCCCTCGGGGTCCGCCGCGACCGCCGCCTCGACCGCGCGCTGAGCCTGGGGGAGCAGCCCCAGGTCGGTGCAGAGCTCCACGCGCAGCAGGAGCGCCTCGCTGCCGTCGCAGCCCAGCGCGCGAGCCCGGTCGAGGTCCGCGAGGGCCTCGGTGGCCTCGCCGAGCGCCGCGTGGGCCTGGGCCCGGGCGACGTAGCTCGCCCCGTCGCGAGGGTCCGCCTCGAGCACCGCCGTCCAGGCGGCGACGGCGGCGGCGCCCGCGGCGCCGCGCGCGAGCGCCAGCCGCTCCTCCTGCCGTCGGGCTTCGCGCTCCGCGGGCGCAAGCCGCGGCGCGCGGGACAGCGCCCAGGCCCCCACGCCGAGCGCGAGCGCGACCCCCGCCGCCCCGAGGACGGCCCCGGAGACCCCGCGCGACGCCGAGGCGGGGGGCTCGCGCAGGCACTGCAGCACCTCCGCCGCGCTCTGGGGCCGGCCGCCCGGGGCGAGCACCAGGCAGCGCATGCAGAGCCGGCTCAGCCACTCCGGGACGTCCTTGCGCAGGCTGCGCGGCGAGGGGATCCGCGCGAAGCGCAGCGACTCCAGGTACTCCGCCAGCGAGGCGGCCACGATCGGCGGCCGTCCGACCAGGCAGTGGTAGAGCAGCGCCCCAAACCCGTAGACGTCCGTCGGCGGCCCCACCTTGTGCTTGGCGCCCTGGGCTTGCTCCGGGCTCCAGTAGCCCGGGGTCCCCATGAACACCCCCGTGGCGGTCAGGCGCTCGGCCAGGCGCTCGGCGTCGAGGGAGAGCCCGAAGTCGGTGAGCAGCACCTGCTCCCCGCGGAGGAGCACGTTGTCCGGCTTGAGGTCCCGGTGCAGGACCCCCTGGTCGTGGAGGTAGACCAGCGCCTCGCAGATCTGGGTCGCGACGTCCGTGGCCTCCTCCACCGCGAGCGGCCCGTGCACCAGCCGCGCGTCGAGGGATTCGCCGTCCACGAACTCCATGGCGAACCAGGGCGCCCCCTGGTGCTCCCCCGCCGCGAGCAGACGCACCACGTGGGGGTGCCGCAGCTTGGAGAGCACCGCGACCTCCGTCGCGAACCGGTCCCGCGCGCGCTGGTTCTCCGCGCGCCAGGCGTGGAGCAGCTTGAGCGCTACCGCGCCCCCCTCGGGATCGCGGGCGCGGTAGACCGCTCCCATGCCCCCGCGGCCCAGCTCTTCGAGGACCTCGTATCCGCCGATCCGCACACCGGAGGCTAGCCTCCGCCTGCGACCGGTGCGAGCGCGACGGCCGGGCCGGGAGCCGTTCGCCCAGGCGACGGCCCCACCCCGTAGACTTGGCGCATGAGCGACGCGCCGAGCCCCGCCCCCGCGCCCCCGGACGACGGGACCCCCGCCGCAGGGTCCCCGCCGCGCCGGCGGCGCCGGCTCTCGCGCAAGCGCAAGCTGACCTTCGTCGCCGCGCTCGTGGCCCTCGTGCTCCTGTGCAGCGAGGGGGTCGCGCGGATCTCGGAGTGGCGGCGCGCCTCGCGCCGCGCGGCGCGCAGCGAGACCCACTACGACACCGGCGTCGTGACCCGCGGCGGCGCTCCGGTGACCCTCGAGCCGGGCACGGTCCAGCTCGTGCTCGACCCCGAGCTCACCTTTCGCCCGCTCCCCGGCCACGAGGCGCCGGGGATCTCGATCAACGCCGACGGCTTCCGCGGACCGCCCCTCGCGTCCGAGCCGGGCTACCGGATCCTGCTCACCGGCGGCTCGACCGCCTTCGGCTGGGGGGCGAGCGCCGACGCCGAGTGCGTCGCGCCCCACCTCGCGCGCCTGTTGAGCGAGGGCTGGGGCACCCCGGTCGAGGTCGTGAACGCCGGCGTCCCCTCCTACCGCCTCGCCGACGAGCTGGCGTTGGTCGCCCTGCGAGGGCTCGACTACGAGCCCGACCTCGTGGTCAGCCTCAGCGGCTACAACGACCTCTACGAGGCCTTCGGCCTGGCCAGCGGCGGCTCGCAGATCTTCACCCAGCTCGAACAGCAGCTCGCCCAGGCCTACGCCCTGGGCCCCGCGCTGCTGCGCGCCACGGCGCTCGGGCGCCGGGTCGCGCGCGGGCTGAGTCGAGTCTCGGGCGGGCTCGAGGCCGTCGAGCCCGACGAGGTCGAGGCCCGCTACCTGCGCCTCGCGCGCCGCCTGGACGCGCTGTGCCAGGGTCGCTTCGTGCTGGCCCTCCAGCCCCTCTACGCCTGCCACGACGCGGCGACGCGCCCCGCCGCAGAGCGCGCCGCCCTCGAGCGCTTCTATGCGCGCTGGGGCGAGCGCGGGCCCGAGTTCCAGGCCTACCTCCGCGACGCCGTCGCCCGCTGGCGCGGTGCGCTCTCAGACGCCGAGCTGCGCTGGGTCGACCTCAGCGCCGGGCTGGGTCAGCCGCCGGGCCCCGTGTTCGAGGACCCCTGCCACCTGAACGACGCCGGCAATCGACTCCTGGCCGAGCGCCTCGCCGCCGCGCTGCGCGACCACCCCCTCGCGCCGCGCTAGTACTAAACGGAAGTGCGCGATTCTGAGTGGTCAGCACTGAGTCCACGTGCTGACCTCCCACCGAATCGCGCCTTCCGCTTAGCTACTGGAAGCTCTGCCTGGGCGGTAGCGTTCGGGAGACTCGGCACTGCAGGACACGTCACGACCAAGCGAAGCCTCTACTAGAAACCAGAGTCACGATCCTGAGCGGGCGAGCGAGCGCCGGATCGCTGACGACATGGGAGCCACTCTCGCCCGCTCAGAATCGTGAACTCTGGTTTAGCGCAAGCAGGCTGGCCACCACCCTGGGGTACTACGGAAGAGGCACCAGAACGCGAACAGGCAGGTGGCCACCACCCCCGGGGGGTACCAGCGCGCGAAGCCGAGGAGCAGGCCCCAGCGGTCCTCGTCCCAGTCGACCCAGCCGTGGGCGTGGGAGGCGGTGGTCAAGGCGCACACCACCGGGAGGAACACGAACAGCCAGCCGCTGATCGTCCACCCAGTCCGCTCGCGCAGCGCGATCAGGCCCTGGAGCATGAACGTCCAGCCCAGGAGGCTCGCCAGCGCCAGAGAGGCCCCGAAGTAGAACGGCCAGTGGTCGCCGTCGAGGGGCCGCGGCCAGTGGTCGCTGGGGATCGCCTTGAGCGCGAGCACGAGGACGAGCAGCCCGATCCCGATCCAGCCGGTGACCCGGGCCACCGGACGCACGAGGGTGTTGAGCCGGGTGCGCGCGGTCACGACCCCGTCCGCCGCCGTCTTCGGGCTCTGGAGGATCAAGCGCGCCGTGGTCCTGCGGTCTACCACCTTCGTCCTTTCGTCCGCCGTCCCCAGGGTAGCCGCAAGGAGCGACGCGCTCGACCTCCAACGCTCCGCGCCCCGTTGACGTGCGTCCGGTGAAGCTTCACCGACGCCCCGTTCCACGCCCACTCGGCAAACGAGTTGCGCCTTGGCACTGCGAGTGCAACGAGCCGCTCGGGAAGGGGGGAGCCCGTGCGCGCTCCATGGATCCGGTGCCTGCTGGGCGCCCTGCTCGGACTCCCGCTCGGAGGCTGCGCGCTGATCACGAGCCCCGCGTTCGCCAGCCGCGGCGTGCCCTTCGGCGCGACCCGCTTCGACCTCGCGCTCATGGTCGAGGGGCACGAGAGCGCGCTGAGCCTCCCCGGCGCCCTCCTGGGGTTCTTGGACCTGCCGCTCTCCCTGACCCTCGACACGGTGCTCACGCCCCTCGCGGGCCTGCGGCACCTGGCCCTCGCGCGCCGCTTGGCGCGGCCCTACGGCGAGCGCGCGTTCGAGCACGCCGAGCTGGCGCGGCACCCGGCCGTCGTCGCGGCCTGCGGCCGCGACGTCGAGGTCGAGGTCCTGGGCAGACACCACGGGCCCGAGCGGTTCGTGCTCCGGGTCCGGGGCGAGCGCGGCGCGCGCATGGTGTGGGTCACCCAGGTCGCCGAGGACTCCCCGGCGGAGAACCCGCGAGGGCTCACAGAGCGCCTCTACGCCGAGGTCGGGTATACGGCGGTCCTCTGGAGCGAGGACGGCGCGCCGCTGGACCTCCTGCGCTGAGGCCTACTCGGCGTTGGGCACGAACATGCGCACCCGGTGTCGGGCCACCGAGGCCGCGAGCCCGAACCCGCACATGGCGGCGACGAGCGAGGACCCGCCGTAGGAGATCAGGGGCAGGGTCAGGCCGGTGACCGGGGTCAGGCCCATGGCCATGCCCACGTTCACCGCGAGCTGGGTGGCGAGGATCGCGGTCACCCCCACCACCAGGAGCCGGCCCTCGGGGTCGCGGGTGCGCTGGGCGATCTGGCCCAGCACGCAGATCAAGTAGCCGTAGAGCCCGAGCAGGGCCGCCGCGCCGACGAGCCCGAAGTCCTCGCCGATCACGCCGAACACGAAGTCGGTGTGCCGCTCGGGGAGGAAGCCCAGGGGCCCCTGGGTCCCGTGCATGTAGCCGCGGCCCCAGAGCCCGCCGTTGCCGATCGCGATCATGCTCTGGTTGGTCTGGTAGGCCCCCTCGAGCGCGCGCTCACCGGTGGGGGTCAGGAACGAGAGCACGCGGTCCTTCTGATAGTCCTTGAACACGAAGATCCAGGCGAAGGGCAGGCTCGCGAGCGCGCAGCCGGCGAGGATCCCCAGGTGCAGGAGTCGCGCGCCGGCGGCGAACACGATCGCCCCCGCGATCGGGAGGAAGGTCAAGGACGTCCCCAAGTCCGGCTGGAGCATGACGAAGCAGAACGGGATCGCCGAGATCACCCCCGCCTCGCACAGCCCGCCCCAGGTCTTGATCTCCTCGCCCCGTCGCGCGACCACGTGGGCCAGGGTGATCACGAGCACGTACTTCATGACCTCGCTGGGCTGGATCCGGACCACCCCCAGGTCGAACCAGCGTCGCGAGCCGTTGACCTTGGTCCCCAGGAGCAACACCGCGCCCAGGGACGCGAGCCCCAGGAGGTACACGATCCAGGCCCGGCGCCCGAGCTTGGGGTAGGGGATCAAGGACGCGCCGAAGAACACCGCGAGCCCGAGGCTGGCCCAGATCAGCTGGCGCTGCATGTAGGGGTTCAGGCTGCCGTCGGGGCGCAGGCTCGCGCTCTTGAGCACGATCACCGAGATCGCGAGCAGGAGCAGACACACCCCCAGCAGCGTCCCCGGGAAGCGCGAGGCCTCCCGCGCCAAGACCACCTGCGCCCTGTTGCTCACTTGATCCCCTCTTCGCCGCGGTAGGCCTCGAGCACCTGGCGCGCGATCGGCCCGCACACCCCGCCGCCGTGGCCCCGGGTCGAGTCGACCACGAAGGCGAAGGCGATCTCCGGGCGCTGAGCCGGGTAGTAGCCCATGAACCAGGCCACGTAGGGCCGCTTCTCGCCGGTCTCGGGGTCGCTGCCGCGCTCGGCGGTCCCGGTCTTGCCCGCGACGTCCAGGCGGTAGAGCCCGATCGAGCGCTTGGAGGCAGTGCCCTGGGTCACGACCTGGCGCATGCCCTGCTTGACCTTGGCCAGCACCGCGCGGTCGAGGTCGACCTGACGGAACTCGACCGGGGTGTCCTGGTAGATCCGCGGCGTGGGCACGGTGCCCTCGGTCGCGACCAAGGCCGCGATCTGCGCGACCTGGATCGGTGAGACCTGCACGTCGCCCTGGCCGATCACCAGGTTGCGCACGTCGAACTTGCTCTCGTGCTGATCCTTCGACCAGCGCGAGGCCCAGTATTGGTTGTGCTCCAGGCGGCGCTTGGCGTCGGCCAACGCCTTGGCGTCGGGCTCGGCCTGGGCCTCGAGCCCCGCGATCCGCTGCTCCCAGTGCTCGATCGCCGCCAGGAACTGCGCGTAGCGCTCGCCCTTGTAGCCCGGGCCGGGGACGAACCCGCCGCTGTCGCCGAGGCCCGGGACCTGGGGGCGGCCGAGGCCGAGGAGGTCGGCCCAGCGCTTCTGGTTCTCGAGCCCGACTTCGTCGGCGGCCTTGAAGAAGTAGACGTTGCAGCTGCGCTCGATCGCCTCGACCAGGTCGGTGCGCGCGTGGTAGCCGTCGCACTTGAAGCGCTGGTGGTCGGGCATGCGCCCGGTGCACTCGGCGGTCCAGGAGGGGGAGAGCCCGCCCGCGGCGCGGTCGTGGAGCGCGAACGCGTTCAGGATCTTCCAGGTCGAGCCCGGGGCGAAGCCCAGGGTCGCGCGGTGCAGGAACGGCTTGCGCGGGTCCTCGCGCAGGGCGCGGTAGAGCTCGGGCTCGCGGAAGCGGTTGAGGTCGAACCCGGGGTAGCTGGCCAGGGCCAGGATCCCGCCGTCGGCGAGGTCGATCACGACCCCGGCGGCGCCGGCGGTCTCGGTGCCCTCGGCCTCGATCGCCGCCTGCAAGGCGGCCTGGGTCGCGCGCTGCAGGTGCAGGTCCAGGGTCAGCACCAGGTCGCGCCCGTCCCGGGGCTCGAGGTCGAGCAGCACTTCGCGCACCTTGTTGCGCGCGTCGCGGACCACGACCTCGATCCCGGGGGTCCCGCGCAGGTCGCGGTCGCGCAGGGCCTCGACCCCGCGTCGGCCGTAGGGCTCGTCGCGCAGGCGGAAGTCGTGCTCGATCGTGACCCGCTCGCCGAGGAGCAAGCCCAGGGCGTCGCGGTCACCGTCGAGCAGGCGCGCGGCGTCCTTGACCTGCTCCGCCGGGGTCGGGAGCCCGAGGTAGCCGATCAGGTGCGGCGCCACGTCAGGGTGCGGATAGAAGCGCGCGTAGCGCCGGCGGATCGCGACGCCGGGGATCTCGAACGCGCGCTCCATGACCCGGGCCACCACGTCGAAGGACGCCGCGGCCTGGAGCACGTGGGGCGTGCGCCACATGGCGATCCGCTCGTCGCGCCTCTCGTTCTCGTGGATCCGGTCGACCGCGGCGTCGAGCTCGGCCTCGAGCTGGGCCTTGCTGCGCCCGAGGAGCGGGGCCAGTCGGGCGCAGGCCTCGTCGCGGACCTCGAACGCGCCGGGGCCGAGGTAGAGCTCGATCCGCTGGGGCCCGAGCTCGCAGCGCAAGGCCTCGCTGCGCTGAGCCAGGCGTTGCGCGTGACGCTTGCGCTCGAGGGGGAGGTCCGCCAGGTGCAGCTCCTCGGCGCCGCTGGCGGCGAGCTCGCGCCGCGCCGCGCGCAGGAGCGCGAGGGCGTCGGCGCGCTCGACCTGGAGCGCGTAGCTGAGCGGGGTCACCAGCGAGAGCGACGGATCGACCTCGGTCAGGTCGAGGATCACGTCGTCGACGGGGCGGTCGAGGGCGAGGGCGGTGACCCCGTCGCGGCACAGGATCTTGCCGCGGCGCGCCTCGCGCACGTGGGCTCGGCGCCGGCGCTTCTCGGCCTTCTCCCGCAGCTCGCCGTGGCGCATGACCGTCAGGTGGTAGAGCCGCACGCTGAGCGCGGCGAGCAGGAGCAGCGCGAGGGTGACCAGGAACCGGATCCGGCGCGCGCTCACGGCTGGCTGCCTCCGGCCTCGCGCTGGAGGAAGCTCGAGACGCTCAGCGCCAGCGGCCCGACCGCGGCGGTCGCCAACGCGACCAGGAGCGCGCGGGGCACGAAGGGCTGGGGGTCGAGGCCCTGACACACCGCGAGGGCGCCGGCCTCGAGCAGGCGGTCCGCGAGCGCGTAGAGGTAGACCACCATGAACCCGACCGGCGGGGCCGCGACCGCATCGCGCAGGCTGGCGAACAGCGCGGTCAGGATCGCGAGGCGCGCGGGGACCCAGCCGAAGGGCGTCCCGCTCAGGGTGTCGATCAGGATCCCCGCCGCCAGGGCGAACAGGACCGCGCCGCGGCGGGGCTGGGTCCAGGCGGCTGCGGCGGCAGCGGCCAGCACCAGGTCCGGGCCCAGGGGCACCCGCACCAGGTCGCCGACCACGCTGCTCAAGGCGACGACCCACACCGGGGCGGTGAGGAGTACGACCTGCGCCACGAACTGGGTCGAGGGGGTCGGGCGGCGCTCGCCGCGGGAGCCGCCGCGCGAGCCCGCACGGGAGCCGCGCGCGCTGACCTTGAAGCCGCGCGTCTTGCGTCGGCTGACCCCGCCGAGCACGCTCACCGCTTGCCCTCCAGCGTGCGGGTCGTGCGCGCGCGCACGATCGTGAGCCCCTCGAGCTGGGCCAGGTCGCAGGCGGGCACGACCCGGGCCTGGGGCAGGGTCGTCCCCGGCTCGCGCTCCACGGCCTCGATCACCCCGATCAGCGCGGGGACGCCGCACAGCAGCGACTGCCGCGAGCAGAGCACGGCCTCCCGGGGGTGGAGCAGCGGCACCGGGTCCTGGGGGTCGTCCAGGGCGGGGACGAACACCAGGGTCTGCTCCTCGCTCCCGCGGAGCATGCCCTGGATCAGCTCGCCGTCGGAGCGGCACACCTCGGCCCGCACCGCGAACCCGGGGTCGGTGACCAGGGACACCTCGCAGCTCGTCTCGCCGACCTGGGCCACCCGGCCGACTAGGGCGTCGCCGCTGAGCACCGGGAGCCCGACCCGGACGCCGTCGCGCTCGCCGCGGTTCAGCGCCAGGCGCTGGCGGAGCTGGCTCATGCTCTGCAGGTTCACCGCCTGGGCCGGGATCCGGTCGACGTCGGTGCTCTGCTCGAGCACCTGACTCGCGACCCCGTCCTCGGCCAGGATCCCCTTCAGCCGGGCGACCTCGCCCTCGAGCAGGCGCACCTGGTGGGTGGCCGCGCGCTCGGT
>JAWKSZ010000057.1:0-54897 GCA_041402045.1 Planctomycetota bacterium | reverse complement strand
CCGCGGCAGATCACCGAGTCGCTCAAGGTCTACCGGCAGAAGGAGGCCTTCCTGCGCCGCCTGCGCCGCAGCGACCGCGCGGCCCTGGGGCGCAAGCACGCGCTGCTGCGCGCCGCCGACGCCGCGCTCAAGAGCTCGGGGGACCCGCGGGGCACCCTGACCGACGTGGTCGTGCGCCTCGCCGCCTCCGAGCGCTAGCCGCGGGAGCAGCCGGCGCCGCCGCTCGGCGCGGCGGGCTCGGGGGCCAGGGTCACGAGGCCAAGGTCGCCGTCGACGGTGACGCGCACCCCGTCCTGCAAGGACGTCGCGCCGCTGACCCCGAACACCGCGGGCACCCCGAACTCGCGGGCCACGATCGCGGCGTGGCTCAAGGCGCCGCCGACCTCGGCCACCACCGCGCCCGCGAGGTGGAACAAGGGCGACCAGGCGGCGTTGACCACCCGCGCCACGACCACGTCTCCCGGCTGCACGCGCTTGGCCTCCTCGAGCCCCTTGAGCACGCGCACGCGCCCGGTGACCGTGCCCGCCGAGACCCCGACCCCTTGCAGCAGGCGCTCCGCCGCGCCGGCGTAGATCGGGCGCGGGGGCTGGCCCGGGACCTCGATCACCAGCCGCGGCGCCTCCTGGGTGAGCTGCCGCTCGCGCTCGGCGCGGCGGGCGCGCACCCGCGGGGCGAGGGCGTCGCCGCCGCCGGAGAGCGCGGCCTCGAACTCGGCGAGCTCGAGGTAGAACACGTCGTCGGCGCGCTCCAGCGCCCCCCGGGCGGCCAGCCGCTGGCCTCCCTCGAGGAACACCTGGCGCAGGCGGTGCAGCGCCCGCAGCGCGCGGTCCTTGAGGTTCTCGCGGTAGGGGGCATAGCGCCGCGCCTCGCGCAGCAGCGCGCGGAAGGTCGCGCGGCGCCAGGGGACCAGCCGCTCGGCGGGGGCGTGGTCGCGCAGCCAGGCGCTGACCGCGTCGGCGAGCTCGCGGGCGCGCAGCTCGAGGGCCGACTCGCGCTGCGCCAGGCGGCGCAGTCCGTGGCCCTGCCCGCGCGCGGCCTCCACGAAGGTCGTGAGGATCTCGAGCACGATCGTGGGGTCGTCGGCCCAGCGCGGGGCCGAGAGCTCGGCCTCCTTCTCGGCCCGGTGCCCGTAGCGCGCGAGGAAGTCCTCGACCTCGCCCACGAACCAGCGGCCCTCGGGGACCAGCGCGTCGAGCTGGGGCAGGTCCGCGCCCTGGCGCAGCGCCGCCACCAGCCGCGGTCGTTGGGCCGCCGCCCGCGCGATCTGCTCCAGCCGCTCGCTGCTCTCGGCCACGGCGTTCCCGCTGGCCCCTGCGGTGAGCCGCCCGACCAGGCGACCCGGGAAGGCGTCCTCGGCGCCGGACCAGCGCAGGAACACGTCGAGCAGCAGGTAGCCCGCGGCGGCGACCGCGGTGCCAGCCACGTGCCGGCGGAACGCGCCCTCGGCGAGCTCCGTGACCTCGCGCCGCTCCCGGAGCAGGCTGGCGTCGTCGAGGGTGTGCAGGGCGCGGCGCGCGCGCAGCGCGAGCCGCGCGTCGAACACGCGGGCGAAGACCTCGAACCGCTCGCGGGCCGCGACCCGGCACAGCCCGTAGAGCCCGGCCAGGCGCAGGGTGCGCGGGGTGACCTCGGGCAAGCGGAACTGCACGCTGCCGCTCGCGGTCCCGAACAAGAGCTCGTCGAACAGCTCCTGGGGCATGCCCGGGATCTGCTCGAGGAAGCGCCGGAAGTAGTCCGGGTTGAAGTAGGGGAGCCCGCCGAACAGGCGCATGTAGCCGGGACCCGGCACCTCGCTGAACCCCGCGGCGCGGAACAGGTCCCGGCGTCCGGCCTCGACCAGGGGCTCGAGCACGGACCAGGTCAACGGGGTGGCGGGCTCGAGCAGCGCCTCCTGGGTGTTGGCCGCGGTCCAGCACACCCGCCCGGTCGCCCCCGCGGGGAGCGCGCGGGTCAGCGGGCGGGCCTGGAGCACCCACAGCCGACCCTCGGCGTGGGCCCACTCCACGTCCAGGTCGCCCCCCAGGGTGTCGCGCAGCGCGGCGCACAGCTCGCGCAGCTCCGCGAGGAGCGAGGCGCCGCACACCGCCGTGCGCGGCGGAGTCGGCAGCGACTCGCCCAGCTCGAGCTCGTGGCGCTCGGGGGTCGCGCTCCCGTCGACCAGGCGCTCTCCCCGCCCGTGCACGGCCTCGATCACGACCCGGGAGCCCTGGAGGAAGGCGACCCCGGCGCGCTCTGCCGGGAGCAGGCGCTGCACGATAACGGCCATGCTCGCGGGGGCGTCGCCGAGGTGCGCGCGGTAGGCGTCCGCTCCAGGGCTGAAGACCGAGGCCCACACCCGGCGCAGCGCCGCGCGGACCTGCGCCGGGTCGGCCGCCCCGAGCACGGTGCGGAACTGCCCCGCGGCGCTGGCCGAGCTCCCGTCCTCGCCGGGGGCCGAGGAGCGCACGGCGTAGGGGCCGGGGAGCCCGCGCAGGCCGGCGGCGAGGGCCTGGCTCAGCTCCAGGGGCAACGGGGCCTCGAGGCAGCGTCGCGCCAGGCGGCCGAGCGCCTCCTCGCGGTCGACCCCCGGCAGCTCCAGGGAGGCGTCGCCGAGGGCGCGCGCGCGGAAGGCGTCCCAGGCCTCGGCCCCCACGACGAAGCCCTCGGGCACGGTGAAGCCGGCGCGCAGCAGCGCGCCGAGGCGCGCGGCCTTCTCCCCCACCCGCGCGGGCTCCCGCGCCTCGCGCAGCGGGACCGCCCAGGCGCCCAACCCCTGCTCCTCACGACCGCCCACGTGGTCCTCCGCGCGCCAAGGATGCGCTGCGGGTGGCGAATGCGCAACGCAAATGCGGGAGCTTCATGGAGTTGCTCGCGCGCCACGGGCCCTGGCAGCGTTGACGGAGGCGTCCACCCCGGTGTAGTCTTGAGGCGTGGAAGACGCTGCCTCGACCCCCTCTCCGGCTCCTGAGACCCCTGCTCCCTCCGAGACCGAGGACGACGCCAACCCGGGCGTCGACAAGGTCCTGGTCGGGCTCTGCGTCGGCGCCTGGATCCTGGCCATGGTGCTGCTCGCGTGGCGGCTGCCCGGGATTCGCGTGAACTGGGAGCTGGGCAACCTCAAGCAGGCCCTGGACACCGGCGACCAGCAGCAGGTGCAGGCGTCGGTCGAGGCCCTGGTCGACCTGGCCGACAGCAACGACGTGGTCTCCATGGTGCGCGACGAGCTGGTCGAGGGCGCGCGCTTCGACGCGATCCGCGAAGACAAGGTCCTGTTCCGGCTGGGCATGCTCCGGGTCCTGGAGCAGGTCCCCGGAGAGGACGCGCAACAGGCCTTGCTGGTCGCCGCCGAGGACCCCGACGCCCGCGTGCGTCGCATGGTCTACGTGCTCCTGCACAGCCGTGCCAAGCGGGAGTTCGATCCGCCCGCCGAGGTCGCGAACATGATCCTCGACAAGGCCAACTACGAGCAGGACCTCGTGAGCCGCGCCGTCGCCATGCAGCAGGTCCGCGACCTCGGGGGCATGACCCACGAGCTCGAGGTCCGCGTGCCGGGGGCCTGGCCGTTCATCCAGGGGCTGCGCAACAACCGCCTCGGCGACGACGGCCCGCCGGTCCTCGTGCGCCGCGCCTGCACGGCCGGAGTCGAGGCGGTGGTCGGCGACGGGTTCCCCGACGGGGTCCCCTACGACCCCGAAGCACCCCTCGCCACCCGCGACGCGAGCCTCGAGGCCCTCGAGGCCTGGTTCGACGCCCACGGCGGCGAGCGACCCGAGGGGACCCCGAGCCACGCCGAGTGGAAGGCCTCCCTTGCTCAGGACACCGAACCCGGCGCCCCCGAGGACGCCGGCGAGGGGAAGTGAAGAACCACGCATGAAGAGCCAGGTCGACCTGCAAGAGGCCCTCGAGCGGCTGATCGTCGGTGAGCTGCGCCCCGCTGAGGCGGTGCGCTTGGCCACGGCGTCGGGCTACCGCACCTTCGCCGACATGTGCGAGGCGGAGCTCCCCGAGCAACTGCCTCGGGTGCGCCTGGATCGCACCAACGTGCGCTCGCGGATCGCCTCGGCGGTCTCGGGGCGGATCCCCCTCGACGAGCTCCGCGGCTGGGCCGAGGAGCTCTCCGCCGTCCTCGATCGGCACCAGCTCGGCGCCAGCCGCCGCGAGCACAACCGCCTGCTCGACACCCTGGCCCTGGTGGCGGTGGCCACCGACCAGCGGATCTTCCAGCACTCGCGCCCGGTGATCCGCGTGCTGGCCGCGCTCGAGCGCATGCTCGGCAACAACCGCGCGGGCAAGGTCGCCCGGCTCTACGGCGCCTTGTTCCACGACCAGCCCGTGTTCCACCTCCTGGCCCGGCGGGTCGAGGAGGCCCCTCAGCAGGAGGAGCGCGAGGTCGGTCCCCCGAGCTACCTGCCGCCCCAGCCCTCGTTCCTCGAGGGCCTCGGTCTGGGCGACCTGCAGCTCGACTCCGGCCTCGACGCCGAGTGGTCGGGCGAGGCCCCCGCGGGCGAGCCCGCGCCGGTCATGGAGGGGATCGACGTCGTCGCGCTGAACCAGCCCTACGAGGAGGGCAAGCGCGTCCAGGACTACGAGTGGGTGGTGGCGCTGCACGTCGCCCCCCGCAGCGTGCTCAACGAGGACGTGCCCTACGCCCCCGCCGAGGGCTTCCTCGAGCGCGCGCGGACCCTGGCGCCCAACTTCGACTTCGACCGCTACAAGCCCGAGGCCTACCGCGACCACGACGGCGTGCTCGAGATCGTGCTCGACGCGCCGAGCATTGGCGAGGCGGAGCTGACCTACGCGGCGAAGCTGTTCGGCCTCGTGCACCGCACCGGGCGGATCTACTTCGAGGGCAAGCGCCTGAGCACGCTCTCGATCCGCGCTCAGTAGCGGCACCCCGCGGCCCTTCTTCCTTCCCTGACCCTTCGCCCGCCTCGCGGGCGAGCAGCGGCGCCCAGGCGCCACCAAGGAGCGCGCCCATGGCGCTCGAGACCATGACGTGGCGCGGGGAGGTCCCCGGGCACCTGCAGATCGTGGATCAACGCCGACTGCCCGCAGAGCGCGAGCACCTCGAGCTGCAGAGCGTCGAGCCCACCTGGGAGGCGATCAAGACCCTCGCGGTGCGCGGCGCGCCCGCGATCGGCTGCGCGGCGGCCTACGGCGTGGTGCTCGGCGCCCAGAGCGCGATCGAGCAGGACGTGGCCTCGGCGGCGCAGGCGGCCCGTCAGGCCGCCGACTACCTGGCCACGAGTCGCCCCACCGCGGTGAACCTGTTCTGGGCGCTCGACCGCATGCGGCGCGCGATCGAGCGCGAGGCCGGCCGCGCGGCGGACGCCCCGGCGCTGACCCGCGGGCTCCTGGAGGAGGCGCGCGCGATCCAGGCCGAGGATCTGGAGATG
Source organism: Planctomycetota bacterium (assembly GCA_041402045.1). Taxonomy (GTDB): domain Bacteria; phylum Planctomycetota; class J058; order J058; family J058; genus JAGQRJ01. The sequence goes on along the minus strand of JAWKSZ010000057.1, from coordinate 49,521 downwards.
TGCCGGACCATGGGCCGCCACGGCGCGGCGCTGTTCCCGGAGAACGCGCGGGTGCTCACCCACTGCAACGCCGGCGGGCTGGCCACCGCGGGCTACGGCACGGCGCTGGGCTGTATCTACGCCGCCGCGGAGAGCGGGCGCGGGGTCTCGGTGATCTCCTGCGAGACCCGGCCCCTGCTCCAGGGCGCCCGGCTCACGACCTTCGAGCTCACCGAGAACGGCGTCGACGTGACCCTGATCTCCGACGGCATGTCCGGCTTCGCCATGCAGCGGGGCATGGTCGACGCGGTGGTGGTGGGCGCCGACCGGATCGCGCGCAACGGCGACGTCGCCAACAAGATCGGGACCTACACCCACGCGGTCCTGGCCAAGCAGCACGGGATCCCGTTCTACGTGGCCGCGCCCACCTCGACCTTCGACCTCAGCCTGCAGAGCGGGCAGGAGATCCCGATCGAGGAGCGCGACCCGAGCGAGCTGCGCGAGTTCAACGGGCGCCGGATCGCGCCGGACGCTGCTGGCGTGTGGAACCCGGCCTTCGACGTGACCCCCGCCGAGCTGATCACCGCGATCGTGACCGATCGGGGGGTGATCTCGCCGGTGGACGAGGCCCACGTCATGGAGCTGATCGGGGGCTGAGCGGGGGCTCTTCAGCGCGCTCTGGCTCCTGCGGAGTTCCCTGCCCCTGCCCCTGCCCCTGCCCCGCGAATCGCGACGCGGCCGGCGAAGGAAGTGAACCGCCAAGGCCGCCAAGAGCGCCAAGGCTCCGCCCAACGCTAGCGTCGTGTGGTTGAGAGCGAAGGGAGGCTCCGCCAGGTCCGGCCCGCTCGCCCTGGTCCGGGTGCCGACGCTGGGTCAGCGCGGAGGGCCTTGGCGGTTCAGGTCTTCGCCTCGCCTGCGGAGCTCCGGCTCACTCCCCCAGCAGACGCCCCGGCTCCCCCGGACGCCGGGCAGCCACGAGCACGACCTCGCAGGTCGCGCGCCCCCACTCGATCCGCAGGCGCTCGAGCACCGGGAGCTCGAGGGACACGCTGACCTCCAGCCGCGTCGGCGGGGCCAGGGGCTGGCGCGCGCGATCGGCCCAGTCGGAGCCCTCGATCCGCTGGCGGAGCCGGCTCGTGGGCTCGCTGGGCGGCCTGCGGTTCAGGTCTTCGCCTCGCCTGCGGGCTCCGGCTCACTCCCCAGCAGACGGCTCCCCGGACGCCGGGCAGCCACGAGCACGACCTCGCAGGTCGCGCCCCCACCGATCCGCAGGCGCTCGAATCGCGACGCGGCCGGCGAAGGATGTGAACCGCCAAGGCCGCCGAGCCAAGGCTCCGCCCAACGCTAGTCGGGTTGGGCAGGCCCGCCAGGTCCGGCCCGTCGCCCTGATGAAACCGGGTGCCGACGCTGGGTCAGCGCGGAGCTGGCGGCCTTGGCGGTTGAGGTCTCCCTCGCCTGCGCCGTGCGGAGCTGCGGCTCACTCCCAGCAGACGCCCCGGCTCCCCGGACGCCGGGCAGCCACGAGCACGACCTCGCAGGTCGCGCCCACTCGATCCGCAGGCGCTCGAGCACCGGGGCTCGAGGGACACGCTGACCTCCAGCCGCGTCGGCGGGGCCAGGGCTGGCGCGCGATCGGCCCAGTCGGGCCCTCGATCCGCTGGCGGAGCCGGCTCGTGGGCTCGCTGGGGGGTGATCGCGCAGTCCAACACCGGGACGCGCACCCCGCCGACCTCGCGCAGCCGGGGACCAGCTCGCCGTCCCCGGCAGGAGAGCAGGCTCGCGAGCCCCTCGCCCAGGTCCCGGCGCACGTCGGCCACCTGGGCCTCGACCTGGTTCTCGACCTCGCCCCGCAGCGCGTAGCGCTCGACGATCTTCGCGGGCGCGAGCCGCGCCTCCGCCGCCTGGACCAGGTCGCGCCAGCGCGCCTCGTAGCCCGGCGGGACCGCGCGGCTGGCCTCGGCGCGCAGCGCGTTCAAGCCCGCCGCCTGGGCGCGCTCGAGGGCGTGGTGCAGCCCCGAGCGCTCGTAGGTCGTCTCGTAGCGCCAGGCGCCGGCGTCGGGGCGCACGACGTGGCGGAACACGCCCGAGTGCACGGCGGCGAGGCCGCTGAAGCGCACGCGGTACTCGAACTCGGTGCCCCGAGGGAGCGCGCGCTCGAGCGCGAGGGTGGCCTGCGGGTCCGCCTCCAGCCGCCGGGCCAGGACCTCGACCTGGGCCTCGTGGGCCAGCCACACCAGCCGGCCCGCGGCCCAGCTCTGATCGCGCAGGGCCTGCGCGTCGGGGCTCAGCGCCTCGGACACCGCGAGCTGGGCCTCGACGAAGCGCAGGCCGAGCTCGAAGGCCTGCTGGTCGAAGGTGCGCTGCGCGGCCTTCGCGCCCTGAGCCCAGGCGGGCTGCGCCAGCGCGCACGCCCCGACCACCCCCAGCGCGACCCAGCCCCAGCGCCCTCGAACTCCCACGGTTCCGACCCCCTCGCCGGTCAGTCTAGCGAGGGGGGTCGACGTGGACCCGTGTCGGGGCTCAGCGCCGGCGGCGCAGCCCGCCCAGCGCGAACACCGCCAGGACCAGCAGCGGCCAGGGCGTCGACGCCTCGTCGCTCAGGCTGCAGCCGCTGCTGCTCCCGCGGCGGGCGGTCCCCGTCGCCCCCGCCACGGCGGTGGCGCCTGGGGCGGTCGTCCCGCTGCTCGAGCTGGTGGCCGCCGTCGAGCCCGAGCCCGCACCCGAGCTGCTGGCCGCGGTCGGGGTGCCCCCGCCGAAGCCCAGGGTCTCGAAGGTCTCGGCGATCCGGTTCAGGGCGTTGCCCGCGGCGTCGCGGGGGGCGTCCTTGAAGTAGACGACGAAGGTCGCGCGCCCCGCCGCGGGATAGGCCGGCACGCGGAGCGAGATCGGCGCGGCGTTGGTCAGCGTCAGCACGCTGTTCTTGATCCCCGGGCGATCCGACCAGCCGCTGCCGGTGACCGGGCCCAGGATCGCGACCGGCGCGATCGTGCCGTCGGTCGAGACCCCGCCGTTGTCCAGCGGCTTGAGCTCGACCTGGTAGGCCGCGGGGTCCATGGACACGTCGAAGGTGAAGGTCACCGTGAGCTCGCCGGGCATGATCTGGCGCGAGTTCGGGTCGGCCCGGGCGTCGATCGTGACGTCGTAGGGCACGGCGTAGATCGGGTTGGTCCAGGCGCGGTAGTTCTCCGGGCCGAGGTCCTGCTGGTCGGGGTCCACGCCGGTGTAGGCGCCGAGCTGGAACGCGGTGATCGCGTCGACCGGGCCCTCCTGGGCGGGGTCCAGGCCGCGCTCGTGCCAGGCGTCGGCGCCGGCCAGGCCGAAGTCGGCCACGCCCACCGGGTGCTCGTAGCCGTTGCGGCTGACGGTCGGGTTGGGCTGGCCCACGCTGTTCTTGTAGAGCTTGAGCGCCGCGATCGGGCCCCACTCGGCGCTCGAGCCGTAGCGGTAGCGCCAGCGGGGCGCCGCGCTCCCGCGCTTGATCAGCGCGGTGCGTCCGCCGTCCAGGGGGCCGTCGCCGCCGATCCGCCCGTCGGGGTTCTCGGCCAGCTCGCTCTGGTCGTGCCAGCGCAGGTTCACGCTGTCCCAGCGGCTCTGGGCGTCGAGCTCGAACACCGCCAGCGGCCCGTCGGTGAGCACCGTGTTGCCGTCGGCGTAGGCGGCCATCCAGCGCTCGGCGTGGGTCGAGCCCTGCTTGCCCTCGCCCAGCACGTAGGTCCGGGCGCGGTAGAGCGCCTCGTCTCCCACGCTGAAGGTCGAGTTCAGGCTGATCGGGGTCGCGGTGCGCCCGGTGGAGAAGTTGAAGTCGCCGTGGGCGTCGGAGCCCGCCGCCGCGTAGATCTTGCGCACGAAGCGGGTCTCGGGGTCGCTCGTGAAGGCGTACTCCAGGGTCGAGGTCAGGATCCGCTGATACTCGGCCATGCCCGCCCACGTCGTGGTCCCACTCCTGCACACCGGCGGCGAAGGTCGGGTCGGCCCAGGGGTTCAGGTCGTTGAAGTCGATCGCCTGCTTGGGCAGCGAGCGGGTCCCGCGCCCGTTGTAGAACTGCAGGCCCTTGACCACGAACTCCCCCGCTCTCGGGTGCACCGCGTCCATGTCGCGCAGGGGCGGGGTCGACCCCCGTAGGCGCGCTGAGGTTCGAGTCGCGCCAGCCCTGCCCGCTGAGCGGGGTGCGCGGCGTAGACGAAGCTTCGCCCTGGCGCCCCTGGTCCCGGGTCGCCGCGTCATTCAGCAGGGGTGAACAGGTCCACGTCGATGTTCGGGTTCCCCGGTCCGCGCAGCCAGCCGCCGCCGTGCCAGGGGCCCTCCACGGTGGTCTTTCGCGCCGTAGAGCAGCATGTGCGCGCCGATCGGCAGCCCGGGGAGCACGTTCGTAGCAGGCGGTCGATCACCGGCTGGATCTTGGGCAGCGGCACGTCCTGCTTGAACGCGACCTCCTCGCCGGCGGTGGGCCCGAGCACGTTGCGGAAGGCCTCGAGCTGGCCGACCCCGGGGGGGTGCATGCCGGGGGCCTGGGGCCCGAAGGGCGGGCGGTGATCGGCCCCGTCGGGGTCCGGGATCGTGCGGTTGTTGAAGGCCATGTGGTCGGTGGTCACGATCCGGCCCCAGGCCTCGTGGGCCGTGGGCGCGCTGAGGATCCCCATCGCGTAGCAGCTCTCGAAGACCATCTGCAGCGGGCCGCCGTAGGCCTTGCGCGGCGCGAAGATGTCCAGTGCCGAGCCGAAGTACCACTCGGCGATCGTGTGGTGGTGCACGTCGTAGTAGTGGTTGTCCCCGGGGAGCTGCGGCAGCTCCGCGGAGGAGAACACCACCTTCAGCACCACCCGGTGGCTGCCGTGGCGGGTGCGGCGCAGGCCGAAGATCAGGTTCCGGCGCGAGGTCCACTCGACCTGCACCTCGACGAACTTGACCTCGGGCTGCGCCGGGCGGTCGGCGACGCCGAGGGCCTGGCGCGGGACGCGCAGAATGTCGTGGCGCCCGTTGACGTCGAGCACGTCCTCGCCGAACAGGTCGAAGGCCTTGCCGCCCTGACGGGGTTGTCCGAGCTCGTCCACGACCTCGAGCCCGCCGGGGACGAAGTTCGGGGCCATGCCCGCGCGGTCCTCGTAGACCAGGGTCGCGGCGCCGGTCGGCGTGTCGCGCACGCGGATCGTGGTGCGCTCGATCTCGAGGCTGGTGGACGCGGTGCGCCCGCCCTTGGAGGGCACGAACACCTGCACCGGGAGGTAAGGGATCCCCGGCTCGACGCGCCAGGGCGCGTCGGGGATCACGTCGACCCCGTTGCTCTGCTGATACAGCCCGCCCAGGGGCCCGGCCTGGCCGAGCATGAAGTCGTAGACCGCGCGGTTGTCGCCCGGGGTCAGCTCGCCGGCCTGGGGCAGCGCGTCCAGGGTGCAGCGCAGGAGCCCGGCGGGGGCGGGGGTGGGGATCGTGTAGACGAAGCTCACGGTCTCCTTGGCCCCGACCGCCAGGGTGGGGATCACGCGCTGGCCGAGGTTCACGGTCTGCGGGTTCCCCGGCGGCAGGCCCGAGCCGGGCTTGGCCGAGACCACGCGGTCCACGCGCCCGGTGAGGGTCAAGGCCTGCACCGGCTGGGTGCCCACGTTCTGCACCTCGACGAAGGCGGTCACGGTGCCCGCGGCCACGTCGGGGGCGGTCAGCCAGCGGCGCACGACGCGCACGTCGGCGCTCGCGGCGGCGCCCACGACCCAGCCCAGGTCGAGGCGGTTGTCCACCACCTCGGTCTCGCCCGGCGCCTGGTTCACGATCCCGCTGAGCTGGTAGGCGCCCGCGGCGGGGGCCACGAAGGTGAAGGTCAGCTCCTGGGTGTCGCCGGCCACGAGGGTCGCGAGCCCGCGCACCCCGACCTCGATCCGGCCCTGGCCCGCGGCCTGGTACTGCAGCCGCAGGGGGAGCCCGGCCACGGTGGCGTGGCCCTGGTTCTCGACGGTGACGACCGCCTGCACCTGCTGGCCGGCGACGGGCTGGCGCGGGGAGAGCTCGACCTCGACCACGGCGACGTCGGCGAAGGCCGCGTCGGCCCGGAGCAGCGCGCGCTCGGCGTTCAGCCGACCGAAGCGGTAGGTGCGCTCGAGGCCCGCCAGGGCGTCGATCCGCTCGCCGGCCTCGCTCAACGAGCGCGCGACCTGCTTGGCGGTGAGGCCCGGGGAGCGGGCGATGATCAGGCTCGCCACGCCGGCGGTGAAGGCCGAGGACGCGCTCGAGCCGCTGACGAAGCCGTAGACGTCGCCGGGCAGCGTCGTGACCAGGCCCTCGCCCACGGCGCCGACCTCGACGCCCTCACCCAGCACGCACTCGTAGGAGAGCTCGGGGTCGACCCCCGCGCCCAGGGCCGTGACCGAGACGACGCCGGGGTAGGCGGCCGGGAACATTTCGTGGTGCACGGGGTCGTTGCCCGCCGCGGCGACCACGACCACCCCCGCGTTGAGCGCGCGGTCGATCGCGTCGCGCAGGGCCTGGCTCCCGAGCGGGGTGCCCAGGCTGAGGTTGATCACCTTCGCGCCCTGCTGGATCGCGTAGTCGATCCCGGCGGCGACGTCGGCCACGCTCGCCAGCCCGTTGGCGTCGGCGACCTTGACCGGGAGCACCCGGGAGTCGAAGGCCACGCCGGTCACGCCGAGCTGGTTGTTGCCCTCGGCGACCACGATCCCGCACATGGCGGTGCCGTGGCCGTTGTCGTCGCGCAGGGTCGCGGTCTGGTTCACGAAGTCGAAGCCCGGCAGCAGGCGGTTCTGCAGGTCGGGGTGGGTGGGGTCGACGCCGGTGTCGAGCACCGCGACCAGCGCCCGAGGGTCACCGGTGGTCAGGTCCCAGGCGCGCTCGAGGTTCGCGTTGCGGTGCCCGGCGAGCTGGGGGAAGAACGGGTCGTTGGGCGTCAACGCCACCCGCGCCGCGAGGTTCGGCTCGCAGAAGCGCACCCGGGGGTCGGCGCGCAGCGCGCCGAGGTCCGCCGCGTCGGCGCGCAGCAGCGCCTGCCGCAGGCCGGGGAGGCTGCGCACCAGCTCGACCTCCTGGCCGGCCAGGATCGCGCCGAGCTCGGCGCCCTCGGTCCAGCCCAGGTTCCACTCGGAGCGCACCCGCAGCCCGCCGACGCCGTCGGCGCCCAGGGCCTCGGTCTCGTGCACCCGGCCGCGCTCGGTGATCGCGGCCTGGAACTGGGTCAGGAGCGCCTTGGCGTCGAGGCCGCACACGTGCCCGGTGGGGGCGTGGTCGTGCTCGCAGGCTTCGTCGGCGACCGCGACGGCGACGGTCTCGGCGGCCGGGGCCGCGGGGTCGGGGAGCCAGCGGGACAAGCCCCCGAACGCCAGCACCACCGCGCATGCACCCAGGGCCAGCGCCCTGGTGCTGGAAGCACCCTTACTCATCGCAATCCCTCTCGCGGGGCAACGATAGCAAAGCGCACTGCCTCACGTCGCCAGAATAAACGCGGAGTCAAGGCCCTAACGCGCTGCGGCGTATAGAGATCCAAGTCGCTTCCGCGCATTCTTCCCCGTCCGCGAGCGGTCGGTTTCCGCACCTGGGTGTTCGAATCTGGAAAGCGGGCGAAGCCGCGCAGCCGACCCACGCACGGGGCAGGCCACGCTCCGGTCAACCGACTGCCAATCCGTGGCTTAGGGGCGACGCGCCGCGTCGCGACAGCGACGCGGGCGGCCCAGCAGCCCGTTGGGCTGTTCTCCGGCCGGGGAGGGACGCGTCGTCCGCGTCGTGCGCGACGACCCCGCAGCCCGGGGCGGATTCAAAGGGCCGCCAGTGCTGTGCGTCAGAAGTTTCGGTACAGGTCGCGCAGCAATCGTCGTCCCTGGCAAGGCGTGAGGAGGGAGCAATGCGGGCCATTGTGACCGACGAACAACACAGCCAGGGGCGGCGAGGGCAAGCGAGATGTACCGGAATTCTGACCTGCAGCACTAGCCCAGGGGACGCTTGGCGGGGACGCCGTCGCGGCGCGGGTAGCGGGCGGGGGTCGCCTCCCGCTTCGGGGCCCAGAGCAACACCCGGCCGGACCCGTCGGGGAGCGCTTGCTCCTCGACCTCGAGGGGGCCGCCGCCGAGGGTCGCGGACACCCCGTTCGCGGCCCCGAGCTCCAGGGCCTCCGACCCCCGGTAGAGCAGGACCCCGCCCCCGGCCTCGACGAGCGGCAGCCCCAGCTCGAGGCAGGTCGCGACGCTCGAGACCGCGCGCAGCGTCGCGCTGCGGAAGGTCTCCCTGAGCTCGCCCCGGCCCAGGGCCTCGGCTCGCGCGCAGTGGACCTCGACCTGGGTCAGGCCCAGCGCGGCCGCGGCCTCGCTCAGGAAGTTCGTCTTGCGCGAGGTGGACTCGACCAGCGCCACCCGCCACTCGGGGTGCACGCAGGCGAGCACCAGCCCGGGCACCCCGCCGCCCGAGCCAACGTCGACCAGCGGGGGCGCGAGCCGCGGGAGGCCGAGGAGCGCGTCCACCAGGTGCTTGGTCAGGACGTCGGTGGGCTCGGTGATCCGGGTCAGGTTCGTGCGCTGGTTCGCCGCGAGCAGGAGCTCGACGTAGCGGGCCAGGCGCGCGCAGGCGTCCGGGGCCAGCTCGATCCCCGCCGCGGCGCAGCCCGCCGCGACGGCGTCCGGGGTCACGCCGGCTCCACGATCGCGGTCATGGAGCCCGCGCAGCGCGGGATCCGGTGGTCCGGGCCGTAGGCGTGGACCTGCTCCTGCTTGAGCTCGGCGTGCTCGCGGCTGGTCGTGATCAGGATCGTGCGCGCGGTGCTGTCGACCTCACAGGCGTGCAGGTAGGCGCGCTCCTTGCTCATGCCGAACACGGCCAGGAGCATTTCGATCACGTACTCGTAGGAGTGGTCGTCGTCGTCGAGCAGGATCAGGTGGTAGGGCGGGATGAGCTGCGTGTTGGTGGTGGTCTGGGTATCGGTCTGAGTCCCCGTGCCGCCGCCGCTCACCGCGCCTACTTCCCGCGCTGCCCGACGAAGTGGTCGCCCTTCTCGCGGAACAGGACGTTGAAGGTCGTGAGCGTGCCGTAGCAGCGGGTGATGTACCCCTGCAGCACCTGCTTCTCGTCGCCGTCGAGCTTGGGGTGTTGGTTGAGCTTCTGCTCCAGGATCCGCAGCTGGTCGCGCACGCGCACGACCTTGCGGAAGAAGTCCTCGATCGGGACCTCCTTGGGCTGGAGGCTCGCGTCCTCGGGCTTGATGATCAGCACGCCGCGCTGGAAGCGCGTCGCCAGCGGCGCGTCGCCCGCGAGCCCTTCTTCGCCCAGCACGTCGCGCAGCGCCTGCTTGAGCACGCCGTAATCGATCTCGACCCCTTCCACCGGGACCTCCTCGAGCGGGCATTGTCGCGCGCCCGCGGCTGTGGGCAACCCCCCTCGCCCCTTACCAAGCGCGCAGGGGAGCAGTAGGATCCGAAGGGTCGGGCGACGCCAGGAGGACTCCGCTGAAGCTCACGATTGCCCTCGCGGTCGAGAAGGTCATGTTCCGCCTCGCGCTCATGCACAAGGGCGAGGTGCCGATCGCGCGCCTGTTCCTGGAGCTGCCCTTCTCGCTGGAGGAGGTCGAGGAGAACGGCGACAAGGTGGCCGACGGCACGGCGGTGGTGAAGAACGAGTGGGGCGAGTTCCTCACCTACGAGTTCCCCGAGCTGGTCAACGTCCCGACCTCGGTCTTCGACACCTGCCCCACCTGCGGGCGCGACGCGCCCCCCGCCCCCACCGAGGGCGGGGTCCAGGTGCGCGCGCCGCTGCTCTGCGAGAGCTGCTACCGCCAGCTCAAGCTCAAGCGCGGCCAGAACGAAGAGGGCCGCCTGGAGCGGCTCAAGGAGTGGTTCTTCAAGAACGAGGAGGAGTCGGACCCCGTCGAGCTCGCGGAGCTCGAGCACGAGATCTTCTACCTCGCCGCCAAGATCGGCGCCCAATTCACCCACACCGCGATCGCCGCCCAGAGCCGGCACGCCTCGGGCAAGCTCAAGCAGCGCCTCGATCGCATGGCCGCCCGGCGCTACATCCAGCTCGGGCTCCTGCCCAGCGGCGACACCGTCGGCTACCGCCTGCCCCCCGAGGTCACCTACCCCCAGAGCGCCTACGCGCGCCTGCGGGGCGAGGGCAGCGCGGTCAACCCGCCTCGCCCGCGGGTCAGGGTCAGCGAGTCGGGGCACCGGCCCGCGGTGACCCCCCCTCAGGCGCCGACCCCCCGCCCCGGGCTCAAGATCGTGATCAAGGACCGCCGCGAGCGGGGCGGAGGCGGCGGCCCCCGCGATCTGGGCCCGGTGTAAGTCTTCGGCCTGCTGCGTCGAAGCCCGTTTGCGAACTGAGGCTTTGTCCGGCCGAGCTGACCTGGTATAATTGGGCCTCAACTGAGCACCGTTAGCTCAATCGGTAGAGCAGCTGGCTCTTAACCAGCGGGTTCGGGGTTCGAGTCCCTGACGGTGTAACAACGGCCACGGCGCTTCGCCGTGGCCGTTATCGTTCCGGAGCCCAGGTGACCGACCCCCTCGAGGAAGCCCGCCGGGTCCCCTTCACGACGGTCTACGGCCAGGCCCTGGCCCCCGGCGGCCGCCAGCGCTGGGGCTGCTTCGCGATCGAGGGCACCCGGCTCCACGAGCGGGCGCTGCGGGCCGAGGCCCCGCCGCTCAAGACCCTGGTCGCCGCCTCCTTCGGCGCCGCCCCCCGGGAACAGGCCTTGCTCCGCGCCCTCGCCGAGCGGGGGGTCCCGACCGAGCAGGTCCCCGACGCGACCCTGGCCCCGCTCCTCGGCGGGCGGACCTTCGGCGCGATCCTGGGGCTGGTGCCCCTCCCGCCGGCGCCGTCCTGGGACGCGCTGCTCGAGGGGCCGGACCCGCGGCTGGTGGTCCTGGTCGACGTCACCGACCCGGGGAACGTGGGGGCGTTGGTGCGCACCGCCCACGCCAGCGGCGCCGCGGGCCTGCTCGCCGTCGGGCGCAGCGACCCCTTCCACCCCAAGGCCGTGCGGGCCTCCATGGGGAGCGTGTTCAAGCTCCCGCTCCTGACCCTGGACGTCGCGCCCTGGGAGGCGCTCCGCGCCCGCGGCGTGCGCACCGTCGCCGCGACCACCGGCGGCGGGGACCTGGGGGCCTTCGTCCCCGAGCCCGGCGCCTACGCGCTCGTGCTCGGCAGCGAAGCCCACGGCCTGGAGCCGGCGCCCTGGGATCAGGCCTTGCGGATCCCCATGCCGCCCGGGGTCGACAGCTACTCGGTCAACGCCGCCGCGGCGGTCCTGCTGTGGGCCCTGCGTCCGCGAACCGCCGGTTCCTGACGCCGCGTGTTCAACTGGGGGGAGGAGCGCTCGCCATGCAGCCCAACGTCATGATCGGGGCCATGTTGATCCTCGCCGGATTGAGCGAGATCCCCCTCGGCCTGTTCCTCAGCACCCGGATCCCGCCCCACAAGCGCGTGGCCGTGTTCGTGGCCCTCGCCGCGAGCGGGCTGTTCACGATCGGCCTCGGCGCGGCGTTCATCGCCGGCGCCATCCCCCTGGGCGGCTAGTTTCAGGGGGTCTGTCCCAGACCCCCTCGCCTGCGTTTCAGGGGGTCTGTCCCAGACCCCTCGCCCTCGGGGCAGAGCCCCCGGGTCACCCCCAAGGGCTCGCGCGCTTTGCGCAGCAGCGCTCGCGGCCGAGGCCGCTCGGAGCCGCACGACGCCCACTGGGCTCGGCCACGCCGCACCGGCAGTGCGACCGCCCTCCGCGCGACCCGCACAGGCGGGACCTCGACCGGCGGCTCTGTGCCGATCGTGCTCACGTCGTCGCCCGCACTCCCTCGAGCGGGGACCCTTGTCGCCGACCTTCGGCGAGGTCGCTCGCCGGCTAAACGCGGCGGACCTCGACCTCGACCCCGCCCGGGCAGGGGGAGACCGCGAAGCGCACGTCGAGGAAGCGCGGGATCAGCTCGAGCTGGGTCTCGGCGTGGAGCGAGAGCGGGAGCGCGCGGAAGCGCCCGCCGCCGGCGAGGGCCAGGGGCAGGAGCAGCTGGTCGGCGAGGTGCTCGCCCACCGGGACCCCGGCGTCCAGGTAGCGCGCGGCTTCGTCCGCCGCCTCGTCGGCCACGGACTCCGCGCGCCGGGTCTTCTCGCCGAAGGCGGTGACCTGCTCGCGCAGGGCGCCGTCGCCGAACTCGAGGTCCAGGATCAAGGCGTTCCCGGGGCCGTGGCGCGGGGGACAGGCCACGACCTCGCACTGGTCCTCGCTCCAGCCCAGGCGCTCGCGCACCCGCGCCAGCTCGCGCTGGGCGACGTGCTCCGGCAGGCCCGGGGCCAGGACCCGCGCGCGGGCGCGGGTCAGGGGCGGGCGCTCGATCAGCTCCAGGGTCCCCGCCGGGCGCTCGGGGGCCAGCTCCAGGCGGAAGCGGCCGCCGCCCTTGGGGTAGAACCCCGGGCGCTCGAGGGTCGCCTCGACGTGGCAGCCGAGGGGCGCGACCTGGGGCAAGAACACCTCGGCCAGGTAGTGAAAGGTCGGGGCCATGGGGTTGTGGGTCCCGCCGCGAAAGCTGAGGGTCGCGGGGGTGCGCGCCGCCCACAGCGCGGGGAGGACCGTCTGGGCCACGAGGGTCATGCTCCCCGCGGTGTCGACCTCGAAGCGGAACGCGCCGCCGCGGATCGCGCGGGGGACGAAGCTGAACGCGCGGGAGTCGAGCGCCACGCCCTCGACCCGAGCGTCGGCGACCTGCGCGGCGGCCTCGATCGCCGCGCAGTGCTGGCGGCGCAGCCCCGGGCGCTTGCGCCCCGCCCGCACGTTCACCACCCGCAGGGGCGTGCCGGTGATCGCGCTCAGGGCCAGGCTCGTGCGCAGCACCTGCCCGCCGCCCTCTCCCATGGCGCCGTCGATCTCGAGCATGCGTCCTCCTGAGCAACGCGCCCTGGGCAGCGCGGCAGCGTGAGCTGCCGCGAAGTCCGGTTATGCTGCCCCCTCGCGCGGGGGCGAGCCATGTTCGCAGTGATCTCGGGGACGAACCGCCCCGGCAGTCAGACTCGGAGGGTCGCCGACCTCGTCAGCGAATTCCTGGTCGGCGCCGGTCACGAGGTCCGGCTGCTGGACCTCATGGACCTGCCCGCCGAGCTGTTCGCCCCCGAGGCCTACGCCACCAAGCCCGCCGAGTTCGCCCCGTTCCAGGAGGCGGTCAGCGCGGCCCAGGGGGTCGTGACCCTCGTCCCCGAATACAACGGCTCCTTCCCCGGCGCGCTCAAATACTTCGTGGACATGCTGCGCTTCCCCGAGAGCCTGGTGGGCACGCCCTGCTGCTTCGTGGGCCTCGCCGCCGGGCGCTGGGGCGGCCTGCGCGCGGTCGAGCACCTGGAGCAGGTCTACCTCTACCGCCGCGCCTGCCCTTACGGCGAGCGCCTCTACCTGCCCCACGTGTTCGACGTGCTCGACGACGAGGGCCGGCTCCCGCCGGACCTCCAGGCGCGGCTCGAGGCCCAGCTCACGGGCTTCGTCGACTTCGCCCAGCGCCTCGCCCGCTGACGTGCGCCTCGCCCGCGCCACGGTGTGCGTCGTCAACCGGGACGGCGGCGACGGGCTGCGCCAGGCGCTGGAAGCGCTCCCGCCCGAGGTCCCGGCCGTCGTGGTCGACAACGCCTCGGTCGACGGCTCGCCGGACCACGCGCGCCTGCGCTCGCGGACCCAGGTGCTCGAGAACCCCGAGAACGCGGGCTTCGCCCGGGGCTGCAACCAGGCCGCGCGCCACGCCGGGGGCGAGCTGCTGGTGTTCCTCAACAACGACGCGCGGCTCGAGGCGCCGGCGCTCGTGGCCCTGCTCCAGGCCCTCGACGCCGACCCCACCGCGGTCGCCGCCGGCCCGCGGCTGGTGGGGAGCGACGGCGTCGCGCAGCCGGGCTCGGCCGGGTCCGCGCCGACCCTGGGCGCGCTCCTGCACCGCGCGCGCTGGCTGCGCTGGACCGGGCTGTTCCGCGGGGCCCACCGCCGCTACCGCCACAGCCTGCCGGACCAGGGCGGACCCGTGGCGCGGCTGGGGGGGGCGTGCCTCGTGGTGCGCCGGCGCGCGTTCGAGGTCGCGGGGGGCTTCGACGAGGGCTACCCCTTCGGGCTCGAGGACGTGGACCTGTGCCTGCGCCTCGCGCGCCAGGGGCCTCTGCTCTACGTGCCCGCGGCCGTCGTCGAGCACGCAGGCGGGGTGAGCACCCGCCGCCACGCGAGCTTCGCCTACCGCGGCTTCGAGCTCGGGTTCGCGCGCTACGCCCGCCTGCACCTCGGCCGCGGGGCGGGGGTCGTCTACAAGCTCGCGGTGACCTTGGACCAGCCCCTGCGCGTGCTCGAGGCGGCGCTGCGCGCGCTGCGCCGCCCGGCCACCGCTCGGGCGGTGCTCGCCTTCCTCCCCAGCCTGCCCCGGCTGTGGTGGGCGTGAGGAGGGAGCGTCGACAGCCCGGTTACCAAAGGGTAGTGTTTATTGGTACTGGAGGGCCCATGGCCAAGAACACCAGCGTGGCTCTCGGAGATCACTTCGCGCGCTTCGTGGAGGCGCTCGTGGCAGAGGGCCGCTACGGCTCGGTCAGCGAGGTCGTCCGCACGGGCCTGAGACTCCTCGAGGAGCGGGAGGCCAAGCTGACGCTGCTGCGGGAGGCGATCCGAACCGGTCTCGAGAGCGGACCTGGGACGTCGTTCGACGTCGACGCGTTCCTGGCTCAGAAGCGGGCCGAGTCAGGGAGTGCCTGACTTCACGCTGCGGCCGGCGGCGCGCGCGGATCTCGACGGAATCTGGGACTACACGCAACGAACCTGGGGCGAGAGCCAAGCCGACGCCTATGTGCGGTCCCTCGCTGCGGCGTTCCATGCGCTCTCCGCGGCTCCGGATCTGGGTCGTCCGCGTGACGAGCTGCACCCCGGGCTGCGTGTCTTCCGAAGTGGAAAGCACCTGATCTTCTACCTGGCAGTGGACCCGCTGGACGTGGTCCGAGTGCTCCACGAGCGAATGGACGCAGGCCCGCGCCTCGGTGGTTCGCTCGGCGGGGCGTGACTCAAGGCCGGGGGCGGGCTCGCCGAAGAGGGGGGCATGCAGTCTGCCTACCGGGTGCCGCGCGCGCAGGGGGTCGCGCTCGGCGCGCTGGCGGCGGCGGGGGTGCTCCTCGCCGCGAGCGGCGGCGCGACGCCCGCGGCCGCCCGCGCGGGAGAGCCCTGGCTCCACGCCGCGCGGCACGCCGCGGCGCTCCTGTTCAGCGGCTGGGTCGGGCTCGAGGTCGCCCGGCGCCGCGCGCTGCCCCCGCGCTGGGGCTGGGCGGGCGCGGGCCTCGTGGCCCTGGCGCTGGTCCTGACCCTCGTGCCCGGGGTGGGCGTGCTCTCGGGGGGCGCCCGGCGCGGGGTCGGCGTGGGGCGCTTCGTGCTCCAGCCCTCGGTGGTGCTCGCCGCGCTGGCGCCCACGGTGTGCGCGCGCTGGCTCCCGGACCGCGCGGGCTGGCTCGTGGCGGCGGGGGTCGCCGCCTGCGGGGTGTGCGCGCTGCAGCCGAACTTCGCGCACCTGGCGCTGTTGCTGGCGGTGCTCGCCGCGAGCGCGGCGGGGGCCGGGCGCTGGCGGCTCACCGGCGGCGCCCTGGGGCTGGGGGCCGGGGCCGGCCTCGTAGCCCTGGCCTACCCCTACGTGCGCTGGCGGATCGCGAGCTTCCTCGCCGCGGGCCTGACCGCCGACACCCGCGCCCTGAGCCGGATCGTCGACGGCGCGGGCCCCTGGGGCGCGGGCCTGGGGCAGGGCGTGCACAAGCGGCTGTTCTCCTCGGCGACCGGCGACTACGCCTTCGCCGTCGGCCTCGAAGAGCTGGGGGTCGTGGGCGCCGCGGGCCTCGCCGCCCTCCTCGCCTGCGCGATCGCGAGCCTCGGCCTGCGCCGCGCCGCGGGGCCCGAGCGGGCCCGCGCCTGGGGCACCGCCGCGTTCCTCGCGGTCCCCGCGCTCCTGCACGCGGGGGTCGCCCTGCGCCTGATCCCGGTCACCGGCGTCCACTTCCCCCTGCTCTCGGTCGACCCCTCGGCGACCCTCGCCGTGGGCCTGGCGCTCGGCCTCGCCGCCGAGCCCGGCGCCGCGGTCAGCCGCCTGGCGCTGGCCCGCGAGAGCCGCGTGGGGGTCCAGCTCCGCGGACTGCGGGCCTCGGTGTCCTTCTCCCGCGCGGTGAGCGTCGAGCTCCAGCGCGAGACGCGAGCCTAACGAGTGGGCCGTCAGGGTTGATTTCAGCGGTGATCGCGCCGCAGTCGTCGTCCTCGCCAGGCGCGAGGAGCGGCTCCGCAGGAGCGGAGCGAACCACGCCCCCCGCCGACGCGGCATGTATTCGGCGGAGCCTTGGCGCCCTTGGCGGCCTTGGCGGTTGAACCGTATGTCCGCGCGCGCGCGCGTCTGCGGAGCTTCCCCTGCGCCGGCGAGCGCGGGCGGACGGAAGAGGATGTGAACCGCCAAGGCCGCCGAGGACGCCAAGGCTCCGCTCGATCGGTCCCGTTGCAGGGGCGACGAGGGCCAGCGAGCGCCGCTGGAATCGGCCCTGACGGGCCACTGGGTCAGGAGGGGCGACGCGCCGCTACAGGAGCTCGTCGAGCAGGTCGCGCAGCTCGGCGGCGGCGTGCTGGTCGCCGGCGGCCTCGGCGACCTGGAGCCCGGCCTCGATCACCGGGCGCGCGTCGTCGTCCTGGCCCTGGTCCACCAGCAGGCGCCCGAGCTGGTAGTAGCTCGCGACGTAGTCCGGGCTCTCGACGGTCAGCGCGCGGAAGGCCTCGCGGGCGTCGTCGCCGCGCCCGAGGCCCTTGAGCTCCATGGCGATCGCGTAGCGGGTGAAGGGGTCGCCCGGGTCCTCGGCCAGCATGGCCTCGAGCGCCTCGAGGCGGTCGCTCACGCGGTGACGTTCTTCCGCGGGGGCGAGAGCACGGTCATGAGCAGGAGCACGATCCACAGCGCGTTGACCAGCGCCATGGACAGCAGGAGGAACACGCCGTAGAGCCCGGCGCCGGGCAGGACCATGTTGCCGATCGCGACCACCAGGAACAGGTAGAAGTAGTCGCGGCTGCCGTAGGACCCGGCGAGGAAGTCGCCGAGGCGGGTCAGGAAGGGCTGGGGCCCCGGCGCGGGGCGCCCGCGCCACATGAGCACGAGGGCCAGGATCATGACGCCGGCCACGGCGAAGGCGCCGATCGCCAGGGCCGGGGGCGGCTCGCGCATGAGCTCGCGCAGCGGGCCGTGGCGGAAGTCGCCCTGGCGCTCGGCGACCCAGGTCAGGGCCGCGAGCACGAGCATGTGGGTCAGGTGGTCGAGGCCGAAGTCGAGGTAGCGCGCGTTGCGGTCCTCGTCCAGGCGCAGCCGGGCCAGCTCGCCGTCGACCCGGTCGAAGATCGCCGAGCCGATCAACAGGATCCCGGCCACGATCCCGAGCACCCCCGGGACCTGGGGCACGGCGTTGGTGTTCGCCAGGCAGAACGCGCCCAGGAGCGCCAGCAACCCGGCGAGGACCGAGATCAGCGCGGGGGTCACCGCCTGCGAGTGCAGGAAGCGCATGGAGAACGTGCGGGCCAGCGGCCGGGCGAGGAGCCCGTCGAACACGCCCTCGCTCGAGTTCGCCGCGGCCAGGCGGTCGTAGAACAGCTCCTTGGCCCGCTCGAAGGTCTCGGTGTTACCGAACTGCTGGCCGTAGGTCCGCGGGTAGAGGATCCCCACGAGCTGGTCGCTGGTCCCGAGCTTCTCGAGGGCCGCGCGCTCGGCGGTGGCGAACAGGTCGCGGAAGCCTTCGACGGGGACCGAGCAGGAGCCGACCAGGCGCCCGTCGGCGTTCTCGACCCGGGGGCCGATCTCCACGATCCGCCCCTCGCGGGTGCGGACCATGAGCCCGTCGCCGCAGCGGCCGACGGCGAAGTTGGTCTGGTTGCCGCGGGTCTGGGCCAGGCGCGCCACGCTCTCGGGGTCGTGCAGGGCGCCCGGGTCGAGGACCAGGAGCCGCCCGCGCTCACCCAGCTCGCTGGGGGTCGGGTCCGAGGCGATCAGCTCGACGGTGCCCGTGCCGCCGCCGGTGCGGAAGCCGCGCTCGGCGTGGTCGAACACATGGGCCTGCTCGGCCTGGGGTACCCCGCCCACGATCAGGAGCCGGGGCGCGCCGGCCTCGGCGGCGGCGTGGGCCGCGCGGTAGAGCAGGCTCTGGCCGAGGAAGTCGCCGAGGGGGCTGGGCACTGCGGTCAGGTCCAGGGGCAGCACCGCCGCGAGCAGCTTCTCGTCCTCCGCGGTGCGGGCCTTCTCGCGCTTGACGATCCGGGTCGTGGGCTGATCGGGGCTCTCGTAGCGCGCGGTGGGGGCGGTGCTCAAGGCGTTCTTGGGCTTCACCGGGGCCGGCGCTGGTTCGTCCTGGGCCGGGGCGTCGGCGACGGCTGCCGCGGTCGCCTCCAGGGGCGCCACCACGACCACGACCCGCGGCAGGCCGGAGGAGTCGGTCTCGGTCAGGGCTTGATCCACGAGAAATCGCCGCCTCGGGGTTGGAGGTGAGCGGGGCTGCAACCCGCAGGACCGGAGAATCTTACCTCAACTCAAGTCCAACGCGAGTGGTATCATGCGCCCCCTCGAGGACCTCATGAGCAACCCCCTCTACGTGCAAAAGGGCTTCGGCCTCAAGGCCCAGATCAAGGGCGTGCTGGAGAGCGACTACCACAGCGGGTTGGTCGACCTCCTGCGCGAGCGCGACTACACGCTCAAGGCCGGCGAGATCGAGGTGCGCCTCGCTCGCGAGTTCGGCTTCTGCTACGGCGTGGACCGCGCGGTGGACCTGGCCTACGAGACCCGCGAGCACTTCCCCGAGCGCACGATCTACATTACGAACGAGATCATTCACAACCCCTACGTGAACCGGCGCCTGGTCGAAATGGGGATCCGCTTCCTCGGCGACTCCTACTCGCTGGACGACGTGACCGCCGAGGACGTGGTGATCCTCCCCGCGTTCGGGGTCACGACCACCGACCTCGACGCGCTGCGCGCGCGGGGCTGCGTGCTCGTCGACACCACCTGCGGCTCGGTGCTCAACGTGTGGCGCCGCGTGCGGCAGTACGCCAAGCGCGGGTTCACCGCGCTGATCCACGGGAAGTACGCCCACGAGGAGACCCGCGCGACCTGCTCCCAGGCCACCGCCGACGGCGTCCCGTACATCGTCGTGCGCGACAAGGCCGAGGCCGAGCTGGTGTGCGCGCGGATCCGCGGCGACGAGGGCGCGCTCAGCGACGAGGCGTTCACCGAGCGCTTCCACAAGTCGGTGAGCGAGGGCTTCGACCCCAGCCGCGACCTGGAGCACGTGGGCGTGGCGAACCAGACCACCATGCTCTCCACCGAGTCGCTGGAGATCGCGGCCATGGTCGGCCGGGCCCTCGAGGCGCGCCACGGCGCCGAGGGCAAGGACGCGCACTTCATGTCCTTCGACACGATCTGCAGCGCGACCCAGGATCGCCAGGACGCCATGCTCGAGCTGGGCGAGGCGGGCGGGCTCGACGTGCTGCTGGTGATCGGCGGCTACAACTCGAGCAACACCATGAACCTCGCGATCATGGGCGAGCGCTTCGCGCCGACGTATCACATAAACAGCGCCGAGGAGATCCACTCCCAGCGCCTGATCACCCACCACGACCCCCGGCAGAAGGCGCGCCGCGAGACCGAGAACTGGCTGCCCCCAGGCCCGGTGACCGTGGGCGTGACCGCCGGCGCCTCGACCCCCAACCGCACGGTGGGCGAGGTGATCTCGCGGGTGCTCGAGGTGCGCGGGGTCCACCTTCGCGACGACCGGCCGCGCCCGCTGCCCCTGGCGTGAGCCGCGGGGCGCGCACGCGCCTGGGCGCGGTGACCGTCGGCGCCGCGCTCCTGATCGTGCTCGGCCTCGGCGTGTGGGGCGTGTTGCGGCGCGTGCGCCGCGCGTCGGTGCGGGTGCACATTTACCTGGCCGAGTCCGTGCAGGGGCTGCAGCTCCACAGCCCGGTGCGCCTGCGCGGGTTGAAGATCGGCGAGGTCGACGAGATCGGGATCGCGAGCGACGGGCGCCTGGTCGAGCTCGAGTGCTCGCTGTGGTGGGACCGCCTGGTCGAGCTGCGCCTGGTCGACCCGACCCAGCCCTTCGGGCCCCAGCACGGGCCCTTCGCCCCCCCCGGGCTCTACGCGCACCTGGCCCAGGTGGGGTTCACCGACCTGCGGGTCGTGCAGCTCGACTTCTACCCTGCGGACCGCGTGCTCGAGTATCCGCTGCCCGAGGACGCGCCCTGGGCCCACGTGCCCGGGGTGCAGTCGACGCCTCAGGCGATCAAGGAGTTCGTCGAGCGGCGCTTCAAGGGCGCCGGCGCCGCGCTCGAGTCGGGGGTCGAGCTGCTGGAGGCGGTCGAGGCCCAGTCCCACGGCCTGGACGGGCTGGCGCTGCGCACGCGGATCGAGAACCAGCTCGACGACCTGGAGGCGGCGATCCAGAGCGCCCCGCCGCCGGCGGAGCTCGAGGGCCTGGTCGACGAGGGCCGCCGCGGGCTCGCGGAGCTCTCGGCCACCGTGGCCGAGATCGGGAGCGCGATCCACGGGGAGCAGGCCCGGCAGCTGGCGGCCCAGATCGACGACGTGCTCGCCGCCCTCGGCGAGCAGGACCTCGAGGCCCTGGGCGCCGACCTCCGCAGCGAGCTCGTGCGCCAGCGCGAGGCGGCGGAGTCGCTGCGGCCCCAGGTCCCCGAGCTGCGGGCCGAGCTGGTCGCGCTCAGGCGCTGGCTGGAGGAGTTCCGCGCTCAGGTGCGCGCGACGGCCGAGGACCGCGACGGGCTCCTGGTCAGCCCGGGGTCCGCGGAGAAGCCGTAGACGAGGACGAGTGCTAGCGGCGCCGGCCGAAGGCGGGCTGCTCGGGGCGGGCGATCAGCAGCCCCACGAACACCCCCACGCTGAAGCCTGCGCCGCCGATCAGCAGCGCGCCGATGGCCAGGAAGCTCAGCGCGGTGTCCGCGCCCTCGGCCAATCCGTCGAGCCAGCCCACGCTCACCTCCCTTCGCCCGCGACGACGCAAGCTCTGGGCCGGCGCTAACTCCTGGGAATCCGCGAGCTGGGCCGTTCGCCCGGCGTCAGCTGCGTGGGATCTTCCACGCGCTAAACGTTGAACAGGAAGTGGCAGACGTCGCCGTCTTGCATGACGTACTCCTTGCCCTCGACGCGCAGCTTGCCGGCGGCCTTGATCGCGGCCTCGGTCTTGTGCGTCTCCAGGTCCTGCACGGAGTAGGTCTCGGAGCGAATGAACCCGCGCTCGAAGTCGGAGTGGATCACGCCGGCGGCCTGGGGCGCGGTCGCGCCCACGGGGATCGTCCAGGCGCGGATCTCCTTGGGGCCGGCGGTGAAGAAGCTCTGGAGCCCGAGCAGGCGGTAGGCCGCGCGGGCGAGCTTGTGCAGCGCGGGCTCGGTGAGCCCGAGGCTCTCGAGCATGTCGTTGCGGTCGGCGTCGTCGAGCTCGACCAGCTCGCTCTCGAGCTTGGCGCACACGATCACGACCTCCGAGTTCTGCTCGGCGGCGTGCTGGCGCACCGCGGCCACGTGGGGCGAGCTGCCGTCGAGGCCGGCCTCGTCGACGTTGGCCACGTAGAGCACGCGCTTGGCGGTGATCATGCCCAGCTCGCTGAACAGCTGGCGCGCGGCGGGCTCGGCGTTGAGCGGCGAGCTGCGCAGGCTCTCGCCCTCGGTCAGCACCTTCTGCGCGCGCTCGAGGATCTCGACCCGCCGCTTGAGCTTGGGGTCGCCGCCGCGGGCCGCGCGCTTGCTGCGGTCGAGGGTCGCCTCGACGCTCTGCAGGTCGGCGAGCACGAGCTCGAGCTCGATGGTCTCGATGTCGCGGATCGGGTCGACCGAGTCGTGGACGTGGATATGGTTCTCGTCCTCGAAGCAGCACACCACGTGCAGGATCGCGTCCACGCTGCGGATGTGGCTGAGGAACTTGTTGCCCAGGCCTTCGCCCTGGCTCGCGCCCTTGACCAGGCCCGCGATGTCCACCAGGCGCAGCACGGCGGGGATCACCTTCTGGCTCTGGATATGGGTCAGGATCGTGTCCAGCCGCGGGTCGGGGACGGGGACCACCCCCACGTTGGGCTCGATGGTGCAGAACGGGTAGTTCTCGCTCGGGATCCCCGCCGCGGTCAACGCGTTGAACAGCGTGCTCTTGCCGACGTTCGGCAAACCGACGATCCCAGCTTCCATGGTGCCCTCGCGGGCGCAGACTATATCCGATCGCGGGAGCGGTAAGGCCTGCCGTCGCGAGGGTTCAGGGGCTGACGCGTTCTGCGCCAGCGGGGCTCCAGCGAGGCCAAGGTGTTTCGGGTCAAGGACTAAGCCCCCTGGAGGGGTAGGTTCGACCCCCTCCCGGTCGTTCCGGGAACGGCCGGGGGTAGGTCGACCCTACTCTGGGTCGTTCCCCGAACTCGACGGAGGGGGTGGAGCCTGGTCGATCGAGTTCCACGAACTCGCGACCTCCCTCGTTTAGGGAACCCGCGAGTTCGGTGAACTCGATCGGAGGGGGTCCGACCCACCCGGAGCGAGTTCGGTGAACTGGCTTGGAGTGGGTCCGACCCACCCGGAGGCAGTTCGGTGAACTCGAGCGGAGGGGGTCCGACCTCCCCGAGCGAGTACGACGAACTCGATCGGTCGCTCCGCGGGCGAGTTCGCCGGTTCGGGGAGCTCGCCCGGCCCTCCGTGGGGCCCCCACGACGCAACGCGCTACGTTCCAGGGGCTTGAGGCCGCGAGCCCGGCCCCGAGGGGCCGGGCGGGTCCCCGCGGGGGGAAGGGCCGAGGGGCTGGAGCGCGCCACAACCATACGCTGGAGAGGGGGTTATCCTCTCGGGGCCGCCGCGGCGCCCCAGCGCCGTGCCACGCGGCGCAAACCCAAGACGCGGCTTGCGTTTGCCTTGTCGGGGCCTACAATTCGTCCCTTCGACCCGGGCGGCCAACCTCCGCCCGCAGTGTGCATTCGTGTTCGACCAGTTGACCGACACCCTAGGTGGCGCGATCTCGCGCCTGGTTTCCCGCGGCAAGCTGACCGCGGGGAACATAGACGATGGTCTGCGCGAGGTCCGCAAGGCCTTGCTCGAGGCCGACGTGTCGATCGCGGTGGTGCGCGAGTTCATCGAGCGCGTCAAGCGCAAGGCCGTCGGCCAGCTCCAGGTCCAGGGCGTCGACCCCGGGCAGCAGGTGATCAAGATCGTCCACGACGAGCTCACCGCGCTCATGGGGCCGATCGACACCCGGATCCGCGAGTCCGAGCAGCCGGGCGAGCCCACGATCATCATGATGATCGGGCTCCAGGGCTCGGGCAAGACGACGACCTGCGGCAAGCTCTCGAAGTACCTGGTCGAGAAGAAGAAGAAGAAGCCGCTGCTCGTGGCGGCGGACCTCCAGCGCCCGGCGGCGATCGACCAGCTCAAGGTCCTGGGCGACAGCCTGGGGGTCCCGGTCTTCAGCGAGAAGCCGCCGGAGAAGCGCGGCCTGACCGGCCTGTTCAAGCGCGGGAGCCCGGCGGCCCACGTGTGCGCCAAGGGCGTCGAGCACGCCAAGGCCACCGGCCGCGACGTGGTGATCCTCGACACCGCGGGTCGGCTGCACATCGACGAAGACCTGATGAAGGAGCTGCAGGAGGTCCGCAAGCGCTGCAGCCCGCAGAACGTGTTCCTCGTGTGCGACGCCATGACCGGTCAGGACGCGGTCAACAGCGCCAAGCAGTTCAACGACGAGATGTCGATCGACGGCGTGATCCTGACCAAGATGGACGGCGACGCCCGCGGCGGCGCGGCGCTCTCGGTCAAGGCGGTCACGGGCAAGACGATCAAGTTCGTCGGCACCGGCGAGAAGCTCGAGAAGCTCGAGGAGTTCCACCCCGAGCGCATGGCCGGGCGGATCCTCGACATGGGCGACGTGGTCAGCCTGGTCGAGAAGGCCCAGGAGGTCGTCGATCAGAAGCAGGCCGAGAAGAGCGCCACCCGGCTGCTCAGCGGGCGCTTCAACTTCGAGGACTTCCTGCAGCAGCTGACCATGCTCAAGAAGATGGGCCCGCTCAAGTCGCTCATGAAGATGATCCCCGGCATGGGTCAGATCATGAAGCACGCTCAGGTCGAGATGAGCGGCGACGAGCTCAAGCCGATCGAGGCGATCATTCGCTCGATGACCAAGGCGGAGCGCAAGGACCCCGAGCTGCTCTCGGGGCGCACCGGCGGCAGCCGCCGGCGGCGGATCGCCAAGGGCAGCGGGACCGACATCAACGAAGTCAACGGCCTGATCAAGCAGTTCAAGGCCATGAAGCGCATGATGGATGAGCTCACCCGCGGCGGCGGCCTCGGGCAGCTCATGACGGCGCAAGGCGTCCAGGACATGGTGCCCCGCATGCCGGGGGGCCGGGCCCTGGAGAAGAAGCTCCGCGAAGCGGGGGTCGCGCGTGGGCGCGGGCCGAAGCCCAAGCGGAACAAGAACAAGAAGCGTCGGCGTCGGTAGCCGCGCGCGATTGGAATTCAGGAGACTGAAATGGCAGTTCGTATCCGACTGAAGCGGCTGGGGCGCAAGGGACGCGCCTTCTACCGCATGGGCGTCTTCGACTCCCGCACCCGCCGCAACGGCCGCGCCCTCGAGTTGCTGGGCCACTACGACCCGCACCTCGACGGGGACACGAAGTACGTCCTCGACCGCGAGCGGATCGAGCACTGGCTCGGCGTGGGCGCCCTGCCCTCCGAGACCGTGCAGGCGATCCTGCTCTCGCAGGGGATCGACGTGCCCACCAGCGGCAAGAAGCGCTCGCTCTCGCCCGAGGAGCGCGCCGAGAAGGAGCGCACGCGGCAAGAGAAGCGGCAGAAGCGCGAGGAGGCCCAGCAGCGCAAGGCTGCCATGGCCGCCACCGCGGCGCCCATGACCAAGGCCGAGAAGCGCGCGGCGAAGCGAGCCGGCGGCTAGGGAATGGACCGCTCCGGTGAGGATCGACGTCGTCACCCTGTTCCCGCCCATGTTCCAGGGGTTCCTGGAGCTGGGGCTGGTGCGGATCGCCCGCGAGAAGGGGCTCCTGGAGGTCGTGTGTCACGACCTGCGGGCCTTCGCGACGGACCGCTACGGGACGGTGGACGACAAGCCGTACGGCGGGGGGCCGGGAATGCTCCTCATGTGCGGTCCGGTCTTCGCCTGCGATCGAGCGGTGCTCTCGGCTGGACGCGACGCGGGCCTCTCCCAACCCCGCCGGATCATGCTCACCCCGCAGGGCCGTCGACTCGACCAGCCGCTCCTCGAGGAGCTGGCGCGCGAGCCCTGGCTGAGCGTGCTGTGCGGTCACTACGAGGGGTTCGACGAGCGGATCCGGCAGGGTCTGGCGCCGCTCGAGATCTCGCTCGGGGACTACGTCCTCAGCGGCGGCGAGGTCGCGAGCATGGTCCTGATCGACGGCGTGACGCGGCTTCTGCCTGGAGCGCTTGGCGCGCCGACCGGGGCCCAAGACGACTCGTTCTCGGGGGCGGGGCGTCTGCTCGAGGGGCCGCAGTACACGCGACCGCGGAGCTTCCGCGGTAGAGAGGTTCCGGAGGTCCTGCTCTCCGGCAACCACGAACGAATCGCCCAGTGGCGAAGGGAGTGCGCCCTCGAGCGCACGAGAGAGCGGCGCCCCGACCTGGTGCGGGGGCCTGACGAAACGAACACGAGCGGGGCCCGCAAGCGGCGGCGCCCCAAGACTTGAGGAGTCAGCCATGAGTGGCAAGGACGTTCTGCAGCTCGCCGAAGAGCGGCACATGAATCGGGAGCACGCCCACTTCGAGGTCGGCGACACGGTGGACGTGCACGTCAAGATCACCGAGGGCGACAAGACCCGCATCCAGAAGTTCAACGGCACCGTGATCGCGCGCAAGCACCGCGGCCTGTCGGAGACCTTCACCGTGCGTCGGATCGTCGAGGGCACCAGCGAGGGCGTGGAGCGCACGTTCCCCCTGCACTCGCCGCTCGTCGACAAGATCGACGTGAAGCGTCACGGCGTGATCAAGCGCGCCAAGCTCTACTACCTGCGCGACCGCGTGGGCAAGGCCACCCGCCTCAAGGAGCGCATGACCAAGCGCAAGCTCGAGGCCGCCGCCGCCAGCGCCGCGGCGCCCACGACCAAGAAGAAGGGTCGCCGTCGCGGCAAGCGCGGCAGCAAGGCCCGCGCCGCCAAGGCGTAGCCTCCTCCTTCGTCGACTCCTCTCCGCGCGCCCGGCCACGGCCGGGCCGCGGGCCAACCAGAGCGCGATCCAGCCGTGGAGCCAGGGCTCCCCAGCGGGGTCGCGCGCCTGCATTGCTGGCCACCCGTGGCCGAACCTCGTCCTTGCGGAGGGCGCCATGTCCCAGTTTCAGGTCAAGCTCAGCGCTGCGGCCCTCGAGGAGCTCAAGGGCGCCCGCCTGGCGATCCTCGAGAAGCTCGGCAACCGAAAGATCGGCGCCCGGCTGACGAACCTGAGCCCCGAGGACGCCGGCGACCTCGCCAACGCGCTGCTCACGCTCCTCGACGCCGTGGACCGCCTCACGGGCCGCGCCAAGCCGATCTAGCGCGTCGAGATCGCTCGCGATCAGGGCTGGATGGTTCTCGCTCATTCGGGGCGTGGGGAGATCCGCCACACGCACACAGCGCCCTGCGTCGAAAGCACTTGAGCGGAGTGGCTACCTAGGCTCGGGGGTTGCGGGGGACGGGTCGAACCCTACCCGTTTCCTCCGAACCCTACCCTGATCGCTCGAGCGCGATCGCCGGAGACCCACCATGCTGTTTCGTTCCCGGGGGGCCGTCCGCGGCTTCACCCTCCTCGAGCTCGTGATCGTGCTCATGATCCTCGCGGCCCTCGCCGGCCTCGTGATCGCCCAGGTGGCCCAGCTCGGCCGCACCACCGACATGGCCTACACCGCCAAGACCGGCGCCGACCTGGCCGAGAACCTGCAACTCCACTTCGTGCTGAACAAGCGCTACCCGACCCACATGGACTCGCTGCTCGTCGACGCCGACAACAGCGGCGGCGTCACGACGGCCGGCGACGGCCTGGCCACCGACGGCGTCTACGTCCCCGCCTGGTTCGACGGCAGCAACTGGATCGACCCGCCGACCGAGGCTCAGGGCCGCGGCCTGCCCGACTCGGGCCCGCACCTCGACCGCGCGCTGGTCGCCGGTCAGCTCGCGAACAACGCGGGCTACCGCAGCTTCACCCGCTGCGGCTTCGGGACCCTGGTCGACCACGTCCCGGGCAGCTCGAACACCCAGAACGCCAACGAGAGCGCGAGCATCGTGCGTCCGCTGACCAACGCCGCGACCGACTTCTTCGCGGTCGTGGACACGACCGGGACCAACTCGGACGCTCAGGCGCTCCTGCGGCAAATGTTCCCCTCGACCCTGGGCGTCACCGGCGCTGGGCTCTACAGCCTGCCGGAGGGCGTCGAGGCGATCGTCGCGGTGGGGATCGGCCCCCGCAACTCGGCGGTCCCCGAGAGCATGCTCAACGCCCCGATCTACCCGGGCAACGACGGCAGCTACTACGGCCACTACGTGGCGTATTTCGCTTGCTTCGCCTCGGGCGAGCGCGCGATCCTCATCGGCGTCTCCGACAGCTACGGCCGCCTGAACCGCTACGCGATCGAGCAATTCAATGAGTCGCTCCCCAACAACCAGCGGCGCGGGTAAGAAGCGTAGCGCTTCTCCCCACCCGACGAACCGCTCTCCCCTCCGGGGGGGAGCGGCTCGTCCGCTGTACGGGCGGCGCGGATTCTCCCTGCTCGAGGTCGTGATCGTGCTCACCGTGCTCGCCGCGCTGGCGGGCTCGTTGGTCGTGAGCCTCGAGTCTTCGAACCGCGACGCCCACGCCGCCGTCGCCGCGCGCACCCTCGAAGAGCTGCGCGCGGCGCTGCTGCGGTTTCGTCGGGACACCGGCTACCTGCCGGGTCAGGGGCCCTTCGCCGTGGACCCCGCCGAGCAGAACGGGGTGCGGCCCCATGCTCCCGCGGGATCGGTGCCCGGCGTGTTCGCCGACGACGCGGAGTGGCAGCTCTGGTTCGCGAACCCCGCAAACCTGATCGTGCTGATCCAGCCGCCCCGTTCCCCGGGGTCGAGCGCTCCGGTGAGCGCCTACGACTGGGAGCTCGTCGGTCCCGCCGCGCAGCTCGCGACCTGGGACCCGACCCGCAAGCGCGGTTGGAACGGACCCTACCTCCGTCCCGACCTCGCCGAGTGGGTGCACGTCGGTGCGGGCTTCCTCGCGGATGGGAGCACGCTCCCTACCGACGGCGCGCTGCTGCCGGTGCTCCCCGCGATCGCCAGCTCCCACGCCGTGCCGCCGCCTGCGCTGGGAGACGACACCCTGCGTTGGCAGAGCAGCGCGCAGTCCACGACGACCCTGGACGTGATCCACGGCCGCCCGCTCTACCTGTTCAGCGCGGGGCGCGCGCGGATCGTCGACAGCGGGCCCGACGGGGTCTACGCCCCCTGGGTCGTGTCCACCACCGACCTCATCGCGCCTCCCACGGACCCCAGCACCGACGACGTCGGAAGGTTCGTGGAGTGAGCCCGCGTCGATCCCTGACCTTGATCGAGCTCCTGCTCGTCGTGTTCATCCTCGCCGCCCTCGCCGCGAGCGCGGTCTCCCTCGCGGGCGACGCCGACGGCCAGTCGCGCATCGACCTCACCGAGCTCCGCCGGCAGCAGATCCACGAGGCGATCCTGGGTCCGGCGGTCAGCGTGGGGGGCGCGCCCGTCGCCCTCGGGTTCGTCGCCGACATGGGCCGGCTGCCGACCTCGCTGCGCGAGCTGATCGAGCCCACCGACGACGCCGGCGCGCCGCTGGCGCTCGCGCAGGCCAGCCCCGTGGACGGGAACCTCCAGGGCGGCTGGCGCGGCCCCTACCTCCCCGTGCAGTGGGAGGGGAGCCGCGCCGTGTTCCGCGACGGCTGGGGCACCCGCCGCGTCGCGCTCGGGAGCACCGACGTGGACCCCGGCGACGTCTTCGACTACGGCTGGGACGTGCCGGCGCTGACCGACGCCTTCGACGCCGTGAGCCTCGGTCGCGACGGCGTGGCTGGCGGCAGCGGCTTGGACGCCGACGTCCCGACCTACCCCGCCCCGCCGAACGATCACTTCCGCCTGGTCCCCGCCGACGCCTGGTCCCACGACTTCAGCGGGAGCCCGGCGCCCCTGACGACCGCGGTCACAGCGACGCTCACCCTCCACAACCAGCGGACGACGGACCTGAACCCGGCCGACGTCAGGGTGCGAATCGTGGTCCCCAGCGTGGGGGGCGCGAGCGTGGACTGGACGGGGACCCTCTGGCTCAGCGAGGCCGGCACGGGGTCGGCGGTCCCTCCCGGTGACTCCGCGACGGTCGAGTTCGTGTTCCCGACCTCGACGCCGCGCCTGCCGGTGGGCACCTGGTCCTTGGAGGTCGTAGACGCGACTACCGGAGCTCGCGTCGAACCTGGGCGTCGCCTGCGCCTCCGCGCGCGTGCGCGCAGCCCGCTCGAGTGGCCCAGCGAGCCCTGGGTGATCCAATGACCGTGCGCAAGCAACGGGGGCCGCTGCTCGCGGTCGAGGAGACGCCCGGCGGTCTGCGCTTCACCGCGCTGCACGGGGACGAGGTGCGCGGGCAGGTCGAGGCGCCGAGCACGGGGAACCTGGCCAACGACCTGCGGGCGGGGCTGAGCCAGGCCCAGGCCCAGCGGCTCAAGCTCCCCAAGCGCGCGCTGTTCTTGAGCGAGCGGGTGTCGGCCTTGTGCCTCGAGCTCCCGCCGTTGGCCGAGGCCAGCGCCGACGAGGTCGAGCAGCTCGTGCGCTTCGAGCTCGAGCCCTTGATCCCCGACGCGGGGCCTGGCGGCGTGTCCTGCGGCTGGGCCAGCCCCGCGGGCGGCGCGCCGGGGCCGCTCCTCACCTGCGGGCTGCCGCAGCTCGAGCGGCAGCGGCTGGCGGCGCAGTTCAAGAGCGCCGGGCTCTTGCTCGTAGGGCTCTATCCGCGGCTGGGCTGTGCTCAGGCGCTGCTGCCCCTCGACGTCGATCAGGCGACCCTGGTCGAGGGCCAGGGCGCGCAGCTCGCGGTGACCCTCGTCGTCGGGGGCCGGGTCGAGCGGGTGCGGGTGATCAGCCGCGAGAGCCAGCGCGGCGCCCTCGAGGGCGCGCGGTCGCTGATCTCGGGGCCGGTGTTCGCCTCCGGGGAGCTCGAGCCCGCGGTGCTCGACGCGCTCGAGACCCGCAGCCCGAGCGTGACCCCCGTCGGCCTCGGCCTGCCCGCGAGCGCGCTCGGCGCCGCGCGCCACGCCTGGCGCTGGCCCGGCGGCGAGCGCGTCGCAGGGCTCGGCACGGTGACCAAGGGCCCCCCGGTGTGGCGGCAAGGCCCGGCGCTGGCCGCGGGCCTCCTGCTCGCGCTGGGGCTCGCGGTGTTCGCCGCCGACCTCTCGCTGGCGGCCTGGCGGGACGGCGCCGAGGCGAGGCTGCGCGAGCTGGAGCGCACCCGCGAGCAGGGCGCCGACGCAGAGCGCGCCCGCAAGGGGCTCCTCGCCGAGCGCGACGCGCTCCGACACGACCTCGAGCCGCTGCGCGAGGACGCCCGCCGCCAGCAGGCCGCGGGGGACCGCGCCCAGGCCTTGAGCGCGCTGCTCGAGACCCTGGCCGCGGCGCCCGCCGGGATCGCCCTCGACCGCTTCAGCGACGGCAGCGAGCAGGCCGAGGTCGAGGGCCTGGCCAGCGACGGCGCGACCGCCGAGGCCTTCCTCCAGAGCTTGGAGCGCGCCTTGGCGCTGCGCCCGCTGGTGCCGACCCAGCGCGAGGTCCAGCGCACGCCGGAGGGCTTCCGCTTCTCTGCCAGCTTCGCCGCGCCGCCGCGCCCGCCGGAGGTCAAGTGACCCGCTCCCGCGTCTACGTCGGCCTGGCGCTGGTCGCGCTCCTCGTGGGCTGGGCCCACCTGCGGGCGATCCCCCTCGCCCGGGCCGCGCAGCACTTCAGCGCCGAGGCGCGGGACGCGAAGGCCGCCCCCACGCCCAGCCCGAGCGCGCCCGCGCTGCGCGCCGAGCTGCGCGCGCTCCAGGCCGAGCGCAACGAGCTCGAGCAAGAGCAGGCGCGGCGCACCGCGCGCGCGGACCGGGTCAGCACGAGCCTCCAGACCCTGGCCCGGGAGGCGGGGCTCGACCTCGAGCGCCTGAGCGCCCAGGCCCCCGGCGGGGTCCGCGGCGCGCGCAGCGGCGGGCCGCCGCAGCTCGTGTTGGTGGCCAGCGGCGACTTCGCCCAGGTCCAGCGCCTGGTGCGCGAGCTCGAGGGCTGGCAAGGCCAGGGCCGGGTCGAGCGCCTCGAGGTCGCCCTCGAGAGCGACCCGCTGCGCCCGGGCCCGCTGCGCCTCGAGCTCGAGGTCCGACCGTGAGCACCTTCCCCGAGCTGCCCGCCGCCCCCGAGGCGCGCTCGCGGCTGGAGGCGCTGCTGACCCGGGTCGTCGAGCTCGGCGCCTCGGACCTGCACGTGACCGCCGAGGAGCCCCTGCGGGTGCGCCTCGACGGGCTCCTGGAGCTGCTCCCCGACGCCGCGGTGCCCAGCGCCGAGGAGACCGCCGCCCTGGCGGGCGCGGCCACCGAGCCCGCCCAGCGCGCGCACTTCGCCCGGCGCGGGACCCTGGACCTCGGCCTCTCCGCCGCCGGCGCGCGCTTCCGGATCAACGTGTTCTGCGAGCGGGGCCGCGTGGCCCTCGCCGTGCGCCGCCTGGACGAGCGCCTGCGCACCCTGGAGGAGCTGCACCTGCCCCCGGCCCTGGGCGAGCTCGCCGACCTGGAGGAGGGGCTGGTCCTGTTCGTGGGACCCACCGGCTCGGGCAAGACCACGAGCCTCGCGACCCTGATCGAGCGGGTCAACGCGGCGCGCCCGCTGCACGTCCTGACCCTCGAGGACCCGATCGAATACGTGCACACCAGCCGGCGCGCGCTGATCCGTCAGCGCCAGCTGCACACCGACTTCGAGGACTTCGCCGACGCCCTGCGCGCCGCGCTGCGCGAGGACCCCGACGTGATCCTCGTGGGCGAAATGCGCGACCGCGAGACCCTGCGCGCGGCGCTGACCGCGGCGGAGACGGGGCACCTCGTGTTCTCCACGCTGCACGCCGCCAACGCCGTGGCCGCCAGTGAGCGCTTCGTGGGCGCCTTCGCCGACGAGGAGCGCGACAGCGTGCGCGCCCAGCTCAGCTACGTGCTCAAGGCCGTGGTCGCCCAGCGCCTGCTGCCCGGCACCCACGGCGGGCGCGTCCCCGCCGTCGAGCTGCTCAAGGTCACCGCCGCGGTCGCGAACCTGATCCGCAGCGGGCGCCCGTCCCAGGTGCTGAGCGCCCTCGAGAGCGGCGGGCGCTACGGCATGCAGACCTTCGAGGAGTCGTTGGCCTCGCTCCTGCGCCGGCGGCTGGTCGACCCGCACGCCGCCCAGCGCCTGGCGCGGACCCCCGAGCTCCTGCGCGAGCGCCTCGCCCCCAGCGGGGGCCCGGCGTGAGCGGACAGAGCACGACCCGGCTCCTGCGCGCGGCGGTCGAGGCCGGCCTCCTGGGCCACCACACCCCCGAGTCGATCCTCCAGGACGCGCGCCGCGGCGGCCTCGACCCGATCGCGCTCTGCAGCGAGCGCGAGCGCCTCCCGCGGGAGGCCATGTTCCGCGCCCTGGCCGGCGCCCACGGGCTCAGCTTCTGCCCGGCGGGGGAGCTCGTGGCCGAGGCCGAGCTCCTGGAGCAGGCCTCCGAGCGCCTGCTGCTGCGCAAGCACGTGCTGCCCCTGACCCGGCTCCCGGACGGTCGGGTGCGGGTGGCGGTCGCCGACCCCGAGGACGACTCGACCCTGACCACCCTGCGCCGGGTGTTCGGCGCGGTGGAGCTGGTCGTGGCCGAGCCCCAGGCGATCCGCCTCGCGCTGCGGCGCCACGGCGTGCGCGAGGGCAGCGAAGAGGCCCTCGACGCGGTGGCCTTCCTCGACGACCTGCTGCACCAGGCCTGGCTGCGCCGCGCGTCCGACGTGCACTTCGACCCCCAGCCCGAGGGCCTCGTGCTCCGGCTGCGGGTCGACGGCGAGCTGGCCTCGACCGGCGGCGTGCTCGGCGACGAGGAGGGCGCGGCGGTCTTGAGCCGGGTGAAGGTCCTGGCCGGGCTGGACATCGCCGAGCGGCGCTTCCCTCAGGACGGGAGCTTCACCCACGAGCTCGACGGGCGCCGGCTCGACGTGCGCGTGGCCACGATCCCCACCCGCCACGGCGAGCGCGCGACCCTGCGCCTGCTGGGGATCGAGTCCGAGGAGCTCACGATCGAGCACCTGGGCTTCTCCCAGGGCTCCCTGGGCCGGCTGCGCGAGGCGCTGAACCATCCCCACGGCATGGTCCTGCTCACCGGGCCCACGGGCTCGGGCAAGACCACGACCCTCTACGCCGCCCTGCGCGAGGTCGCCTCGCCCCGGGTCAACGTGCTGACCGTCGAGGACCCCGTCGAGCGCACGATCGCCGGGGTGGGCCAGGTCCAGGTCGGGGGCAAGGTCGGCTTCGCCCACGCGCTGCGCTCGCTCCTGCGCCACGACCCCGACGTGCTCATGGTCGGCGAGATCCGCGACGGCGAGACCGCGGACATCGCGGTCAAGGCCGCCATGACCGGGCACATGGTGCTCTCGAGCCTGCACACCAACCGCGCCGCCGGCGCCCCCGCGCGCCTGATCGACCTGGGCTGCCAGTCCTTCCTCGTGGCCTCGGTCCTGCGCGGGGTGCTCGCCCAGCGCCTCGTGCGCCGGCTGTGCCGCGGCTGCCGTCGCCCGCGGATCGCCGAGCCCCAGGAGCTCAAGGCCCTCGACCCCACCACGCGCCTGGAGTCGGCGACGGTCATGGACCCCGTGGGCTGCCCGACCTGCCTCGGCAGCGGGTATCTGGGCCGGATCGCGCTGAGCGAGGCGCTGTGGGTCGACGCCGAGCTGCGCGCGGCGATCGAGGCCGGCACCAACGAAGACCGCCTGCGCGAACTGTCCTTCAAGCACGGCGGGCGCAGCCTCGCCGCCGACGGCCTGGAGAAGGTGCTCGCCGGCGACACCAGCGTCTCCGAGGCGCTGCGGGTGCGGATCTAATGCGTTACAGCTACCGCGCCCTCGACCCCGACGGCTCCCGGGTGACCGGGACCCTGGACGCGCCGACCCAGGCCGAGGCCCTGGACGCGCTGCGCCAGCGCGGGCTGTTCCCGACCGGGGTCCAGGAGGACGCGGCCCTCGCGGCCAGCGCGCCGGGGGACGCGCGGCGCTTCCCCTGGCCGATCACGAGCACCGACCGCGCGCTGTTCCTGAACCAGCTCAGCCTCATGCTGCGCAGCGGGCTCACGCTCCTGGGCGCCCTCGAGGCCCTGACCAAGAACGCGAGCAAGCCCGGGCTGCGGGCCTGCGCGCGGCGCCTGGGGGTCGCGGTGCGCGAGGGCAAGTCCCTCTCGGTCGCCTTCGGCGAGGAGCGCCACTTCCCCCCGGTGATCGCGCGCCTGGCGAGCACCGCCGAGGCCACCGGCGAGCTGGAGCAGGCCTTCACCCGGGGCGCCGAGCTGATCGAGCGCCGGGCCGAGCTCCAGCGCCAGCTGATCGCGAGCCTGACCTACCCCACGATCGTGGTCCTGGCGGCCACCGGCGTGTTCGTGTTCCTCACGACCCAGGTCGTGCCCAAGTTCGCCTCGCTCCTCGCCCAGCGCGGCGTGGCCCTGCCCTGGACGACCCAGACCCTGCTCGACGTGTCCTCGTTCCTCGTGAACTACGGCCCCTGGGTCGGGCTCGGCGCGGCGCTCCTGGGCCTGGCCCTGTTCGTGGCCTGGCGCACCGGACCCGGGCGGCGGGCGCTGGAGCGCGGGCTGTTCGCGGTCCCGGTGCTCGGCTCCGTGCTCCAGGCCGCGGCCATGACCCACCTCATGCGCACGCTCTCGCTCCTGCTCCAGAGCGGGCTGCCCCTGCTCGAGTCGCTGCAGGCCCTGGCCACGACCGCGCCCTTCCTCTGCTTCCAGGACCTGATCGCGCGAGCGCGGCAGGCCGTGGTCCGCGGCGCGTCCTTGGCCAAGGCCTTCGAGGACCCGCTGTTCCCCGCCCTCGGCGGCTCGGTGCTCGCCGTGGGCGAGGAGACCGGCTCCCTGGAGGAGGTCACCGGCGAGCTGGGTGAGCACTACGAGCGCCGGCTGCAGAGCCTGCTGCGCACCCTCTCCAGCCTGATCGAGCCCGCGCTGCTGATCGTGATCGGCGGCATGGTGGGCTTCGTCTACTTCAGCTTCTTCCAGGCCGTGTTCCGCGTGGCCGCACGTTGAGGACCGCATGACCCGACGCACCCTCCGCCTCCTCGCCGCGCCGGCCCTGGCCCTGGGCCTGGGCCTCGCGCCCGCGGTCGGCCAGGACCAGGACCCGCCCCCAGAGGCCCAGCCCGACCCCGCCGAGGGCGAGGTCCAGCCGCCGCCGGCGGACCCCTTCCGCGCCGACCGCCGGCGCGCAGGGAGCGCGGCGCTCAGCCGCCTGCCGGCGATCGCGATCAAGGCCCTGATCCAGCTCCAGGGGCGCAAGCCCCTGGCCCTGCTCGAGGTCGCCGGCGCGACCCAGGTCGTGCGCGAGGGGGAGGTCCTGAGCGTGGCCGGGAGCGGCAACGGCCCGCGGATCGCGCTCGCGGTCGAGGCGATCGGGCCCCAGGGCGTGCGCCTCGTGCACCGCGAGAGCGGCGAAGGGATCGAGCTCCGGTGAGCGGACCCAAGACGCTCCTGCTCGCGCTGTGCCTGGTGGCGGTCGCCCTGGCCCAGGACCCGGCCCCGGACCCCGGCGCGATCAAGCGCCGCCAAGCCCTGGCGACCCGGGTCGAGTTCCTCGACCTGCGCGGGCTGCGGGTCGACGACGCCGTGCGCCTGATCTGCCAGGCCTCGGGCGCGAACATCGTGTGCACCGTCGAGGCTAGCCAGAAGGAGCTCCCGGCCTCGCTGCTCCAGGACGTGACCGTGCTCGAGACCGTCGAGACCCTGTGCAAGGTCGCCGGGCTCTGGTACCGCGAGAGCGACGGGATCGTGCGGGTCATGACCGCCGAGGAATACAGCAAGGACCTCGTGGTCCAGCGCGCCCCCGAGACCCGCGTGTTCACCCTCCTGCACCCGAACGCGGTGGTCGTCGCCGGCGCGATCCGCGACCTCTACCCCAGCCGCGTGCTCCTGAGCTACGGCCTGACCGCGGAGTCCTTGGCCACGCCGCTCGCCGCCACCGGGATCAGCGGGCAGAGCGGGACCCAGACCTCGCTCCTCGGCTCGGGGAGCTCGCGCTTCTCCACGACCTTCGGCGGCGGGCTGGGCTTCGGCCAGAGCGGGCTCAACGGCTTCCAGTCCGGGCTGCGCGGGCAGAACCGGACCTCCGAGGACGAGGAGCTCTCGGACGACCTCACCGCCGAGCAGCTCTCGCGGCTGCAGGTCGAGGGGAACCAGGTCCAGGGCAACCTGCGCGGGCTGACCACCGGGCGCCCGCAGATCGCGATCACCGTCAACCGCCGCCAGAACCTGATCGTGGTGCGCACCAGCGACGAGGAGGCCATGGGCGAGATCGAGCGCCTGGTGCTCCAGCTCGACCGGCCCACGCCGCAGGTGCTGCTCGAGGTCAAGGTGCTCGAGCTCGACCTGGGCGACGACTTCCGCTCCTCGATCGACGTGGACTGGGTCGAGGGCCCGGCGCGCACGAACCTGCCCACCGGCGAGCCCACGAACCCGCTGGTCCAGGGCGCGGCGACCGTGACCGAGAACCTGCTCGGCGCGGGCAACGCCCCCTTCAGCGGCGGAGCGCTGGTCTATCAGTTCCTCAACGAGCACGTGCGCGCGCGGCTGGAGCTGCTCGAGACCGAGGGCCGCCTGGGCGTGCTCGCGACGCCCTTGCTGCTCTGCGCCAACAACGAGGTCTCGCGGATCTTCATCGGCGAGGAGCGCCCGCTGGTGCGCAACTTCGAGCTGCAGAGCGTGACCACCAACGGCGTGGTCCAGAACCAGGTCGTGCCGACCGTCGACCTGCGCGACATTGGCAACACCCTGCGCCTCGTGCCCTCGATCAACGCCG
Source organism: Planctomycetota bacterium (assembly GCA_041402045.1). Taxonomy (GTDB): domain Bacteria; phylum Planctomycetota; class J058; order J058; family J058; genus JAGQRJ01. The sequence goes on along the minus strand of JAWKSZ010000057.1, from coordinate 12,542 downwards.
ACCGCTCGGTGACCCTCACGATCCTGCAGGACGTGTCCAGCGTGAACCTGGGCGGGGCCACGCTCCCGGTGCCCAACGGGATCGGCGGCGTGACCCCCTTCGCCGTGGACACGGTGAACACCGCGAACCTCGAAGGCACGGTGGTCGCCAAGGACGGGCTGACCCTCGCGGTGGGCGGGCTGATCCGGAAGGAACTGGTCGACCGCACCAGCGGGATCCCCTACCTCATGGACCTGCCGCTGATCGGCTGGCTGTTCGGCGAGACCGTGCGCAGCGAGGCGCACCGCGAGCTGATCCTGATCATTACGCCCCACGTGCTGACCACCCCCGCCGAGGGGCAGGAGGTCTCGCGCCGGCGGCTGGCCGCGCTCTCGCTGCACCCCTTCCACGACGTGGGGGACCGGGCGCTGCAGCGCTACGACCGCCGCGACGCGCCGGGCGCCGAGACCTACGGGCGCCTGATCGAGGACTACCTGCTCCCCTGGAACGAGCCGATCCGCCCGGAGGCCGAGTAATGCGCCGCGCGCTCCCCACGGTCCTGATCCTGCTCGCCGGCTGCGCCTCGAGCGAGCCCGCGCACCTCGGCCGGGGCCTGCGCCTCGACCCGGGCTGGTGGGCCAGCCCCAGCGCCGCCTCCGTCGAGCGCCTGGGGCGCGAGGCCGAGGCCCTGGCCGAGGCGCCGTCCTGTCTGGGCGCGCGGCTGCGGGAGGTCCCGGACGTGGCCCACGCCCTGTGGCTCGGCCAGACCGAGCCCCAGCGTCAGCGCATCAGCGCGGCCTTCGCCGCCGCGGGCCTCGACGCCTACACCCTCAGCGACGCCTGCTCGCAGCGACACCCCGAGGACGCGGCCCAGGGCCGCCTCGCCCTGGGCGAGGCCTTGACGCTGCGGGTCCAGGACCCGGAGCGCGCCCGCGCGCTGGCCGAGCAGGCGCTGAGCCACTTCCAGGCCAGCGGCGACCCGCTGCTCGCGGCGGAGGCCCGGCTGCTCGGCGCCGAGCTCGCCCTCACGGCGGGGGAGCCGCTCCCCGAGCTCGGCGCGCTCCCGACCCCGGCCCAGACCGTGCAGGCCGCGCTCCTGACCCTCGGCGCCGCGGACGCCGCCGCGCGCCCCGAGCCCGCGATCGCCCTCGCCCGCGAGGTCGGGCACGGCGCGGCGCTCGAGCGCCTGGCCAGCGCGATCCAGCGCGGGGCGCTCCTGGCGCCGCTCGAGCTCGACGCCTTCCACCGCGCGCGCTCGGCGCTGGCCGCCCGCGCCGGCGAGGGCGAGCGCGCGCTGCTCGCCGCCGAGCTCGCGCTGCGCGCGGCGGAGGCTCAGGGCAGCACGGCCCGCATGGCGGAGGCTCGGCTGAGCCTGGCCCAGGCGCGCCTGCTCCTGGGCCAGCCCGCCGCCGCGGCGCTGGAGGCTTCGGCCGTGGCCGAGGCCGGGACCTCGGTCGAGCTGGGGACCCAGGCCGAGGGGCTCCTGGGCCAGGCTCTGTTCCAGCGCGGGCAGCCCGAGGCCGCCGCCGAGGCCTACGCCGCGCCGCCCGCGCCGCCGAGGCCGCGGACCTGCCCGACGCCGAGAGCCGGGCGCTGCTCAACCGCGCCGCGGCGCTCCTCGCCGCGCAGTCGGACCTGGACGAGGTCGACCAGTGCCTGCGCCCGGTGCGCGGGGAGACCCTCGAGGCCGAGCTGCGGCGCGGGGTCCTGCGCGCGCTCCTGGGGCTCCTGCGCGGCCGAGCTGACCGGGCCGCCGCCGCCGAGCAGGTCGACGCCCAGCTCGCCCGCGCCCGGGCGCCGGGCCTACGGCGTGGTCCAGCGCTACGGCGACCTGCCCCGGCGGATCGCGTCGCGCGCGTCGACGGCCGGGCGCTAATGCAGACCTACCTCGACGTGACCCAGGAGGCCGGGCGGGCCTTCGTGCAGCGCGGGCTGAGCGGCCCGGTGGTCATGCTCAACCTGCTGCGCTTCCGCGAGACCGCCGACTACGGCGCGCACCCCGAGCTCGCCCCCGCCGCGCCGATCTCCGGAGGGCGGCCTACGAGCTCTACGCCGCGCACACGATCCCGCACCTCGAGGCCGCAGGCGGGAGCGTGCTGTTCGCGGCGCGGGCGGGCTGTTCCTGATCGGCCCGGAGGCCGAGCGCTGGGACGACCGGGCCCGCCGCCGCCGAGCAGGTCGACGCCCAGCTCGCCCGCGCCCGGGGCGCCGGGGCCTACGGCGTGGTCCAGCGCTACGGCGACCTGCCCCGGCGGATCGCGTCGCGCGCGTCGACGGCCGGGCGCTAGCGCTCAGTCACCGGCCTTCAGCGCCCGGAGCCGCGCGTCCAGGTCGCGCTCGAGCTCTTCCAGGGCGAGGCGCGGCGTCGGCACCTCGCCGTCGCGGACCGGCAGCCGAGTGCCATGCTCGAGCCGCCGCGCGAGCTCGCGCAGGTGGAGGTAGGCCTTGCGCGCCACGTTGACCGCGGGCTGATCGGGGAGGAACGCGAACTCGTTCAACCACCGTCGGAGGCTCTCGCGGTCGGGGTCGCCGCGGTCGAGGACCTTGCGCACCAGGTCGGGCCGACCGCGGCCCTCCGCGACGTGTTGGACCGCGGCGCAGGCATCCCCGAGGGGGGCGCTCCAGCGCTTCGCGGCCTTCAGGCTCTCGCGCCGCAGGCGCTCGCCTCGCTTGCCCCCATGGATCAGCTCGCCCTGGGCCAGGGGGATCCGCGCGATCTCGCCGTAGCCGAACTCGCGCTGGAGGGCCGCGCGCAGGGGAGGGGTCTGGACCCCCATGACGAGCGCGGCCTCGACGCGATAGCGCGCCGGCGGGAAGGCGTGGGCCTGGCGGGAGTCCGCGGGCGGGTCGTCGGGGTCGGGCGTGACCTGCCCGCGCAGGGACCCGGCGTAGAGCTGGAGGTGGAAGGCGCCGGTGGGCGGCATCTCGATCACGACCCTGCTCAGCACCAGGTTCGTGTCGGGGAGCGAGGTCGTCACCGTGATCCGCAGGCCGAGCACCTGCCGCGCCAGCGGGATCTCCCCCACGGCCTCCAGGACGCCGGCGTCGATCATGCGCACGGTCAGCGGAGCCAGCTCGGCGTCCGCGTCGCGCGCGGGCTCCGCGGAGCGTGGCGGCGGGGGCGGCGGCGCCGCGAGCGTCGGCGCGGGGGCGGGGGCGGGGGCGGCGGCCGGTGTTGGCGGGGGAGCGGGCGCGGGCGCGGGCGCAGGGGGGCGAGGCGGCAGCCGCTCGGGGGTCGGCGTGACCGAGCCCTCCGCCGCGTCGGGCGCCAGCCGCGCGCTCCCCCGCGGCGGCTCGCTGGACGAACGCGCGGGCGCGGAGCTGACGAGCAACAGCCCGAGCCCGGCCACGAGGACCAGGCTCAGACAGAGGGCGAGGCGACGGCGCATGGAACTCCCGCCCCTGGGACGCCCAGGCGGGGCCGAGGTTCAGCGAGAGCCCAGCGTCGGGCCGAGCCCAGCCGAGGGCGAGGGGGTCTACGCCCGGCGCGCCTTGGGGGTGAGCCCGAGGGGCTTTGCACGCAGCGTGCACCGCAGGTCACGAGTCCTGGACCGACGCGCCTGGCCGGCGCGGATTCTGCAGAGGCGTTGGCTCCCACACAGCGTAGGGGCGGGGACGAGCACAGGTGGCCGGCACGCAGCGTGCGCCAGCTCGTCGCGCCTGGACAGCGCGGGCTCTCCCGCGAAGGCGTTGCTCTCACAACGTAGGGGCGGGGCTCGTCCCCGCCCGGTCTGTGCGTCCCTCCACCCTTCGGAGTGGAGGGCCTACCCGCGGCGCCTGCTCGGAGCTCCGCCGCCACGGAGGCTCGAGGGACGCACATACCCGGGCGGGGACGAGCCCCGCCCCTACCCCTTGCGGAAGCGGGCCGACGCCCGCGGGCGGGGGCCGGGTAAACCCCGCCCCTACCCCTGTGAGCACACGCGCCGGATTGGAGAGGCACAGCCGAATCGAGCCTCGGTGGCGAAGACCGTGCCGAACACCTGTGGGCTCGTCCCCGCCCGGTATGTGGTCCCTCCACCCTTCGTCGTGTGAGGGCAGACCCGCGGCACCCACGGATCGTGGATCAACGCCAGCTCAGAGCTCCGCCACCACGAAGGCGCAAGGGACGCACATACCCGGGCGGGCAAGCCCCGCCCCTACCTCATACAAAGCGCACCCAGCAAGGCGACCCTGAGGCCGAGACAGCCGTGGCGAACGATTGGGCACTTCCCCGAAGGGGCCCGGCCCGGCCAGCGAGCGGCGAAGCCGCCCGGTCGGGCGCCGTGCGGCGCGGCCAGCGAGCGGCGAAGCCCCCGGTCGGGCGCCGTGCGGCGCGGCCAGCGAGCGGCGAAGCCGCCCGGTCGGCGCCGTGCGGCGCGGCCAGCGAGCGGCGCAGCCGCCCGGTCGGGCGTCGTGCGGCGCGGCCAGCGAGCGGCGAAGCCGCCCGGTCGGCGCCGTGCGGCGTGGCCAGCGAGCGGCGTAGCCGCCCGGTCGGGCGTCGTGCGGCGCGGCTGGCGAGCGGCGAAGCCGCCTGGTCAGGCGCCGTGCGGCGCGGCCAGCGAGCGGCGTAGCCGCCCGGTCGGGCGTCGTGCGGCGCGGCCAGCGAGCGGCGAAGCCGCCCGGTCGGGCGCCGGGCGCGGCCAGCGAGCGGCGAAGCCGCCCGGTCAGGCGCCGTGCGGCCCGGCCAGCGAGCGGCGAAGCCGCCCGGTCGGGCGTCGTGGGGCGCGGCCAGCGAGCGGCGAAGCCGCCCGGTCAGGCGCCGTGCGGCGCGGCCAGCGAGCGGCGAAGCCGCCCGGTCGGCGCCGTGCGGCGCGGCCAGCGAGCGGCGAAGCCGCCCGGTCGGGCGCCGTGCGGCGTGGCCAGCGAGCGGCGAAGCCGCCCGGTCGGGCGTCGTGCGGCGCGGCTAGCGAGCGGCGAAGCCGCCCGGTCGGCGCCGTGCGGCGCGGCCAGCGAGCGGCGTAGCCGCCCGGTCGGGCGTCGTGCGGCGCGGCCAGCGAGCGGCGAAGCCGCCCGGTCAGGCGCCGTGGGGCGCGGCCAGCGAGCGGCGAAGCCGCCCGGTCGGGCGCCGTGCGGCCCGGCCAGCGAGCGGCGAAGCCGCCAGGGGCCGGCGAAGCCCCCGGTCGGGCGCCGTGCGGCCCGGCCAGCGAGCGGCGAAGCCGCCAAGGGCCGGCGAAGCCCCCGGTCAGGCGTCGTGCGGCCCGGCCAGCGAGCGGCGAAGCCGCCAAGGGCCGGCGAAGCCCCCGGTCGGGCGTCGTGCGGCCCGGCCAGCGAGCGGCGAAGCCGCGAGCGCGCAGCCGCCGGCGGAGCCGGCGGCAGAACCCTGGGGGTGAGCCCGAGGGGCTTTGCCCCGAGGGCGAGGGGGTCTGGGACAGACCCCCTGAATCAAAGCCGCGGCGGCTTCGCCGTGGACGAGCGGAGGATGTCCTCGACCTCGAGCGGGTTCAGGTCGAAGAACGGGCCGATCCGCACGAGCAGGGCCTGCTCCTTGGCGTCGATCTTGCCGTCGGCGGCGACCACGTCGATCAGGCTGCGGAACAGCTCCGCGCGCTTGGTGGCGTCGGCGGGCACGCTGACCTTGACCGCGGCGGGGTTCTGGCGGATCTCCTCCAGGATTCCGTCGACCTCGTCGTCCGCGACGCCGAAGTCGCCGGCCGCCTTGCGCAGGGCGGTGAGCTCGCTGGGGTCGAGGGTGCCGTCGCTGAGGGCGGCCGCCGCGAGCAGCCGGAAACGCTTGGCCTTCATGGAGCCTCCGTAGTGGAGGCACGATACCCGCTCGACCGGCCCAGGTCACGGCTCGAAGCCGCACCGGGTCGGGCGCAGTCCGTCGACGGCGCTACAATGCCCGGGAGGAGGCTGAGCCCCGCGGTGCCGCGCCCCAGCGACCCCCACGATCCCCGCCACGGCGTCGGCTGGTTCGAGCCCGACGAAGAGGTCCCGGCGTTCAGCAAGAAGATCGCCTCGATCCTCGACGCGAGCTGGCCCGAGACCAAGCGCTACACCGCCGACGAGGTCACCCAGCAGGCCGGCGACCTCGAGCTCGACCTGCGGCCCAAGGAAGAGGAGCTGTTCAAGGGGACCTGGGAGCGGGACCTGCTCGCGGCCCTCGACACGCTGGACGCGGCCCAGGTCACCCCCGAGCAGCGCAAGCGCCTGAGCCGCGACCCCGGCGCCGCGGAGATCCGCGCGCAGCTCGCCCGCGGCCCCGAGCCCGAGGGCGAGGCCACCGGACCCAGCGTCAAGCTGCGCCGGGGCGACGTCGACGGCGCGCTGGCCGCCTACAAGCAGGCGATCGACCGCAACCCCGACCACCCCCAGCCCTGGACCAAGCGCGGGATCGCCTACGCCCGGCTGGGTCGCCTGGAGCGCGCGGTGGCCGACTACTCGCGGGCCCTGGAGCTCGAGGCCGAGTATCTCCCGGCCCTGGCCAACCGCGGGAGCGCGCGCTTCCACCTGGGGGACCTGGCGGGGACGGTCGCCGACTGCACCGCCGCCGTCGAGCTCGAGCCCAAGCTGGCCATGGCCTGGCTGTTCCGCGGGATCGCCCGGGCCAAGCTCGACGAGCGCGAGTCGGCCAACGAGGACCTCTACCACTTCCTCAAGCTGACCCCGTATTCGCCCTACGTGGAGCTGATCCGCGCGACCCTCAAGGAGCGCTGCAACTGGGACGAGGACAGCGACGAGGGCGAGGTCCTGGAGGAGGGCTGAGCCGCGCTCCGTCAGGTTTCGGTTCGGGGTCGAGTGACCTGGATCGACGCGTCCCCCCACGCTAGGCTGCAAGTGCCATGTCTACACTTACATCCAGCGATATCGAGCTCGGGCGCTCCGCCCTCACCCGCGGCTACCTCAGCCGCCAGGCCCTCGATCAAGGCGTCTCGCTCTTGACCCAGGGCCAGGCCACCGACCTGGGGCAGGCGCTGCTCCTGACCGGAGGTCTGACTCCCGCGCAGCTCAACGACCTGCGGGGCAAGCCGTCGTCGGTCAACCCCGACGCGGTCACCCTGCACGACGGGTTCCCCAACGGCTCGAACCCTGGGACCGGCTTCGGCTCGGCGCCTGGGGGCAGCGGGTTCGGCGCCGCGCCCAGCGGCGGGTTCGGCGCGCCGCCGAGCGGGTCGGGCTTCGGCGCGCCGCCCAGCGGCGGGTTCGGTGCGCCGCCGAGCGGGTCGGGCTTCGGCGCCCCGCCCAGCGGCGGGTTCGGCGCGCCCCCCAGCGGGTTCGGCGCGCCGCCGAGCGGGTCGGGCTTCGGCGCCCCGCCCAGCGGCGGGTTCGGCGCGCCCCCCAGCGGCGGGTTCGGCGCCGCGCCCAGCGGCGGGTTCGGCGCCCCGCCCAGCGGCGGGTTCGGCGCCCCGCCCAGCGGCGGCAGCGGCGGGTTCGGGACGGGGTTCGGCGCGCCCGGCGGGAGCGGCGGGTTCGGCGCAGCGGGGACGGGCTTCGGGGCCCCCGGCGGGAGCGCCTTCGGCCCCGGCGGGAGCGCCTTCGGCTTTCCCGGCGCGAGCGGCTCGGCCGCCGACGGGGTGGGCGAGACGATCGACGGCTGGGTCGTGACCCGTGAGGTCGGGCGCGGCGGCGTGGGGATCGTGTACGAGGTCAACCACGAGCAGTCCCGCGAGCGGGCCGCGCTCAAGATCATGGTCAACGAGCAGGGCCTCAGCCAGAAGCGGATCGAGCGCTTCCAGAAGGAGCTCGAGCGCCACGAAAGCCTGGACCACCCCGGGATCGTCTCGATCAAGGCCACCGGCCTGTTCAACGGCTACCCCTACGCCGTGACCGACTTCGTCGCCGGCAAGCCGCTGGACCGCATGCTCAAGGACGACCTCGACCTCGAGATCGGGATGGAGATCCTGGAGGCGGTCGCCCAGGCCCTGCACTACGCCCACGAGCAGGACATCGTCCACGGCGACCTCAAGCCCTCGAACGTGATCGTGCAAGAGGACATGCGCCCGCTGGTCACCGACTTCGGGCTCGGGCGCGCGGCCAAGGTGCACCAGGCGGCGCTCGCCGACGAGACCCGGGTGACCGGCACCCCGTACTACTTCCCGCCGGAGCTGATCGAGGGCCCGCGCGCGCCGGATCGCCGCAGCGACATCTACAGCCTGGGCGTGATCATGTACGAGCTGGCCACGGGGCGTCTGCCCTTCGTGGGCCAGACCCCGATCGAGCTGTTCCAGCGCGTGCTGCACGACGACCCCGTGCCCCCGACCAAGTTCAAGCCGCAGCTCACCAAGGCGCTGGAGACGGTGTGCCTCAAGGCGATCGCCAAGGACCCGGCCCAGCGCTACGCCTCCGCCGCCGAGTTCGCGGTCGACGTGCGCGCGCTGCTCGAGGGCGGCACGATCACGGCCAAGGCCGAGGGCGCGCTCTCGCGCTGGGTCCGACAGAAGCGCAAGCGCGCCTCGATCGGGCTCATGATCGGGATCAGCACCGTGCTCCTGACCCTCGTCGTGGGCGTGATCCTGGTCAGCCACAAGCTGAGCCTCGAGCAGCAGCGCGCCGAGCGGATCCAGGGCGAGCTCGACGGGCGTCGGGAGACCGGCGAGGGGGCGCTGCGCGAGGCTCAGGGCCTGCTGGACGGGGCCCGCGAGGCCCTGGCCGCCGGCAAGCGCCCCGACGCCATCGACAAGGCCGAGGCGGCGCGCACCCGGCTCGAGACCCTGGATCAATTGGGCGAGGGCCTGGAGTTCCCCGAGCCCAACGAGCAGCCGGTGACCGCGCTGCTCGAGGAGCTCGACCCCCAGCGCAAGCACCTGAACGCTCAGGCGCTGATGCTCCTGGCGCAGGCCCATATGTACGGCAACGCCTCGGAGGTCGACAAGGCCGAGACCTTCCTGCAGGAGGTCGAGCGCCAGAACGTCCCGGCGGAGGACGCCCTCGAGCTGCGCCTGACCCGGGCCGACTTCTACCGGCACATCGGGCGGCTGGAGGACGCGCGCAAGGCGTACGACGAGGCGCTGTTCCTCGACAGCAACTCGGTCCAGGCCTTCGACGGCAAGGCGCGGACCCTGTTCCTGCTCGAGAACTACAACGACGCGACCTTCGCCCTGACCAAGGCCGCCGACTGCGTCCAGGGCGAGGACGAGGCGGCCAACCGCCGCCGCGCCGGGTTCGTGCTGCGCCGGGCCGAGGTCCAGCTCGAGACCGGGAACCTCGGCACCGTCGACGCCGAGATCACCCGCGCCGAGGAGCTCGCGGGCAAGACCTGGCGCACCCTCGCCACCCGCGGGCGGCTGGAGAGCGCGCGGGGGCTGCTCGTCGACGCGCGCGACACCTTCGCCGAGGCGCGCAAGCTGGCCGAGCAGGACGGCCCCGGCGCCGTGGCCCGGGTGCTGACCACCCAGGCCGAGGCCCTGTTCGCCGCGAACCGCGCGGTCGAGTCCTACGAGGTCGCCGACCAGGCGGTGAACGTCGACCCCAGCAACGTGCTCCCGGTCGTGGTCCGCGCCGAGGCGGCGGAGGCCATGCTGGACCTGGACCAGGCCAAGAACGACGCGGGCGACGTGATCCTGCGCGCGACCCCCGGCGACTGGCGCGAGCACGCGCGGGCGCTGCGGGTCACCGCCCGGCTCTACGGCGCCAAGGGCGACCTGAAGGAGGCCCGCGAGCAGGCGACCGAGGCCAACAAGAGCGACCCCTACTCCGCCGCCGGGCGCCTGCACCTCGGGCGCGTGCTGATCGACCCCTACTTCGAGAACAACTACCCCGACCTCGCGGCCACCCACTTCGAGCACGTCGACCGCCACCGCGCGGACAACCACGCGGCCAAGCGCGGGCTGGGCGTGACCAAGCTCGGCGCCCAGGGCGGCGCGGCCGTGGGCAAGGACAACGTGGTCAACCGGCTCAAGGAGGCGCTGAAGCTCGACTCCGACGACCCTTGGACCCTCTCCGCCCTGGGCAAGGCCTACCTCTCCCGGGCCGACGAGGAGGAGCAGGCGCTGGAGACCGCGGCCCGCACCTACAGCCGCGCGGTGCGCTCCGAGCGCGACGTGCGCCGCCCCGAAGGCTGGGCCTACGCCGTGGGCCTGAACCAGCTCAAGCTCGCGCGGCGCGCCAGCGGCAAGCAGCGCCAGACCCACCAGAAGAAGGCGATCGCCGCGTTCAACCGCGCGGTGTGGCTCGACCCCATGCACGTGCAGGCCTTGACCGGTCTGGCCTTGATCGCCCACGACCGCGACGACGCCCAGCTCGAGCGCGACCTGCTCAAGCGCGTCAACTACGCCAACCCGCTGTTCCCGGCGGGGGTGCTGGCCGCCGCGCGCTACCGCTGCATGGTCGACGCCGCGTCCTTCGACGCCCGCGCCGCGGCGGAGGCGATCCAGGCCGCGAACCAGGTGTGCCCCGACGACCCCGAGACCAAGGTGTGGACGCTGTTCGGCCGCGCCCTCGAGCTGCACGACCGCAAGGAGGCCCCGACCGCCGGGGACCAACGCGACGTGGTCGAGGCCGCCGAGGAGCAGTTCGCCGCGCTGCGCAAGGCCGACCCCTGGAACATGGAGCTCTACCGCCAGGAGCGGCAGCTGCTCAAGCTCGTGCTCTCCACCCCCAAGACGCCCAAGGAGAACACGGAGCTGATCAACGAGCGCCTGCGCGAGCTGCGGATCGCCGAGCAGGAGCGCGAGGCGGTCATGGACCAGCTCAGCACCAAGGCCGACGCGCTCCTGGCCGCGGTCCAGAGCGACCTGGACGGGGGCGAGGTCAAGCGCGACACGACCTTCGTCTCCGCGGTCAAGGCCGCCCAGGCCACGCCCTACCGGGCCGACGCCTGGGACACCCTGGCCCAGACCTTCGCCCGCCTGGGCGACCCCTGGGGCGCGCTCGCGGCCGAGCTCCGCGCGGCGTACATCGACGACCGCTACGTGAGCGAGGTCCTCGGGATCCTGCGCCTGGCCAGCCAGACCGACAAGGACGTGGCCTCGGCCCAGGAGCGCCTGCTCGAGCTGAACAAGGCCGTGCTGCCCTTCCCCCCGGACCTCGCGACCCTGCTCGAGGTGGCCCCGGTGGTCGCGCGCTCCATGGGCACCGAGAACCGCCCGGAGGCCGCGGAGACCAAGAAGCACGCGGACGAGCTGGCGCGGGTGATCGAGTTCCGCCCGAATCACCTCCTGGCCCACACCCTGCTCGGGTCGTTGGCCTACGGCGTGCGCCAGGAAGCCCAGGCGCTGCAGCACCTGCTGTTCGTGGGCAAGGTCGCCGAGAACGCGGGCGAGGCGTATTACCTCGCCGCGCTGGTGGTCGCCGACGCGCAGAAGCCCGAGACCCGCGACGACGTGCTGGCGATCGAGTGGCTGCAGGAGGCGACCAACGCGGGCTTCGCCTGGCCGCAACTGGCCAAGGACGAGCCTCGCCTGGCGCGGCTCAAGAAGACCACGCTCTGGGACCCGAAGCGCCTGCCGGAGATCAGCGGGATTCGCTGAGCCCCTCGGCCAGGTAGCCGCTGACCCGGGCCGTGAGGTACGGCCAGTAGGCCACCGCGCCGGTGTGTCCGCAGGGCAGGCGCAGCCGCGCCGGGCGGCCCAGGGCCTCGTAGAGCGCCGCCTGCTGGGCGCTGGGCATGTCGCGGTCGCGGGTCGTCTCCACGAACAGCACCCGCGCCGGGTCGACGCTCGCGGCCAGGTCGAGGGGGTCGGACTCGAGGGCCGCCTGGAGCGCCGCGACCAGCGGCGCGCGGTCGACGCCGGGCGGGTAGCCGAGCTCCTCGGCGAAGCGCGCCACCCGCGGCTCCTCGGAGCTCGCCACCAGGTGCGGGAGGTCGCCCCCCGCCAGCGCGATCGCCGCCCGTTGCACCCGGGGCTCGACCGCGGCGAGGAGCGTGGTGATCACGCCGCCCATGCTCGCCCCGAAGGCGCCGATCGCCGCGGGGTCGACGTCGTCGCGCGCCTGGAGCCAGTCCACCGCCCGCCGCCGGTCGATCACCGCCGTGCGCAGCACGCACTCCAGGCGCTCGAGGGGCGCCGCGGCGTCGAAGTAGCTCTCGGCCTTGAGCACCACCGCGGCGTGCATGCCGCGCAGGGTGAAGGCCACCGCGGCGGAGTGGGCCAGCTCTCCGCTCCCGCCGAGGATCGGGCTCACCACCACCGCCGGCGCGGGCCCGCGGAGCCCGCGCGGGCGATAGTGGATCACCTGCACCCGGTGCGGCGCGTCGTCCCCCGGGGTCGTGACCGTGAGCTGGACCCAGGCCCGGGTGTAGGAGAGGCCCTCCGCCTCGTTGAAGCGTGCGAGCTCGGGGGCCGGGGTGCCGTGCTCCGGGTAGGCGAAGCGCGCCGCGACGTCGGGGGCGAGGGGCGCGGCCGCGCGAGGCGCGCCCGGCGCGGGGTCGCTCCCCACGCTCAGGCGCAGCCCGACGACCCCTGTGAGCCCGAGGACCACGGCCAGCCCCAGCGCCCGCAGATACAGGCGGCGAAGGGCGCGGTGTTCGGAGGGGCTGAGGCGCATGGGGGTCACGCTAGCACGGGGCCGGAAGGGGCTCCCAGCGTTTCCCGGCCGCTGACCCGCGCCCGCGCCCTGGCGCTGCAGAGCCAAGGCGGGCAGAAGCCTTTGGCGCGGTCGCGCCCCAGCACCGCGGAGCCAAAGCGGCCCTCTTGACGCGCGCC
>JAWKSZ010000056.1:0-55449 GCA_041402045.1 Planctomycetota bacterium | reverse complement strand
CGACCCCGAGTCGAACAGCAGCGCGCGTCCTCGGGTCCCGATCGCGATTCGCCCCGGAGCGGGGGTCGTGGCGAGCAAGAGGTCGAGGCTCAGGTCGCTGGCCTTCACGCCGGCAACGCCACCACCACCGCCGTGGTGTTGTGGAAGCCCGAGAGCTGCCCCTGGACCCGCGCGATCTCCCCGTAGGTGTTGAACCCGGCCAGCGGCGCCTGCACTGCCTCGCCGATCGCGGCCACCTCCCGCGCGAAGGCGTCCTTGAGCACGAGCTTGCGCGCCACACAGTCGAACACGATCGCGCCCGCGCAGCCGTGGCCGGCGAGGTCGGCGATCGCGGCTTGCGCCGCGGTCCGCGCGGCGTTCACGATGGCGTCCTCGTCGCCGCGCACGATCCGCACGCGCTGCCCAGCGGGGATCTCGCTGGCGCACGAGATCGAGCCGTCGGGGTTGACCCCCAGGGGCGCCCGCACCTTGAGCTCGTCCCGCATGAGCACGATCCCCAGCTCGTGGGTGAACACGAACTCGTTTTGGTTCTCGGGGGTCAGCTCCACCCCCAGGGCGCGGGCGTAGGCGCGATAGAACTCGATCGCTGGGCGCCCGTCGATCTCGGTCACGGCGGTGCCCGAGCTGCCCGTCACCAGGCCGGGCTCGGAGGCCGCGCACCAGCCGTGGTGCACGCCCACGCCGATCGGCTTGACCGAGGAGAGCTCGAGGGCGACCACCGCGTCGGTGTGCACCTGCCCGTCGAGGAACACGAAGCTCTCGACGAAGGCTGCGTCGTCTCCCGCGGCGCCGCCGGCGATCGCGACCTCGGCGCCCGACTCCATGGCCAGGGTGTCGACCAGGGTCTCCCCGTTGCCGGCCATGCCGTCGGTCAGGAGCAGGATCGTGCGGTGGGGGGTCGCGAAGCGCGCGCCGCCCCGCCCGAGCTGCAGGCTGCGCACCAGTTGCCGGGCCGCGCGCCGGGTGTTGCGCCGCAGACCGCTGGCCAGGGCGCACGAGACGCTGATCTCGTCGCTGGCGACGAGGCACACCGAGGTGCCCCCGCTGGAGATCCGATCGCCGACGAACTCGCCCCCCGTGGTGCAGCCGATCACCGGCACCTCGGGCAGCGCGCGCTTGATCCCGCGCGCCACCGCCGCCAGGTCGATGTGGCTCGTGGCGAAGGCGAAGCCGAACGTCGGAGCGAGGCCGCCGAGCCCCGCCACGGCCTCCGCCACGGCGCGGGCGCCCTGCGCCTCGCCGCTCCCCTCCCCCGCGTGTCCGACAGCGACTCGAGTTCCCATACACCCCATCCAACGGTCCGACGTGCTTGCAATGCAAACTCCGAACCGCCCCCAAGTCTCGCCCTGGCAGTCCGCCGAACGCGCGAGAGGGGGGAAGCCCCCCCTGGCGGTGGACGTTGCGGGGCGGTCTCGCCCCTCGATAATGCCCCGGTGGCCACCCCCGCCCCCTGGTTCCGACTCGCGTCCTGGGGCGCCCTGACCGTCGCGGCCAGGGGAGCCCTGGCCGGCGCCCCGCCCGACGACCTGGCCGCGATCGAGCGGGTGCTCGGCTTCGTGTGTGCGGTGGCCGTCCCCCTGGTCCTGGCCTGCGAGGCCGCCGGGGTCCTGGTCCCCCTGCTCGCCCTCGGCGCCCTAGGGGTGGTCCTCACCCCCGACGTCGGGGCCCCGTGGCCGTGGGTCGGTTGCCTGCCCTGGGCCCTGGCCTGCGCGGTCCTGTTCGGCGCCGCCGCCCGCGACCTCGTCCGGCGACGCTGCCTCCCGAGCGCGGCGCGCGCGGTGGCGCGGCTGTTCCTGCTCGTGGGCGCCGGCTGGCTGATCGCGGGCCGAGCCCAGGTCGAGCTCCCGGGCCTCGTGCCGGAGAAGGTCTACCTCGCCTGCGCCCACGCCTCGATCACGGGCTTCGCGGCCTTCAGCCTCCTGGCGCGCCTCGCCGAGCTGGCGCCGCGCGCCCGGGTCGTGCTGGCGGGGCTCGGCGCCCTGCTGGGGCTGGGGTTCGCGGCCACCGGGCTCGCGATCGCCTTCGCGCCCGACCTGGAGTGGCTGGGCGCGACCCTCCTGCTCCTGGCCCTCGGCGGCTACGCCGCGGTCGCCGCGTTCTGGATCCTCCCGGGGCTGGAGAGCCGCTCCGCCGCCCTGCTCCTCGGGCTGAGCACCCTGGCCCTCGCGGTGGGCCTAGGGCTCGGGTTCGCCCACTCGCTGCGCACGGTGGGCCTCGAGGCCGCCCTCACCCGGGGACAGCTCGTGGTCGCCCATGGCTGGCTGCTCGCGGCGGGCTTCGCCGGCCTCGGCGGACTGGGCCTCGTCCTCGCCGGCGCTCGCCCCCCGGCCGGCACCGCGGTGCTCCTGTTCGACGGCGAGTGCGGCATGTGCACCCGCAGCGTGCAGACGATCCTCTCCCTCGAGCGCTCCCCCGAGCTCCTGTTCGCCCCGCTCCAGGGGGAGACCGCCAAGCAGATCCTGCGGCGACACCCGGTCGCGCCGTTGGAGGGCCCCTTCGACAGCCTGCTCCTGGTCCACGACCTGGACGGCCCCCGCGAGCACGTCGACCTGCGCTGGCGCGCGGTGTGCGCGATCGGGCGCCGCATGGGCTCACCCTGGCGCTGGCTCTCGCGGCTAGGCGCGCTGTGGGTCCCCCGCAGCCTGGCGGACCTGGGCTACGACATCGTGGCCAAGAACCGGCTGCGCTTCGGCGGCCCCGACCAGTGCAAGATCCCGAGCGTGGCCCAGCGCGCGCGCTTCCTCGCCTGATCAGCGCGGGGCGTGCGCGCCCCAGGCTGCGCGCAGCTCGGCGCGCACCGGCGGGCGGCTGAGGAGGAAGTCCTCGCCCTCGGCGGATCCCGGGAACCACTTCCAGAGGAACGCGCCGCACACCTGCTCGCTCTGCGCCAAGGTCCTGAGCGCGACCCGGTAGCAGCGGCGCTGCGTCTCGTCGGCCTGGGCGCCGCCCTGGCGATAGGCCCAAGGCTCCCGCGCCGCGCTGGCGGCGTCGTTGTAGCCGAGCTCGGTGAACAGCACCCGCCGCCCCTGACGCGCGGCGTAGCGCCCGACCTCGTCGAGCACCCGCGCCCAGCCCCGCGCGAGCTCCTCCTCGGTCGGGAGCCGCTCGTGACCCACCAGGGGGAAGTAGGCCTGGACCCCGATCACGTCCAGGGCGTCCCAGAACGGGACCCGCTGGTAGTCGGTCCAGTTCGCGGCGTAGGTCAAGGGCGCCCGGGTCCGCGCCCGGACCTCGCGGATCAGGCCGCGCCAGCGCGCCTCGTGACCCAGGGTCCGGTCGAGCTCGGTGCCGACCACCACCGCGTCGGCCCCGGCCGCGTGCTCGACCAGCCTGAGGAGCCAGGCCTGGTAGCCGTCGAAGAAGCGCGCCCAGGACGCCGCGTCCTGGAACTCGATCTCCCCGCGCCAGCGGAAGCGGCTGCCCCAGTAGGCCAGGTGCGGCTTGAGCGCGACCTTGAGCCCCAGGCGGTGCGCCTCTTCGATCGGTCGGGTCAGCCAGCGGGGGGGGTCCGCTCCCAGGTGCCGGGCGCTGACCGTCCCGTCGTCCTGGATCCGCGCGTAGGGGTGGATCAGGACCCAGTTCGCCCCCAGCGCCCGGACCTCGCGCAGCGCCTCGACCATGGCGTCGCTGCCCCACTCCTTGCCCCAGGTCTGACAGCTGATCGTGACCCCCCGCACCTCACGGTGCGGATCGGGCTCGCCCCCCCACGAGGGCGACGCGCACAGCGCGAGCAGGATCAGCAGTCGGCGCACGGGCCCTCCTCTCGCACCGTAACCCCCGAGGGGCGAAGCGTCCGCGTCGAGCGACCTCCTGGATTGTCGGCCCGAGGTGCCCCTGCTACCATTCCTCCCTTCGGCGCCATAGCCAAGTGGTAAGGCGACGGATTGCAAATCCGTTATTCCCCGGTTCGAATCCGGGTGGCGCCTACGACGGGCCGGGACGCACTGCGACCCGGCCCGCGCTCGTGTGGGGTTTCGCATCACTCGCCCGCGCTGGACTCGGTCCAAGCTTGCACGTAACGTTGCCCGCGCTCGGGCCGCCCTCGGCCCTCATGTTTTCCTCTACCTCTCGCCCTGGTGACCGCGAGTCACCTCCGGAGACCTCCCGTGGAACAGCTCAAGACGTGGCTCAAGGACACCGTCGGCCTCGAGAACCCCGACGAAATGATCCAGACCCTGATCAGCCAAGGAGGTGAGTTCCTCAAGAACCTGATCCTCGCGGTGCTGATCTACCTGATCGGCAAGCTCGTGGTCAAGATCCTGACCAACCTCCTGATCAAGGTCATGGAGAAGAGCAAGATCGACACCACGCTGATCAAGTTCCTCTCGAACATGGTGTATTCGCTGCTCCTGGCCTTCGTGGTGCTCGCCGCGCTGGAGCGCCTGGGCGTCGAGACCACGAACTTCGCCGCGATCATCGCCGCCGCCGGCCTGGCGATCGGCTTCGCGCTCCAGGGCTCGCTCGGCAACTTCGCCTCGGGCGTGATGCTGATCGTGTTCAAGCCGTTCAAGATCGGGGACCTGGTCGAGGTGTCCGGGACCCTGGGCGTGGTCGAGGAGATCTCGGTCTTCACCACCACCCTCAAGAGCGGCGACAACAAGTGGATCTGCGTGCCCAACGGGAACATCACCGGCGGGAACATCATCAACTACAGCGCCAAGCCCACCCGCCGAGTGGACATGGTCTTCGGCTGCGGCTACGACGACGACCTCAAGGCGGTCAAGGCCTTCCTCGAGGAGACCGTCAAGGCGCACCCGCTGGTGCTCGAGGACCCCGCGCCCACGATCGCCGTGAGCGAGCTCGCCGACAGCTCGGTGAACTTCGTGGTTCGCCCCTGGGTCAAGACCGCCGACTACTGGACCGTCTACTTCGACCTGCACGAGCAGATCAAGGTCGGCATGGACGAGCGCGGGTTCTCGATCCCCTACCCGCAGCAAGACGTGCACATGCACCAGGCCTCCGCGGCCTGAGACCGGCTCCACACGGGCCTCGAGCGACGCGGGATCCTCTCGGGTCCCGCGTCGCGGTCGTGTGGAGGGCCGGCCGACTCTGGCCGCGCTCCCGGCGGCGGATAGACTGTGCGGCTCGCCCACAGCCAGGAGGCAGTCATGGCAGGCAACGCGCTGCGCGGACGCAGCTTCAACAGCGTCTCCGACGTGAACAACCGCGAGCTGGAGGACCTGCTCCACTTCGCCCAGGACCTCAAGCGCCGCTTCCAAGCGGGGATCGTGGATCGCCCGCACCAGGGCAAGGTCCTCGGGCTCCTGTTCCAGAAGCCGTCCCTGCGCACCCGGACCAGCTTCGAGGTGGCCATGCACCACCTGGGCGGGACCTCGGTCTACCTCTCGCCGGCGGAGGTCGGCATGGGCGAGCGCGAGGCGGTGGACGACGTGGCCATGGTCGTCTCGCGCTACTTCGACGTGATCGCCGCCCGGGTGTTCGCGCACTCGATCGTGGAGGAGCTGGCCGAGCACGCGAGCGTGCCCGTGATCAACGCGCTCTCCGACGGCGAGCACCCCTGCCAGGCCCTGGCCGACCTGCTCACGGTGCAGGAGTGGCGCGGCCCCCTGCGCGGGCAGTCGCTGGCGTTCATTGGCGACGGCAACAACGTGGCGGTCTCCCTGGCGCTGGCCTGCGTGAAGACCGGCATGGAGTTCCGGATCGCGGCCCCCGAGGGCTACTGGCTGCCCGAGAAGGACGTGGCCGCGATCGAGGCCGAGGCCAAGCTCGGCGGTGGTTCGCTGGTCCAGGTCACCGACCCCCGGGAGGCGGCCAGGGGCGTGAACGTGCTCTACACCGACGTGTGGACGAGCATGGGCCAGGAGCAGGAGCGGGAGAAGCGGCTCAAGGCCTTCAAGGGCTACATCATCGATCAGGACCTGGTCGACCTCGGCGACGACGCGATCGTGCTCCACTGCCTCCCCGCCCACTACGGCGAGGAGATCACCCGCGACGTGTCCCGCGGCCCGCGCTCGGCGATCTGGGATCAAGCCGAGAACCGCATGCACGCCCAGCGCGCGCTGCTCGCTCAGGTGCTCTGAGCGCGCCGTGAGCGAGGACGCGCCCCAGACCCCCGAGACCCCCGCCGACCCGCCCGCGGACTCCGGCGGGGGGTCCCTGTTCCCCGTGGTCGTGCTCCTCGCGCTCTGCGGCGCGGCGGTGATCGCCCTGCTCTCCCTGGGCGGCGGCGAGAGCGCCCCCCGCCGGGTCGACCCCGAGACCGCCAAGCAGATCGAGGAGCTCAGCGGGGAGGCGGAGCGCCTCCTGCTGGAGGAGCGCAACCCCACGGAGGCCCTGGTCTACCTCGAGCGCGGCCTCGGGCTCGACGCCGACGACGTGCACCTGAACGTCCTGGCCGGCGCCGCGCTGATCAGCCTCGGCAACACCGAGCAGGCCCTGGAATACCTCAACCACGCCTACGACCTCGCCCCCGACGACCCCAGCGTGCTCCGCCACCGCGCCCTCGCGCTGCAGTCGCTCCAGCGCTGGACCGAGGCGCGCCCGCTGTGGCAGCAGCTCTTGAAGCTCGCCGAGGCCGAGCCCGACGGGGACCCCTCGGGCGCGCACCTGCAGCTGGCGACGAACTTCATGTTCGCCGGCGAGCTCGAGCCCGCAGTCTCCCACCTCGAGGCCTACCTCGAGCGGCACGAGGACAACGCGCTCGCGTTCCAGATGTACGCCGACGCCCTGGGCGGGCTCGGGCGCCGGGACGCGTCCCTCGCCGCCATGGAGCGCGTGGTCGCCCTCGCGCCCAAGAGCCTCCCCACCCACCACGCGCTGCAGGCCAAGAAGATCGCCTACCGCGGCTTCGACGCCGTGCTCGCAGACGCCCGCGAGCGGGCCGCCGCCGAGAACGCAGGCGCCCTGGAGCACTACCTCTACGCGCGGCTCCTGGCCCGGGTCCCCGGCGAGACCGAGCGCGCCCGCCAGGAATACGTGCTGGCCCTCGAGCTCGACCCCGCGCTCTACTGGGCCCTGGAGGGCCTGGCCCAGATCGACCTGCGCCAGGGCCGCCCGGCCGACGCGCGGGACCACGCGCAGCGCGGGCTGGAGCTCGCTAAGACCCACGACGACGACTTCCCCCAGGGGGTCGTGCGCCTCGCCGCCGCCGAGCGCAAGCTGGGCGACTACGCCGCCGCGCTGGAGCACCTGCAGCCGCTCCTGAACCGCGACGGCTACACCTTCACCGCCGCGATCGAGTACCTCGGCTGCCTGCTCGACAGCGGGCGCCTCGACGACGCCCTGGCCTTCACCCAGGCCCAGACCGCGGGCAAGCCCGCCGACGCCCAGCAGTCGATCCTGCTCGCGGTGGCTCACCACGCGCGCAAGGAGCCGGAGCAGCAGCGCGCGGTGCTCGAGGCCGCGGTCGCCGCCCAACCCGAGAGCTCGGGCTGGCGCTTCCAGCTCGCGCTCGTGGACCTGGAGCAGGGCCGCATGGACGAGGCCCGCGCGGGCTTCGCCAAGGTCTTCGCGGAGCACCCCCAGGACCGCCCCATGGTGCCCTACCTCGCCTTCTGGGGCGGCTACGTCCTCGCCGAGAGCGACCCCGAGGGCGCCCGCGCGCGCTGGAAGCTCGGCCGCGGCCGGCCGCGGGTGTGGCCCGACGCGTTCTGGGGCGACGCCTGCGGGCGCGCCCTGGGCGAGGTCGACGCCGAGACCCTGGCCGAGAGCGCCGAGCTCGAGGGCGAGGGCGAGCGCAACCACGGCCCCTTCGTCGAGGGCTTCGTGCGCGAGCGCGCGGGGGAGCTCGACGAGGCCCGCGCGCTCTACGAGCAGGTGCTGGAACGAGCCCGCCACGGCGGGGAGGAGTGGCCAGCCGGCCTGGCCCGCGCGCGCCTCGCGGCGCTGAACAAGGACTGACGCCATGTCCGAGCACACCGACCCCGTGTCCCACGCGCTCATGCGCTACATCCAGACCCACGCTCCGGAGGAGGACGCGTTCCTGCGGGAGCTGCGTCAGGCCGCCCACGACGCGGGGCTGCCCCGGATCTCGATCGCCGCGGAGCAGGCGCAGTTCATGCGGATCCTGCTCCAGCTCCAGGGCGCGCGCGAGGTGGTCGAGGTCGGGACCCTCGGCGGCTACTCCGCGGTGGCCATGGCCCGGGCGCTGCCCGCCGACGGCAAGCTGACCACCGTCGAGGTCGAGCCCGCGCACGCCGAGTTCGCCCGCGAGTGGATCGCGCGCTCGGACGTGGCAGGGCGGATCGAGGTGCTCACCGGCGCCGGAGTGGACGTGCTCCCGACGCTCCCCGACCGCTCGGCGGACGCGGCGTTCCTCGACTCCGACAACGTCAACTACAAGAACTACCTGACCCACTGACTGCGGATCGTGCGCCCGGGAGGGGTGATACTCGTCGACAACAGCTTCGCCTTCGGGCACCTGCTCGACGCGACGAACCAGGAGCCCTCGGTGGCCGCGATCCGCGCCTTCAACGAGACCGTGGCCCGCCACCCCGAGCTGGACGCGATCCTCGTGCCCCTGGGAGACGGGCTGTGGGTCGCCCGCAGGAAGTAAGCCCGCCCCGCCTCGCCCGCCGGCTCCTCGCCTGGTACGACGCGCACCGGCGGGACCTGCCCTGGCGCGACACCCCCGACCCGTACCGGGTGTGGGTCAGCGAGGTCATGCTCCAACAGACCCAGGTCGCCACGGTCCTCGCCTACTACGCCCCGTTCCTCGCCCGCTTCCCCGACGTCGGGGCCCTGGCCCAGGCCAGCGAGGACGCCGTGCTCGCCGCGTGGTCGGGCCTCGGCTTCTACCGCCGCGCGCGGAACCTGCACCAGGGCGCGCGCTACGTGGCCGCCGAGCTCGACGGGCGCCTGCCCACGACGCTGGAGGGCTGGCTCGCCCTGCCCGGGGTCGGGCGCTACACCGCCGGCGCGGTGTGCTCGATCGCGCTGGGGATCCGCGCGCCGATCGTGGACGGGAACGTGGGCCGGGTGCTCAGCCGGCTCCACGCCTGGACCGAGCACCCCAGCGGCTCCCAGGCCCAGCGCCGGCTGTGGGCCACCGCCGAGGCCCTGCTCCCGGAGGAACGGGTCGGCGACTTCAACCAGGCGCTGATGGAGCTCGGGGCGACGGTGTGCCGCCCGCGGCAGCCCGCCTGCCTGCGCTGCCCCTGGCGCGACGCCTGCGCGGCCCGGGCCAGCGGCGACCCCCACGCCTTCCCCCAGCCCAAGCGCCAGCAGGCGGTGCCCCGGGTCGAGCGCGTCGCGCTCTGGCTCGAGCGCCCCGACGGGCGCTGGCTCATGACCCGCCGCCCCGGGGAGGGGCTGCTCGCCAACATGTGGGAGCTCCCCTCGAGCGAGGTCGGCGCGGGCTCCCCCAGCGACGCCGCCCGACGCCTGGCCCGCGCCTGGGGCACCCGGCGCAAGCTCACCGCGGCGGGCGCCGCCGAGCACCGCTTCTCGCACCTGCTGTGGCACACCCAGGCCTTCCGCGCCGCGGTCCCCGCCGGCTGGGAGGCCGCTCAGGACGGGCGCTGGGTCCAGGCCGAGGACCTCGGCCGACTGGGCCTGCCCACGGCGAGCAAGAAGGTGCTCGCGGCCGCGCGTCAGTAAGGCGGCAGCAGGCGGCGGAAGCCGTGGACCAGGACCACCGTCGCGAACAGCGCGTTGCGCAAAGGGATCGCCGGCCAGAACAGCCCCAGGGGGCGGGCGTCCTCCCCCGCCTGCTGCGCGGCGAGGCGCCGCGCGAGCTCGCGCAGCCAGGGCACCGAGCGCGGGTAGTCGCGCACCCCCGCGACCCAGGGCTCGGGGATCCCGGCGGCGCCCGCTCGCGCCCCGGCGATCCCGCCCAGGATCGCCCCGGTGGTGTCGGCGTCACCGCCGAGGCGGATCACCGCCTCCAGGGACTGGGCGAAGTCCTCGGGGGAGCGCAGGTAGCAGTAGAGCACCGCCGGCACGGTGTGGTTCACGTAGCCGCTGATCCCCCGCGCTTGGCCCAGCGCCTCCGCGAACGCCGGCGGCTCGGCGCCGCGCGCCAGGTGGGCGGCGATCGACTCCAGGCTCCGGCGCAGCTCGTCGCCTTCGAGCTCCGCGTCGAGCCGCCCCAGGAGCGCGTCCGGGGCCTCCCCGCGAGCCGCGCCGTCTGCCGCCAGGGCGACCGCCAGCGCGCCCTCGTAGGCCTTGGGGTCGGTGTGGGTGATCCGGGTCGCGACCTCGAGCAGCGCGCGCAGCGCGGGGGTGTCACCCAGGTAGACCCCCAAGAGCGGCGCGCGCATGGCCGGGCCGTTCCCCGCGCTGCGCACCCCGCTCCAGCGCGGCGGGACGCCGAGGGTCAGCTTCAGCAGCGCGCGGAGGGTGGCCCAGCCGATCCCCGCCGGACAGCCCAGGAGCCAGCCGCGCAGGCGCCAGCCCAGGGAGCGCGCGAAGCGCGCCGGGTCACCGCCCGACGCCAGGAGCGCCTGGCCCACGAGGCAGGTGTGCTCGGTGTCGTCGCTGAGCCAGCCCCGCCCGAAGGCCATGCGGTGCCGCAGCGGACCGGGGTAGTAGCGCGCAGCGCGCTGCGCGGAGAGCCCCTCCAGCGGCAACCCCAGGGCGTCGCCGACGGCGGTGCCCAGCAAGCTGCCCTCGAGCGCGCGGAGGTCGGCGGTCAGGGGAGGAGGCGGGTCAGACCTGGACGCCGCGACGGGAGCCGGAGCTCGAGTCGTTGCGCTCGGTGAGCCGGAACTTGACCATGAGCTCGCGCAGCTTGTCGGGCGGGAGCCCGGCCAGGCGCGCAGCCTTCTCGACGTTCCCCCCCGAGCGCGCCAGCGCCTGGGCCAGGAAGCGGCGGGTGAACGTGCGCTGCGCGCCGGCGTAGGGGCCGGTGAGCAGCGCCGAGAGCTCCTCCTGCGAGGCCGACGCGCGCTTGCGCTCGCGCTCGATCAGGACCATGGCGCGGTCCTTTTGCCCTTCGAGCCGGTCGCGCTCGCGGGCCAGATCGTCCATCTTCCGCCGCAGGCGGTTCTCGCCCTCGAGCCGCGCCAGGGCCGCCGAGACGTGGCGCGCGAACCCACGCAGGAGCGAGTCCTCCGCGGGCGCGAACGGGCGATCGCGGTCCGGGTCGTCCAGGAGCAGGGCCCCCAGGAGCTGACCCTTGTTGAGCAGGGGCAAGCAGGCGACCGCGCCCAGGTCGAGGTCGCTGCGCCGGGCGAAGCCCAGGATCCCCTCCTGGAGAATGTCGCCCTCGAGCAGCACCTCGCGCTTGACCA
The DNA here is from genome assembly GCA_041402045.1 of Planctomycetota bacterium. Classification (GTDB taxonomy): domain Bacteria; phylum Planctomycetota; class J058; order J058; family J058; genus JAGQRJ01. The sequence continues at coordinate 44,257 of JAWKSZ010000056.1, read as the reverse complement.
GGGTCCGGTTGAGGATCCGGCGCAGGATCCGCACCTCCTCGCTCTTGCGGTCCTCGTAGCCGAGCACGGCCTTGAGCTTGTAGCCGCCCTTGGAGCTGCGCAGGGCCAGCATGGCCCGCGGCATCTCGGCCATGGAGGTGGCCAGGGTCAGGACCTCGCTGCGCAGGGACGCCAGGTCGGGGGCGGTGCTGAGGAAGTGCACGCTCTCGTGCAGCCGCCGCAGGTTGCGCACCTCGTCGCGGAGCGCGTCGATCTCGCTCGAGGACTTGACCTCGGGGAGCATGGCCTCGAACAGCTCGCCGTGCTCCGAGGGGGTGGGCGACACGGTCTTCACCCGCCCCGACGAGCGGAGCTTCTTGAGGTTCCGAGTGAGCTCGGAGCGACGCTTGTTCGTGTTCCGACGGGTCATGCGTGGGTTCCGCAGGTGCAAGGGCGAGTCCATCGCGAAATCCGACGTAAGTCCTTACTCCATGTCCATCGGTCGTTGCTGGATCCCTTCGAGCTTCGAAAAATGGGAAAGGGATCGGTGCCACCCGACAACACACCGCGTCATGGGACGGGACCCACCTGGCCCACGGTCAGCGCGAAGCACACCTGAGCGGCGTAGTAGCACGGCAGACCCCAGGTCGGGTTCCACAGCGACGGAGTCAGCAGTCGATCCCGCAGGACCGAGAGGTCGGAGACGAAGAAGGAGACGCCGCCGATCCCCAGCAACCAGCCCGTGGTTCCGCCCGCCCCGAGCCCCGCCCCCAGCGCCGCGACCACGCTCGCCGCGAGCACCCAGCCGTAGCCGAGGACGACCCAGCGCGCGGAGCCGGTGCGCTCCCGCGTGCGATAGGCCACGACGGGCACCGCGATCCCCAGGGCCAGCCCCAGCAGGACCACCGGCCAACGCAGCGCCACCCACGGGACCCAGGCGGCGAGGTAGGCCACGTGGGCGAGGGCGAAGGCCCCCGCGCCCACGACCAGCCCCCGGCGGTTGCGCACGAGGAGGATCGCGTCGCCCAGCGCCGAGAGCCCGAGCCCGACGAGCATGCACCCGCCGTAGCGCGCATCCACCACCCCCCCCGCGAGCCCCAGGGCGCAGAACCCGAGGGAACAGGCGACCTTTAGCACGCCGGCCAGGAGCTTCTGCCCGCGCCAGCGCGCGGCCACGACCCCAGCCACGCCGACCACGAACGCGACGATCCACACCCAAGCGACCATGCCGCCAGAGTGCCCGCTCGGAGCCGGACGCGCGAGGGCAGGGATCACGCCGGGGCGGGCCCTTGCGCGGGCCCAGCCGCGCCGAAACACTCGCTGTGGTGGCCGACCCACGCGACGTGTCCGACTCGGGGCGCAACCCGCCCCCCCCGCCCCCCCCACCCCCCCCCGGGCGCAAACACCCCGCCCCACCCAAAGGCTCCGGGTTCGGTCAGCGCTCACCCTACGCCCCGGGCCAGGACCCCTACGCCTCGGGCCGACGCTCGGTCGAGTCCTCGGGCCTGCGCCGGCAGCCCTCCACCCTCGACCACTCCGCGGCGTCCGGCGTGCGCCCCATGGACGCCTCGGCCCTGCGCCGCCCCGACGGCTCCGGCGTGCGCCGCCCCGACGGCTCCGGCGTGCGCCGCCCCGACGCCCCCGTCCACGGCAGCCAGCTCGGCGTGAGCAGCCCCCTCGCGGGCTACGTCGACCGCGAGGGGCCGACGTTCATAGACCGCAGCGAGCGCGGCCCTGTGAACCGGGACGACCCTACCTGGCGCTCGAACCAGGGCCTCGGCTCCAGCCAGGGCGTGGCGCCCCTCGGCCAGCTCGTGAGCTCCGGCGCGCCCACCCCGCGGGTGAGCACCGAGTCCCTCGACCGCCTGGCCGACACCCTGGGCGCGCCGCGCAGCTCGGGGCTGATCGGGCGGACGATCGACGACTTCCGCATCGTGCGCCTGATCGCCCAGGGCGGCATGGGGGCGGTCTACGAAGCGGTCGACGACCAGCTCAAGCGGCGGGTCGCGCTCAAGACGCTGCTCGGCGGCTCCCGCGCCGAGAAGAGCGAGGTCGACCGCTTCGTGCGGGAGGCCCACGCGGTCTCGCAGCTCGCGCACCCGAACCTGGTCGGGATCTACCGCGCGGGCGCCCGCGACGGCGTGCTCTACATCGCCATGGAGCTCGTCCAGGGCGAGACCCTGCACCAGTTGATCCGACGCTCGGGCTTCCTCGAGCCGCACCACGCCGCCGAGATCATCGCCGCCGCAGCCAGCGGGCTGTCCCACGCCCACGAGCACGGGATCCTGCACCGCGACATGAAGCCCGCGAACGTGATCGTGACGCCCAAGGGCGAGGTCAAGGTCACCGACTTCGGCGTGGCCAAGGTCGCAGGAGGCGAGAGCCTGACCCAGTCGGGGATCGCCCTCGGCACCCCGAGCTACATGTCCCCCGAGCAAGCCCTGGGCTACAACGACCGCCTCGACGAGCGCTCCGACGTCTACGGCCTGGGCGCCGTGCTCTACGAGTGCCTCACCGGACGCCCGCCGTTCCACCAGAGCTCCCAGCTCGCGACCATGGAGGCCGTGATCAGCGAGGAGGTCCCGGCGATCGAGCTCGTGCGTCCGGGCCTCGACCCCCAGCTGATCGCGGTGTGCAAGCGCTGCCTGGAGAAGGAGCCCGGCAAGCGCTACGCGAGCTGCGAGCAGCTCGAGCGCGACCTCCAGGCCTGGCTCCAGGGCCGCACCGTCTCGGCGCAGGCGCCCCACGCGCTGCGCACGCTGGCGCGGCGCGCGCGCCCCCTGGCCCCGGTGATCCCTGCGGCCCTGGTCCTGCTCCTGTTCCTCGGCTACCTGCTCCCCCGCCGCGCGGCGCTGAGGCTGGGCGAGGCCGCCGACGACGCGGAGGCCCTGCTCCTCGAGCGCACCGCCGCCCTCGAGGCCGCGCTGGCGCCCAGCGGCGACCCCGCCGCCCTCGACGAGCTCTCGGCCCTGGACCTCGCCGCCAGCACCCGGGCCGAGCTCCTGGGCGAGGCCCCCAGCGCGGAGCGCGCGGCCGCGGTCGAGCGCGGGCTGGCGCGGGTCGACCCCGCGCGACTCCAGGCGCTGCGTGCGCCGGAGGCGGCGGCGCGCGCCCGCGGGCTCTCGCCCGACGCCAGCGACGCCGCGACCCGCGCGGCCTGGAGCCGCGTCGCCGAGCTCGACCCGTTGAGCGAGGTCGGCCGCAGGGGCCGCCTGCTCCTGGCCCAAGCCGCCCTCGAGCGCGACCCCGCGGCGGAGCGCGAGCTCGAGCGCCTGGCCCAGACCTCCGACGCGCTCGGTCAGCGCGCGCGAGGCCTGCTGCTCGGGCGACTCGTCGCCCACCGCGAGTTCGGGCGCGCGGCCCGGGTGTGCGACGACCCCCACGTGCGGAGCTTCCTGGAGGGCGTCGGCGGCCGCTGGCGCAGCGGCCTCCCCGCCACCCTCTGCCCGTTCAACCAGGAGCAAGGCGCCGTGGGGCTCCTGGCCCTGGGCGAGGACGGCAGCACCTGGTGGGGCGGGCTCGGGGGCCCGCTGGCCTTCCGCTGGAACCTCCCCCAGGGGTCGATCGGCCTGGGGGTCGGCGGGACCACGGGGCTCCTGCTCTACGTTCAACGCGGCTCGACCTTCGTCGTGCCCGTCGCCGACGGGCTCTCCCACTGGAGCGGCGCGGGCTTCGCCGTCGCCAACCACGAGGTCGTGCACGCGGACTACGACGGCCAGACCCTGGTCCTCTCCAGCGAACAAGGGGTGCTCGAGATCACCCTCAGCAGCCTCGCGCGCTCGGTGCTCAGCCAGAGCGGCTCCTGCCCGGTGGCTCGCCTCCACGGAGCGGCGGGGGGACGCACGGTGTGGCTGGACGGACGGCAGCTCTACGACGGGCGCGGCGCCCTGGACGCGAGCCCCTGCGACGCGCTGGCCCCGGCCTGGCTCGGCGGCACGACCCGCGGCGCCCTGGCCTGGGCGCGCGAGCCGAACGGCGACGACCCGCGGCGATCCACGTGCTGGCCCCCGAAGGCGGCCTCCAGCGCTGGGACGTCCCCCCGCGCGCGCGAGCTCCTGGCCTGGACCACCGTGCTCGACGACCGCCCGCTCCTGGTGCGGCACTACCGCTCCGAGGCCGGGTATCGCCTGGAGTGGATCGCCCTCGACGGGCTCGCCGCCCCGTCGACCGCGCTGGGTCTCGACCTGCCGCGCCTGCCTTCGAGCGCGCCCCGCTCACCGTCGACCTCGACCAGGACGGCCAGGCGGAGTGGCAGCTCCCGGGAGAGGTGTGGGGCGCGCGCCTCCCCGACCCGCGCGGCAGCGTCTGCTCCCGGACTCGCCCCTCGATCGGGCGCGGATCGCGGCGTGCCTGGAGCTCCCCCTCGAGGACTGCAGCCTGGCGCTGAGCCCGGCCGCCCGCGCGCTGCTCGCGGCCGAGGCGGCCTTGGCAGCGGGCCGCGACGATCCGGCCGACGCAGCGGCCGCGCTCGACGCCCGCCGCGCGTGGGAGCTGGCGCAGCCCGCCGAGCGCCCCGCGCTGGCCTCCGGCGTGGCCGAGGCGCTGCTCGCGTCCGGCGACGCGGTCGGCGCCGCCGCGGTGGCCGAGGTCGGCGAGCGCGAGGCCCAGACCTCGACGGAGCGCGCGCGGTGGGAGGCCGTGCGCGTGGCCTGCGCAGGGCTCGAGGACGGACCGCAGCTCGAGCTGTCGGCGGCCTCGCCCGAGCTCTTGGCCACGAGCCCGCTGGTCGCCTACCGCGGCGAAGGCGCGACCCTGGTGCTGCGCAGCGACGGCGCGCTCAACTGCGGGGTCTCGCGCCCGGTCGCCGTGGGCGAGGGCAGCAGCCTGGCCCTCGAAGCGGAGCTGCGCCTCGGCGGCGCCGGGGACGCGGACTTCCAGGTGGGAGTCTTCGCCGCGTCGCGCCTGCTGTATGGCCTGCGCTGGGACCCAGCGCCGGGGCGGACCCAGCTCGAGCTCGTGGTCGAGGACGAGCGCTACCCCCTGAGCCGCCCCACGGCCTGCGAGCGCGTGCGCCTGCGCTTCGTGCTGCTGCCGGACCTCCGCGGCGGGCACCGCTTCAACGCGACCCTCAGCGACGAGCGAGGTGAGCCGTTGCTGCGGGTCGCCGGCGCGCTGCCCAGCGGGCGAGAGGCGGTCGATCAGTTGGCCGCGGTGGCCAGCAAGGGCGCCGGCGAGAGCGGGCTGTTCGCCAACACGTTGGAGCTCGAGCGCGTCGTGCTCCGCGGCAGCCGGGTCTCGCCCGGTCCCGTCGACAGCCCGCTGCTGTGGGGGCACGGGGCGTGGGTGCTCGGGCGCCAGGGGGAAGCCCAGCGGCGCTACGCCGCCAGCGCCGGCACCGGCGCCGGGTTCTTCGCGACCCTCGCCGACGCGCGCGGGGCGTCGAGCACGGCGGCCGCGCCCAGCGACGCCGAGCTGCGCTTCTTCTGGCACTACGCCCTGAGCCTCGAGCTGAGCGACGCCCTCGAGCGCGACCTGATCCAGCGCGGGTCGACGCAGCTCGAGCGCTGGTGGCCGGCGCCTGCGCGCCTCGGTCAGGCCGGGCAGGCCCAGAGCAGCGCCTTCGCCCGGCTGCGGCGCGACCCCTCCGACGAGGCGGCCTGGGCGCCGCTGCTCGACGTGCTGCGCAGCGAGGACCACGACGAGTCGGCGCGGCGCGCCGGCGTCGTCTCCCTGCTCCGCGCGCGGGTCGACCTGGCCCGCGCCCGCGGGGTGGACCCGACCCCTGCGGCGCGGCTGGCCCTGGTCGAAGCCCTCGTGGCCTACGACCCGCCGCTGCTGCAGGAGGCGGCGGCGCAGCTGCGCCAGCTCGAGCCCGCTCAGCAGCGCACGGCCTTCGACACCCTGGCCCGCTCCCTCGACCAGGCGGTGGTGTCGGAGCTCCACAGGCTCAGCCGCTGACCTCGACGACGCGAGCCGCGCAGGGGGAGGCCTACCTCCTGGACTCGGGTGTGTTCGTGGCCGGCGTCGCGGCCGCGCTCACGGCGTCCAGCGCCTGGGTGTGCGCGCTCCCGCTCGCCTGGCCGCTGGTCGCCCTCGCCGGGCTGGCGACCGCCGCGGTCTACGGCGCGGACCGCCTGTTCGACGCCGCCCCGGCGGACGCGGCCAACGTCCCCGCCCGCGCGGCCTGGGTCGCCGCGCACCGGCGGCTCCTGGGAGTCCAGGTCCTGCTCGCCAGCGCGGGGACCGCGGCCCTCGCCCTGACCCTGCCCCTGCGCACGCAGCTCGCGCTGCTCGTGCTCGGCGGCTGCACCGGGCTCTACGGCCTGCGCCTGGTCCCCGTCCTGCGGCGCTTCTTGACCCCGATCAAGCCGCTCACGATCGGCGCCTTGTGGGCCGGGGGCAGTGTGTGGATCCCCCACGTGCAGGCCGGGCTGCCCCTCGGCCTCGACGACGGCGCGGTCCTGGCCGCGCGCGCGCTGCACGTGGTGTGCGGCTGCCTGCTGTTCGACCTGCGCGACCTGGCGGGCGACGCCGCCAGCGGCGAGCGGACCTGGGCGGCGCGCTGGGGGCGACGCGGGACCCTCGGGGTGTGCTGGGGGCTCGTGGGCGCCGCCGCTGCGCTGCTCGTGCTGGGCCTGGGGCGCGAGGCGCCCCAGCGCGCGCTCCCGGACCTGGTCACCAGCGCCGCCTTCGCGGCGCTCCTCGTGCGCCCTCGGGTCGACCTCCGACGCTACTGCGCGCTGGGGGTCGACGGCGCGTTGGGGTTGCCCGGCCTGGTGGCCTGGCTGCTGAGCGGTCCCTAAACGGAATTGCACGATTCTGGGGGGTCGAACACCACGACCCCCCCTCCGGCCGCCGACGAATCGTGCATTCCGTTTAGCCATGAGCAGCTCCGCCAAGCGAAGAGCTCTCTGGCGCGCGGCAGGAGCGCATGGGGGCAACGAGGGATCAGCTGGGACGTGGCAGCGCTGACCGCTCCCGCCGCGGGCGGAGCCTCTCCTAGAAACCGGCGTCACGATCCTGAGCGGGCGAGCGAGTGCTAGACCGCCGAGGGACCAGCCACCACACTCGACCGCTCAGGATCGTGAACGCCGGTTTAATACCCCAGCAGGGCCAGCTCGAGGGCCACGCCCTCGTAGAAGCGCACGTGGTCCCAGCCGTCGAAGCCCCAGCCGATCAGCCCGCCGTGGTCGGTGGGCAGGACACCGCGCCACACACCCCAGCGGGTCGAGCTCAGGGGCACCATGCCGTCGTTCGCGCCCTGGGTCGCGCGGAGCACGACGTAGGTCGGATAGAACACGAAGGTCAGCCGCCCGGGGGAGCCGAAGCCCGTGAGCGTCGCCTGGCCCCCCCAGGACTGGTAGAGGATCCGCGGATCGTCCGGCGTCAGCGCGTTGAACAGCGCCATGTGGCGCACGCTCACGTCCTCGACCAGCCCAGGGTCCCAGCCGAAGAGCCCGAGCAGTTGGCCCGCCAGGCGCTCGGCCACCCCGGGGGTCCCGGCGAGCAGGAGGTCGGCGTGGAGGGCCCCGCGGTGCGGGGTGCCGACCGTCGAGAGGCTCGCGACGCGGTCGGCCATGCCCAGGTGCGTGATCATGAACCGCGCGTCGAGGCCGCCCTGGCTGTGCGCGATCAGGTTCAGCTTGACCGCGGGGTCCGGGTAGGCCGCGAGGATCTGGTCCTTGAGCAGCGCCGCGCGGTGCGCGGTGCGGTGGATCGGCGAGGTCGAGGGCACGAGCACCTCGGCCCCCATGCCGCGCAGGCTCTGGGCGACGTCGTTGAAGTAGTCGATCGGCCCCAGGGAGTCGAAGCCCGCGGCGCCGTGGATCAGCACGATCGGGTGCCGGGTGAGGGGCTGGCTCTGCTGCGCGCTGGAGGGCAGCGCGGCGACCCCCACCCACAGCAGCGCGAACGCGATCCGTCCCAGCATGGACGCCCTCCTCCGCGACGCATTACACGGGAGCGGGTCCCCCCGGGGAAGCACAAAGCCAAAGAGTGCGCGGCCCGCACGCGCCCCGACCGGAGGCGGTTGCCGGGGTGGGGCGGATCCTCTACCGTCGGTCCCCCCGGAGGCTCTGTATGGGTCGTAACCCCAGCGGCGTGCTGGTCCCCCTGAGCGCAGCACACCAAGCGGCCCTCCCGACGGAGGTCCGCGCCGCCGCGCGCGGGTGGCACCCGGGGTCGTTGTTCGCGAGCCTGGGCCTGGTCACGCCGGCGGGGGTGGCGGAGCGCGAGCTGGCCGCCCTCGGCTGGCGCTCGCGCGGTCGCGTCGAGGGCGACGGCTTGCCCGCCTGCCTGGGCTGCGACGCCGGGGACCTCCGGCAGGGTGCGCGGGTGTGGGCCCCCGAGCCGGCGGCGGCGGTGCTCGGCGGCGGCTGGCCCCGCCCCGCCGCCGCCGAGCCGCTGCTGGCCGACCTCCCGGTCGCGCTGGCCGACCTCCTGCGCCGGGCGCTGCGCCAGGGCGACGCGGTCGCGGTAGGGGACCTGCTGCAGACCACCCTCGAGGCTCCTCCCGCGGCGCGCACCTTGGCGCGGGCGGCCGCGCTGCGCGCGTCCTCCGCCAGCGCGGCGGCGGCGCTCCTGGAGCTCCTGCGCGCAGACCGCGCCGTGGGGGTCTCCCCCCTGGCCCAAGCCGCGCTGGGCGCGCTGCTGTGGGACCCCTGGCGGGGTCCCTGGCCGCTGGACCCCGAGCTGGAACACCGCCTGGCCGCCGCGGTCCTCGAGGGCGAGACGTCGGTCGCCCCGGACGCCTGCCCGCCGCCGGTGCGCGCGGCCCTCGACGCGCTCCAGGGCGCGGGCCCCGCGCCGGCCTGGCTCCCGCCGAGGGGCGCGGCGCTGCGCGCGGCCCTGGACGGCGCCCCCGGCGACGCGCCGCTCCCGCGCCCCGCCGGCGGCTGGCTCGGCTTCGTGCTCGCCGACCGCGAGCGCCCCGCGGCGCTGCGGCGCGCGCGCCTGCGCCGGGGGACGGAGGTCGCCTGCGCGGCGTGGTTCCCCGAGCTCGCGCCGCTGGACGCCCTGGTCGCGCGCGCGCTCGCCGACGGCGCCTGGGCGCCCGTCGAGGAGCGCCTGCGCGAGCTCGACCAGGACGCCCCGCGCTGGACCGCGCCGGAGCGCGCCCGGGCGCGCACGGCCCTCGAGGCCGCCAGCGCCGACCCGCGCGCGGCGGCCACGCTCCTGGCGCTGCGCGCGGCCGAGGGCGAAGACGTGCGCGACGCGGCCCGCGAGCTGCTCGGCCGCGGCGGCGCCGAGACCGAGGCCCTGGCCTTCGCCGTGCTCGCCGCCGCCGACGAGACCCCGGGCGACGTCGACCCTGGGGACCCGGTAGGCCTGGCGCGGCTGTGTCGGTTCTACGCGTGGCGCGGGCCGCGCGGCGGCGAGCCGCCCCAGGCGCTGGTGGACGCGCTGCTCGACGTCGGCCCTGCCGGGTTCGCGCTGAGCGAAACAGCGCGCGGCCTCGAGCCCGCGAGCGTGGCGGGGGCCCTCGGCGCCGCGCTGCCTCTGGACCTCGCGCTGGCGCTGCTCACCGACGCTGCCGGCGAGGAGACGCTCCTCGTGCGGGCGCGCCCCGACGGCTCCTGGGACGCGCTCTACCGGGGGCGCTCCGCCGTGCTGCGCCCCTTGAGCGGCGAGCTCCCCGCCGCGCGCCTCGCCCCTGAGCCGGGCCTCGCCGAGACCCCCTACGCGGTAGACGACGTCGCCCCCCTGGGGCGGGTGGCGGTGTGCCACCGCGTCCCGGGCCTGCCCCTCGGCGCGTGCGACGCCGCCTGGAGCGCGGTGACCCCTGCCCTGGCAGCGCTGCACGCCGCCGGGTTCGCCTTGGGGCAAGACCCCCTGAGCGCCCTGCGTCAGGTCGGCGAGGGCTGGGCCTTCGCCGGCCTCGACCTCGCGGGGAGCCTCGGCGACCTCGCCGCGGCGCAGCGCGCCGACGTGGAGCGCCTCCGCGCCCGCGCGCGGACCCGCGGCCTCGAGCCGCCGGAGACCCTGGCGGAGCTCGCCCCGGCCCTCGCCGCCCTCGCCCCCGCCGCGCCGCTGCCCGCGTGGCGCGAGCTGCGCGACCTGGCCCTCGACGTCTACCTCGCCGCGGAGCCGTTCGGGGCGGCGGAGCTGGGGTCCACGCTGGAGCCGGACGCCTCGCGCGAGGTCGTCCTCGGCCTCGACGCCGAGCTCCACGCGAGCGGTCTGGGCAGGCTCCGCCGGTGGACGGACGCTTCCGCCTGGTCGCGCAGGAGGTGCTCGGTGGCTGAGCTCGGCGCGCGGCGCGCGACCCTGCCCTCGGGCGACGTCCTCGGCGTCGTCGAGCACCCGACCTGGTCGCCCCTGCTCGTGCTCGTGGACGTGAGCGGGTCCCTCGGCGGAGCGGGGGTCACCCAGGCGATCCTCGCCGCCAACCGGCTGTTGACGGGCGTGGCCCCCCGTCGACTCGTCGCGGCCGTGGCCTACGCACAGGACGCCGTGCTCTCGGGGCTCCTGGCCCCGGCCCCGCGCCCGGCCTTGGACCTGGCCTGCCTCGACCGCGTGGGCGCCCGCGTCACCCGCGCCGCCGCGGGCTGGGAGCTGGCCGCGCGCGAGCTCGCGCGCGCAGGCTACTCGCCGGCGGACGCCGAGGTCGTGTGGCTCAGCGACTTCGTCGCGGGCGGCGACGCCCCGACGGAGTTCGCGCGGGTGCTCCGCGTGCGCGTCGCCGGCGCGGTGCCGGCCAACGCGGCGTGTCCTCACGCGCTCGAGGCCGCGGGGGAGCTCCCCGCGGCGCTGATCGCCGCCCTCGAGCCGGACCCCGGCGACGCGCACTACGCCCTCGACCCGCCCGGGCGCTGGTTCGCTTGGGGCGCAGCGGGGCTCGAGCCTGGCCCTCTGGGCCCGCGGGCGTCCCTCGTCCCGGCCAGCGGGAGCCTGGCGTGGGTGGCCCCGGCCCACGCCAAGCTGCGCGCCCTGCTGCCCGACGGCGAGCGCGAGGTCCCCTTCGTCGGGGGCGCGCCGGACGCGGACCTCCTGGCCGCGGTGCGCGAGGTGTCCCAGTGAGCGAGTGGACGCACCTGGGCGCGAGCTGCTCCCCCGGAGCCAACGGGGCCTGGACGTATCGCCCCCCGGCACGCTGGACCGCCGCGCGGGTGCGGTGGCTGACCCAGCGCTGGGGCTGGCTCTCCGAGCTGAGCGGCCTGGTGCCTACGATCCTGGCCGAGGCCGACGGCGCCTGGCTGCTGCGCGCAGGCTCGGGGGGCGCGCCCTTCGCCCCCAGCCCCGCGGCGTTGGCGGACCTCGCGCCGCTCCTCGGTCAGCTCGACCGCGCCCTGCGCGCGCGGGACCTGCACCTGGCCCTGGCCCCAGCCGACCTGTGGGTCGACGCCGACGGGCGACCCTGGCTGTTCGGGTTGGCCGGGCTGCGCCGCGCCCTGGGCGCGCCCGGACTCGCGAACGCCGCCGGGACCTTGCTCGAGCTGGGAGGCGCCGAGTCCCTCGACGCCTGGCGCGACGCCGTGTGGCCCCACGAGCTCGCCGCCTGGCGCGCGGCCTCGAGCGCCGGCAGCCTGGTCGAGCTCGGCCGCGACCTCGCCGACCACGGCGCCGCGCGCCGCGGGACGGCCACGCGCTGCTTCCCCGCGAGCGCGGGGGCCGGGTGGGTCCTCGGCCCCGCCCCCGCGGAGCCAGACCACACAGCGCGCTGGGCGCTGGACCCGGCCCACGACCGCCTGCGCGTGCTCGTGCAGCCCCGTCACCCGCTGCGTTCGCTCGAGGCGGTGCGCGCGCGCCGCGCGGCGTTCCTGGCGCAGCACCCGGGCGCGACGCCCGGTCCCACCCTCGACCCTTGGCTCGCTCAGGCGCCTGCGCCCGAGCTGCGCCACGCGGAGCCCAGCGCGCTCAGCCCTCCCCCGCTGCTGCCCTGGGTCGCCGCGCGCCCGGCCCCCGCGCCTCCGCGGCTGCGGGTGACCAAGGCCGAGGCCGGCGCGGAGCTCTCCCTCGAGGCGCTGCCCGCGGGCACGTCCGCGGTGGTCTTCGTGCGGTGCGGCGCGGAGGACCCCTGGGTCCCTGACGACGGCGCCGAGCCCGTGGAGGTCTCCGTCGAGGCGCTGCCCTACGTGGACCCGACCCCGGCGGAGCGCTACGCGGCGTTCGCCCGGGTGGACGGTCGGCTGGCTCCGCCAGGCCTGGCGTCCTACTGGGGGGGGCCCGAGGTCCTGGACTTCGCCTGCGAGCCGGGGATCGGCTGCGTGCACCTGCGCTGGGACGCGGAGCCCGAGGCGCTGATCGAGGTCTACGCCGACGGTCGCCTCGCGCACTCGGAGCAAGGCTCCGGCACCTGGGTCCACGACTGCCTGGACCCCGACCAGCGCGTGCGCTACCGGGTGTGCGTGTCGTTGTCGGACGGCTCGCGCTCGCCGGGCGCGGAGGGCGCGGCGGTGGCCCTCGGCCCTCCCCCCGCCCTCACGGGGCTCGAGGCCCAGGGCGGCAACCTCCAGGCAGCCCTGCGCTGGACCTGGCCGGCGAGCTCGAGCTACGACCGGCTGGAGGTCACCCGGGACCCCGCCTTTCCCGAGGGACCGCGGGTCCTGCGCCGCGGCGCGGAGCCCGAGCTGGTCGACCTCGAGGTCGACCCCGGCGTCTGCTATCGCTACACGGCTCGCCTGGTCCACGGGGAGACCCGGGCCATGCAGTCCGCCGAGGCCCAGGCCACACCGTGGGCAGAGCTCGAGGCCGTCGCCGCCGAGCCGGGCGGCGAGGCGGTGTGCCTGAGCTGGGAGCTGCCGCCCGGCCTCGACCCGGCCGCGGCCGAGGTCGTCGCGGTGCGCAACCTCGAGCGGCCCCCGGCCGACCTCGCCGACGGAGCTCCGCTCTCGGGCCTCGCGCGCGGCTCCCACGTGGACGCGCCGCTGCCCGTCGGGGCTCCGGTGCACTATCGGCTCGCGTTGCGCCTGGGCGGCGTGACCTCGGAGGGCCGCCTGGTCGAGGCCGCCCCCCGTGAGCCTGCGGGCGCCCTGGGCCCCGTGGAGCTCGAGGCCCAGCAAGGGAGCTTGTCGCTGCGCGTGACGCCGCCGACCGAGCGCTGCGAGGCGCTGCAGGTCTACGTGCGCGCGCCGCAGGAGGCCTGGCGCCTGCTCGAGACCGCGCCTGCCGGCGAGCCCCTCACCCTCGAGCTCCCCGCGCGTCCCGGTGTGCCGACCCGAGTGCGGGTCGTCCCCGTGCACGCAGGTTCGCCCGACCCTGCGCAGGCCGTGGAGCGCGAGGCGACGGCCTGGGACGACCTGACTGCGCTCACCGCCCCGCCGCGCGGGGACTGCGTCGAGCTGCGCTGGTCGCCTCCTGCCGCGCCGCCTGCAGGCTATCGAGTGGTCCGCGTCGCCGCGGGAGGCAGAGCAGGCGAAGAGCGCACCTGGTCCTTGGGTCCCGACGCCACCTCGCTGGTCGACGAGGACGTCACCCCGCGGCAGTCCTATCGCTATGCGGTCTCCTGCGAGTGGGCCGCCGGCGGTGAGGTTCGGGCTCACGAGGTGGAGGTGACCGCCCTCGCGTCCCCGCCCGACCTGCCTCAGGTCGAGCTCCGCTCCGAACCGGGCGCGGTCCTGGTGCGCTACCTCCCGGTGCCTGCCTCGGCCCGGCTCCACGCGTCGGGCGCTGCGGTCTTCCGTTCGTCCCGCCCAGCCCCGGAGTTCGAGGCCCTCCTCGACCGCGGCGCGACCTTCGACCTCCACGCTGCGGAGGACCTGGGCCTCACGGAGCTGGCGCTCCGCCCGCGGAGCAAGCGCAAGGAGCTCGTGCGCTGCCCCGCCCCTCCGTCGGGCGAGCTGGCGACCTACGTCGTGGCCTCCCTCAATGGCTCCTTGGCGCGCCCCGTCCTGATCCGCCCGATCCTCGGACTCTCCGACGACTTCGCCGAGCTGCGCTCCACCTCCCGCGGGGGGGCCCCGCACCTCTCCTGGTCGTGGCCGCCGTTCCTGGAAGGCCCGGTGCACGTGACGCGCCTGGTGCTCGAGCGCGGCCTCCAGGACGTCCCGCCGTCCCTCGCCGGGGACGAGCTGGAGGCCCTCAGCGCCCCGTTCTCCGCGGAGCTGCCCCCCACCGCCACCTCCTTCGTCGACGACGAGGCGCCGAGCTTCCTCTCCTGGGGCTATCGCCTGGTGGTGACCCTCTCGGTCCACGGGGAGGCCTTCGAGGTCGCCGGCCCGCGTCTCGTCCTCCCTCCCACCCTGGGTGGGACGCTCTCGATCTCCGCCCAGCAGCCCCGAGGCCTCTTCGGGAGCAAGCAGCGGGTCGAGATCTCGCTCTCCTGCCCGGCGCCCCGGTGGCCCGCGTTCGACATCGTGAGGGCCGTGGGGAACCAGCAGGCCGGGAAGGTGGTGTGCAGCTTCTCGGGGGGAGAGCCGCAGGGGAGGTTCGTCGACGACGACCTGGCGAACTTCAGCGCCGGCACGCGTCTGCGCTACCGGGTCGAGCTCAAGCGCTCGACCGATCGGCTGGGCTTCGAGGTCAGCGAAGCCGAGGTTCAGCTCGGCTGAGCAGGCTCAGCCTGGCGGATCAGCCCCGGCAGACCGCGTCCCGTGCAGGACTCGGTAGGCGTAGGTCCCCTGGGGGAACACCACCGCATGCTCGCCCTGACGCCATGGGCCTCGGGCCTCGGCATGCGCCGTGCGCCGCGCCTGGAGCTCGCGAATCAGCTCCGCGCAGCGGTCGGGGTCCTCGTCGAGGCGCGAGATCCGGGGGGCGACGTCGCTGCGCTCCAAGGGCCGCTGCAGACGGCCTTCCCGGCTGGCTTGCAGGACGACGCGACGGCCGAGGCAAGACCGCTGCGGTTGACGAAGTCCAGCTCGAAGTTCGGCCACCCGCTCGGACACCCTGCGCTCCAACTCGGCCAGGAACTCTTCCCGAGGGAGGTGCGCCAAGGCGGGAGGCGGCACGAGCTCGAGCTGGACGCGCTTGGGCAGGGTGCTCCCCTTGAAGCACTCCAGATCGGGCCGCTCCACGACGACCTTCCCTCGCCTGAAGTCCTCGACGGTGGTCAACAGCCCCGGCCACTCTGCCGGCTCCTCCACCCAGGCGTGCTTGACGGGGTTCGTCATGACGTAGACCAGCTTGTCCCAGGCCGCGTGCTCGCCATGCACCTCCACGTTTCCGTACTTGCGGGCGTCCCACAGGGAGCCTTCGCGCTGGAGCAGACGGTTCATGCGCTTGGTCGTCTGTGAGTTCAGGTCGCGCATGAAGCCTGGCATGTCCGCCTTCACGTCGGTCTTCATGAGGTGCAGGTGGGTGGACAGCAGCGCGAACGCGTGCAGCAGCACCCCGTGGCGACTCGCGTAGAGCGCCAGGAGATAGATCAGGATCCGATTGACCTCGTCGGACGGCCGCAGGAGGAACCTCCGAGCCATCGTTCGGCGGGTCACGAGCTGAGTGCACTTGGGCAGGACGCGGCGTGGATAGGTCACGCGGGACCTGGTGCACGACCCGTGCCTCCTGCCCCGACCCATCCCGGGGGTTTAGCGCGCGTCCCCTGGGAGGTCGATGAGTTCGTTGGGCGGATGTTGCCCAACGTTCGTATCATCGTGCCACCCTGGGTGAGCCTCGGGGCGCCGCCCGGCCGGGTCGAGGGCCTCGCTGACAGCCAGCCCGCTTCCCACGGTAGAACCGGAGCCATGACCCTCAGGATCACCCCCAGCGTCGAGATCCCCGAGAGCGAGCTGGCCTTTCAGGCCGCGCGGGCCGGGGGACCCGGCGGACAGCACGTCAACAAGGTCGCCACCAAGATCGTGCTGCGCTTCTCGGTCCAGGAGAGTCAGGCGCTCACGGAGGGGCAGAAGGCCCGCGTCCTCGCCCGCGTTCCGGCGCGGTTCCTGACCAAGGACGGCGAGCTGGTGATCTCCGCCGACGAGCACCGCGACCAGAGCCGCAACCGAGAGCGCTGCCTGGAGAAGCTCCGCGAGGTCCTGGCCCAGGCCCTCGCCAAGCAAAAGCGAAGGATCCCGACCAAGGCGGGCAAGGGCGTCAAGCGGCGGCGCAAGGAAGCCAAGCAGCGCCAGAGCCAGAAGAAGCAGGGGCGCCGCGAACGCTTCGACTCGTAGTCCGCCGTCGCTAGCGCAGGAGGCTGACCCCGAACGCGGTGAAGCACGCGACCGCGATCACGACCCCAAACGCAAGCAGCGCAAGGACCTGGCTGGCCAGCATGGGCTCGCTGGGCTCGTTGCTCGAGGGTGCCGGATCGCCGGAGATCTGACTCATGATGGACTCCTTGAGGCGAATGCTCGCGGGGGTTGCGCTGTCCTCTTCCTGCTCAGCATACAACGTCTCGAAGGCCCGCACCTGCTCCAGGAGCAGGGTCTCCTGGGCCAACCTCGCCTCGAACCGCTCCCGCTCCTCACCGTCGAGGGTGCCCAGGGCGTAGCTCATGCAGAGCTGCTCGTCCTCCTCGGTCACGACTCACCTCGCTGGCGCCGAATCGAGAGAAAGGTCTGCTTGAGCTTGCTCAGCCCCAGGCGCAAGCGCGACTTGGTCGTGCCGAGCGGCATGTCCAGGCGATCCGAGATCTCGGCTTGCGTGAGGCCCTCGAAGTAGGCCAACTCGATCACCCGGCGCTGATCCTCGGGCAATCCCTCGACCGCCCTCCCCACCGTGCTCGAGGCGCGCCGAGGAGGCAGCGAGTAGTCAGGCTGCTCGTCACCCGCCTGCCCTTGGATCCGGTCGCGCGTGCGCCGCTTCCGCAACGCGTCGATCGCGCGGCTCCGAGCCGTGGTTATGAGCCACGTCTTCACCGTTCCTCGGGCTGGCTGGTAGGCGTTGGGGGCCTCCCAGACCTTGACGAAGAGCTCTTGCACCACGTCCTCGGCGACGCTGGAGTCCCCGAGCACGCGCTGGGCCAGGGCCAGGCACGCGGGCCCGTGACGGTCGTACAGGGCGCTAAGCGCGCTCGAGTTGCGTTGCTCGATCCGCCGCATCAACTCGGCGTCATTCAATTCCATGAACTCGGCCCCCAACCCCGCCGATCCTATATGATTCCCCCATGGAGCAACCCCGGATCGGGATCTTCGTCATTGCCTACAACGCAGTGCGGCATCTCGTGCAGACGATCGAGCGGATCCCTGCGTCGGTCCAGGAGAAGGTCGCTCAGATCTTCGTCATAGACGACGCCAGCTCCGACAACACCTATTACGCCGCCCTCGGATACAAGCTCAAGCACGGGCTCGACAAGCTGGTCGTGTTCCGCAACCTCGAGAACCAGGGCTACGGTGGGAATCAGAAGGTCGGCTACCGCTACGCCCTGGAGCAAGAGTTCGACGTCGTGGTCATGCTCCACGGCGACGGGCAGTATGCCCCCGAAGCGCTGCCCGAGCTGCTCGCCCCCTTCGAGCAGGAGGGAGCCGACGTGGTCTTCGGGTCCCGCATGAAGGTTCCGTGGCGGGCCCTGCAGGGGGGCATGCCGGTCTACAAGTTCGTGGGGAACCGGGTCCTGACCGCCGTCCAAAACCGGCTGACGAAGCTGGAGATCAGCGAGTTCCACTCGGGCTACCGGCTCTACAGCCGCCGAGCGCTGCAGCAGATTCCGTTCGAGTCCTTCTCGAACACCTGGCACTTCGATACCCAGATCCTGCTCTCCGCCCACGAGCGCGGGCTGAAGATCGTCGAGCGCCCGATCCCGACCTACTACGGCGACGAGATCTGCCACGTGAACGGCGTTCCCTACGCGGTCAACTGCCTGGTCGCCAGCACGCGCTACTGGCTCAAACACCGACAAGGGCAGCTGGCCTTCCCCGGCCCGGTGGACGTCCCGCGTCCCCACTCGCCGGCCGACCCGCCGGTCGCGGAGCCCAAGCCCCTCCCCGTCGTTGATCCTGGCGCTGCGGGCTGAGTCGTAGGCGTCCCAGGTGGCCACCCCGGCAGAGTCCTACGACTTCAAGCCCTTCCCCGGAAGCTCGCATACCTGGGCGCTGAACCAGGTGGCCGCCCTCCCGGGAGGCCCCCTGAGCGTGCTCGACGTCGGCGCTGCGGGCGGGGCGATCAGCCAGCGGATTCGGGTCGCGCGTCCTGGGTCGAGGTTCACCGCGATCGAGCCAGGGTGCGGCCCCCCGCCTGACTGGCCGAGCTCCGATCCATGGCTCCCCTCTCTCGAGCAGCTCGAGGAGGGGGAGTTCGACCTGGCCCTGGCGTTGGACGTGCTGGAGCACGTCCAGGAGCCGAAGGTGTTGCTCGACGGGATCGTGGCCCGCTGCCGGCCTGGAGCCTGGATCCTGGTCTCGGTCCCGAACGTCGCGCATTGGAGCGTCCGCGCTCAGCTAGCGGCCGGTCGCTTCGAGTATGCCGACCGCGGGATCCTCGACCGCACGCACCTGCGCTTCTTCACGCGCAAGAGCTTCGAGCGGCTGCTCGTGTCCTCGGGGCTGCGGATCGAGTCCCGCAGCCAGTCTCTGGTGCCCCTGGAGCTCTTCCTGCCCGACGCCGTTCGCCGCAGCGCCCCCTGGGCCCTGCTGAGCGCAGCCCGCCTGGCCGGGGCGAGGGTTTGGCCCGGCCTGCTGGGCTTCCAGCTTCTCGTGCGGGCTCGCGCTTGACCTGGTATCTTCAACACTCGCATGAAGATCGAGCTCAAGGCCACGCGCGGTACTGCTCCCCTTGATCCTGGCCACGGTGGGGCCCCTGGAGCGATCCAAATCTCCCGCGAGGACCTCGAGGAAGACCGCTACCACCGCCTGCGGCTCATCCACTGGTGGGACCAAAAGCGCCTCCAAGACGCCGTGGTGATCGTCGCGGGAGCCGGCGCGCTCGGGAATGAAGCGCTCAAGAACCTGGCCCTGCTCGGAGTGGGACGGATCTTCGTGCTGGACATGGACGCGATCGAGACCTCCAACCTCACGCGCTCCGTGCTCTTCCGCCAACACGACGTCGGCAGGCAGAAGGCGGAGGTCGCCTGCGAGCGCGCCATGGAGCTGAACCCCGACGTGACCGCGATCCCGATCCAGGGTGACCTGCGGTTCTCGGTCGGGCTCGGGCTGGTGCGGCGCGCGGACGTCGTCCTGGGCTGCCTGGACAACATCGCGGCCCGCGTCTACCTCTCCCGGCATTGCTATCGCTTCGCGCGGCCCTCCGTAGACGCTGGCCTGGACCACCTCAACGGCGACGTCTACACCTTCACGCCGCCGGACGGCCCGTGCTACGAGTGTCGACTGAAGCAGGCGGACCGCAACGAGTTCCGCAGGCGCCAGTCCTGCCTCAAGCTCGGGCGCAAGGAGATCTCCTTGGGCAAGGTCCCCACGGCGCCCACGATCGCGGCGATCGCGAGCGGACTCCAAACGCAGATCGCGGTGCGCCTGATCCACAGCATGCCGGTCCCCAGCGGGCGGCGCCTGGGCCTGTACGGCATGAGCGACGTGTTCTTCGACATCACCCTGGACGTCGACGCGGAGAACTGCCCTGCGCACGCCTGGATGGAGTGCCTGCACGAGCGGAAGGTGTTCGAGTCGCCGCTCCAAGCGGGCACCTCGACCCTGGACGAGCTGCTCGCGGTGATTCGTGACCAGCTGGGCCCAGAGGCGTACCTCTCGCTGGACGACGACCGTGAGATCATCGTCGGCCTGAGCTGCGTCCAATGCCAGCAGGATCGCGCGGTGATCGCCCTCGCTGGCGACCTCCGCGAAGAACACGCGCTCTGCCCGAGCTGCCAGCAGCCCATGGCGCCGGACGTCCGCTCCATGTTCGACGGCAGCGAGGGGCTGGGCAGCAAGACCTTGGCCGAGCTAGGCTTGCCGCCGCTTCACGTCGTGCGCGGCCGCAACGACGACACGGGCGAAGAGGTCCTGATCGAACTCACCGGGGACCTCGAACAACTGTTTGGGAAAGGGGGGCACTGAAATGGCCCAGATCTCCGTCACCTTGGTCCGCGCAGACACCAACCAGGAGTTCGACGTGGAGCTCCCTGACGACGCCGCGATCCAGGAGCTCCTGCCCGCCCTCGTGAAGGAGCTCGGCCTCCCGCTCACGGGACCTGACGGCAATCAGGTCGCGTACGAGCTGAGCAACAAGCGGACGGGTCGGGAATACAAGGAGGTGGACAGCCTCGGCAGCGCAGGCACGAAGCAGGGCGACGTCCTGCTCCTGACCTCGACGTTCGTGGCCGGAGAGGCTGCCTAGTGGGCCCACGCAAGAAGGTCCGCCTCCAGAAGGACTACGAGGAGTTGCTCCGCCTCACCGGAGGACGCAACAACCTGATCAGCCTGGAGTGCCGGGGCAAGCCGCCCACCTACTACCGGTTCACGGTGCGCCTCAAGGGGCTCAAGCTCGAGGACGGCAAGGCCCTGGTGCACGAGCTGCACCAGTTCGAGCTCAAGCTCGGAGCCTACTATCCGTCCGAGCCCCCCGACGTCACGTGGCTCACGCCGATCTTCCACCCGAACATTCGCGGCCAAGCGGTGTGTCACAGCCAGCAGTGGTCGCCGGCGTGGAGCCTCGCCGACTTCGTGATCGAGCTGGGTGACATGATCCGCATGGACAAGTTCAACGTGAAGTCCCCCCTCGACCGCAAGGCCGCCACGTGGGCGGACAAGCGGCGGGAGGAGTTCCCGCTCGACAATCGCAGCCTCCGGGTCCCCGAGGTGAAGATCTCGATCAAGCCGAAGCTCCGCCCCCGCGGACGCTGACGTGGAGATCAAGGTCCGGGGACGCCGGCCCCTGGAGCCCACGCGCCGCCCGCCCCCGGGGATTCGGCCCGGAACGACGCTCGCGCCCTCGCGCACCGCGTCCGCCTCAGAGCTTCCGGTCTACGTCACGCAGCGCGCGCTCCAGGGCATGGTCGAGCGCGGTCGTGAAGGAGGCGACTACGAGGTCGGCGGCTTCCTCCTCGGGGCCTTCTGCGTGCACCGGGGCCAGCCCTACGTCGACGTCGAGATCCAGGTGCCCGCGTTCAAGGCGCGCAGCAAGCGCACGAGCCTGGCGTTCGACAACGACGCCCAACGAGAGTTCCACGAGACCGTCGACCAGCGCTTCCCGGGTCAGACGGTCGTCGGCTGGTATCACACCCACCCGGGGTACGGAGTGTTCCTCTCCGGGCACGACCTGTTCGTCCATCAGAGCTTCTACTCAGCGCCCTATCACGTGGCCGTCGTGGTGGACCCCAAGGCCGGACCCCATGAGCGGTCCGGCGTGTTCGTGTGGGAGGACGGACAGATCTCGAGCTGCTACGACCTCCGGGTCTACACCTAGCAGCAGCCAGGGGAGGCAGGAGCGCGCCGGCTAGGCCGCGCGGAGGACGGGGAGCGTCAACGGCTCGAGCGCGTCCACGACCAGGCTCGCGCAGGCGAGGCGGTCCTCGGGGGCCTTCTGCGTGAGGCTCGCGATCAGGTCAGCGAGCAGCGGAGGCGCGCTGGCGTTGACCGAGCGGACGTCGGGGACCGCGTCGAACAGGTGCCGCGAGATCGCGACGATCCCGTTCGCCTCGGGGAAGGGCGGCTCTCCCGCGAGCGCGTGGTAGAGCGAGACCCCAAACGAGTAGAGGTCCGCCGCCGGCCCGATCTCGCGCTCGCCCCGCGCCTGCTCCGGCGAGATGTAGCGGGGCGTGCCCAACGTCACGCTCGTCGCCGTGGCGGAGCTGGAGACCGCGCCGACCTCCCGCGCCAAGCCGAGGTCGATCAGCTTCACGTCGTCGGGGCCCACGAGAATGTTCTCGGGCTTCACGTCGCGGTGCACCACCCCCTGGCCGTGGAGGTAGGCCAGCGCTGAGGCCACGCCGGAGGCGATCCGCACCACCTCGGCCGGGCTCACGGGGCCCGAGTGGAGCAGCTCCGCGAGGGTGGGCCAGGCGTAGTACTCCATGACGTAATAGGACTGGCCCCCGGCCTCGCCGAACTCGATCCCGCGCCCGAGGTGCGGGTGCTCGAGGGAGCAGGCCAGGCGCGCTTCGCGCTCGAAGCGCGCGGCGAGCTGCGGCTCGTCGCTCCCGCTGCGAGGCGAGTGGACCTTGAGCGCGACCTCGCGCTTGAGCCCCTCGTCTCGGGCCCGGTAGACGGTGCCCATGGCGCCGCGGGCGACCTCCTCCAGCAGCCGGTAGCGCCCGAGGCGATCGCCGGCGCGCACGGGACCGACGCGGAAGCGCCCCGAGGGCGTCCGACGCAGCGAGCGGTGCCCGAGGGCCTCCTGCCACAGCGCGTCCAGCGACTCCTCGTCCAGCAGCCCTCGCCCGAGGAGCAGCTCACGCAGACCAGGCACCGGCTGACCGAGCGCTCGCGCTTCACGCTGGATCCGCGCGCAGGCGTCCAGCTCGGTGAGCCCTACCGCGCGCTTGCGGAGCAGGTGTTGGCAGAGCTTGGCGTCCTGAGGCGTGTCCACGATCCAACTCCGGCTACTGAAGTCCCCTTCGGCCGGATCCGGGCTTGGGTTGAGCCCCGTTTGGAAAGAACCAGGCTGCCTCGCCAAGGAACTGCACTGCAAACGCTTAGGGCAAGGTTGGGGACAGGTGCGGGGTGGTATGCGATAGAATTCGCCCCGCTGGGCACTCCGACGAAAGGCCAGCACCATGAGCCTGCAGGGACAGATCGAAGAAATGGGGCTGGGACCGGTCATCCAGACCCTGTCCCTGAACCGCTACCGGGGCACCCTGCGCATCGAGACCGAGGACGGCGGCAGTCAGTTCTTCTTCATCAGCGAGGGCGAGATCGTGCTCGTGCGCCAGGTCGCTCGCGACCCCGTGCGCCTGGGCGAGCTCCTGGTCTACAGCGGCAAGATCACGACCCAAGACCTCGAGGACGCCCTCGCCAAGCAGAAGGGCAGCGGACGCCGGCTG
Source organism: Planctomycetota bacterium (assembly GCA_041402045.1). Lineage (GTDB taxonomy): Bacteria > Planctomycetota > J058 > J058 > J058 > JAGQRJ01. The sequence continues at coordinate 21,594 of JAWKSZ010000056.1, read as the reverse complement.
GGCTCGGTCATGGTGGACATCGGCCTGATCACCCAGGAGGGGATCGACGGCGTCATTCGCGAGAAGTTCGAGCACGAGTTCCTCGACATGTTCCTCCTCGACCGGGGCCGCTTCGAGTTCATCTTCGGGCTGACCCCCGAGGCGCTGTTCGCACCCGAGGAGAAGCTCGAGCGGATCTCGCTCAACACCGAGAGCCTCATGTTCGAGGCCATGCGCCAGGTCGACGAGTGGCAGGACATGATCCAGAGCGTCGGCAGCCTGGACACGATCTACGCCAACCGCATGAAGTCCATGGGGGTGCAGGTCGGCGACTACGAGTTCGAAGGGGTCGAGCTCAGCCCCCAGGCCCGCAGCGAGCTCTACGAACTCCTGGACGGGACGCGCTCGCTGCGCGAGGTCCTGGGCGAGGCGATCCGCCTGGGCACCGCCACCCGCCTCGAGACGTTCAAGTTCCTGCACCACCTGCGCAAGAACGACCTCGTCAAGCCGCTGGACGCCAAGACCCTGGTCGGCGAGGCGCGCCGCGCGCTCAAGGAGAAGAACGTCCCCCACGCCGCGAAGTACATCCGCGCCGTGCTCAGCCGCAAGGGCACGATCGAGCTCGGGCTGGTGAAGCGCTACCTCGAGTTCCTCCGCAAGAACGACCGCCCGAAGCTCGCGTTCACCGAGGCCCGCACCTTCGCCGGACGCTGCCTGGCCCAGGGCGAGACCAAGCAGGCGATCTCGCTCTACGAAGAGGCCGTCGCCCTCGAGTTCCGCGACGCGGAGGTCGTCGACCGCTTGTTCTACGCCCTGCTCCGCGACAACCAGCGCGAGCGCGCGGTGCAGGTCGGGCTCCTGCTCCGGGACTACCTCGGCTCCGACGCCAACGTGCAGGTCGCGACCCGCGTCGTGAGGAACCTCAAGGAGCTCGTCGCCGACCACCCCGAGGTCCTCGAGCTCTCGGGCCTGATCGCCATGCAGCGCGAGCAGAGCGAGGTCGCGCGCCGCGAGCTCGACCTCGCCCTCGCGCGGACCGCCGAGAACCACCCCCGCCGGCGGTTCATCATCGAGGCCCTGCTGCGCCTCGACCCCGAGCGCGAAGACCTCCGCGCCGAGGTCGAGACCCAGGAGGTGCGCGACGCGCGGGTCCAGCTCCAGCGCGAGTTCCGCCTGCGGCTCGGCACCTACGTGCTGATCCCGCTGATCTGCGTGGCCGGGGTCGCGGCCTACCTCGCCTACGGCGAGTGGAAGGCCGGCCAGGCCCTGGAGCGCGCCAAGGAGCTGTTCGCGACCTCCACCGAGGACTTCGACAAGGTCTACGAGGCCGCGAACCTGATCCCGCTCGCGGTCGCCTCCTGGACCAGCAGCGAGGAGGCGCAGGCGCTCAAGCTCGAGATCGACGCGCGGATCCGCGAGCGAGACAACGCCCGGCGCGACGAGCTCGACGGGCTGATCCGCATGCAGAAGGCCGACGACCAGGCTCGGCGCGAGCGCGAGGAGCGCGAGCGCCTGGCGCGCGAGCTCGAAGGCCGCCGGGTGGAGTACCGCACCCTCGCGGACTCCCGAGAGTATGCGGCGGCCTCCCGCCTGGCGCTCGAGCTGATCGCGCGTGCGCGCGAGGCTGGCGTCGAGCCCCCGGAGGGCCTGCAGGTCTTCGTGAGCGTCGAGTCCGTGCCGGCCTCGGCGCAGGTCTACGTGAACGGCCAGCGCTTCGGGGAGACCCCCACGGCGGTCGGCGTGACCCCGGGCGAGACGACGGACCTTCAGCTCCGCCGCTCCGGGTTCCGCGTCCAGGAGGACCGGGTGACCCCCGCCGGGTTCACCGAGCGACGCTACACCTTGGAGCCCGGCCCCTCGTGGAGCGTGGACCTCGGCGAGCGCCCGCTCCCGCCGTCGCCATCCCCGCAGCGCGTCCTGGTGGCCACGGGCAGCGGCTCCCTGCGCGCCCTGGACCTCTCCAACGGTGAGACGCAGTGGGAGCTCAACGTGCTCGACGACCTCGAGCGCGCAGACCGCCCCCGCCCGAGCTTCCTCGAGGCCGCGGTGAGCTGCGGCGAGGCCGCGGTCGCGGTGTGCGGGGACACCGTGGTGAGCTACTCCCTCGCCGGGGGAGACCCCCTCGCGACCCACGCCTTTCCCGCGGGCGGCTCCTTCCTCCCCCCGGTGGTCGCCGAGGTCCACGGGCAACCGGTCGTCGTGCTCTGCCGGGACCGCACCCTGATCGTGCTCCAGCCGCGCACCGGGCGCGTGCTCCAGGAGACCGAGCTCCCGGGCAAGATCCTCCAGCCCCCCGCGACCGGCAGCGACCAAGCCTTCGTGGCCACCAAGGGCGGCGTCCTGTTCGCCGTGAGCCTCAAGCAGCCCGACCCCAAGCAGGCCCTGCTCTGGCGCGCCGAGATCGGCCTCGACGCCGCCGCCCCTCCGATCCACTCGGCGCGCACGGAGGCCGTGGTCGTGCGGGGCGCGGAGTCGCTGGTCGTGGTCGGCACCCTCGACGGGAGCCTGGTGGCGGTGCTCCGCCCCGAGCTCGGTCCGCTGCAAGAGGCGACCGTGGTCGAGGACCGGGTCTACGTGCTCTCCACCCAGAGCGTGCTCGTGGGCCTGGGGATCTACGACGGCAGCCAGGTGCTCCCGGCCATGCGGATCGGCGCCAGGATCAGCGGCGGGCCGATCCTCCTCGGGCGCGACATAGCGCTGGTCGACGGCCAGGGGCAGCTCCTGCGCTTCGGGCGCAACGGCTCCACCCGCGAGGAGGTCAAGTTCCAGCTCGACGGCCCGTTGACGAGCCCCCTCGCGGTGGTGAAGGGCATGGACCGCGCCGTGGCGGTGTGCGGCACGCGCCTGCTCCTGATCGAGAGCATCGAGGACCGCTGACCGCTACTTGAACGCGGTGTCGTCGACGCGCTCCCACCAGGCCAGCCAGGCCTGCGCGGTGAGCGGCACCCCTGGCGGACCCTGCTCCACCCGCAGCCAGCTCTCGACGACCCCGGGGCCGGGGTCCCCGAGTCGGCCGTAGAGCTCCAGGAGCTCTCGCTGCGCGTGGGAGCGCACGCGCGGCGACCCCGAGCCCAGGTCTGCGACCCAGCCCTGCACCTGCGCCTCCAGATCCTCGGCCCCGCGCCCGCGCGCCAGCTCCGCGCGGGCGCGGTCCGTGGGCTCCGGCAGAGGCTCCAGGACGTTCCCCGCGCTGATCACGTACGCTCCGCCCCGCAGGGGATAGCGCCGACCCGCGAGCACGAGGGCGCCGCGCCCTGCCCCCCGGACCAGGGTCCCGCGCGGGAGGGCGCTCCCCGCTTGCACGGGCTCCCAGACGCCTTGATCCGGAGCCCAGCGCTGAGCCCCGTCTGCGGCCTCGACCACCAGCTCCCCCTGCACGGCCTCGAGGGCGCGCTCCAGACGCGCGCGTGCTCCCGCGGCGCTGGCCAGGGCTCGCTCCGCGCGAACCCGCGCGTCCTCCGCGGCCACCCGCGCCGCCGACTCGCGCTGCAGTCGCTGCTCGACGAGCTCGAGCCGCCCGGCCAGGACCGACGCGCTCTGCACCGCCGCCGCGCCAGCCGCCTCGGCCTGGTCCCGCTGCGCCAGGGCCACGGCGCTCGCCTCCTCGGCCGCTGCGCTCGCCTCCTCGGCGTGCGCGAGGCGGGCCTCGGCCTCGTCCCGCGTCTCGCGCGCCGTCGTGAGCTCTGCCCTCGCGCTCGCCAACTCGGCCAGCGTCCGATCGCGCTCCTCCCGCAGCGCGTCGCGCTCCTCCCGCGCCTCGCGGATCGCCCGCCGCTGGACCTCGGGCGCCTGCCAGCCCGTCGTCGGCGGGCCGAGCGCCAAGGGCCGGGTGTCGTGCCAGGCGCGCTCGTGCCTGCGCCCGAGCGCGTAGGCTGCCGCCACGGCGCTCCCCAGCACGAGCGCCGCCGCCGCGGCCGCGAGCCAGCGGCGGGAGCTCCAAGCCGGCGCGGGCCGGCTGGCCACGAGGGCAACCTCTGGAGGCCCGCTCGCCGCGGCCACGAGCCCCTCCGCCTCCAGCCGGGCCAGCGTCGCCTCCAGCAGCCCGGCCGGGACCGCAGGCTCCTCCTCCGCCCCCTCGTCGACCAGGCGCTCTTCCTCCAGGCGCACGAGCACCCGCTCTGCCAGCGCGGGCGGGACCTCGAGCGCGCGCAGACCGACCGCGAACGCGCGCGCCAGGTCCAGCAGCTCCCCGCGCACCCGCGGGTCGCGCAGCGCGCGCTCGAGCGCCGGGTCCGCCGCGCCCTCGAGCGCCGCGGCCAAGCGCGCGCGCTCGACCCCGGCGTGCTCCTCGGCGCTCCCCAGGTGCTCCTCGACCACGGCGCGCACGCGCCACACCAGGCTCGGCGGCAGCTCGAGGGCCGGCAGCTCGGCCGGCTCCGGGAGCGCGCTCTGCAACGCCGCCAACCGACCCGCGAGCCGCGGGTCGTCGCGCACCTGCTGCTCCAGGGCGCGGGCGTCCTCCGGGTCGAGCAAGCCCTCGAGCCACTCCGCCAGCCGCTCGTCCGTGCTCATGATCCGACCTTCACCGCCTCGAGCTCGTCGAGGACCTTGACCCGGATCCGCGAGCGGATCCGGTGCACTCGGGACTTCATGGCGGGCACGCTGATCCCGTGCTCGCTGGCCAACGCCTTCAAGCGCACGCCCTCGACCGTGTGCAGCAGGAACAGCTCGCGGTCCGCGCTCGGGAGCTGCGCGACCGCGAGTTCGAGCGCCTTCTGCCGCTGCTCCCGCAGGGAGTCGTGCTCGGGCTCGATCGCCGGCGGCTCGTAGTCGAGGGTCGCCTCCCGCCCCCGCTTGCGGGCCAGCTCGCGCACCGTGTTGGCGGTGATCGTGAGGATCCACGAGGTCAACCGCCGCGCGTCCTGCAGTTGGCCCAGGTTGCGCAGCGCGCGCACGAAGGTCTCCTGCGTGACCTCCTCCGCCTCCTCGCGGTTCCGCGTCAGGCGCAGCGCCAGCCCGAACACCCGCGGGAGGTACGCCTGGGTCAGCTCGGTCACCGCCACGCGCTCTCCGCGCAGCGCGGCGTCCACCACAGCGGGCTCGAGGTCGGTGTAGCTCATGGATCGACCCCCGCCCCCCGCGTGCGAGCTTCGCGCTCAGCGTTCCACAGGTCGAGCAGGTAGTCCATGCGCACTCGATCGACGAGCAAGGTCACCCCCCCCGAGCGCACGGTCCCCGTGGCGCTCGTGACCCCGGAGTTCTGGATCGAGGTCCCGACCGACCAGCGCCAGCGCTCGACGTAGGCGTCCAGCGTCGGCTCATAGTCCGTCCGCTGCGAGTAGTGGAACGTGGTGTCCCAGGGCCCGAGGCCCACGTGCGTGCGCGCCCCGTCGTCCTGGTAGGTGAACACCAGCGGGATCCACACCTCCAGGGGCACCCCCCGCGGCTCGGCCTGCAGCTCGCGCCGGACCCCGTCGGGCTTGATCACCTCCCCCGGGGCCCCCGCCAACAAGCGCTCCAGTTCCTCGACCCGCACCAGGTCCAGGGGCCGCAGACCGGCTCGACCCAAGGGGGCGTCGCGCGCGACCCGCGAGACCAGGAGCTGGTCGTCCGCGGCGTGGAGCGGGCGCAATCCGGGCTCGAGCTCGCTCACCGCCACCACCTCGACGCCCTGGTAGCGCGTGCGCGACGGCGCCCAGGGCCGAGCCAAGACCGGGCTCACGTCGAGCTCGAGGTCCACCCGCACGCAGCGCTCCTGGCCCTCGCGCTCGACGAGCAGGTCGAGGGTCAGCCAGCCCGCGGCGGTCGCGTAGCCGCGCAGGTCCTCGAGGCTCCGCACCGCTTGCCCTCGAGCGCGGAGCGTCGCGGAGTCCACCGGCGCGGGCTCGCTGCGCGAGGGCGCGACCACGGTGTTGCGCGGGGTCTGGTCCAGCGCCGCCCCCGAGAGCGAGAGCACGCTCGACTCTTCGAGCGCCGCGTCCAGGCTGGTCGACGGCCGCCCGCGCGACGTGTCCAGGGCGCCCCGGGCCGAGTGCATGAACTCCCGCGCCACCCCGGTCGCCGGGGGCACCCGGGCCCACACCGCCAGGATCCGATCCCCCGGGCGCAGCCCGGCCTGGGGCCTCAGGCGGTGGGTCACGACCACCCCGCCTTGCTCCTCGGCCAGGCCGACGCCCAGGGCCAGCGCCAGGTCGCCGCGCTCGGGGCGCACCACGATCTGTCCCTCCTGGTCGAGGTCGAGGCGCTCGCCGCTCAGGGTCTCTACCCCCTGCGGCGCCGGGAGCGGCCGCTCGTCGAAGGGGAGCAGGAAGCTCCCGCAGCCCGAGCACAGGGCCGCGCCGAGCACGATCCAGAGCCGGCTCACAGGTCGTCTCCGAAGCTCAGGAACCACAGCAGGCGGAACCGACTGCGCTCCTCGCCGGTCGCGAGGTCGCGCCGACGCTCCCAGTAGAGGAGGTTGCCCAGGGCGCCCCACTCGAAGTGCGCCTCGTGGCGCGAGTCGAAGCCGGGGAGCTCCGTCCCCGTTCGCTGCCGCAGCTCGTGGGCGAGCTCGCGGCGCTCGCGCCACCACACCGCCGCGCTGAACGGCCCCACGCCGAGGGCGTCGCCGGCCACGCCCTCCCGTCGGTCGAACAGGAACGGCACCGACACGCGGCTCAGGTCGCCCAAGGGCGCCTCGCTGCGCAGGTGCAGCGCCTCCGGCCGCTGGCTCCCGCGGCGCCGGACCAGGACCTCGACCTCGGTCGCCCCGGCGTCGCGAAGCTGCCCCGTCGCGCGCAACGGGTCGTCCACCGACTCCCCGTCGATCGCGAGCAGCACGTCGAAGGGGCGCACCCCCGCCACCGCCAAGGGCGACTGCCGGTGCAGCCACGTGATCAACAGCCCGCCGGTGAGCGCGTGGGGGGGGCGCCACGGCGGGGGCAGCTCCGCGGCGTCGGCCAGCCCCACGCCGTAGCGCGCCGGCTCCCGGGCGACGGGGAGGTCCAGGGGCTGGCCGTTGAGGCTGAGGTTCCCCTGGTCGTCGCAGCCGAGCAGCAGGGGCTCCTCGGGGTGGCTGCCCACGGGCTCCAGGAGGTCGCTGGGCATGGCGCCGCGGGAAGAGACGTCCAGGCTCCCGCAGCCTGCCAGGCACAGCAGCGCTGCGCCCAGCGCGATCCGAGTCGACACGATCCCCTCCCATACCCCAGGTCGGTCAGCTAGACGCGGCCCCCCCGAAAAGGTTTCTCCGTGCCGCGCCGCGTCGGTGACCAGCGCGTGACTTCCTCCGCGGGCTTTTGTAACTTCAGGTTCATGCGAGTCTTGGTCACCGGCGGGGCCGGCTACATTGGCAGCCACGTCGTTCGCGCGCTGCGCCACCACGGGCATGACGTGGTCGTCCTGGACGACCTCTCCACCGGGCACGCTGCCTTCGTCGAGCGCAACGGCGTTCCGCTCGTCGAAGGCGACGTCGGGGATCGCGGCGCCCTGCGCCGCGCGTTCACCGAGTTCGGTCGGATCGAGGCCGTGCTGCACATCGCGGGCAAGGCCCTCGCGCCAGAGAGCGTGCGCGACCCCCAGCCCTACTTCCACACCAACGTGGCCGGACCGATCCGGATGCTGGAGCTCATGCGCGAGCTCGGCGTGCGACGGATCGTGTTCAGCTCGACCTGCGCGGTCTACGGCACGCCGCCCTCGCTCCCGATCACCGAGACCTGCCCGCGGGTCCCGATCAGCCCCTACGGGACCTCCAAGCTCGCCTTCGAGTTCGCCCTCGAGGCCTACCGCGCCTACGGGCTCCGCGCGCTCCCGCTGCGCTACTTCAACGTGGCCGGAGCGAGCGACGACGGGCTGTTCGGCGAGCTGCACGATCCAGAGACCCACCTGATCCCGAACCTGCTCAAGGCGGCGCTGCAGGGCAGCCCGTTCAAGCTGTTCGGCACTGACTACCCCACGCGCGACGGCAGCGCCGAGCGCGACTACCTCCACGTCGAGGACCTGGCCCGAGCCCACGTGCTCGCGGTGGAGCGCCTCGACGACCTGGACTTCTCCGCCTTCCCGGGCGCCCTGAACCTGGGCACGGGCCGCGGAGTGACCGTGCGCGAGATGCTCGCCGCGGTCGAGCAGGTCACGAGCCGTAAGGTCCTCGTCGGCGAGGAGCCGCGTCGCCCGGGAGACCCCGCGGCGCTCGTGGCGGACCCTCGCCGCGCGCAGGAGCTGCTCGGCTGGCGCGCGGAGCACGACCTGGAGTCCATGGTCGCGTCCGCCCACAGGTTTCATGCCCAAGCGGGCTTCGAAGGAGGTTCCATGCGCGAGCGACGCCTCAAGTTCGGAGAGTTGGCGATCAAGGCCGGCTACGTCGGAGACGAGTCGGTCCAAATGGCGCTCAAGACCCAGCGCGAACGGGACGGGATCGGCGAGAGCCACAAGCTCCTGGGCCTGATCCTGCTGGAGATGGGCGCGATCAGCAACGAGCAGTTGATCGACACCCTGCGCCGCATGAACGAGGCCAGCCAGCGCCTCAAGAAGGTCACCTAACCTCAGGGCTCCCGAGCGCGGGCGGCAGGCCCAGGCCGCCGCCCCCTTCCTGCCGCCCCCTTCCTGCCGGGCCGATCCGGCCACCGACACCGTCTGCCCGCGAGCTGCCTCGCACCCGGAGCCCGCGTGCTCGTCTCCTACACCGACGCCCTCTACCTGGACCACGAGACCCCGGCCGACCACCCGGAGTGCCCCGCGCGGGCCGAGGTCGTCTCCTCCGCCCTCGCCGCGCACCCCGCGATCGCGGCGACGCGGGGCGCCGTCCGCGGCGAGGTCAGCGACGTGGTGCGCGTCCACGACGCGGACTACGTGCGCGCGATCGAGGCCCTCGCCCAGAGCGGCGGCGGCGCGCTGGACCCAGACACCTGGATCTCGCCGCGCTCCTTCGAGGTCGCCCTGGCCGCGAGCGGGACGCTGGTGGCCGCGACCCGGGCTGCCCTCGAGGCCGAGGCGGACGCCGCCGCGGCCCGCGCGTTCGCCGTGGTCCGGCCGCCCGGACACCACGCCCGGCCGGCGCGGGGCATGGGGTTCTGCCTGTTCAACCACGTCGCGATCGCCGCGGCCCACGCGCGGGCCGTGGGGGGGCTGGACCGGGTCGCGATCGTGGACTTCGACGTGCACCACGGCAACGGCACCGAGGAGGCGTTCTATGCCGAGCCCGGCGTGTTCTTCGCCTCGCTCCACGGCCGCGGGTTCTACCCCGGCACCGGGCGCAAGGGCGACACGGGGTCGGGGCGAGGCCAGGGCACGACCCTCAACGTGCCGCTCAAGGTCAGCACCCGCGGTCCCGAGTATCGCGCGGCCTTCGCCCAGGCCCTGGAAGCCCTCGACGCGTTCCGCCCGCAGTTGCTGTTCGCCTCCGCGGGCTTCGACGCCTACGCCCGCGACCCGATCGGGGGCCTCGGCCTCGAGGCCGAGGACTACGCCTGGATCGGCGCGCGGCTGCGCGAGCTCGCCGACGCCCACACCGGCGGGCGCCTGGTCTCCGTGCTCGAGGGCGGCTACGCCCTCGACGCGCTGGGCGAGCTGGTGGGCGCCTACGTGGGGGGAGTCGCCGGGTCGTGATCCTCCCCCCGCTGATCGCGGGGCGCCTCCTGCGCCGCTACAAGCGCTTCCTGGCCGACGTCGAGCTCGAGGACGGCACCCAGATCACCGCGCACACCGCCAACCCGGGCGCCATGACGGGCCTGGCGACGCCGGGCTCGCGGGTCCTGCTCAGCCACCACCCCCACGGCAAGCGCAAGCTCCCCTACAGCTGGCAGATCGTCTACGTCGGCCGCACCCCGGTCGGGGTCAACCCAGCCCTGGCGAACCCGCTGGTGCGGGAGGCCCTGGAGCGCGGGGTGATCGCCGAGCTCCGGGGGTATCCCCACCTGCACGCGGAGGTCCCGGTGGGCGACTCCCGCCTCGACTTCGAGCTCTCGGCCCCCGGGCGTCCGCGCTGCCTGGTCGAGGTCAAGAGCGTGACCCTCCGCGACGGCAGCGCGGGGCTGTTCCCGGACGCGCCGTCCGAGCGGGGGCGGCGTCACCTCCATGAGCTGGCGACCCTCGTCGCCGCGGGAGAGCGCGCGGCGCTGCTGTTCCTCGTGCAGCGCGGCGACGTGCGCCGGGTGGGACCCGCCCGCGAGGTCGACCCGGCCTACGGGGTGGCGCTGGACGAGGCCCGCGCCGCCGGGGTCGAGGTGCTCGCCTACCGCGCCGCCGTAGAGCCCAGTCGACGTCGGATCCGGGTGGTCGGTCGGCTCCCGCTGCTGGACTGAGGGGGGTAGGCGCCGGTGCGGGGCCCGCTAGAATAAGCGTTCCAGAGGACTCCCTGACCGATCCCATGGCCTATATCCACCTCCCAGGCGGCGCCGGGCTCGAGCTGCGTCCAGGCGAGCGCCTGGAGGTTGGGCGCTCGGAGTCCTGCCACGTGCGGATCCAGAGCTCCCAGGTCTCGCGGCAGCACGCGGAGATCCTCTGGAACGAGGGCAAGAGCGTGCCCTTCGTGGTCGACATGGGCAGCCAGAACGGCACCACCCTCGAGGGCAAGCCGCTGAAGCCCTACGAGCCTCACCCCCTGCACGACGGCGCGTCGCTCAAGGTCGCCAACCATCGCCTGCGGATCGAGCTGTTCCTGCCGGCCGACTCCGATGTCTACCTCAACGACAAGCAGAAGAACGTCTCGGTGTTCTGGGACGACAACGACGTGCAGCTCAACGGCACCCTCGGCGTCGACCTCGCCCTGCGCGAGATCTTCGAGCTGATCGAGTCGCGGCGGCTGTCCGGCACCCTGCTCGTCGACCACGGCGACCGCGGACAGACGCGGGCGATCTTCTGCCTGGGCCGCCTGTTCGACGCCCACTCCCCCACGGCCAGCGGGGTCGAGGCGATCCTCGAGCTGCGCCGGGCCGCCGGCTCGACCGTGAGCTTCACCGCCGAGTTCGAGCCGACCAGCAAGGCCTTCGACCTCCGCGCCACCGACGTGCTCCTCGGCCGCGCCAACGCGCCTCGCCGGCGAGACGACGATCAGACCGAGCGCTGGGGGCGTCCGTGAGCGTACGCCTGCTGCTGCCCCGCTGCCTCGGGCGCGGATAGCGCGGAGCCTCGTGCAGACCTTCTGGGACTTCGCCGAAGACAACGCGCACCTCGACGCCGCGGCGTTCGAGGCGGCGCACCCCACGCCCTACCTGGTGGTGCGCTTCCCGCGCCCCGAGTCGCGCGGCGAGGACTCGTCCTTCCTCACCCGCGCCCTGGACGTCGCCGCGATCAAGTCCGGTGAGTCGCAGAACACGGTGTGGATCGTCCCGGTGACCAAGCGCGAGGGCTCGAACGCGTTCGCGACCATGATCACCCTCGGCCGCGCGGGCAACAACGACGTGGTCCTGCAGCACCCCAGCGTGTCCAAGTTCCACGCCTACCTGCGGCACATGGGCACCAACTGGACCGTGTCCGACGCGGGGTCGCGCAACGGGACGCTGCTCGACGACCGCAAGCTCCCCCCCGAGCGCAGCTTCCCGCTCTACTCCGGCGCCGCGATCGTGCTCAGCGAGGCCGTGAGCCTGACCTTCCTCCTCGGCGCCGACCTCTACACCGCCGTGCAGTCCAAGCAAGCGCCTTGATGCTGGGGGGCTCGTCCCGAGCCCCCTCGGGCTCGGGGCAGAGCCCCTCGCCCTCACCCCAAGGGGCACACTCGCGGCTGCGCCGCTCGTGTGGGGAGGCCCGGGGACGGGCCTCGTCTCGCGCTGCGCGCGAGACATTCGCGGGCTGCGCCCGCTCATGCTCCGCCCACTCTCGCGCTTCGCCGCCTTCCCCCCGCTTCCCGCGAACAGTCGCGGGCTGCGCCCGCTCATGCTCCGCCCACTCGCTCGCTTCGCCGCCCTCGCCCCTCTTTCCCGCGAGACATTCGCGGGCTGCGCCCGCTCATGCTCTGCCCGCTCGCTCGCTGGGGAGGCTACGCGTCCAGAGCGCGGCGCAGGGCGTCGAGGCGGAGTTCGCAGGCGGCGGCGGGCAGGTAGAGGCCCCACACGTCGAGGACCGCCGGGTTCAGCTCGCCGAGCACGCCGAGCTCCTCGTCCCCGACCTTGACCCAGGCCGCGCGGCCGGGGATGAAGCTGGGGTGGTCGCGGGACTCGAGGGTGTAGCAGCCAGGCCCCGGCTCGCGGGCGAAGCTCAGGCCGTAGCGGCGGAGGAACTCGTCGACCACGGCCTGCATGTCCGTGAAGCTCGCGAGCTCGGCGTCGCAGATCAGCGCGGCGACGCGCTGCTCGCTGCGGCTCTTGAGGTTCGCGCTGGGGTCCCACAGGGAGACCTCCCCCGCCTCGAACACGCGGTGCGGATACGGGGCGCTCGAGGAGCGGCGCTCGACCTCCAACAGGGTCGGGAGCAGCCAGTCGCGCACGACCTCGTAGTTGGCGTTCATGACGTTCTGGATCCGCACCAGCGGACCGCCGTGGAGCAGGGGCGCGGGGCTCGGCTCGCGCTCGCCGGGCACGAGGAGCTTGTCTCGCAGCTCCTGGGCGTTGGTCAGCAGGTTCCCGATCGCCTCCTCGAAGCCGCAGGAGATCCAGATCTCCCGGGCCAGGTCGGCGAAGTCGGTCATGGGCGCCAGCCCGCCCACGGTGAACGCCTCGGGCAGGCAAGGCTCGAAGGCGTCGTAGCCCCGGCTGATCGCGAAGTCCTCGATCGCGTCGACCGGGTGCAGGTAGTCGAGGCGGTAGGCGGGCGTGCTCACCCGCAGGGTCTCGCCCTCGGCCCGGACCTGGACCCCGAACGCGCTGAGCCAGCGCTCGACCTCGGCCTGGGCGAGGCTCGGCTCACCCAGCAGCCGGCCGAACTCGCTGAGGGAGACCTCGACGGTGCGGCGGTCCTGCATGGGGTGCGGGCAGGGGACCTCGCGCCCGCGCGGGGTGTCGAAGGGGTAGCGGCTGACCACGGTGTGGACCGTCGCGCCGCGGTCGGTCAGGTTCGCCGCCAGCACGTTGGCCGCGAGCAGCACCTGGTCCAGGTTCGTGCCGGTGACCTCGACGAAGAGCTGGGACATGCCGGGCTTCACCCGGCCCAGCCCGGCGCTGTTGATCACCGGAGGGAACGAGAGCACGTCGCCCCGGGCGTCGGTCAGGAGCGGGGCGAGCGCGCCGTGGAGCGCCGGGGTGAACTCCCGCCCGGTGGGGTGGTCGCGCAGGATCTGGGCCGGGGTCCAGGGCTCCTGCCACCGCCCGGCAGGGATCGGCTGCCCTTCGCCGTCGCGCGGATCGTCGTCGTTCGGGGGCAGGGGCACGAAGGCGTGGCTCTCGCGATCGACCGCCTGGTAGCGCACCGGGAACGCGAGCTTGCTCGCGTCGTAGATCCCGATCGCCACGGCCTTGCGCTTGCGCCCGAAGTTCTGGCAGAGCACCTCCTGAGCGGTAATGAACGCCTTCAGCCCCGCGTCGTCCACGGTGTAGCCGGTGGCCACGAACCCGGCGACGAAGGGCCGCTCGGACTCGACCGAGGGGTCGACCTCGATCGCGCCCCGCGGCTCCTGGGGCTCGAAGCAGGGGTAGGGCTCGCTGGCCCCGCGGGCGTGCGTGCGGAGCTGGCGCGCGATCCCCTCCACGCACCAGGTGTCCGGGCGGTTGGTGTCCTGCAGCTCGACCTTGACCTCCTCCTCGGTGGAGGCGCGCAGCTTGAGCTCGCCCTTCACCAGGAGCGCGAGCTCGTCCAGGCGCTCGAGGGTCAGGTCGCCGATCCCGCTCAACGCGCGGAGGTCAGCCAGAGGGAACGTCACGTGAGGCATGCGGAGCTCCCTACGCCTTCGCGCTCGAGCGGCGCAGCGACGCCAGCCCGTCGGGGAGGTTGTTGGTGAACAGGTGTCGAATGTCGTCGATCCCGAGCGCCACCATGGCCATGCGGTCGAGCCCGAGGCCCCAGGCGATCACCGGGGCCTCGACCCCGTGGGGGCGGGTGACCTCCGGCCGGAAGATCCCGGCGCCGCCGAGCTCGATCCACCCCAGCCGCGGGTGCTTCATGTGCACCTCGACCGAGGGCTCGGTGAAGGGGAAGTAGGCGGGGACGAACTTGACCTCGTCGGCGCGGGCCACCTCCTGGGCGAACAGCCGCAGCAGCCCGAGCAGGTGGCGGAAGGACGTGGTCTCGCTGCACACGATCCCCTCGACCTGGAAGAAGTCCGGGGCGTGGGTCGCGTCGACCTCGTCGTAGCGGAAGCAGCGGGCCATGGCGAAGTACTTGCCCGGGAGCTGGAGCTTGCGCAGCCAGCGCGCGGAGAGCACGGTGCCCTGGCTGCGGAGCACGAGGCGCTTGGTGCGCTGGCGGTCGAAGTCGTAGTTCCAGCCGCGGCTCCCCGAGACGCCCTTGCCCTCGTGCTCCCGGGCGACGGGCTCCACCCCACCCTCGATCGAGTCGGCGAAGGCGTCGCCGCCCCGCCCGGCGTCCTCGACGAAGTAGACGTCGTGGATCTCGCGCGCGGGGTGGAACTGGGGGAGGAACAAGGCGTCGGTGTTCCAGTATTCGGGCTCGACCACCGAGCCGGTCATTTCCTCGAAGCCGAGGCTGAGGAGCTTGCGCTTGACCAGGTCGAGATAGGCCCGATACGGGTTGCGCCGCCCGCAAGGGAGCACCGGGGGCTGGGCCACGTTCAGCGCGCGGAACTCGACCTCACGCCAGGACCCGTCCTTGAGCATGTCCGGCGTCAGCCGCGCCGCTTGCGGGCGCGCCTCACCCAGCCCGGCCCGCCGCTTGGCGCCGGCGCCGGTCAGCGCGTAGGAGCGCGCGCGCTCGTCCTCGCGCAGGAACAGGCCCTTCTTGCGCTTGCCGCCCAGGCGCTCCTCGACGTCCGCTCGCAGCTCGGCGGGGACCTCGTCGTAGTCGATCCCGGCCTCGCCCGCCGCGGCCACCCGCCGGAGCAAGGCCTGCCGTCCCTCGTGCACCGCCCACTCGGGGTGCTCGGCCACCTGGACCTGCCCCTTGTCGGCGGTCACCAGCCCGGCCTTCTTCAGCCCGCCGAAGGCCGACCCGACCGCCGAGCGGTCGAGGCTGGCCACGGTCTGCGCCGCCTTGATCGGCGCGCTCCCGCCGGCGTCGAGCACGTTCTGACGGATCAAGAGCTCGGCCACCCCGTGGGTCGCCTGCTCCTGGCCTTCGGGGGTCAGGCGCAGCCGGCTCGAGACCTGCTCGTCACGCGCGAACAGGCCGTGAGCGAACAGCGACTCCGCCGCGGACTGGACCTGGGCCTCGCGCAGCCCGCTGGCGCTGGCCAGGGCCTCGATCCCGAGGGTCTGGCCGGGTTCGATCGCGCGGAGCAGCGCGGCCTCGTTGGGGCTTAGGGTCGTCACGGCCTCTCCTCGTGAAGCTGGGGCCAGGTGGCTCCTGGGCCCAGAGGCGCGTGATTGTAGCGTCAACCGTGGAGCGGAGGACGCCTGGGCGAAGCCGGGCCGTCCTCCTGGTTACGGGGTCGGCGCGGTCAGTAGTCGCGGATTTCGCCCTGCTGCCGCAGGGCCTCGCCGAAGCTGGCTCCGAGCAGGTCCGCGAACAGGTCCTGGTCGTTGTATCCGCTGCCGCCCGGCCGCATGTCCAACACCTCCTTGACCCAGCCCACGACCAGGCTGCCCTGAGCGTTGCTCCGGTAGGCCAGGATCGCCGAGACGAAGAAGTGCATGTACTTGTCTTGGTGGGGCTCACTCCTGGGGATCCCCGGGAGCTGGCGCGGAAGCAAGGCCGGGGTGTCGATGCAGAACCCGAACGCCGCCTGCAGCGCGGCGAGGTCGCTGGTCGTCTCCGCCCGCGCAGCGCGGTAGATCGCGCGAGTGCTCTGTTCGCGGGACAGGTCCAGCCGCGCTGCGATCCGGGCGCTGAGCGCGGCGTCGGACGCTCCCCGGAACTCCTCCTGCCGCCGGCTCCCGGGCTTGATCACGGTCCAGAAGGCCCGCGCGATCCCCCAGCGGGCCACCGGCCCGCGCAGCAGCCAGTGGCTGCGCCAGTCCCGCGGGTCGGGGCCAGGGCGATCGAGCCGACGCCCGCTGAGGCGACCCGTCGTGTGCCCGCCCTGCTGGACCTCGACCTCGAGCTCGCTCCCGTCGGCCCGGGTCAACACCAGGTCGGTGGTCGGGACCGTGCGCCCGATCAGGCGATCGACCACGCTCGAGGGGTCCTGGAGCACCGCGCGCGGAGCGTCGCTGGCGAAGACCTCGCACCAGGTCTCGGTGCGGTCGCCGATCGCGACCCGGGCGTTGAGCCGGAGCTTCCGCGCGCCCTTGCGCTCGAGCAGGGCGAAGGCCAGCGCGGGCTTGCCCTCGATCTGGCCGGAGAGGGTATAGACCTGGTCGTCCCCGGCGTCCGGGACCTGGACCTGCGCCCGGACGGCCAGGGTCGCGAGCAGGGTCAGGGCAAAGGCGTAGCGGTTCACCCCAGGAGGAGAGCACGCCTCGATCCAACCTTCCCGAAAGGACTTAGCGGAAGTTAGGTCGCAACGTTCACGAATACGTCGCACTCTGGGTGGGCAACGTCTCGGAGTCGTCCCACCCGGGGTCGGTCATGAACCTGGGACGCCGTCCCGAGCGCGTGACCGAGGAGGCGCGTAAGTCCTTCCAAAACAGCCGTGGCGCACGGTACGGGGCCTGCACGAAGCGGGGTCAAGGAGCCCGTTATGCAGAAAGCCTCGGTCGACGACCTCATGCGCAGCCCCGTCACCACCTTCAGCCCCGACGACCCGTTGAAGCAGGTCAAGGAGGTCATGGTCGAGCACGGCTTCAGTTGCGCCCCGATCACCGGGGAGGACGACACCCTGCTCGGGATCGTGACCGCGACCGACCTCCTGGCTGAGTTCGACCCCGCCGCGCCGGCGTCGTCGCTCATGCACACGAAGGTCTACACCGTCCCCCGCTACGCGGCGACCAACCTCCCCGCGCGCATGATGCGCAACCACGGGATCCACCACCTCGTCGTCGTGCACGAGCAGAAGGTGGTCGGCGTGTTGAGCTCGTTCGACCTGCTCAAGCTGGTAGAGGAGCACGCCTACGTGGCCAAGAACCCGTCGAGCGAGAACAAGCGCAAGCGCGGCAAGCGCGGGCGTGAAGAGCAGGAGGCCGCCGAGCAGCGCGGGGAGTAGCGCCTACTTCTTGTCGCCGTCCAGGTACTGGTCCGTCCCCAGGAGCGTGGGGTCCTCGGTGTGTTCACGGTCGATCAGCGGCATGGCCCGGTGGTCGAACCACTGCTCGAGCGGGACCTTCCCCGGCTCGGGGCGGGCGAGGCGCGGGTTCCAGTAGAGGCTCCCTAGCCACACGTCGCTCGCAGGAGCCAGCGAGCCCGCCTCGTCCACGACCAGGGTGGCGTCGATCGCGTAGTGGACCACCCCGCTGTAGAGGTAGACCCGGGTGTGGTGGATCCCCGGCCCCGGCGCGTCGAGGGGGACGCGGGCCTCGAAGCGGTTGCGCGGACGCTGGATCGTGAGGTGCACCGCGTCCGCGGGGAGGGGCGTGGGCGCGCGCGCCGCAGCGACGCGGGTCAGCACCACCTTCTCCATGAGCACGTCGCTGAAGAGCCCGGGGTTCGCGTTGGGCGCGCGCTCGATCACCAGGCGCGCGTAGACCCGACCGGGGACGAGGTCGCCGTAGCCCAAGGACTCCCCGGCCTCGTCGCACACGTCCAGGCGCAGGATCGCGGTGGCGTAGTAGCCGCCGTTGTAGAGCTCGGGGTGCCGCTCGCAGTTTCCGCGCCAGTAGGTGCCCGCCAGCCGTCGCCCGTGGCTGGGGCGCTGCGGCTCGGGGGGGTCCCCGTAGACCGCGCTGGCGGCGTGACTCCCCCGCCACTCGGCGTCGCGGTCGCGCGCGACCTGGAGCAGGACCGCGGCGGTCATGGCCCACCCCAGGCTCAGGCCCAGCGCGAGGAGCCCGCTCCCGCCCGCCCGCGCGGCGAGGGCGCCCAGACGTCCCTGGGCCCAGGGACGCCCGGCCGCGTGGGCGCGAGCCAGGCGCGCGCAGGCCAGGAGCGCGAGCGCCCCGAGCAAGGCCCAGGGCGCGAGGGGGTGCAGGTAGGTGGCGACGAACCAGCTCCCGGGGGCTCGCAGGCGCGGTGAGCCCGCGCCGTCCCGCCCCACCTGGGGCGCGTCGGGCAGCACCGCCTCGCCCTCGAGCTCGGAAGGCCAGGGGGCGCCCGCCTCGATCCACGCGCGGAGCAGCGCGAGCTCCTCGGGCGCGAGCGGCTCCTGCTCGAAGGGCATGCGCGCTGCGGGGTCCGGGCTCGTGACCCGCGCCCACAGCGGGTTCGAGGCGAGGTCGGGCTCCAGCGCCGAGACCCCCGAGTCTCCTCCCATGAAGGCGTAGGCTCGCCGGTCGAGGCGCAGGCCGCCGTTGAGCTCCAACGCCCCGTGACACTCGACGCAGCGCGCCTCGAGCAGCGGGCGCACGTCCCGCGCGAACTCGACCTCCGCGGCGGCCGAGGCCGCGCACGCCAGCGCGGCCACCAAGGCACCTGCGAGGCCGCACCCGGCTGCTACAGGAAGTAGTCGTTGCGCTCGGCGCTGGGGGCGAGGGCCTCGAGCTTCTCGGGGTGCTCGATCATGTCCTCCACGAACCAGTTCACGTGGTTGTAGAGGCAGGTCACCTCGCGGCACTCGGTGGTCGCGTTGAAGCTCTGGATCAGCTTCAAGGTGTTGTGCAGGGTCTGCTCCTGACCCTCCGGCGCGTAGGCGTCGTTCTCGCCCACCTGGGCGTGGGCCACGTGCCGGTAGACCGGGCAGTTGTAGGTCCCCAGCGGGCTCAGCACCTGCCGGAAGAACGTCATGTGGCAGGTCTTGGGCTGCTCGGTGTAGTTCCGGTAGGTCCCGTTCTCGAGCACCTTGAGGTTCGTGCTCTCGATCACGCGGAACCCGTCGCCGGACAGCTTCTTGGCCTCGTCGACCTGGGTCCGGATCTCGGCCATGACCTGCTGCAGCTCTTGCTCCTCCTTGCTCAGCTCCACGATCTCGGCGTTGTTGACCTCGGCGCGGTTGAGGAAGGGCTTGAAGGAGATGTAGTCGAACTGGTACTTCTTGGCGCGCTCGGCGGCCTGCACGATCTCCTGCACGTTCTCGTGGATCTCGAAGTCGTTCGCTTCGCAGTTCTTCCACACGATGATGAACGAGAACCCGATCGTGAAGTTGGGGTTCTTGGCCTTGATCGGCGGGATCCCCGCGCAGATGTCGTCCAGGCTCACCTGCTTGCGCGGCTTGTGCATGGCCTGGAACACCTCGTCCGAGCCGGAGTCGAGGCTCAGGCGCACCCAGTCCTCCGGCTCGAACAGCTCGGCCACCTCGAGGATCCGGTCCATGCGGCTGCCGTTGGTGACGATCCCGACCTTGAGGCCGAGCCGCTTCATGAGCTCGATCACCTCCTTGAAGCGCGGGTAGAGCGTGGGCTCGCCGCCGCCGATCACGATCACCGACTTCAGGCCGCGCGCGGCCATGACCTCCAGGCCCTGGAACAGCTTGTCGTCGTCGTAGCGAATGTTCTTGTTGAGGATGTCCATGTCGACGCAGTGGTCGCAGCGGTAGTTGCAGGCCGTGGTCAGGTCGAGGTTGATCGAGAGCGGGGCCTGATCCGGCGCGCTCCCGAGCAGCTCGTCGATGGACTTCCCGGCGGCGAGGGCCTTGCGGTAGTTGGCCTGCCAGCGCACATAGTCCTTGAACCGGGGGAGGACCGAGGGCTGAGTGAGTTTCGCGGCGAAGTCGTGGATCGGCGAGAGCTCGGTCTGCTTCTCCTTGGTCCCGCGAACGACGGACAGGTCCTTAGCCATAGGACACCTCTTGGTGACGTGCTGTTGCTACCAGCTGGAAGAAGGCCCCCACCCCCAGCTCCAGGGCTGGGACGTCGAGGGGCCGGTGGGTCCGCACCCCGTGGACGAAGTCCTCGACCGCGGCGACCAGGGGGTCGGCGGGGTCCGAGGCGACGCCGTCGGGGCGGACGAAAGAGATGCGATACCCGGGCTGCGTGATCCGACGCTCGAGCACCTGCCCGTCGACGGCGTAGCCCGCGGGGCGGGGGACCACCGCTGAGCGGCGCAGCTCGAGCCGGACCTCCAACAGCCCCGCGCCGTGGCGGTAGGCGAGGTCGAGCTCACCCGCCTCGGCCTCGGGTCCGCCGGCGAAGCTCGCGCCCTCGACCGCGCCTGGCCCCACCAGCGCGTAGGCCAGGCTCAGCACGTGCGACGCGGAGTCGACGACCATGCGCGGCCCCACGCTGTCGGGGGCCAGCCACATCCGCAGCTCGCGGGGCGCGGCGCGCCCGCCAGGGTAGAGCGCGTCGAAGGCGGGGAGGGTGAAGGGCCACTGGGTGTTGACCCCCAGCTGCAGCCCGCCCTCGCCTGCCCGGGCGATCGCGGCCTGCGCGCGCTCCTGCTGCTCGCCCGCGTCGCGCGCGGCGTCGTAGACCAGGGGCTTCTCGCAGTAGACGTGGCAGCCGGCGGCGAGCGCCTGCTCCAGCAGCTCGAGGTGCGTCTCGGGCGGCGAGCAGATCGCGACGACCCGGGGGGCCTCGGCCTCCAAGGCGCTGGGGAGGTCGAGGTAGCCGCGAGCCTCGATCCCGTAGCGTGAACGCAGCGCGTCACGGGCCGCGGTCAAGGACTCGGCGCGGGTCCCCACGATCCCGCACACCTCGACGCCCTGAGCCGCGAGCTCGCGGGCCACGAACTCCCCCGTGCCCTGGCGCACGCGCCGGGCTCCGACGACGACTGCGCGGAGGGGAGAGGTGTCGTTCAAGGGCTTAGACTCGGGCCATAGAGTAACGTCTGGGACCGCCGGCGCCGCAGGAAAAGCGAGTCCTGGGGCGGGATAGGGCCGGGCCTGAAACGAGTTACGACGACGCCGAGGCCGCCGACCAGGCGGCGACCGAGCGCCGGACCCCGTCCTCGAGGGACGTGAACTCAGCGTCGTAACCCGCCCCCCTCAAGTTCGTTAGGTCCGCTTCCGTGAAGCTCTGGTAGCGCCCGCGCAGCGCAGGATCGAAGGGAATGTAGTTCACCTCTCCGCGACCCACCGCCTCGATCACGGTCCGCGCGAGGTCGTTGTAGGACCGCGAGGCGCCGGTCCCCACGTTGTAGATCCCTTGTCGGGGCTCCCCCTGCGCGAAGAACAGGTTGATCGAGACCGCGTCCTCGACGAACACGAAGTCGCGGCGCTGCTCCCCCGGTCCGTAGCCCTCGGTCCCCTCGAACAGCCGCGCGACCCCGTCGCGCTGGAGCTGGGCGTAGAGCTGATAGACCATGGACGCCATGGCGCCCTTGTGCCGCTCCCGCGGGCCGTAGACGTTGAAGTAGCGCAGCCCGACTACGGTGCTCCGCGCCCGCGCGGCCGCGCGGCGCACGTGCTGGTCGAAGGCGAGCTTGGAGTAGGCGTAGGGGTTGATCGGGCGCTCGTGGGCCGGGTCCTCGACGAAGCTGCGCGAGTTGCCGTAGACCGACGCGCTCGAGGCGTAGACGAAGGGCACCCCCTGCTCCAGGGCGTAGTGCAGCGTCTCCCGCGAGAAGCGGTAGTTGTTGCGCATGAGGTAGCGCCCGTCGAGCTCGCGGGTGTTGGTGCACGCGCCCTGGTGCAGGATCGCGCGGATCTGGGGCAGGCGTCCGGACTCCATGGCGAGCAGGAACTCGTCCTTGTCCATGTAGTCGGCGATCCGGCAGTCGGCGAGGTTCTCGACCTTCGGGCCGCGGGTCAGG
>JAWKSZ010000055.1:0-56269 GCA_041402045.1 Planctomycetota bacterium | reverse complement strand
TCTCGAGCTGGTTCTGGTCGGTGCGGGCGTGGTTCGTGTAGCACACGTCGCAGCCCATGCTCACCCCGAGCAGCTTGCCGCAGAAGTGGTCCTCGAGCCCGGCGCGGGTGATCTGCGGGCCGTCGAACAGGTACTCCGGGCCAATGAACCCGACCACCGAGTTGAGCAGGAACGGCGCGTAGCGCCGCGCGAGCCCGTAGGCCCGGGCCTCCATG
This sequence comes from Planctomycetota bacterium, assembly GCA_041402045.1. Classification (GTDB taxonomy): domain Bacteria; phylum Planctomycetota; class J058; order J058; family J058; genus JAGQRJ01. The sequence goes on along the minus strand of JAWKSZ010000055.1, from coordinate 56,054 downwards.
GTGAGCTGGTCCGCGCCGTAGTGCGCGTCGGAGCTCAGGGCCGAGCCCTGGCCGGTCTCGAAGTACATCCGGTTCGGGCCCGCCGCGGTGCCCAGCTCGGCGGCCATGGCCTGGGCCTCGTCCAGGAGCTTGACGCTGATCCCGAACCCGCGGTTCGCCTTCTCCGAGCCCGCGATCGACTGGAACATGAGGTCCAGCGGCGCCCCGCGCTCGAGGGCCTGCATTTGGATCGTGACGTGGGCCAGCACGCAGTTCTGGGTCGGGATCCGGTGCCGGCGCATGAGGTCCTTGGTCACGTTCAACAGCTCGTAGCAGCTCTCGACCGAGTCCGTGGACGGGTTGATCCCGATCACCGCGTCGCCGTTGCCGTAGGACAGCCCCTCGCGGATCACCGCCAGGATCGCCTCGGGGTCGTCCAGGGGGTCGTTGGGCTGGAGCCGCGAGGAGAAGCGCCCCTCGAGGCCGAAGGTGCTGTTGGCCTGGGCTACGACCCGCACCTTCCGCCCGGCGACGATCAGGTCCAGGTTGCTCATGAGCTTGGCCACCGAGGCCACGACCTCGGGGGTCAGCGCCGGCCCGATCCGGCGCAGGTCCTCGCCGGTGGTGGCGTCGTCCAGGATCCACTCGCGGAGCTGCCCCACGCTCCAGCCGCGGATCCGCTGGAAGGTCCCGTCGTCGAGGCTGTCCTCGACCACCCGCGTGACCTCGTCCTCCTCGTAGGGGACCGCGGGGTGCTCGCGCAGCTCCCCCAGGCTCGTCTCGGCGAGGACCAGCTTGGCCGCGACCCGCTCGCGCTCGTCCTCGGCGGCGACCCCGGCCAGCGCGTCGCCGCTCTTGGGCTCGCTGGCCTTGGCCATGACCTCCTTCAGCGAGCCGAAGGAGTGGGTGCGTCCCAGGAGCGTGGTGGCGAGCCGCATGCGATCCCTCGCGCCCGACGGGGCGCGGCCGGCCACCCTAGCCTCCGCAGGGGGTTAGGGCAAAGCCTTCCCGAGGCTCAGGCGTCCTCGGTCCACCACATGTGGAGCGCGGCCCCCGCCAGCACGAGGGCGCCGACCCCCGCGCCCGGCACCCCGGCGACCAGATACCCCACCCCCGCGCCGAACGCGGCGCCGATCGCCAGGTGCCCGAGGCCTCCGAGGCAGCAACCCCGGACCGAGGTCTCGGGGTCGTGGTCGGGGCCCAGCTCCTCGCGGACCAGGCGCTTCCAGAGGGGGACCTTCGCCGGCTCCACGCGGGTCGTCTCGGGCCAGCCGCAGGCCGGGCCGGGGCGGGCGCTCAGCTCCGCGGAGCAGTTGGGGCAGGTCTTCATGGGGGGCAGGCTACCCACGCCCTCCCCCGCTCGCGGCTACAAACCGTGCCCATGGTTGGACGGACCTGGGGCGAGGCCTCGACAGAACCGCGCTGGCCTGCGTTGCAGTTCGTCGTATCGTTGGCGCCGGGAGGACCGCATGCACCCCGTCAAGCTGCTCTCTACCGTCGCCGCCTTCGCGCTCTGCGTCGCGCCCCTCGCGTCTGCCGACGACCGGCTGCTGGGGACCTGGGTCGGCACCAGCGCCAGCAACCAAGGCGCGCGGGTGACCGTCGAGCGCGGCGCCCTCGTCGTGGACGGGCAGCTTGCCCTGAGCTTCCCCGGTCCAGGGTCATGCAGGTCGGCCCTCCTGGCGAGGCCGACCGCCTCGCGCTACGAGGTCCAGGGCGATACCCTGACCACCGTCGACGAGGACGGGGCCGCGACCTGGCGGCGCGAGGGCGCCGCGCAGCCCCGACCCCAGCCCCAGCCCCAGCCCCAGCCCGCGCAGCGAGATCCCTTCGCCGGCACCAGGAGCGGCGACGGGCTCGAGGCGCGGCTCGAGGGGAGCGTCGCCCAGGGGTACCGTGGGAGCTTGACCCTCAAGGGCCAACGCTACCCCCTCGAGGCCCGGGTCGAGGGCGGCGCGCTGCGCGGCACGTTCCAGGTGGAGGGCCACGGCTTCGACGTCGCCGCGCGGCTCGAGGGCGGGCTCCTGCTCCTCGAGAGCGGCGGCACGACCTACCGCCTGCGCGGGAGCGCTCCGGGCCGGTCGCAGCCTGGGCCCCGCCAGGGCGGCCAGCCCGCGCCCGCCGACGGGCAGGTGATCCTGACCCAGCACCGGCTCAAGGACCCGGGCATGGGGAACATGGAGTCCCACGTGATCCTCGCGCCCAAGGGCTGGACGGTCACCGGCGGCGCCTGGTGGGCCAACCCGCAGCGCTTCTTCAACGTGCTCCCCAGCCACGACGTGCGGGTGGTCGCCCCCGACGGGCGCGAGGTGCACCTCTGCCCGAGCCTGATCGCCCGCGACTTCATTCCCGCGCCCCAGCTCAACATGGCGCGTCCGGCGGAAGGCTCCTCGGACAGCGGCTACCCGGTGATCTACCTCCCGGACAGCCTCGAGGCTTGGAAGGCCTGGGTCGCGCAGAAGGCGATCCGCGACTCGCGCCAGGGCTCGAGCGACGTGCGGGTCACCAACGCGGTCATGGTCCCCGAGCTGACCCAGATCCTGCGCAAGCAGATCGAGTGGCGGCGGCAGCAGCTCGAGCAGCAGGCCCAGCAGGACGCGAACCTGGGCATGCGCACGTTCATTGACGCCATGGTCCTGGCCTTCGAGTGCAGCTACACCCAGCAGGGCCGGGCCTGGGAGGAGCTCGTGATCTTCGGCGCGTCGTGGGAGGGCTTCGACGCGCAGATCTCCGGGCGCTCGATCACCTGGACCCTGAACCCGTTCGTGACCTACCGCGCGCCCCAGGGTCAGCTCGAGGCGAGCATGCCGCTCCTGGTGGCGATCGTGAACTCGCTCCAGCCCACCCCCCAGTGGGCGCGCATGCGCGCCGAGCACCAGGCCACGATGCTCGGGATCGCGGCGGAGGGCGCGCGCAAGGCCAACGAGGCGGCCATGGCGCGCTCGCGCATGCTGAGCAAGACCAACGACGAGATCAACGACATCATCATGAACGGCTGGAAGAACCGCGAGGCGATCCGCGACGAGACCCACCGCAAGGTGATCCTCGGCATCCGCGGCACCGAGGACTACGTCGGCGCGGGCAGCAGCACCCCGGTCGAGCTGCCGAGCACGTATCAGAGGGTCTACACCAACGGCAACGGCGAGTACCTGCTCACCAACGACGTGCTCTACGACCCCAACACCGACCACACCTTCAACGGCCAGACCTGGACCGGCATGCAGCCCCGGCGCTGACGGAGGGTCGAACTCACTCCGCGAGCAGGTCCTCGATCGGCCCCACCCGCACCTGATCGTCGTAGACCCAGGCCAGCCGCCCGCCGGGGCCGAGGGCCATGACCCAGGGCTTGCCTGGCGGCGCGCGGGTCCCGAGCAGCTCGCCGCGACGGTTCCAGATCGCGACCTCCGCGGCCTCGTCGCTGCGCGCCCAGCTCAACACGCGGTCCTCGTAGAACACGACCTGTCGCACGCCCTCGAGGTGGGCCACGCTGAGGGAGGCTACGAAGGGCTCGGTGCTCTGGCTGCGGTCGCGGCGGCAGCGCACCGGGTCGGCGTTGAGGTCCCCGGGGTAGAGCCACACGAAGCCGGTCTGGCCCGAGAGCGCGAGCCAGTCGCCCCCCGGGGCGGTCTCGAGCTTGAACGAGCCTGGGCTCATGAAGTGCTCGTTCCGGGTGAGGGTGCCCCCGCTCCAGGGAGCGTAGAACAGGCGCGGGTCGGGGTCGTTGATCAGCGCCTGGACCCGGGTCGGCGCGGCGAACAGCTGCTTGACCTCGCGCCCCGCGGGAATCTGCAACCGTCCCAGAGGCTCCCCCCGGGCGTCGAAGGTCAGGAGCTCGCGCTCGCCGAGCACGAGCAGGCGCCCGTGGACCGGGTCGCAGGCAGCGGCGGGGAGCCCCAGGACCTCGACCTGGGTCTCGGACCCGCGGTCGAGGCGGTAGGTCTTGTGTCCGTCGTGGAACCACAGCGCCTCGGGGGAGCGCCCGATCAGCGACAGGCGCTGAGGCCAGGCGCGGAGCTCCTCGCCCTCGGGCCCGAACAGGAGGGTCTGGGTCGTGAGGCACACCAGCAGCCGCTCGCCGAGGAACGCCGCCTGGTGCGGCGGTCCCGGCTCGTCGGGGAGCGACCAGGACGCGCGCTCGACCGGCCGCGGGAGCTCGGCGGTGGGCTCGACCTCGGCGGGGGGAGGGGGCGGCGTCCCGCCGGAGTCGACGGGCGGCCGGGGGTCGGGGGCGCTCCGCCACAGCGCGCCACCCACGCCGAGCGCGAGGAGCAGGGGGAGGAGCAGCGGCCACACCGGGAGCTTCCGCGTCTGCGGGACGGGCTCCTGGCGCCGCGCCGCGCGCACGGCCTCGAGCAGCGCGGCGGCGTCAGGGAGTCGGCGTGCCGGACGCGCCTCCAGGCAGCGCCTCACCGTGCGCAGGAGGGGGGCGGGCGGACCGGGGGGGTAGTCGACCTGGGCGTCGCAGATCCGCTGCATGAGCAGGGGCAGCTGCAGCGCGTCGCTGAACGGGTGCCGCTCGTAGAGCAGCTCGTAGAGCATGACCCCCAGGGACCACACGTCGGCGTTGGGTTCGATCGCCTCGCCCCGGAGCTGCTCCGGCGCCATGTAGGCGGGGGTGCCCAGGACCTGTCCGCTGACGGTGAGCGAGCTCTGCGCGACGTGGGCCACGCCGAAGTCCGCGACCGCGGCGCTGCCGTCGGGGCGCACGAGGACGTTGTGGGGCTTGAGGTCGCGGTGCACGACCCCGGCGTCGTGCGCGGCGGCGACCCCGGCCAGGGCCTGCTCGAACAGGTCGAGGCGTCCCTCGAGGTCGCGGACGGCGAAGGCGTCGGCGAGGGTCTGCGCCTCGGGGATCAGCTCGTAGACGATGTAGCTCCAGCCGTCGCTCTGGCCGCAGGCGTGGACCCGGAGGATATGGGGGTGCACCAGGCGCGCGGTGAGCTGGGCCTCGCGCAGGAAGCGCTGGGTGGGCTCCGCGCCCAGGAGCGCCAGGACCTTGATCGCGACCTCGCGCCCGAGCTGGGCGTCCCGGGCGCGGAACACGCGGCCCATGCCCCCCTGGGCGAGGAGCTCGATCAGCTCGAAGCGCTCGTCGAGGACGTGCCCCACCCCGAGGTTGACCCGGATCGCGGGCGCGCCCAGGGTCGGCGCCGGCGCCTCCAGGTCGCTGCGCGCGAGCAGCCGGAATGCCCGCAGGGGGTCGATCGGGGGCTCCACGGCTGGTCCCACCTCCGGGGCAGCGTTAGGCTGAACGCGTGAGCCGGTTTTGTACCACCCTCTGGTCTCGCCTGCACGCCGCGGCCGAGGGTCAGCCCACGGCCTTCGACGAGCTCTCGGTGCGCTACCGCGCGCCCCTGATCGCCTTCCTCCGCGGACGCGGGGTCGCCGAGGACCGCGCCGAGGACCTGGTGCAGGACGTGTTCGTGCGGCTCCTGGGCCGGGACCTCCTGCGTCGCGCCGACGCCGAGCGCGGGCGCTTCCGCAGCTACCTCCTGGGGATCACCCTCAACGTGCTCAGCGAGCAGCGGCGACGCGAGCTGGCCGAGAAGCGCGGCGGGGGCCACGAGCGGGTGCCCCTCGAGCGCGTCGCCGAGGCCGCCGCCGAGACCGAGTTCACCGCGCTCTGGCTGCAGGAGCTGGTGCGCCTCTCGCTGGAGGAGGTGCGCCGGGCCTACCCCGCGCAGCACGAGCTCCTGCTCTACGCGACCCAGGGCCTGACCCCGAGCGAGATCGCCGAGCGCACCGGGCGCACCCCCGGCGCGCTGCGGGTGGCGTTGCACAAGGCCCGCAAGCGCTTCGCCGAGGCCCTGCGGGGCGAGGTGGCCCGCTACTGCTCCTCCGACGAGGAGTTCGCCGAGGAAATGCGCACCTTCGAGCCCTACCTCGGCGAGGCCTAGCCCGGCGCTCGTCGGGTGTCCCAGGCAGCGGCGATCCAAGGCGGGCAGATGCGCTTGAACCGCAAAGGGCGCAAAGGAACGCAACGTTCTGCTGCGACATGAGTTTCCGCGCGGACCTGCTCCGCCAGGTCGCGATCGGGCGGAGCTACCCTCGAACCTCGTCACGAGCTGGGTCCGCGGCCTTCTTCGTAGCGTACGGAATCGCTAGCCTTTGCGTCCCTTTGCGTCCTTTGCGCCCTTTGCGGTCAAAAGGCATCGGCCCGACCTCGACTAGGTCCAGGAGCCGAGCTGCGGTACGACCTCGAGCACCCCGGTCCGCGGACAGGTCCTGCCTTTCTCTGCCCCCAAGATTTCTCGCGGAGTCGGCTAACGCCCTCCTTCCCCCCCACCAATCCCCGGGTGAGAGAGGAGCGAGCCATGCGAGGTTGGTGGATTGGAGTCCTGGGGTGGGTGTTCGCGGCGTCGGCCGCCTTCGCGCAGGAGCCTGGGCTCCACAAGAGCGACGCCATTCCCGGGGCGCACTTCCGCACCGCCGGCGGGGCGAACCTGCGCGTGGTCGAGGTCACCGAGGACGGGGCCTGGGTCGAGGTCGAGCCCAAGGCCGGCATGACCCACGTGCTCCAGGGCGAGACGCCGAGCGGGCGCGCCCAGCGCCGCTTCGTGCGCTTCGCTCGCCCCAGCCTGGACGCCCCGGTCGCCCACGCCGTCGAGGTGCTCGCCTCGAGCGAGGACCCCCAGGAGGTCAAGGACGCGAAGGCCGTGGTCGGCAAGCTCGTGCGCGACCTGCGCGCCGGGGCCCGGAACGGGACCGCCGCGGCGCGGGAGACCCTCGGCAAGCTCGAGGGCGCGCTGCGCACCGCGCTCAACGGCGCCTCCCGGCGCACCCCGGCCCACCGCGCCCTGGAGGAGGTCGAGACCCTGCAGGCCCAGGCCCGCAGCGGCGCGGCTCCCCAGAACGGTGTGGAGAACCAGACCCCGGACGTCGAGGCCGCGCGCAAGGGCCTGGTCGCCCTCGCCCAGCGCGGGCGGGCGGCGCTCGAGGACGGGGTGTCCCTCGAGGAGACCCTCCGGGCCTACGTGGCCATGGAGGTGGAGGTCTCCCGGCTCCTGACCGGGATCGACTTCAAGGCGCGGAGCGCGTTCAACCAGGAGCTCGCTGAGCTCTCCCTGATCGAGCGGTCGCTGTACGACGCCGCCCGCACCCGGCTCGCGCCGCGGGTCGAGGACGACCCCGTGCGCGCCCTCTACGACCTGGCGCAGGTCTCGGTGACCTTGGCCCCCCGCTCCGATCGCACCGCCGGCGGGATCTGGGGCCTCATGCAGGACACCCGACGCAGCTTCGACAGCGAGCTGCTCGACCTCGACACCCGCGACCTGGACGAGCTCGAGCGTGGAATCGGCAAGCTCGAGGGCGTGGGTCGAATCTACCGCGACGCGATCGCCGAGGCTGGCGTCCCCTACCACCCGCTGCAGAAGGACGTGGAGCGGGTCGGGGAGGCGATCGAGCGCTACACCCGCGCCCTCGAAGAGGGCCGCGCCCGTGAGCTCGAGCGCGTCAACCGCATGGGCGCCGGCGGCTACCCGAACTGAATCATCTTGTCTGTTCCTCTCTGGAGCCGCGTCGAAACGGTTCGACAACGCTCCTGAGGCCAATCCTTCTCTCCAGCGACCTGCGCCTTCCCGGGCGCAGGTCGTCTTTGGTTCGCCCATGATAACCAAAAAGCATTGCTGGATAATGACTTGCGCGCGACCCCCGCAGCCGGCTAACGCCGCGCCTCCCCCGCACCAATCCCTGGTACCGGAGAGAAGGAAGGCGAAGGATCATGCGAGGAGTGTGGATCGCGGCGGCGCTGACGCTGACGCTGAGCGCCGCCCAGGCGCAGGGGACCCGCGGGCTGGTGGGCGGGGTCGGCCACACGACGACCCTGGAGACCGCGGCCAGCGCCGCCGGCGAGGCGGCTTCTGCCCTCGAGGCGGCGACGACCCCCGTCGAGCGCGGACGCGCTGAGCGCGCGCTGCAGGAGCGCCTGGGAGACCTGCGCCTGCAGGTCGAGCGGGAGGGCCAACGCGCCCTCCCGCCCCTCGAGGCCCTGGCGTCGCGGCTGGAGTCGGCGCTCTACGCCGCGGAGGACGAGCGCCCCGAGCTCGAGCGCGCGCTGGCCGCCGTGCACGCGCTGCGCGAGCAGGCGCTGCTCGGCCCCGAGCAAGAGTCCTACGTGCGCGCCCCGCGCCGCCTCGGCGGCGTGAGCGGGGGGGCACGCCGTGCCCCCCAGAGCGCCCCCGAGACCCGGGTCGGCAAGCTCGAGGCGCGCTACGCCCAGTCGCGCCTGATCCTGGACGCCCCGCAGCGCGGCGCGGTCGAGGTCCTGGGTGAGCTGGTGGGGCTCGAGGTGTGCATGCTCCAGCAGAGCCAGGACTACCCCGACGACCCCGCGGAGAGCGAGAAGCTGACCCTCAAGCTCCAGGAGGGCGAGCGCCTGTTCGCGCAGCTCGCCGGGGTGGCCTACCAGCGCTACCGCGGGACCCTCAGCGAGCGCCCCCAGGTGGCCCTCCTCGAGCTCTGCAGCTTCCTCCAGGACGCCCCGCGGGTCGCCCCGCGCGCCCGCCGTCAGGCCCGGCTGCTCCAGGGCGCGGCGCGCCGGGTGTGGAACGCGGAGCACCTCGACCGCGAGCTCCTGCGCCGCGACGCCGGCCCGCGCCTGGCGCGGCTGTACGAGGTCGCACAGACCTGGCGCCGGGCGATCGGCGAGCACCTCGACCACCCGCTGCAGGAGGAGCTGGAGCACCTCGAGCGGCGGATCGCTGCGGTCGAGCGCGAGCTGGATCGCCGGGGCTGAGCGCGGGCGACCCCCCTGCTGCTGGCGGGCCCCGGCCGCGCTGCTACCCTTCTCCCTCATGAAGGCAGAGCCCCGCGACTGGTACAAGGACGCCGTGATCTACGAGGTCCAGGTCCGCTCCTTCCGCGACCTGAACGGCGACGGGATCGGGGACTTCCCGGGCCTGCTCGAGACCCTGGACTACCTCGAGTCCCTGGGGGTCACCGCGCTGTGGCTGCTGCCGCACTACCCCAGCCCGCTGCGCGACGACGGCTACGACATCGCCGACTACCGCGGTGTGCACCCCGACCTGGGGACCCTCGAGGACTTCAAGGCGGTGATCGACGCCGCCCACGCCCGGGGGCTGCGGGTGATCACCGAGCTCGTGCTCAACCACACCTCGGACCAGCACCCCTGGTTCCAGCGCGCGCGGCGCGCGCCCGCGGGGAGCCCCGAGCGCGACGTCTACGTGTGGAGCGACACCCCCGAGCGCTACGCCGGGGTGCGGCGGATCTTCCCCGACTACGAGGACTCGAACTGGGAGTGGGACGACGAGGCCCAGGCCTACTACTGGCACCGCTTCTTCCGCACCCAGCCCGACCTGAACTTCGACTCGCCCTGGGTGCGCCAGCAGCTGCTCGACGTGGTCGACTTCTGGTTCGAGCTCGGGGTGGACGGCATGCGCCTCGACGCGGTGACCTACCTCTACGAGCGCGAGGGCACCAACTGCGAGAGCCTGCCCGAGACCCACGCGTTCCTGCGCGAGCTGCGGGCTCACGTCGACGCGCGCTTCCCCGGGCGCATGCTCCTGGGGGAGGCCAACCAGTGGCCCGAGGAGCTGGTGGGCTACTTCGGCGCCGACGACGAGTGCCACATGGTCTATCACTTTCCGGTCATGCCTCGGCTCTACATGGCCCTGGCCCAGGGGAGGCGCCAGCCGATCACCGAGATCCTGGCCCGGACCCCGGCGCCGCCGCCCAGCGGGCAGTGGGCGACCTTCCTGCGCAACCACGACGAGCTGACCCTGGAAATGGTCAGCGAGGACGAGCGCGCGTTCATGTGGGAGGTCTACGCCCAGGACCCGCGGGCCAAGCTCAACGTGGGGATCCGCCGTCGGCTGGCGCCCCTCCTGGCCGGCGACCGGCGCAAGCTCGAGCTGCTGAACGTGCTCCTGTTCTCGCTCCCAGGGACGCCGATCGTCTACTACGGCGACGAGCTGGGCATGGGGACGCGCTCCAGCTCGAGGACCGGGACGGGGTGCGCACGCCCATGCAGTGGGACGCGAGCCCGGGGGCCGGCTTCTCCGCCGCGGACCCGGCCAGCTTCCACCTGCCCCTGGTCGACGACCCGGCCTTCGCCCCCGCGCGGATCAACGTCGCCGCCCAGGAGGCGGACCCCGCCTCGCTCCTGCACTGGACCCGGAGCCTGATCGCCCGGCGCAAGCAGCTCTCCCTGTTGGGGCAGGGCAGCTACCGGGCCCTCGAGCCCGCGAACCCGCACGTGCTCGCCTTCCTCCGCGAGCACGAGGGCGCGCGGCTCCTGGTCCTGGCGAACCTCAGCCCCGAGCCCCAGCGCGTGGAGCTGGAGCTGCCGCAGCTCCGGGGACTGGCGCTGCGCGAGCTGTTCAGCGACGCGCGGCAGCCCGAGGTGGGGCTCGACCCCTACGTCGTCGAGCTCCCAGCCTTCGGCTACGGGTGGTTCGCCCCGAGGCCTGATCGGGTCACCCCAGGTGACGGCGTCGCCTTCAACCGGGATACTGCGCTCATGACCGAGCGCACCCTGCCCTGGTGGATCCTGTCCCTCTCGCTCCTGGCCGGCTGCTCCGTGTCGCCGCCCCAGGCGATCGAGACCGACCCCAGCCACGAGGGGCTGCGGCTGGCGCAGCGCCTCGACTGGCGCGCGGTGCTGATCGCGACCGAGGCGGAGGACGGGGAGCCCTGGCGCTGGGGAGCGCCCTCCGCCGTCGACTCCGCGAGCGCGACCGCCGTGGACTCGGCGGACCTCGCCGCCCTCGACAGCACGACCGGCGAGGTGGCTGCGCTGGACTCCGGCGCGGTCGCGAGCGCCGACTCCGGCCGACTCCGCCGTCGCCGGCCCCCGGCTCCCCCGGCGTGCACCGCTGGAGCGCCCCGCCCCCGCCGCTGCCGAGCTCGGCGAGCGGATCGCCGCGGTGTGCAGTTGGGCGCTGACCGACGTGCCCCAGTTGGCCCTGGACGCGGGCGACCCGGGGTCCGAGCTCGGGGGCTGCTCCTCGCCGCCGCCGCGGGCCGGGACGCCGAGCTCCTGATCCGTCGACCTGCTCGAGCAGCAGGTCGCCTGGGTCGAGCGCGACAGCCCGTGGTTCTGGATCGACGCGGCCCTGTTCTACGGGCCCGGGCTCGTGCCGGTGGTCCTGATCGCCGACGAGGTCTACGAGGTCGGGCTCGCCGCGCGGGTCTCGGTGGTCCACGTGGGCTCGGGGCGCGCGCTCCTGGAGCGCGACTTCGTGGTCAGCCACCGCCGGGCGCTGAACGATCCGGAGCGCGGCTGGAGCGTCTCGGGGCTCCTGTTCCTCTACCCCTACACCCTCGACGCCGACGCCTACGCCGACGTGCGCGAGGCGCTGTGGCCCCACGCGCAGGAGGCGCTGGCGCTGGAGGTCCTGACGTGGCTGCGCGAGGCGCTGCCCCCGCGCCTGGCCGAGGCCGACGCGCTCGAGCTGCGGGAGCCCGCGACGGACGAAGAGCCCGAGGCCGAGGTGCCTACTGGCCCAGGCCCCCGTTGATCCCGCTGGCGCTGGCGCTCGCCGACGCCGGGGGGGCGTAGACCGCGTAGCCGCGCGCCGGCGCGCCGAGCTCCACCCGCCCGTCGGTGTGGGCGCGCCGCGGCGGCTGACCGCCCACGCGGTCCTCGAGGGTCACCTCGCGCCACTTGCTCGTGACCCAGGCCTGGCGCGGCGCCTGCCCGTCGTTGAGCACGAGGATCAACCCCGGGCGATCCTCGTGCCCGTTGCGCTGCACGATCAGCAGGTCCTCGTCGGCGTGGAGCACCGTGCTCGAGCCGCCGGCGAGCTCGCGTCGCGCGGCGATCAGCGCGTCGATCCCAGGCTTCAGCCCGTGGACCGCGTAGTCCTCGTAGTAGACGCAGGGGCGGCCCTCCATGGTCAGCACGAAGGCGTAGCCCAGGAGCTTGTCCAGGATCACCGGCTCCTTGCGCGCGGTGTCGTGGTTCTCGACGAAGGTCACGGCCTTGAACGGGTTCACCCGGAAGTAGCCCTCCCGCGCGAGCTCGCGCATGTCGAAGGCGCCCTTCTGGTTGCACATGCCCTGTAGGCGATAGAACAGGTTGAAGTCGAACACGCTGGCGCCGGTGGCCTCGACCCACTCCCCCAGCACACGCTTGTCGCCGTGCCACAGCTCGCCCACCGCGAACTTCCCGCGCATGGACTTGGCCCCGAGGAAGGCCTTGAGGAAGCTCGGCTCGATCGCGTTCACGAAGTCCAGCCGGTAGCCGTCGTAGCCGATCTCGCGGGTCAGCCAGTCGCCCCACTCGATCAGCCCGTCGCGCACCCGCGGGTTCTCGTGGCAGAGGTCCTCGCCGAACACGTTGGAGTGGTAGGGCTCGTCCTCGTCGGGGTGCTGGGGGCAGGGGTGGAAGTCGCTCCAGTCCTTCTCGAAGCGGCCGTGGGGGTAGCGGAAGCGCGACCAGGTCGGCGTCCCCTTCTGCGGGTTCGGGACGAGCTCGCCCCCGGTCATGTGGTTGAGCACCAGGTCCGCGTAGACCTCGACCCCCTTGGCGTGGAACGCGTCCACCAGCGCGCGGAGCTGAGCCTTGGTCCCGAAGCGCGTGGGCACGCTGCCCTTCTGGTCGAACTCCCCCAGGTCGTAGTGGTCGAACACGTCGTAGCCCATGGACTCGCGCCCGCCCGCGCCCTTCTGCGGCGGGGGGAGCCACACTGCGCGGAAGCCGACCTTGGCCAGCGCCTCGACCTCGCCCTCGAGGCGGACCCACCAGTCCTCGGGGCAGTTCCAGTAGAACCCCTGCAGGATCACGTCGTCGTCGGCGCGCGCCGGGGCGCAGGCGAGGACGGCGAGGAGGGTCAGGGCCAGTCGCTTCATGAGGCGCTCCCGTCGCGGTGAGTCATGCGTCGGCCGCCTGCGCGCGCGTCCAGCACGAGTTCGAGTCACGCACGTAGCCGTGGTAGTAGACCTCGGCGCCGGAGTCGTCGGAGAACGCGATCAGCCCGCCGTCGACGTAGGGGACCTCGTCGGGCAGCCCGCTCTGACCGGGCTTGGGGTAGACCCGGAACGGACCGCCGCACTGGGCGCAGCGGATCGTGGCGAACTGTGCGTTGGTGATCCCGCCCACCCGGGCCTCCGGCTGCTCCGAGGATACCGCCCCGGGTTGCTCGGAGCAGGGGTCCCGTCCACCCTGTGCGGGTGAGCTTCAGCGCGCGGACCCTCGGCGACTACGAGCTCCTCGAGCCTCTGGGTGCGGGGGGCATGGGGACCGTGTTCCGCGCTCGCCGACGTGGTTCCGATCACGCCGTCGCGCTCAAGCTCGGGCCGCCCACCGACGACCCGAACCGCCTCGAGCGCTTCCGGCGCGAGGGCCAGATCACGGCTGGGCTGTCCCACCCGCACATCGTCGCGGTCCACGACGCGGGGGTCGCCGAGCGCTACCCCTACCTCGCCTGCCAGCTCGTCGACGGCGCGCGGACCCTGGACCAGGCCTTCCCCGAGTGGAGCGTGCGCCAGCGCGTGCTCGCCCTGCGCGACGTCGCCCGCGCCCTGGGCTACGCCCACGCCAAGGGGGTCGTGCACCGCGACGTGAAGCCCCAGAACGTGCTCGTCGACCGCGAGGACCAGGTCCGGCTCGCGGACTTCGGCCTGGCCCACGCCCTCGACTTCGAGCGCATGACCCGCAGCAACGTGCTCTTGGGGACCCCGCTCTACATGGCCCCGGAGCAGGTCGCGGCGTCGCACCAGGTCGGGCCGGGGGTCGACGTCTACTCCCTCGGGGTGATCCTCTACGAGGCCCTGGTGGGGGAGCACCCCTACGCGCACCGCGGCTTCGAGGCCGTGCTCGATCCCCGCGCGCGGCGGTTCTCTCCACCCCACGCCCGGGACCCCGCGGTCTCGGACGTGCTGTCGCGGGTGTGCATGCGCTGCCTCGACCCCGACCCGGGTGCGCGCTACCCCGAGGGCGACGCCCTGGCCGACGCCCTCGACGCCTGGCTCGAGGGCCGCGCGGTCGGGACGCGCCGCCGCGTGCCGTGGCTGCTGGCGGCGGTGGCGCTCGTGGGCGCGGGGGGGGGGGGGGCGGGGGGGGGCGGGGGCCACCGTGGCTCCGCCCCCGACGGCGCCGACCCCCGAGCCGCCGGCCCCCGCGCCAGCTCCCGTCCGCGCGCCCCTGACGCCGGAGCAGGCCCGCGCGCTGACGGCGGCGCAGGAGCTCCTCGCCCGCGCGCAGCCCGACCGCGAGGCCCTGCGCCAGGCCCTGGACGGGCTGTTCGACGCCCTGGACCCCCGCGACCCCGAGCACCAGGCCCTCGTGGACGGGGTCGTCGCGCTCCTGCGCCGAACCGAGACCGACTGGAGCGCGGGCGGGCTGGAGCTGCTCGAGAGCCTCGCCCGCACCGGAGGCCGGCCTGGGGACCGCAGCCAGGCCGAGCGGCTCTCCCAGTCCCTGGGGATCGCCGCGCGCTACAGCGAAGACTTCAGTTGGGCCAAGTCGCTCCCGGGCTACGTCGCCCTCGTGCGCCTCGACGTCGACCCCTATGGGGGCTACGTAGGCTTCGAGCGCTCCGACGGGGAGGAGCTCGCCGAGACCCTCGAGCTGCGCTACCTGCGGGCCCTGAGCGCTCTGGAGCGGTTCGTGGAGCGAGATCAGCTCGGGCCCACCGAGGAGCTGCTCGAGTTCGCGCGCGACCCGCGCCTCGGGCCCACGGTGCGCGCGCGGGCGCTGAACGCGGTCAGCTCCGCGACCCGAGACCCGGCCCGCCGGATCGCGCTGCTGGAGGAGGCCCGCGCCCTGGACCCCGGGAGCATTCCCGTGGAGTTGGCCCTCAGCCAGGCGCGGCTTCACGGCTCCGACGGCCCCGCGGCGCTCCCGGCCCATCGCGCGGCCTGGGAGCGGTGGTACGCCGAGTTCCGCTCTCGCGACGGCGCGAACCGGGTGGAGCAGGACCTGGTCGTCCGCAGCCTGCGCGCGCTGGTGCCCCTGGAGCGGTTCGCCGAGGCCCACGCGCTGGTGGACGCCTACGGCGCGCGCTGGCCCGACCGCATGTTCGTGGAGAACATGCACCGCCTCGTCGACGCCTGGGCCAAGGGCGCTCCGACCCCCGCGAACGAGGCTTGGTTGCGCGGTCCGTTCCGCTGAGCGCGGGTTCGTCTCGCGCTCCGAGATCTGGGCGCTCGATGGGATAAAGCCCAGGTCAAGCCCGGCACGCTGGGCGTCCAGCCTGGACTCCAGGCACGCTGCGCCACGGGTTGCGTCGCTTACCCCAGCTTCAAGGAGCGGGCTGACCCCTTGCGTCAGGGCCGGGAAACCTCGAGCGAAAGCGAGACCCGGCCCATGATCTTCCGCCTCTCCCCACCCCGTGTGAGCGGCCTCCTCGGCCTGTTCCTGTGCGGCGCCGTATGCGCCCAGGAGCCGATCTTCGCGGGTCGCTACGCCCTGGAGGGCACCGCCGACGACGGCCGCGACGGGATCGAGGTGACCCTCGAGGTCGAGCGCGAGGCCGACGGCCTGCGCTTGACCCGCACCGAGAAGCGCCCGGGACCCGACCCGCGCTGGACCGCCACCGGGCGGGTGGAGGCGCAGGAGGACGGGACCTGGTCGGTCGAGGTGCTCTACCGCGTCGAGCGCGAGGCCGGCGGGATCGCGGGGGGACTCGCCCCCGCGCCCGGGCCCATGCCGCCCAACCGCCTGAGCGCGGTCTACGTGTTCACCGAGGACTCGAGCGTGCGCGAACGCGTCACCAACCTCACCCGCCTCGACCCCGAGGCGAGCTGGGGCAGCGCGCTCGGAAACGGTCGGCGCGACCTCGACGGTCGGACCTACGGCGAGATCGCCGAGGCGCTGATCGTGCCCGCCTACGACCGCCTGAACACGAACCTGGCCGGCTTCGACGAGAACACCTTGCCCCATGAGGCCAAGGACCTGCGCAAGGAGCTCGGCCGCCTGCGCGACTTCCTCGACATCTTCGCCTACGCCTTCCCCCACGTCGGCGGGTTCGACCCCTGGGAGGACCTGCGCCGCAGCCTCGACCGCGGCTACGAGCGCATGGGCGCGTTCAAGGACCTCTACGACGCCCAGGGCCTGGAGGACCCGGCCCTGGCGACCTACGTCCCGCAGGAGGTCGCGGAGCTGCGCCGCGAGGTGCTGGAGTGGCTCGCCGACTACCGCGACCCTGCGCGGAACACCTTCTTCCGCGTCTACCTGCAGAGCGCCAGCCGCACGCGGATCCACAAGCGCTCCAAGGACGACCTCTCGGACATTTACTGGGGCGGGACCACGATCCACCCCCACCGCGACGACCGCGGTCTCGAGACCCTGGCGCGCCTCGAGCACGCGCTGCTCGACCGGGCTCGTGAGGACCTCGACGGCTTCGAGCACCTGAAGGACCTGACCAAGGGCTCCCAAGAAGAGGTGTTCCACAGCTTCCGCAAGGCGCTGCGCGGGACCCTCAACGTCGCGGGCTACGTGCCCCACATCCTCGAGGGCGGCGGGCGCACCCGCGAGCTCGTCGCGCTCCTGGAGGAGGCGGTGGACCGCATGGGCGACCTCAACGACACCTTGGTGGCCTACCACCTGGCGGAGGCTCGGGACGACGAGGAGCGCGTCGAGGAGCTCGAGGAGCAGATCGAGGACGCGTGGGACGACCTCGTGGACTGGGTCGAGGACGAGGACCTCGACGACGCGCTCGAGGACTTCGCTCGGCGTGTGGACGACTGATCTTGATCGTCCCTTGACGAGTTGCCGCGTCTTTACCGCCCGTTGATCGTCGCTGGCGCGCCCCGGAGGAGCGCGCCAGCAACGCTTTACGGCGATCCCCGGGAGGAATTCCGAGACTCGGACAGCAGCTTTAAACAAGGGTGGTATCTCCTCCCGCTGCGAGAGCAGAGACAGGAGGACCCATGCCCCGGATCGCCCTCGGCGCGCTGTGCGCGCTCGCCCCCTGGTTCGTCGTCGGCTGCGGCAGCGGCGGAGGTTCGAAGGGCACCGCTGCCCCGACCGCGACCGCCAGCCCGACCACGGCCAGCGCGACGACCGCCGGCGGCAGCGCGCCGGCCTCGCCCACCGCTGCGCCGGTGTCGACGGCCCCGGTGTTCAGCTCGCTGACCCCCGACCGCGGCACCGTCGCCGGCGGGACCCTGGTCACCCTGCGCGGGCGTGGGTTCCAGGCCGTGGGCGCGGGGCAGACCCTGGTGCTGTTCGGGACCACCGCGGTGCCCGCGACCGTGGTCGGCGACCAGGAGCTGCGCGCGGTCGCCCCGGCCAGCGCGAGCCTGGGCCAGGTCGAGGTGCGCGTGCTCAACGACCTGGGCGCCGCGACGACCAAGGGCGCGTTCAGCTACGACCCCCGCCCGGCGCAGCTCCGCTTCGACCCGCCCGTCGGCCACTCCGAGCTGGGCTACGGCGGCACCGAGATCACCCTCAGCGCTCAGGACTTCGTGGCGCCGCTGACCTCGGCGGTCGCGGTCAGCTTCGGCGGCGTGCCCGTCCCCGCGAGCGACGTGACCCTCACCGGCCCTCAGAGCCTGCGGGTGCTGCTCCCCGACGGCGTGACCCCCGGGACGGTCGACGTGGTGGTCAGCGAGCACGGCCAGCAGGCGCTGGCGCCGGGCTTCCTCGTCCAGGGCGACCTGCGCTACGGCGACCTGATCGTGAACGAGCTCTGCCCGCACCCGGGCGGGATCGACACCAACGGCGACGGCTTCGGCGACAGCCAGGCCGACGAGTTCGTCGAGGTCCTGAACACGACCGCCCAGCCCGTGGACTTGACCTTCCTCGTGCTCATGGACTCCCGCGAAGAGCGCCACCGCTTCCCCAACCCCACGACGCTCCCCCCGGGCGGCGCGATCGTGGTCTTCGGCGCGGGGACCTCGCACCGCTTCCCCGGGGCGAACCGCAGCGGCAGCGCCCAGCAGGCGACCACCGGCGGGCTGGCGCTGAACAACACCGACGACTCGGTGCAGATTCGCACCCTGCCCCGCTTGAATCCGACCGGGGTTGGGGATCTGCTGTTCCGGGTGGACTACCTGAACCCGCCCAACGGCTCGTCCCTCGTCAACCGCACCGACGGCGGGGCGATCGTGGCCAACCCCGCGAGCTCGGCCGCCGACTACGAGGACCACGTGGGCGCGCCCGGCGCGACCCAGGGCTGGTCCCCCGGTCGGCGCAACGACGGGAGCGACTTCTAGTGCGCGTGACCTTGCTCTTGCCCCTGGTCCTGACCAGCGCCGGGTGGGCCGGCCCCTCGGGTCCCCCGTTCTTCGACCCCACCCGCAAGACCGAGGAGCAGGAGGAGGCGGCCGACGACGCCGAGAAGGCCGCCAAGCAGGCCGACGTCGACGAGGCCCTGGCGCTGCTCGGCGACCGCAGCGTGTGGGTCCGCGACGCGGTGTTCGAGGTGTTGGAGGAGCGCAACGACGCCCAGCTCCTCGCCGGCCTGGCCCCGCACCTCGCCCACAAGGACCCCCTGGTGCGAGCCGCCGTGGCGGAGCTCTTCGGGCGCTGCCGCTTCGCCGCGGCCCGCGAAGCCCTCGAGCGCTACGGCCTGGGGGCCAAGGACCCGGAGACCGTGCTCGAGAGCGTGTGGGCGCTCGAGCGCCTGGGCGACGCCGCGTCGGCCAAGCCGCTGGAGAAGCTCGCCAAGCGCGGCGGCAAGCTGGGCTACCGCGTGCAGGGCGACGCCTTGATCGCGCTGGCGCACCTCGACCCCGCCGCGGCGCGGGAGCTGGCGGACAAGGCGCTGGAGAAGCCCAAGGGCCCGCTGGCGATCGCCGCGCTGGAGGCCCTGCGCGAGGCGGACGCCCAGGCGGCCGCGCGGGCGGGGGTCGCCACGCTGGGCGCGCTCTCCGACAAGGACCCCTGGGGTCCGCGGATCCTGGACGCCGCCTGCGCCGCGCTCCGCGGCTGGGAGGCCCGCGACGACGCGGCCCTCGTGGCCCAGGCGATCGAGGCCCTGATCCCGCTGCTCGAGGGCTCCGAGGGGTTGACCCTGCACGTGCTGAACCAGACCCTGACCGACCTCGCCGGCGTGGCGCTCCCGCCCCAGGCCGAGCCGTGGCGCGGCTGGTGGGAGGCCCAGCGCGAGGGCTTCACCCCGCCCAAGCCCGGCGGCGTGGAGCCCGAGGAGGGCGAGACCCGGGTGCGCTACCACGGGATCCCGATCCACTCCCGGCGCGTGCTGTTCGCCCTCGACTGCTCGTCGGGCATGACCCGGCACCCGGTGGACGAGAAGGACCCCGAGTCGCCCCTGCGCCTGACCTTCGCGGTCATGGAGCTGTCGCGCGTGCTGGAGGCGCTCCCCGACGAGACCCTGACCAACGTGATCTTCTTCGCCACCCAGTATCGCCCCATGAGCGCGGCCCTGGTCCCCATGGGCAAGGCGCGGCGGGCCATGCAGAAATTCGTGCAGGCCGAGGCCAAGACCCCCGACGGGAAGGGCCTCAGCCGGAGCAACGTCTACGACACGCTGACCCTGGCCCTGGACGACCCGCGGATCGACACGATCTACCTGCTCAGCGAGGGGGGGCCGACCGAGGGCCGCTACCGCAAGCGCAAGCGCCTGTTGCGGCACCTGAAGCGCCACAACCTCTACAGCCGGGTGCGGGTCCACGTGCTCCAGGTGGCCGAGGGCAAGAAGCGCACCGAGTTCCTCGAGGCCGTCGCCGACGACCTCGGCGGGCGCTACTACGACCTCGAGTTCCTGCGGAAGGCGCACGACTTCAAGTAGGCCCCGGGGCGCAACGCTCCCGATTCGTCGGGTGAATCGCACCTCGTCCGCTTGCGTGACGCACGCCCGTCCGATTCGATCGCTACCTCCTAAGCCCTTTGGACCCAGCGGCTCGATTTGGACGGCTGGTTGCTAACGGTGAGGGGTGCGCCGCTTCCGTCGGCTGCGGCGCCGGAGGCACCCCCCCATGAAGTCCTTGACCCTCGTCCTCGCCGGCCTCGGCCTGGCGTTGTCGGTGTCTGCTCAGGAGGCGGGGCTCCCCGCCCCACCGGACCGCCCCGCGACCGGCGAGGCGGCCAGCGACGACGACGACGACTCGCTCGGTGAAGCCGACGGCTCCATGCGCCGGGCCCTGGCCTACACCCAGCGCGGGCTGATCGGAGACCTGCTGCAGAGCCCTGGGTCGCTCCAGGCGAGCTCCGCCTCCCAGCTCGCCGCCGAGCTCAAGATCCCCGAGGTTCACGCGCGCACCCTGATCGAGGGCGCGCAGAGCGGGACCCAGGTCGAGAAGCTGAACAAGCTGCTCGCCCTCGGGCTCCCCGAGGGCAAGACCGTGCCCAGCGGGGTCAAGCTCGACAAGCTCAGCGCGGGAGAAGTCTCGAGCAAGCTGGGGTTGACCGAGGCCGAGGCGCAGCGCTTCCAACGCTTCCGCGAGTCGGCGCGTCGGGTGCACGCCCGCTTTCGCGAGGCGCGGGCGCTGGAAGAGGCGCGCAAGCTCGGCGCCGAAATGACCCGCGAGCGCGTAGGGCGCCTGGTCACCGGGACCCCGGGCGAGCGCGTGCGGATCCTGGTCGAGGCCCTGGGCTACGAAGCACCCAAGGGCGACTCCGCCGAGGCGCGGCGCGCGCGGGAGGGCGAGGCCCGCGCGTATCGCGCCGGCGCGACCCCCGGCGAGGTCCTGGCCGAGTTCCGCGACGCCAACGGAAAGATCGAGTGGGGACGCCTCTCGAAGAGCAACGTCGCCGGCGGCGCGAGCGGGTTCGGGCAGTTCGCCCTGGCCCTGTTCCTCAAGGAGCTCATGGTCGCGGCGCAGACCGGCGACTCCGCGCGGGTGCAGAGCTTCCTGGACGACATGACGAAGGCCGACTTCCTGATCGACTACTCCCTGTTCGCGGGCGGAGCCAAGGCCGCCGACGCCCTCTACGGGCGCCACGCCCGCCGCTACTTCCAGCAGGGCAAGCTCAGCGGCTTCTTTCGCACCCACTTCGTGCTCGCCGCGGGCCTCGCGGTGCCCTCGATCGCCCGCGGGAGGTTCGAGCTCGACGAATACGCCGTGGACCTGGTCTCGCTCTCCCTGAGCGTGACCGCGGTCAAGACCCTCAGCGCCCTCGGCCGCGGCGCGCTCCCCCTGCGACGCGCGACCACCTTGAACGGCGCGCGGCTGTTCAAGCTCGGGGGCTGGGTCTACACCGTGGGCGAGACCGCGGTCGTGCTCTGGCTCGCCGACGGCCTCGCGCAGCGGGTCGATCGCTACCTCGACGAGCGCCGCCTGCGGGGGGCCCTCGAGGGCGCCGAGGAGCGGCTGAAGTCCCTGGTCGGCGACATGACGGGGGAGGACGGCGAGGTCGACCTCGACGCGGTGGCTCGGGCCCTGGACGAGCTCAACGCGGTCTACGACGCGGCGCGCTCCAGCGCCACCCAGCCCCTGTTCGAGGCGGCCCACGACCACCAGGAGGAGGTCGCGGCGGTCACCGCCGCGATCGGCGAGGCGACCGTCGAGGGCGAGGCCCGCGCGGAGCGTCTGGCCGAGCACCCCGAGCTGGCGGCGCTGCTCGCCGAGCGCGAGGGGACGCTCACCGGGAAGCCCGACGCCGAGGTGGCCGCCCTCGAGAGCGAACTCGACGCGCTCAACGCCCGCTTCGAGAAGGCCTTCGCCGCGGTCCTGCACCAGGCCTACGAGGGCGCGGTCCAGCCCGGCGGCGCCCCGGAGGCGGGCAGCCGCCTCGCGAGCTACGAGGCCCAGATCGCGGGGCTGCTCGACGCCCTGGAGCTGACCTCGGACCCGGACCTCAAGGTCGCGATCGCGCTGCGGATCGCCGAGCTGCGCCAGCAGCACGACCTCGACGAGGCGCTCCTCGCCGCGGCGACGGCGGGCCCGGCGGCTCCCGCGCCCGAGGAGGCCCCGACCGCGGGGGTCGCGGACGCGGTGCGCAGCGCCGCCGAGTAGGGGCGCTTCAGTCCACCCGGGCGTTGGCGAACAGGCGCTGGATCGTGGCCGCGAGCTGCTCGACGCGGTAGGGCTTCTGCAGGAACTCCAGCGCGCCGCGGTCGTCCTCGGACTGGATCGCCTCGTCGCGGCTGAACCCGCTGGAGAGGATCACCGGGAGCCGCGGCTCGAGGGCCCGCAGCTCGCGCAGGGTCTCGCGGCCGCCGAGCTTGGGCATGGTCATGTCGAGCAGCACGAAGGCGTAGCGCTCGCCGTGGGCGCGCACCTTCTCCACCGCCTCCAGGCCGTCGACGGCGAGCTCGACGTCGAAGCCCAGGCTGGTGAGCAGCAGCCGCCCGGTGCGCCGCACCACTGGTTCGTCGTCGACGAGCAGCGCCACCCCTGAGGGGACCTCGCTCAGGTCGCTGTCCTCGGCGGTCTCGGGCTCGTCTTCGACCTCGCCCTCACACACGGGGAAGAACAGGTCGAAGCGCGAGCCCGCGCCCTCGCGGCTCTTGAGTCGGATCCCGCCGCCGTGCCCGCGCAGGATCCCCAGCACCGCCGCCAGGCCCAGCCCGCGGCCGGTGACCTTGGTGGTGAAGAACGGATCGAACAGCCGCTCCTGAGCCTCGGGGCTCATGCCGCAGCCGGTGTCCGCCACCGTGAGGCGCACGTAACGCCCAGGCTCGAGCTCGCCGGTGCCCGGGAACAGGGCGTCGCCGCCGTCGAGCTCGTCCGCTGCGAGGCTCAGGCGGATCGTGCCCCCTCCCTGCCCGAGGGCGTCCGAGGCGTTGCCGACCAGGTTCATCACGATCTGCTGGAGCTGCGCGCGATCGCCGAGCACCGGGGGCAGCGCCTCGGGAATGTCGAGCTCGAAGGTCGCCTTCTTGCTGACCGCGACCCGGAGCATGCCCTTCACGTCGCGCACCACCCGGCGCAGGTCCAGGGGGTGGACCACGAACTGGCCGCGCCCCGAGTAGGCCAGGAGCTGCGCGCAGAGGTCGGCCGCCTGCTGGGCCAGGGCGTCGATCCGCGCCAAGGGAACGCGCAGCGCGTGCTCGGAGCTGAGCTCTTGGCGGGCCACGCTGGTGTGACCCATGATCCCGGTGAGCACGTTGTTGAAGTCGTGGGCCAGCCCCCCGGCCAGGACCCCCAGGCTCTCCAGCTTCTGCGCGTGCAGGAGCTGCTGTTCCAGCTGAAAGTTCTTCTCCTGCGCCGCCACGTGGGACGTGCAGTCGATCACGTAGCCATGGAAGTGCGTGATCGCGCCGGCCTCGTCCCGCACGAGGTGGGTGTGGTCGTAGAGCCAGATCACCCGGCCGTCGGCGCGGCACACGCGATAGGGTTCGTGGGTGAAGTCCTTGGCGTCGCCCTCGCACGCGCGCTGGACCTCGTGGGTCACGCGACCCAGGTCGGCGGCGTGGATCAACTGGCTGTAGGCCACCCGGCCCTGGAGGAAGTCGTCTCGGGAATAGCCGAGGACGTCCTGCACGTTGCGCGACGCGTAGTCGACGGGCCAGCCCGCGGCGTTGCGCCACTTGAACAGGACCACCGGGCCGCTGTCGAAGACCTCGCGCTCGTCGACGGGGCTCACGTGAACCTCCCCGGGTCGAAGGTCTCGGCCACCGCCGGAGGCACGCGCTTCGGCCTGCCGCTCTCGAAGTCCACGAACACCCACAGGTTCAGGCCCTGGGCGAGGAGCTTGCCGTCGGATCGGCGCCGGATCTCGTGGCGCCGCTCCGCGGTGCTGCGCCGCAGCCCGGAGGGCCAGGTTCCGACGACGAGCTCCTCGCCGGCGAAGGCGGGCTCGAGGTATTCGATCTCGTGGCGGCGGACCACGAACACCCCGCCCTCGTCGCGGTAGCGGGCCACGTCATAGCCCAGGGCCTCGCTGTGCGCCTTGGCGGCGAGGTTCATCCAGTGCAGGAAGCGCACGTTGGAGACGTGGTTCAGGTCGTCGATATCGTCCGGCCCCACGCTCCAGGGCAGGGTGAACGGACGCGCGACGGACCAGGCGAGGGCGTCGGTCACAGGCAATCCTCAGTCGTTGCAGCCAGGGTAGCCCCAAGGGGGGCGCGGGGGGCACACCGTCACACGAGTGTAATTCAGGGCTTTCCCGCTCGGGACCCAGCGGGGCCTGCCCTAGCATGCGTAACCCTAGCGGAGAGAGACCGTATGCGCGTAGCTGTGAGCGTCCTGCTCCTGGGCCTGGGCCTCCTCGCCCCTCGCGGGTGGGCCCAAGCGACGGCCCGCCTCGAGGTGAGCTCGCGGGTGTTCGACCCCAAGCTCGCCGGCGCGGAGCTCGCCTGCGAGACGGAGCGCGCGGGGACCGGCAGCTACCGCGCCGAGCTGAGCGTGCTCGACGGACAGGGCCAGACCGTGCGCGAGCTGGTGGACGCCACCCGCAGCCGGGGCCGCAGCTACCGCGACCGCTGGGACGGCCGCGACGCCAGCGGGCGCTTCGTCGCCCCCGGCGACTACACCCTGCGCTTCCAGGGCGCCGGCTCCAGCCGCACGCTGACCCTGCACGTGGTGCGCCTCGGCGTGCGCGCGATCGAGTTCGAGGGCAGCGGGCGCGTGCCCCTGACCTACCACCGCGCCGAGGCCTGGAGCGGGAGCGCGTTCCCGGTCGACAACGCGGGGCCGGCGTGGACCCTGCCGCGCTCGCGGGTCTCCGCGGGCTGCCTCGACCTCCCCGACGGGACCCCCCTCGACCTGCCCGCATACTGGACCGACGTGAACGGCCCGCCGCGCACGAGCAGCGGCGCCCTGGTCGAGCGCGGCCGCAGCCTCCCGGTCGCGTATCGCGTGGGGACCACCCCCCAGGTCCGCGTGACCCTGGGGCAGACCGCGGCCGTCGGCGGGCGCGAGCGCAGCGCGAACTACCCGATCGCCGGGCGCCCGCTGCGGATCGTGGTCGAGGGCGGCCCTGGCGCGGACACCATGAGCGGCGAGCTGCGCCCGGGCGACCGGGTGACCCTCGACCTCCAGCCCCTGGGGCCTTGGCTGGGCAAGTGGCTGCTGCGGGTGCCCCTGCGCTTCGCCTACCGCGAGGACGACGGGAGCTGGCGCCTGATCCCGGGCGGGCAACTCAGCGAGCACCTGCTCTACACCGTGCTCGAGCGCCCCTCGGGCCAGGACGTGCCCGGGGGTCGCCCCTGGGTCGCGGCCCTGGACCTGGTCTCGACCTGGCTCCGCGACGACACCCAGCGCGAGGCCGAGGCCCTGGCGCGGATCGTGCGCGGGATCAACGGCGGGCTCGGCTTGAGCTACGAGGCGACCCAGGGCGCCCCGGCCTACACCGGCGGGCCGGACCTGGCCTCCCCCGAGCTCGACCTCAGCGCGTTCCTCGCCGACCGCCAGAACGGGCGGCGGGTGAACTGCCTCGACTGCGCCAGCCTCGTGACGCAGCTCGCGGCGCAGCTCGGCGCCCGGGGGCAGATCGAGATCATGGGCTGGGACTTCCGGCTCTACTTCCTGCGCGGGCTGGGCGCGCCGGGCTTCGCCCGGGACCTGTTCTACGGAATGCACGCCTTCAGCTACCACGCGGTGGCGACCTTCGACCGCGGCGTCACGATCCACGACGCCTGCCTGAGCGTCGACGACGACGCCAGCCCCTGGGTCGCGCCCTTCCGCGAGCGGCTCCCGATCGCCATGCCCGAGGCGGACTACCGCCGGCAGCTCAGCTACGACTGGTTCGGCGCGCAGCTGTTTGGCCGCGCGAGCCCGCGGTAGGAGAGGTCCCATGCGCCTGCGCCTCGTCGCCTTCGTCCTCGCCTCCACCGCTCTGGCGGCCTCGCCCGCCTTGGCCCAGGACCCCCGTGCCGCCCGGCTCGAGGAGCGCTACGGCGTGGCCGGCTGGCCCGCCTCGGCGCCCGCCCGGCTGGGGCTCGACCCCGCCACCGTCGAGTTCGCCGGCTGGACCCAGCTCGCCCTCGAGCGCGACGCGCGGCGCGCCGAGGCTCGCGCCTCCTACGGCCCCGCCGGCGGCGCGGCGCGGGTCCAGCTCGTGCTGCGGCGCTACGACACGCCGCGCGCCGCGCGCCAGGGGCTGCTCGAGGGCCTGGGCGTGGTGCAGGCGACCCTCGCCCCGCGCCAGGGCCTGGGCGACCTGGCCTTCGCGACCCCCGGGGCCAAGCCCGACCTCGTGCTCGGGACCTGGGGCAACCTGGGGTTCACCCTGCGCGCGCTGGAGGCGGGGGTCCACGTGACCCCCTTGCTCCCCGCCCTCGACGCCGCGCTGCGCGAGACCGCGCCGGCCGCGGACCCCGAGCTCGTGGTCCTGCCCCGGGCCCTCGGGGTCGAGGAGCTCGAGGCGGCGCCGGGGGGCCCCGTGCGCTTCGCCCTCGTGCTCGACCCCGCCGCCCCCGCCCCCGCGGCGCTGCACTTCGCCTGCACCCAGGACGCGAGCGTGCTCTCGACCGCCGAGGGCTACGCGCTCTACCCTGCGGGCCCGGGCGCCGTCGAGGTCACGGTCTCGCTCCTGAGCGCCGACCTGCGCCGGGGCGAGCTCCGGGTCCAGCTCGTCGCGCGCTGAGGCGAGCCTCTCCTACGCGCCACGGCTACACTCCGCGCATGCTCGAGGAGCGCGCATGACGGATCCGCCGCCGCCCGGGTTGGCCGAGCTCGACGCGCGGCTGGTCGCCGCGGCCAAGGACGTGAAGGTCCTCAAGCAGCTGGCCTGGCCCGTCGCGCTCAAGGAGCGCTTCCTCAGCGGCTGGCGCGCCGGGCGCCCCGTGTTACCCGAGGTGCCGCCGGTCACCCAGGACCTCGACGCCCACGTCGCCGAGCTCAGCGCCCTCGCGCGCCCGAGCGCCGAGCACCCCATGGCCGAGTTCATCGCGCGCACCGCGGACAGCTACCTGGAGTCGGTGCGCATGCTCCAGGTCGCGGGGACCCCGGCCTTCAGCGAGCTCTCGCAGCGGATCTACGGGCGGCCCAGCGACCCGGTGGTCCCCGGCGGGCTCACGAGCCTCGAGGCCGCCGAGCACTTCTGCGAGGCGACCGAGGAGCTCGCCGCGGCGTGCGCCGACCGCGAGAGCGACTACTGCCTCAGCGCGGAGGAGGTCGCCGTGCGCATGCGCGCGGCCTTCGAGCCCTTCTTCGGCGAGCACAAGGTCGAGATCGCGATCGACCCGGACCTCGCGGCCAAGGCCGCCGCCGGCGCCGAGCGCGTGCGCCTGCGCGCGGGGGCGGTCTACAGCGAGAACGACGTCGAGCAGCTCGTGCACCACGAAGGCTTCGTGCACGCGGCGACCCTGATCAACGGGCGCAGCCAGCCGCACCTGCGCGCGCTCGGCCTGGGGGCGCCGCGGACCACGGCCACCCAGGAGGGCCTGGCCACCTTCTCCGAGCTGATCACCACGAGCATCGACCTCGCGCGCCTGCGCCGGATCGCGCTGCGGATCGTCGCGGTGGACATGGCGCTCAAGGGCGCCGACTTCGTGCAGGTGTTCGAGTTCTTTCACGGCGCGGGGCAGACCGAGGGCGAGAGCTTCAGCTCGACCCAGCGCGTGTTCCGCGGCGGCGACCCCCGGGGCGGGGTGGCCTTCACCAAGGACACCGTCTACCTGCGCGGGCTGCTCGAGACCCACCACTGGCTGCAGGCGGCGCTCACCGCGCGCAAGGTCGACTACCCGCGCTTCCTGTTCAGCGGGCGGTTGACCTGGGGCGACGTCGAGGCCCTCGAGCCCTGGCTGGAGTCCGGCTGGATCGCCCCGCCGCGCTTCGCCCCCAAGTGGGTGACCCGCGAGCACAACCTCGCGGCGTACCTCGCGTTCTACGACCTGACCCACGGCCCGCTGGCCGGGGTCGAGCTCTCGAACTTCACGACCCAGCGCTACCAGCGCCGGACGCGGTAGCGAGCTACTCGGAGCCGCTCCGGCGCCTGCGCAGCAGCGCCACGGTCGACCCCAGGAGCGCGAGCCCGACCGCGCCCAGGACCCCCAGCAGCACCGGACTCGTGGGCTCGTACTCGGCGGGGCGCCCCTCCGCGTCCAGGCCGACCGACGCCTCTCGGCGGAGCTCGATCCCGGGCGGCGCGACCCCGAGGACCCGATACGTGACCCGGGTGCGGGTGACCGCGCTCCAGGCCGAGATCTCTCCGGGCCCCGAGTCCAGGTCCGTGGCGCGGGGGAGCTCGTCCACGCGCTGGGCGAGCTCCCCGAGGGCCCCCGGATCCGGCGCCTCCTGGAGCGCGACGAGCACCGGGCGGAACCACCCCTTCGAGTTCAGGGGCGGCACGGCGACGCCCTCCTCGATCAAGACCCCGCTCGGCTCGCCGGGGCCCGAGCACTCGAGCAGCACGAAGCGCCACTCGGGGCAGGCGTCGAGGCCCTGGAACACGTACTCGGTCGAGTTCCACTTGCGGCCAGGGTCGGGCGCCACGTCGGCGCGCAGGGCGGAGGTCGTCAGGAGCAGGAGCAAGCAGGCGACGCGGAGCATGGGGTCCTCTCTCAGGTGACGCTACAGGACCCGCGGTCGCTGCGCGACGTGCTGGTCGCGCGGCCACGGGCCTGTCACCCTGCGCGAGGAGGACGAGGCGCATGCGCACGAGGATTCGAGCGGTCTTGCTGCTGACCCTGCTCGCGGCGGTCGGCTACGCGACGTGGACCCGCCTCCGCCCGCGGCCCGACGGCGCGGCCGCCCGCGCGCGCACCGATCGCAACCGCGCCGCGCTCCTGGCCGCGGGGACCTACGACCCGTTTGGGCAGCGCGAGAAGCGGCCAGCGCGCCTGGGAGAGTGGCTGTGGGCGCACCCGGAGCCAGGGCAGGACTTCGCCGCGTTCCTCACGAAGCCGCCGCTCGTGGCCGCCCCCGACGCCCAGCTCGTGATCGTGCCCCTCACACCCTTGAGCGCTCCAGCGGAGGCGCTGCTCGAGCCGTGCCGCGACTACACCCAGCGCTTCTTCGCCCGCGCCTGCGTGCTGGCCGAGGCGCAGGCGCTGCCCGAGTCCGCCGCGCGCCCCGAGCGCGGTCAATACGACGCGAGCGAGGTGCTCGAGTGGCTCGCGGAGCGGCGTCCAGCAGGGGCGCTCTCCTACACCGGGCTCTGCGACCGCGACCTGTTCATTCCCGCCCTCGACAACTTCGTGTTCGGGCTGGGGCGGTTCTCGAGCGGGATCGGCTGCTACTCCTTCACACGCTTCCACCCCCCCGGCGTCGAGCCGACCCTGCTCCTGCGCCGGGCGCTGCACCTGCTCACCCACGAGCTCGGACACAGCTTCGGCCTCGCGCACTGCGTCTACTTCGAGTGCTCCATGAACGGGGCGAACTCCCTCGACGAGGCGGACCGTCAGCCCCTCTACTTCTGCCCGGTGTGCCTGCGCAAGCTCCAGCACTGCTTCGGGTTCGACCTCGAGGCGCGCTACGCTGAGCTGGAGGCCTTCTACCGCGAGCACGCCCTGCTCGAGGACGCCGCCTGGGTCGCCGCGCAGCGCGCGCACCTGGGTGAGCGCGGACGCCCGCCCTGGGGGCAAGAGTGACGGGCCCAACCAGCTGGGACGGCCGGGCTTAGCTGGCTACGCTCCCTAACGGGAGGACGTCTCATGGAGACCCCACGCGAGCCCGAGCAACGCAGCGGCCGTCCCACCGGACGCGTCGGACGCAAGGGTCCCCGGCGAGCGCGCCGGCGGGCCGCGCCGTCGCCCGGGCCCCGGCCCGCGCCGCGGCGGGCCGCCTGCCCGACCCGGTCCCCGCCCGGCCGGCGCTCCGACGGGCGGCGCTCCCACCGGGGCGCAGCCCGCGGGCCCGCCCGCGCCCCCACCGGGAAGGTCGCCCGTCGCCCCGGACCCCGCCCCACCGTGCGCCAGCCCGCGCCCGGCGCCGCGCCCCCGGCCGCCGGCGCGGCCCCAGCGCCCGGCGCGACCCCGGCGAGCCCCCCGCGCCCGCACAGCACGCGCATGGCGCGCCCAGCGCGGCGCAGCCGCGACCCCAGGCGGCGCAGTCGCGCGCCCCGACCGGCAAGGTGGCCCGCGCGCCCAGCGCCAAGGCGCCCCGGCCTCCCGAGGCCACCGGGCGCGTCCCGCGCGAGGTCGACCCCCGCGCCCTCGAGGAGCGCTTGAACCTGGACGAGCTGGCCACCAAGGTCGGCGACAAGCTGACCGAGGCGGTGCTCGAGCGCGTGATCGGGCGCGTCGAGCAGCAGGCGACCGAGCGCGCCCTGGCCACCCTCGGCGAGCGCCTCGACGCCGACGCGCTCATGGCGCTGATCGGCGAGCGCCTCGTGCAGCGCATGGTCGACCGCCTGGGCGGGCTCGACCTCGACGGCGTCCGCGACCAGGCCGCCGAGCAGGCGGCGCTGCACGTCGCGGCGAAGCTCCACGAAGGCGTGAGCGCGACCCTCGACCTCGAGGCGGCGATCGCCGACGTGTGCGAGCGCGCCAACGCCCACACCCTCGACGCCGTGAGTCAGGCGCTCAACGTCGAGGAGCTCGTGGGGCACGTGAACTACTCGGTGTTCGAGCAAGCGGTCGCCAGCACTCAGGAGCGGGTGCAGACCGAGCTCGAGTTCGACGCCTTGCAGGACCTCGTGCAGCGCGAGGTCCTGAACCAGAGCCTGGAGCAGGTCCGCGAGCGCCTGGACCCCGAGGGGCTCAGCGCGCGCACGGCGGACCAGGTCGTGAGCGTGGTCGCGGCCGAGGCCCGGGCCGAGCTGGAGCTCGACCTGGGGGTCGTGCGCCAGGCCGCGAGCAAGCGCGCGCTGGAGCAGGTCGAGGCCGGGCTCGACCTGGACGCGCTGCGCAAGGCGGTCTCGGAGGAGGCCCAGGCTGGCCTGCGCGAGCGGATCGACGTCCCCACCCTCGCCGGGGAGGTGCGCCAGGCGCTTCTGCGCAAGGGCGCCGAAGCCCTGGCCCCCGAGCTGCGCGAGGCGATCGACCTCGAGGCCTTGGGCGCCGAGCTGCGCCAGGCCGTGCGCTCCGAGGCCGAGGCCGAGCTCGCCGGGCGCGCCCGCGAGCTGACCGACGTCCAGGCCCTGGCGGAGGAGGCGCGCCGCGCCGCCCACGACCTCCTGCGCGACGAGACGCTGGAGGCCGCCCGCGGGCGAGTCGAGGCCCTGCGCCAGGACGTCGAGGCCGAGGTCGTGA
Source organism: Planctomycetota bacterium (assembly GCA_041402045.1). Taxonomy (GTDB): domain Bacteria; phylum Planctomycetota; class J058; order J058; family J058; genus JAGQRJ01. The sequence goes on along the minus strand of JAWKSZ010000055.1, from coordinate 25,185 downwards.
CCCAGGCCACCGCCGCCGCCCAGGAGGAGGTCGTGCGCGGCCTCGACGCCGCGAGTCTGGGGGCCAAGGTCCAGGACACGGTGCGCGAGCGCCTGATCGACAAGGCGACCACCGCCGGTGGGACCTGATCGACCCCAGCCAGCTCGCCGACGGCGTGCGGACCCAGGCCCAGGAGCTGGCCCAGAACGGGGTCATGACCGCCCTCGACCTCGACGCGCTCGCGAAGCGCGTGGACCAGCAGGCGGCGGAGCAGGCCAAGGAGGCGGCCCTGGCGGGGGTGCGCGCCCAGCTCGAGGCCAGCGCTCTGGCCCAGACCCTGCGCGAGCAGGTGCTCGAGACCGCGCGCGGCGAGAGCCTGACGCAGGTCCGCGCGCAGCTCGACCTCGAGGCGCTGGCCGCGAGCTTGCGCGAGGGGGTGACCCAGGAGGTGCGCCAGGAGGCGCTCGAGAGCCTGGAGCAGCAGCTCGACGTGGACGCCCTGCGCGAGCAGGTGCGGCAGGTCGTCGACGAACGCGCCACCGGCGCGGCCCTGTCCCAGCTCGAAGGCGAGCTCGACCTCGCCGCGCTGGCGCAGGCGGTGCGCGAGGGCGTGGACGCCGAGGCGCGGCAGCGCTTCCTCAGCGACGTCCAGGGCCGCCTCGACGCGTCGGCCCTGGGGACCGAGATCACCGACCGCGTACGCGCCCGCGCGCAGGACGAGACCTTGGCTCAGGTCCGCGAGGGCCTGGACGTCCCCGCGCTGCAGGAGGCGGTGCGCTCGAGCGCGCGCGCCGAGGCCGAGCGCACGTTGGGCGAGGTGCTCGACCTGGACGCGCTGCTGGAGGCGGTCCGCGACCAGGCCCGCGAGGGCGCGAGCGCCGAGGCCCGCACGCGGCTGCTGAGTCAGCTCGACGCCGGCTCGCTCGCGGCGGAGGTCCGCGACGGCGTGCGGCGGGAGGCCCAGGCCCAGACGTTGCGTCAGGTCACCGAGGGCCTGGACGTCCCGGCCCTGACCGAGGCGGTGCGCGGGGCCGCCCACACCGAAGCCCTCTCGGCCCTCGACGTGGCGACCCTGGCCCAGGGCGTGGTCGAGCGCGCGAGCGCCAGCGTGCTCGAGGACGTGCGCGGGCGGATCGCGCCAGCCGAGCTCGCGGGCGCCGTGCGCGAGCGCGTCGACCGCCAGGTCGGCGAGGAGACCCTGGGCGCGGTGCGCGAGGGCCTCGACGTCCAGGCCCTCGGCGCGCGGGTGCAGGAGCGCGTCTCGAGCGAGGCCCAGGCCCAGACCCTGGCGGCGGCGTTGGAGGCCCTCGACCCCGACGCCCTCGCCGAGGCGGTGCAGAAGCGGGTCGAAGCCCTGGTGCACCAGCAGACCCAGGAGGCCGTGCACGCAGCCCTCGACGCCCAGGCCCTCGCGCAGGAGGTGCGGGAGCAAGTGCGGCGCCGCAGCGACGCCGAGCTGCAGATCGCGCTCCGCGACCAGCTCAGCGCCGAGGCGATCGCGGGGGTCGTCCGCGAGCAGGTCCACGCCGCGGCCCTGGAGCAGGTCAAGGGCCAGCTCGACGCCCAGGCGTTGGCCCAGGAGGTCCGAGCGCGGGTCTCGAGCGAGGCGGGTCAGGCGACCCGCGCCGCCGTGGACCAAACCCTCGACCCCGGCGCGATCGGCGGCGCAGTCCGCGAGCGCGTGGAGCGCGAGGCCAGCGAGGCGACCCGCGCCGCGGTGGAGGCGACCCTCGACGCGGTGGCCCTCGGGGCCGCGATCGCGGATCAGGTCGAGGCCGAGCTGCGCGGGTCCACCCGCAGTCAGGTCGACCAGCGCCTCGACGTCGCCGCGCTGCGCGCGGCGGTCGAGGACGCCGTGCGCAGCGCGGCGATCGAGACCACGCGTCAGGCCGTGCTCGCGCAGCTCGACGCGGCCGCCCTGAGCGGCGCCGTGCGGGGCGAGGCCGAGCGCCTGACCCTGGAGCAGGTCCGCGCCGGGCTCGACGCCGAGGCGCTGGCCGCCGAGGTCGGCGAGCGCGTGCGGCAGGAGACGCTCACCGCGCTGCGGGCGGGGCTCGAGGTCCCGGCCCTCACCGCCGCGGCCCAGCGCTGGGTCGAGGGCGAGGCCCGGCGCCTGACGCTGGAGCAGGTGCAGGGCGGGATCGACGCCTCAGCGCTGACCGGCGAGGTTCGCGCCGCGGTCAGCCGCGAGGCCCACGAGGGGACCCTGGCCGTGGTCGAGACCGGCCTCGACCCGCAGAAGATCGCCGACGGCGTGCTGGCTCAGGTCCGCGACCAGGCGGCGCAGGTGACCCGCGCCGGCGTCGACCAGCGCCTCGACGCCCAGGCGATCGCCGCCGAGGTCGAGGCCGAGGCGCGGACCCAGGCCTTGAGTGCGGTCGCCGCGGGCGTGGGCGTGCCCGCGCTCACCGACGCCGTGCGCGAGGCCGTGCGCCAGCGGGCGCAGGTCGAGACCCTGGAGCTGGTGCAGGCCGGCCTCGACCCCGACGCGCTGGCGGCGCAGGCCTCGGCGCGAGTGGTGGACGAGGCCAGCCAGGTCACGCGGGAGGACGTTCAGGGCCGGATCGAACCCGAGGCCCTCGCGGCCCAGGTGGCCCAGGGGGTGCTCCAGGCCGTGGGGTCTCAGCTCGACGCCAAGGCGCTCGCGGCCCAGGTCCGCGAGCGCGTCAGCGCGCAGACCCAGGCCCAGACCCAGGCCGGCGTCGACGCCGCGCTGGACGTGGCCGCGATCGCGGCGGCGGTCCGCGAGCGGGTCGAAGGGGAGACCGTGGGCGACGTGGCCGGGCGGATCGAGCCCGGGGCCATGACCCGCGCGATCACCGAGGCGGTGGAGGCGCAGATCCGCGAGGAGACCCTGGAGGCTGTGCGGCGGCGGATCCAGGCCGAGGCCCTCGCCGCGGCGGTGACCGAGGCCGTGCGCGCGCGCACCGACGCTCAGCTCCAGGCGGCGCTCGAGCAAGCGATCCAGGCCGAGCAGGTCGCCCAGGGCGTGCGGCAGTCGGCCCACGCGGCGCTCCTGGAGCGGGTCCAGGGTCAGCTCGACGGACCGGCGCTGGCGGACGAGGTCCGCGACCGCGTGCGCGAGGAGACCCTCGCCGCGGTCCGCGGCGGCCTCGACGCGCCGGCGTTGACCGCGGCGGTCGCGGCCTACGTGGACGAGCGCGCCAAGGGCGAGACCCTGGAGCGGGTTCAGGGCGAGCTCGACGCGCCGGCGCTGGCGGAGGCCGTGCGCGAGGCGGTGCGCCAGCAGGCCCACGCGGCCACGGCCCAGGGCGTGGCGCAGGGCCTCGACGCGCCAGCGCTGGCAGAGGCGGTGCGCGAGGCCGTGCGCCAGGAGGCGCAGGCGCGCACCCAGGCCGCGGTCGGCGCCCAGCTCGACGCCCCCGCCCTCGCGACGCGGGTCGAGGACGAGGCCCGGCGCTGGGCGCTCTCGAGCCTCGATCAACAGCTCGACGTGGCCGCGCTCACCGCCCAGGTGCGCGACGCGGTCAACGCCGAGGCCGAGCTCCGCACCCTGGAGCAGGTGACCCAGGCGATCTCGGTCGAAGACCTCGCGCGTGCGGTCTCCGAGGAGGCCACGGTCCAGGTCGGCGCGCGGGTGCAGAGCGCCGTGCGCGCCGGGATCGAACCCGAGGCCCTCGCGGCCCAGGTCGCCAAGGACGTGCTGCAGGCGGTCGGCGCGCAGCTCGACGCCAAGGCGCTGGCGGCGCAGGTTCGCTCGCGGGTGGGTCACCAGACCGAGGAGCAGACCCAGGCCGCGGTGGCCGCGCTGATCGATCCTCAGCTCCTCGCGCAGACCGTGCGCCAGCGAGTCGAGGCCGAGCAGGGCAAGCGCACCCGGGAGCAGGTCGACGCGGAGCTCGACCCGGCGGCCATGGCCGTGGCCGTCGGCGCCGCGGTCGACGCCGAGGCGACGCGCACGACCCTCGAGGCGGTGCGCGCCGGGCTCGACGTGGACGCCCTGCGGGAGGCGGTGCGTCAGGGGGTCGAGCAGACCGCGCGGGGCACGACCTTCGAGGACGTCGTCGGGCGGATCCAGCCCGGGGCGCTGACCAAGGCCGTGACCGAGGCCGTGCGCGAGCAGGTGCGCAGCGAGACCTTCCAGGCGGTCAAGGAGCGGATCGACGCCGAGGCCGTGGCCCGCGACGTCGACGCCTCGGTGCGCGACACCGTGACCGGCGAGCTCCAGGACGCGCTGCGCGAGGCGATCAGCGCCGACGAGGTCGCTCGCGGCGTGTCGCAGCAGGCGCACCAGGTGCTGTTCGCCGAGGCCCGAGCCCAGCTCGACGCGCAGGCCTTGGCCACCGGGGTGCGCGAGCGGGTCGAGGGCGAGACCCTCGCCGCGCTGCGCGGCGGGCTGGACGTCGCCGCGCTGACCGCCGCGGCTCGGGGCTGGGTGGACCAGGAGGCCAAGACCACGACCTTCGCCGCAGTGCGCGAGGGCCTGGACGTGCCCGGGCTGCAGGCCCAGGTCGCCGGCGCCGTCGAGCGCCAGGCCTTCGAGCACACCGCCGCGGCGGTGCGCGAGGGCCTCGACGCCGCCCGGATCGCGGACGCGGTGCGCGAGGCGGTGACCGCGCGCAGCGATCAGGAGACCCAGGCGGCGGTCTCGGCGCAGATCGACGCCGGGCGCGTGGCCGAGCGCGTCGAGGACGAGGCGCGGCGCTGGGCGCTGGCGGGCCTCGACCAGCAGCTCGACGTCGGCGCGTTGACCGCCGCGGTACGCGACGGCGTGCGCGAGCAGGCCCACGCTCAGACCCTGACCGCGGTCGGCGAGGGCCTCGACCCGCCGGCGCTGGCGACGGCGGTCTCCGAGCGCGTCAGCGAACAGGCGCGGGAGGCGACGCTGCAGGACGTCCAGGGCCGGATCGAACCCGAGGCGCTGGCGGCTCAGGTCGCCGCTGACGTGCTCCAGGCGGTGCGCGCGGGGCTCGACGCCAAGGCGCTGGCGGCCCAGGTGCGCTCGCGGGTGGGGAACCAGACCGAGCAGCAGACCCAGGCGGCGGTGGACGCCCTGATCGATCCCCAGGCCCTGGCGACCACGGTCCGCGAGCGGGTCGAGGCCGAGCAGCGCGCGCGGACCCTGGAGCGCGTCGACGCGCAGCTGGACCCGGCGGCCATGGCCGCCGCGGTGGGCGACGCCGTGGACGCCGAGGCGCGCGCGTCGACCCTCGCGGCGGTGCGCGCGGGGCTCGACGCGGACGCCCTGCGCCAGGCCGTCAGCGAGCGCGTGGAGGCCGACGCCCACCGCTCGACCCTCGAGGACGTGGCGGGGCGGATCCAGCCCGGCGCGCTGACCAAGGCCGTGACCGAGGCCGTGCACGGCCTGGTGGAGCAGGAGGCGCTGGGCGAGGTCCGGGCCAAGGTCGACCCCGACGCCTTGCGGGCAGCGGTGGTGGCCGCCGTCGACGCGCAGGCGCAGCGCGAGACCCTGGAGCAGGTGCGGGGTGGGCTCGACGTCCCGGCCCTCGGCGCCCAGGTGCGCGAGGTCGTCTACAAGGAGGCCCGGCGCGAGACCCTGGAGCAGGTGCGGGGCGGCCTCGACGGCGCGGCTCTCGCGGCGCGGGTCGAGGAGGCCGTGCGCCAGGCGGTGCACCAGGAGACCGAGGCCCAGGTCCGCAGCCAGCTCTCGCCGGAGGAGCTGGCCGAGGCGATCCGCGATCAGGTCCACGCCGGCTGCCTGGTCAAGGTCAACCAGGCCCTCGACGCCAAGGCCCTGGCCGCCGCGGTGGGGGAGGCCGTGCGCGCCGCGGTCCAGGCCCAGACCCTCGCGGCGGTGCAGGGTGGCGTCGACGCCGCCGCGCTGGCGCGCACGATCCAGGACACGGTGCGCTCGCTGGTGCTCGTCGACGTCGACCGCGAGCTGCGCGGCGCCCTCGACGTGCCGGGGCTGCGCGAGTCGGTCGAGGTCGACGTGCGGCTCCAGGCGCGCGACCACGCGCTCAAGGAGCTCAAGCAGGGCCTCGACGTGGGGGCCCTGCGCCAGCGCGTCCAGGACGAGGTCCTGGGCTGCCTCAGCGCCAAGACCCTGGCCGACGGGGTCGCGCACCAGGTCAAGCGCGAGGCCCACGCCTCGACGCTGCAGGAGGTCGAGGCCGCGCTCAACGGGCCCGCGATCGCGGCCGGGGTGCAGGAGGTCGTCATGCGCGACGTGTGGGCCGAGGCCGCGAGCAAGGTCAAGGAGAACCTCGACGTGAAGACCCTCACCGCCATGATCGAGGAGCAAGTCCACGAGGCGGTGGTCGGCGAGGCCCAGCAGACGGTGACGTTCGGGCTGGACCTCGGCGCGCTCTCGACCCAGGTCCGCGAGCGCGCGGGCGAGCTCCTGGTGGAGGACGTGCGCAAGGGGGTCGACGTGGACGCCGTGGTGACCGACGTGCGCGGGAAGGTCGCCCTCGAGGCCGCGAGCTGGGCTCAGGACGCCGTTCAGCAGCGGGTCGACGCGGCCTCGATCGCGGGCGAGGTCGCGGACTCGGTGCAGGAGTTGGTCCAGGAGCAGGCGATCCAGGCGCTGCAGTCCATGCTCAACGTGGGCGAGCTGCGCGAGCGGGTCGCCGATCGCGTGGTCTCGACGGTGGGCGAGCAGGCCCAGGCGGCGGTCCAGGGTCAGCTCGAGCTCGGGCTCCTGGTCGAGGAGATCGGCGACCTGGTCACCCAGAAGACCTCGGGGGACGCGCTCTACGCGGTCCAGTCCATGATCCAGCTCGACGCGCTCTGCTCCCAGGTGGGCGAGCTCGTGTCGGGTCGGGCGCAGGAGCAGCTCCTGGGCGCGATCCAGGCCAGCCTGGACGTGGGGACGCTCTCGGCGGAGGTCGCGAGCAAGGCCCGGCAGAGCGTCGAGGAGGAGCTCGGCGGGGCCGAGCTCGCGGCGAAGATCTCCCAGGAGGTGCGGGAGGGGATCACGACCCGCCTCGACGTCGACGCGATCAGCCGCCAGCTCGCGGCCCAGGTCCTCGACGAAATGCGCTCGGAGGTCGACATTCCCAAGCTCGCCGACGAGCTCCTGCGGCTCCCGCGCAAGTTCCTGGACGAGGCCCGCGCCGCCGGGCGCGAGGCGGCGAGCGAGGTGGTGGGGAACGGCGGGAGCTGAGGGCTCCGCTGACGCGTGACCTGGACGGGGGGCTCCGCTGACGCGCAGCCTGGACGGCGAGCGAGGTTCAGGCCACCGAGCTCCGCCCGCGCGTGAGCGTGCGCTGGGTCCAGGAGCAAGAGAACACGGAAGAACACGGAAGACACGGAAGGCTCGCCGAGGGGGCCTCACCGTGCCTGGCCTCCGGTCACGGAAGCTCCGCTGGTCGCAGGGGCGGGGGGGGCGGCTAGCGGGCTTCGTCGACGCGGCGCGCGGCCTCGAGCAGGAGCGCGGTGATCGTCTTCTTGAACCGCGGCTCGCCGGGCTCGACGCTCGCCGAGAACTCGAAGCTGCCCTGGCGCAGGCCGGCCATGCCGATCAGGGCCTCGTCGTGGTACTGCCCGCCGAAGGTGGCCTGGATCGGGTAGCCCTCGGCCACGATCAGGCGCCCGCGACCGGTCCTGGATTCGATCAGGAGCGTGCCCGTCTTGCGGTTGTATTCCAGGCTCTGGAGGATCTCGCTGATCGGGACCTCGCTCAGGACGCCGGTCATGGCGGCCTGCGGCTTGGCGGCGAACACGCTGGTCAGGTCGCCCTCGGCGTCGGTGTCCGCGTCGAGCTTCGAGCGGTTCTTGAGCGTCTCGGCGTCGTGGATCTCGATCTCGTAGGGGCCGAGCACGATCAGGTCGCCGACCTTGAGCTCGGTCGAGGCCTGCTTCTCGCCGTTGATCAGGCTGCCGTTCGAGCTGCCGTTGTCCTCGTAGAGGTAGCGCCCGGGGCCGAGCACGCGGATCTTCCCGTGGATCCGCGAGACCTGGGTGTGCGGGAGCACCACGTCCGCGTGGCGTGAGCGGCCGATCGTGATCGTCGCCGAGTGCTGTCCGAGGGGGATCGGAGGGAGCGGATCGCAGCAGATCCACCACTGGTTCGGGTCGTTGAGGCTGGGGGTCGCCGCCTTGGGGGGCTGCGGTCCGCCCGTGGCCTGCTGGTTCTTGGCGAGCCAAGCGGCCAGCGAACCCGGAGGGGGCGGCTCGCGGGAAGGGCCCGCGGGCCCGAACGAGTCGGTGTCGGCGAAGTTGATCCGCGAGTGCTTCGCGGTCTCGCCCTCCTCGAGGGGGGCGTCGCCGGACGGGTTTTTCGGGGGGGACGTCACCGGTTTTCCGCCGCTCTCCTGGGTAGAGGGTTACACGGCGGCCGTGCCCGTGCCAGAGCCTCCCGCGATCGGTGGGGGTGCAAGGCAACCCCAGAGCAGAAGGCGCGGTCTGTCTTGGCCGGAGCGGAGGGGGGGCAAGGACTACCGCCGGCTAGGATCGGGGCATGCAGCGTCCCGACGAGCCGCAGCCGCGCCCCCGCCCGCGCCCCGACCAGGACGCCGAGGGCGTGCGCTGTCCGTATTGCCACGGCGCGGTCTCCGACGGTACGCTGCGCAGTGTGTGCAACGCTTGCTCAGCGGTGCACCACGTGGCCTGCTTCGCGGAGCACCGCGGCTGCGCGACCCACGGCTGCGGCTCGACCGAGGCGCGGAGCGTGCGCCAGCGGCACCCCGAACTGGACCGCTTGGAGTGCGGGCAGTGCAAGCAGCTGGTCGACTCGGGGGCCCTCGTCGCCGTCTGCGCCTGCGGACAGGTGCTCGACGTGGCCTGCTTCGAGGCGCGCGGCGGTCGCTGCACCAGCCCGGTGTGCAAGACCGAGGGCCTGCGCCTCGTGGGCCAGGCCGAGGCCCACGCCACCCGCTGGGACGCGGGGGCCGCCCTCAACGAGCGCGGCGGGAAGATCGGGCTCAGGATCGGGGCGGTGTGGTTGACCGCGTGGATCGCCGCGCTGGTGATCGGGTGGACGGTGGAAGGTCCGCCTCCTCTCGGGGTGGGCCTGACCTTCGTGGGCTTGGCGGCGGCGGGGCTGCTGGGTGTGTGGGGTCGCTCCCTGGCCGGTCGTCGAGCGACGGAGCTGCGCGGGCGGGCCCGGGCGCTGCGGCTGGCGCGGCTGGACGCGCCGCCCCCCGCGGCGGGGCCGCCCAAGGGGGCCTGAGGTGGGGGACTTTACCCACGACGTCTTCTCGCACGACGCCCCCCGGCACCCCGAGCAAGGGCCGCCCCGGAGGCACGTCGCGCCCAGACCCTGCGCCGCCTGCGGGAGCGCGGACACCGTGTGCACCTTCGCCATGGGCGGGGGGAGCCTGATCGGGACGTGGTCCGAGGAGGAGTTCTGCTGCCTCGCGTGCGGACGCTTCACGACCTACGTGGACGAGTACGAGTCCTGACGCTGGGGGTCAGGCCGCCTCGAACCTTCTCAGGGGTGTCCGTGACTCGGACAGGCGGACGAACGCCGCCGCCCGGGGCGGATCGGGGGACGCTGGCGCCTCCAAACCGACCCTCCCACGCCGTCGCGGGACCTGAGGGTTCCTCAGCGCCCGAGCCCACGCTCCCAGAGCTTGGGGCGGGCGGACGGCTCGGAGCGCGGCGGGTTCGCCGCGCGGACCGGTCGCGTGCGCGGGGCGGCGCCCAGCCCGAGGAGCTTGGGCGGCCGGGGATCGGCGGGCCGCCGCGGGCGCGCCCTCGTGCTCGAGCGCCCGGTGCAGCGGGCAGCTCTCGCGGTCGACGTCCTCGCCGCGGCGGAAGGCCTCGAGCAGCGCCCGCGCGCGCTTGGCCAGCCGCCGGCGCACCGCGCGGCGCTCGCCCTTGACCTGAGGGATCGCCATGCGGTCGTAGTCGGTGGTCTGGTGGCGCAGCCAGGCGATCACGGCGGCGGCTGCGCGACGCTCGACCGGGATCCGCTGGGTGCGAGCCACGGTTCCGCTGCCCACCGGGGTGGCGTGGCTCGCGACCTCCTGGGCCAAGCGTCGCCCGAGCTCGCGGTAACGCGGGGCGAACCCGAGGAACCCCTCGACCGCCTCGCGGAACTCGAGGACGTAGTCTTCCTGCGCCCGCGCGCGCCGCGCGCGCCCGGCGGCCAGTCGCTGCGCGTACTCCGGGCGCGCGCGCTCGCGTTCGAGGGCCTCGCGCAGCTCGGCGATCCGCGCCTCGGGGGCGTAGACCCCGCGGGTGAAGCGCTTGCGCCCGCGGCGCTCCTCGACCACCCAGTGCGCGCCCGCGGCCTTGACCCGCCGGGTGAGGGCCGCGTCCCCCGACGGCAGGAGCGTCCAGCCCTCCGGCGGCTCGAGCCGCGTGTCGCGCTCGGGGCAGCGCAGGCTCCCGGCGGGGTCGAGGGTCACGGTGCGGGTCGTGGTCACCCGCGGAGTCTATCGCCCGGCAGGGACAGGGCGTGGAGCAACGATCGCTTCCGCCGCCCCTGACCCGTTGCTAGGGTCTGGGGAAGCCTTCCGTCCCGCAGGAGACCCCATGCCCGAGCGGCACCCCGAGCTCGCGTTCTTCAACGCCCTCTCGGCCCGCCTGGAGATCGAGCTCAGCGAGCCCCCCGAGATCCTCGGGACCCTCGCGACCAAGCAGGCCAGCCCGACCGCCACGATCGAGTCGCTGCGCCTGGTGACGGAGGTCTACGAGCGCATACGCGGCGTGTTCCGTCCGCTGACCCCGGCGGAGCTGCACTCCCTCGCCTTCCGCGCCCCGACGATCACCCTCCGCGGCGAGGCGCAGGTGGACGTCGAGCACCGCGCCCAAGACGGTCAGGCGTTCACGGTCGGCGAGCTCCTGCGCGCCGTCGAAGACACCGAGCGCCAGACTCGCGCGCGCAGCGAGTGGTTGGGCGGCGTCGACGTGCGCCACTGCTACTTCGAGGGGATCTACCCCAGCCGCGACGGGCCCGCCTGGCAGATCCACTGGGGCAGCTGAAACCGCTCCTGGCAAACGACGCGGCCCGCTCGCCCGGCGCCCTACCCTGCGGCTCAGCCTCAGGAGGGCACCATGATCGACACGTTCAAACAGCTCACCTTCGTCGCCTGCGGGCTCGTGCTCGTGGGCGCCGCGCTCGCGCTCGCGCCGGGCGAGCGCGCCCGGGCCGTGCGCCGCTGGGTCGTCGACCTGCTGGGAGAGGACGCGCCCTGTCCGATCTGCAGCGGGCGGGCGGCGCCCGCGCTCCCGGATCCAGGGGATCCGCACCCGCGCGGCGCGCGCTGAACCTCGAGGGCGGACGGCCGTGGGTCGTCCGCCCTCGCCCGTTCCGGAGGGGCTGAACCGCCTGGAAATCCGCCGCTGTGGCCACCCCTGGCAGATCGCGAGGAGGCCTCCGGAGCGGCCCTAGCGTGCAGGGACACCTGAAGGAGGTGACCCTTGAAACGTGCACTCTTGATCTTCGTCCTCGGTCTCTCGGCGAGCGCGCTCGCCGACGACGCCCAGGACCCGGACGCGCTGCAGCGCGCCCTCGAACCCGCCGACGACCTCACGGCGCTGCCCGCGCCGCGGGGGACGCCGCTCCTCGACGTCCTCTACGGCATCGACGTCTACGGCTCCCTCACGGTGGGCTACACCGCGAACCTGGCCGGCGTCAGCGGACGCGCCCACAACCGCTTCCGCCTCTCGGACCAGGACGCCAACGCGTTCTCGATCCCCTTCGCCCGCGTCGGCGTGCGCCGCGTGCTCTCGGGCTACGAGGAGTGGGACCTGGGCTTCGGCCTCGAGCTGGCGGCGGGGCACATGGTGCCCGACGCCTTCGGCGACGACGGCCTGTTCGAGCGCAGCGCGCTCAACGTGCCCCAGGCGTACATCGACCTGCAGCTCCCCACGCCGCTCCCGGTGCGGGTGCGCGCGGGGCGGATGTACCTGCCCTTCGGCGTCGAGAGCGTGGACCCCGCGGAGAACCCGCACTTCTCGCACTCGTTCCTCGAGACCTACATGCCGCGCACGGTGACCGGCGTCTCGCTAGGCGTGGACCTGAGCGAGACGCTGAGCTACACGCAGTACGTGGTCAACGGCTGGGACCAGGTCGTGGACGAGAACTCGGCCAAGACCTTCGCCGGCCAGCTCGCCTGGCGGCCGAGCGCGAGCGCGCTGTTCACCCTCGACTGGATCGCGGGTGCTGAGCGCGAGGACTCCAACAGCGACGCGCGCTGGGCGCTGCAGGCCGGCGTGCGCTGGCAGGCGCGGCGCGACGTCGAGCTGCGCGCGGCGGTGCTCTACGGCGAGGAGAACTTCACCTCGCCGGTGCCGCAGCTCGTGGGCGACGTCGACGCGGCCTTCGGCGGCTTCACCGTGTCGCTGAAGAAGTCCTTCCTCTACGACGAGGTCGAGGGCTTCCACCACCTGTCCTTCGCCGTCCGCGGCTCGTGCTTCGAGGACGAGCACGGCGCGCGCACGGGGCTCGACCAGTCCTTGGGCGAGGTGACCGCGACCCTCGAGCTGCGGCCGATCGAGGCCGCCGCGATCCGGGTCGAGTATCGGCGCGACTTCTCCAGCCGCGGCGACGCCTTCCTCGGCGGCCGTGGCGAGCTGAGCCGCGACGCGCAGGACACGCTCAGCTTCAGCGTCAGCGCGCAGTTCTAAATGGAAGGGCACGATTCCGCGACGTCGCCTGCACGGTGGCAGAGGTTCACGAACTGAATCGGTCGCGACGTCGCGAACTCCTGCCTTCCATTTCTACTTCAATGGCTCCGCCTCGCGCGCAGCCGTTCCTCTCCAACCCGCTCGAGATCTCGGGCCCCGAGCAGCTCCTGCCGGCACTCGTGAGGCGGAGCGTCTGAGTAGCAAAGGAAGAGCGGGAGTTCGAGTGCTCGCGGTGCTGAGATCCGTCGCGAGAACGCCGCGCGCGAGCACTCGGACTCGCGCCTCTGAAGTTAGTTCCGCTGCGCGCTCGCGGCTGACGCTGCTCGCCGGGCGCTCCGTGAAGACCGACTCAGGGCTGGGCGCCGGACACCGGCGCCCAACCTTCTTCGCGCTCGTCCCGGCGTGCCACGTGGGGACGGACGCGGGGCGGGAGCGCTGACCTGGCGCCCACCGCTTCACGGCCGGGGCGTTCGGTCCAGGACTCGACTCCGCTCGGCGCGCGTCGCGCTCGACCTCGCTCGTGCAGCACGTCAGACGTTCCGCTACATCTCGCTTGCCCTCGCCGCCCCTGGCGTTGTTGCTCGTCGGTCACACTGGCCCTGATTGCTCCCTCCTCACGCCTAGCCAGGGACGACGATTGCTGCGCGACCCATGCCGGAACGTCTGACGCGCAACACCACGGAGGCGGAGTCACTGCGGCAGCCACGTCACGCAGAGCGGCGCCGAGGCGTGCTGCATGGCGACTCCGCAGGTGCCTTTCGTAGGGGCGCAGCTTGCCTGCGCCCGGCCCACCCGGCACGCGTGGGCCCTCGCGGAGCCTCAGTACTCGCGAGTCCACGACCCTGCGTCGGGCCAGCTCGTCGCCTCGACTGGACGTGCGCAGAGGGGTGCGTAAGTCCCACGAATTGGGTCGCGTAACCCGCGCGCTGGCAAGGCCTGGGTTCCCTGGAAACCGCATGCGGCAAGGGCCCGCGGATGTCAGGGGTCGGAGCGATAGTGGAGCTGGATACCTAACACCTCGCGAACTCAGGAGCGTTGCCCCATGGGCTTGTCCGTCCGACGTCATCACACCATTCGCAGCCTGGAGGTCACCGGCGCCGGCTTCCTTGGCGGGCTCGACCTGCGCTTCTCACGCGGGTTGAACTGCCTGATCGGAGGGCGCGGCGCGGGCAAGACCACCGTGCTCGAGTTCCTGCGCTACGCCCTCGACGAGCTCCCGCAGGACGAGCGCGGGCGCGCGCGACGGCAGGCCGTCGAGCGCCTGGTCGAGGGCAACCTCAACGGCGGACGGATCCGCGTGGGGATCGAGACCGCCGACGGGCTCGTGTATCACGTCGAGCGCTCGGCCGGCGAGCCGCGGGCCGAGGTCCTCGACGCCGAGGATCGGCCGACCGCGCTGACCCTCGGGCGCGGCGGGCTGTTCGGCGCCGAGGTCTACAGTCAGAACGAGATCGAACGCATCGCGGACACGCCGGGCTTCCAGCTCGGGTTGATCGACGGCTTCCGCGAGGACGAGGTCGCGGACCTCGACCGCGCGCTGCGGCGGCTCGAGATCGGGCTGCGCACCAACGCCCGCGAGCTCGTGGGCCTCAGCGGCCAGCTCGAAGAGCTCGACGCGGCCCTCGCCGAGCTCCCGCTGGTCACGGAGCGCCTGCGGCAGGCGATCGCCGAGGGCCAGGCCGCGCCGCCTTCCCTCGAGCGGGAGCTCGAGCTCAAGGCGCAGCGCGACGACGAGCAGCGCGCGGTGCGCCGCTGCCGCGAGCTGCTCGCGGCGCGGCGCGCGCCGCTGGCGGCGCTCGTGCGCGACCTCGCCCGCGACGACGAGCAACTCCACCGGACCGGCGCCTGCGCCGGCCCGAACGCGGCGCTCCTCGAGCGCGTCGTCGGCTGCGTGACGGACCACCGTCGCGCGCTGGCCGAGGCCCTCGAGGCGAGCCTCGATCGGGTCGCCCGCGCCGGGGGCGAGCTCGACGCGTTCGCCGGTGAGCTCGAGCTCGCGCACCGCGAGCAGGAGCGGAGCTTCCAGCTCCAGCTCCAGGCCCACCACAGCGAGCGTGAGCAGGCGCAGCGGCGGCTCGAGCTCCAGCGCCGCCACGCCGAGCTGCAAGAGCAGGCCCGCGAGCGCGACGGTCGCCGCGACGCCCTGGCTCGAGCCCGCGAGCGGCGGCGGGAGCTCCTGGCCGAGCTGGTCGAGCTGCGCACGCGCCGCACCGCCCTGCGGCAGGAGGTCGTCGACTACTTGAACGCGCGCCTCGCCCCGGAGATCCGGGTGAGCCTCGACCCGGGGCGCGACCGCGCCGCCTACCGCCAGCTCCTGTGCGACGCGTTCCAGGGCGTGGGCCGTCCCTACCGCGGCGCCGCGGAGGGCGTGGCCAAGGCGCTGCGCCCCGACGTGCTCGTCGAGCTCGTGCGCTGTGACGACCGGGAGCAGCTCGGGCAACGCAGCGGCCTGACCGCGAGCCAAGTCGACTGGGTCGTGGAGCGGCTGCGGCAGGGAAGCACGCTGCTCGAGCTCGAGGCGATCGAGCTCGGCGACGTCCCGCGGATCGAGCTCCTCGACGGCGACTACAAGGACGCGCCGCGGCTGAGCACCGGGCAGAAGTGCACCACGATCCTTCCGATCCTGCTGCTCGAGGGAGAGAAGCCGCTGCTGATCGACGAGCCCGAGGGCAACCTCGACAACGCCTTCGTCTACTCCACGATCGTGAAGAAGATCCGCGCGGTGAAGCCCTCGCGACAGCTGATCTTCGTGACCCACAACCCGAACATTCCGGTGCTCGGCGACGCGGAGCAGGTGGTCGTGCTCGGCTCGAGCGGACGGCGGGCCGAGGTCCTCGCCGAAGGCGGGATCGACGCGGCCAAGGACCACGTCGAGCGGATCCTCGAGGGCGGGCGCGAGGCGTTCGAGGAGCGGAGGCGCCGCTATGGCCACTGAGCTGAGCCCTCCGCCCGTCGCTGCCTCGGCAGAGCTCTCTGCCCGCGACTGGCAGCGCCGCTGCCAGGCGGTGCTCGCCCTCGCGCGCCGGCTGCGCGGGCGCCCCGACGACGCGCCGGAGCTCGAGGCGCGGCTGCTCGCGCTGGCCCTCGACCCGCAGTGGCAGGTGCGCGAGGAGGTCGCCGTCGCCCTCGAGCTCGCGGAGCACCCGGACACGGACGGCGCCCTCGAAGCCCTCGCCGGTGACGGCGCCAGCGCCGTGGCCCGCGCGGCCAAGCGCGCGCTGCGCGAGCGCCGCCGGCTGGCGCGCGCAGCAGCCCGCCGCGGCGAGCGCGTGGCCGGGTGCTGCGCCGGTTGCGGCGCCTCGAGCGGCGCGCCAGCCCCGAGCTCGCGCGCGAGGTCGAGGAGCTCTCGCGCGCCTACCACCAGGAGGTCGCCTTCGGCTGCTCCCACGACGTGCTGAACCTGGTGCACGCGATCCAGCACGGGCTGCGCGAGCTCTCCGGCGAGCTCGAGCGCAGGCGGGTCCCGAAGAAGGTGTGGCAGGAGACCCTCGAGCGCGCGGACCGTCGCAGCCAGATCGTGAAGGGGATCGCCGAGAGCATGCGCGCCTTCGCCAAGCAGCAGGTCCCCGCGGTGCGCCGCGTCGGCCTGCGGCGCGCGGTGGAGGAGGCCCTCGACGTAGTCGCCGACCGCTACGCCGCGACCGGAGGGGCGTCGGCGGTGCGCGCGATCGTGCGCGTGCCCACGCACCTGCGGGTCGAGGTCCCGCGCGATCGCTTGCTCCAGGCGTTGATCAACCTCCTGCAGAACGCCTACGAGGCGATCCGCGGCGACGGTGTGGTGTGGGTCGAGGCCGAGCTGCGCGCGACCCAGGTCGTGCTCTACCTGGCGGACACCGGCTGCGGGATCCGCCCCGAGGATCAGGCGCTGGTGTTCTTTCCGGGGAAGTCGACCAAGAAGGGCCGCCGCGAGTCCGAGCACAACACGGGCTGGGGCCTGAGCCTCGCGCGCAAGTTCGTGGAAGAAGATTGCCGGGGCGAGCTCACCCTCGACAGTCAGCGCGGCGAGGGCACGACCGTGACCTTGACCCTCCCGCTCCGTCGCCCCGAGGAGGACGCATGAGCCGGCACCAGCACCTGGCCCTGGTCGTCGACGACCAGGTCGCCGCCCTCGACGCCGTGCGTCCGGTGTTGCGCTCGCTGCGCCACGCCTACCACCACGCGCGGACCCAGGTCGAGGCTGAGGCCTTGCTCGAGCGCGAGCGCTACTGCTACGTACTCCTCGACCTCGAGTTCCCTGCCGACGACGACTGCGTGGCGCGGATCGAGACCGGGTTCAACTTCCTCGCCGACCTCCGCACGCGCTTCGGGCGCGAGGAGCTCCCGGTGATCGTTACCACGGCCCACGAGAAGGGCGCGGAATACCCGATCCGCGCGCTGCAGCTCAACGCCAACGACTTCGCCCAGAAGGCGAACGACGGGCACGAGCCGCTGGACGTCAAGATCCGGCGGATCCTCGAGCGCACCTGTCCGCCCGGCGGGCACCCGGAGCCCGCCCCGAGCGCGGCGCACCGCCTGCACTTCCACGGCGACTGCCGGCGCCGGCGCTACCGCCTCGAGTTCGACGAGCGCGAGGTCTACGTGCGCCTGACCACGTTCACGATCCTCTGGCGCTTGGCGACCGCGCTCCACCGCTCGCCGCCCGGCTGGGTCGCCGGCCGGACCCTCAACCCGGGCAACTACCACAACGCCCTCGCCCGGCTGCGCGAAGACCTCCGCGACCGCGCCGACTTCGCCGGCGAGCTGATCGAAGGCGACGGTCACGGCGGCTTCCGCCTGGCCACCGAGGTCGCCGTCACCCACGACCCCGACGCCATGGCCGCCAACCACCCCGGCCTCCTCGCCGGCTAGGACCCGCGTCGCCACCGGAGCGTCCACGCTTGACCCGCCGCCGGGGCGCCAGTTCCACGCGCGTTGCTCTCGCGTCCGCGGTGTTGCCGGTGGGCGCGCCCGGCGTCCGGGCGCTCCTCACGCGCGGCGCTCACGGGTTGGCGGCCTTGCGGGCGGGTTCGCGACTGACCTGCCGCCGGGGCGCCCTCACACGCCCAGACGCGCCGCTCTCGCGTTCGGGCGGTGGCCGTCGCGTCTACGTCTGACCTCTCGCCGGGCGGCGCCCTCCCCACGCGCGCTGCTCTGGTGGGCGGGGCGTTCCGGCGAACCCACCCTCCTCTGCTGTAGGGGCGCAGCTTGCCTGCGCCCATCCCACCCCCGCGTCGCTCTCGCGTGAGCGAAGCCCGTCGACACGCTCCTCCAACCGCAGGTAGGGGAGCAGCTCGCTGCTCCCGGTAGGTCCGTCCCTCCACCTCTCCGCGGGCGAGGGACACACGCCACGCCCTCGCCCGGCACCCGCCCCACCCAGGTCTACCCGGACCTACCGCGAACCACACCCGCGGCCTCCCACGCCGCGTCCGCGGCCACGTTCGCGGTAGCAGGCCGGTAGGGGGCGGGGATTCACGGCTACAGGGCTCGAGAGCGACCTTGGGCTCTATCGAGAGGACGCCCATGACTTCGCCCCGCTTCCCCCGCCCCTGCGCCTTGCTGGAGGTCGACGCCGCGATCCAGCACCTGTTCCGCCTGGTCCACGAGCGCTGGCACCCGCGCCACGAGGACCCCGACCCCGAGACCCCTGACGACGTGCGCGACGCGTTGGCGGACCTGCGCGAGATCACCCTCGAGCTCAAGGGCCTCTGGGACTACCTCCGCGCGCAGCAGTCGCGCGCCGCCTGAACCACTCCACTCCACGAAAGGAACCGTCCATGACCCCGAACGAGAAACGACGCCTCGCCGACTACCTGCGCGAGCACCCCGACGCCACGCCTCAGGAGGCGCGCCGCGCGATCCTCGCGGAGCGCCCCACGGTGCGCCTCCTGCCCCTCGCCGAGTCCTTGCGCTCGACCGAGGCGACGCTGCCGGACCCCCAGCCCCCCGCCGCGATCGAAGGCCTCGAGGGCCTCGCGCACAGCGACCTGCGGATCCCGCAGCTCAAGCTGCGCCAGCCGCGCACCACCCGCGCGGCGGGGGTGGCCGAAGGCGACTTCTTCCTCGCCGGCGACCCGACCAGCGCAGCGCCGGCCCGGACCCTCGCCTTGCTCGAGCTGCGTCGCGAGCGCCGGGTGCTGCTCCCCTTCGAAGACGGGCCCGCGACCGACGCGCTCCTGCAGCGGATCGAGCGCAAGACGGGCCTGCGCGTGCCCCCGGACTGGCAGGGGCCGGTGTGCAGCTCCCGGGATCGGGTGCAGCCCACGCCCCAGGCGGGGATCGAGCTCCCGGCGGTGCGCTGCGCCCACTGCGCGCTGGCGCGCTGGCGCACCGAGGACGGCCGCCGCTCGCAGGACTGCGCCGAGGTCTATCGCCTGCTCGTGTTCGACCTCGAGCGCCAGCTCCCGGCGGTGTTCCTCGCCAAGGGCTCTGCGATCCGGCCGGTGCGCGAGCTGTTGACCCAGCTCCAGGTCGCAGGGCAGCGCCACCGGCGCCCGGCCTTCGGCTTCTGGTTCGAGGTCACGAGCGCAGCCCGCGAAGAGCGCGGCGAGACCTACTACGTGCCCGTGTTCACCCTGCCTTCGCCGCTGGGCACCGCCGAGCAGGTCGCGCAGCTCGCCGCCGTGCGCGCGGCCTGCGGGGCCGGCGCCGCGTCGGCGCGCTCCGCGTGAACGTTCTCCCTTCTCCCCCTTCACCCCACCGCCGCGACCGCGGCACTCAGGAGTTCCCCATGACCACCCTTTGCCAACAGGCCCACGAACTGATCACCGCCCGCCAGGAGAGCTACGGCGACATGGTCACGAGCTGGCGCCGGATCGCGCAGGCCGCGAGCCGGCGCACCGGGCTCGAGCTCACCGCCGAAGACGCGCTGTGGGTCGCGATCGAAATGAAGCTGCGCCGCGATCAGCACAGCCCCGAGAACCCGGACCACCTGCGCGACGCGATCGGCTACCTGGGGATCCTCGGCCAGCTCCGCGCCGAGAGCACCGCGCCCCAGACCTTCGTCGCTCCGCAGCGCAGCCTGCTCGAAGAGCTCGGCCGCTTCATGAGCGAGGACGACTGACCTCCGGCGGAGCCGGCCATTCCGGCCGGCTCCGCCGCCTCCCCTCACCCGCGAAAGGACCCCCATGAACTGCCCCACGTGCGGCGCGCACACGCGCGTCTACTCGACCTACGCCTGGCAAGACGGCGTGCGCGTGACGCGCTATCGCCTCTGCCCCGCCCGCGGCTGCTGGCTGAAGTTCAAGACCCTGGAGGAGCCGCTGCCCTCCGAGGCCTACGCGTTGCCGCCGCGCCCGACGCCCCGGCTCCGGGTCAGGCGTCGACGCGCATGAGCCGCGATCGACGAGGCATGCCGACGATCACCCCCGCCAGCTCCGCTGTTCTCGCACGCCTTCTCTCAACGCGAGCGCTGCGACCTGGACGGCTTCTACCTCGAGGTGGACCCGGCGCTCGTCACCTGGCACGGCAGCGCCGCCGCCCCCGCAACGCGAGCGCTCGAGGGCGGCCTGGCCTGGGTGGCGACCTCGCCCCGGCGTTTCACCTACGAACGCCTGCAGCCGAGCTACTCCAGCCTGTATCCCTACCTGCAGGTGGCAGGACGGAGCACCTGGGCGGAGGTCGGCCGGGGCTACCTGGAGCTCCTGGCGGAGCGCCTGCCACCCCCCGAGGAGGTGCAGGAGCTGGCCGCGCGCCTGGTGCGCGAGGAGCAGGATCCCGCGGCGCGGGTCGACGCCCTGGCCGACCACGTGCGCAGGCTCTTGACCTATAAGGCGATCGAGTTCGGCATTCGCGGGCGGGTGCCGCACCCGAGCACCAAGACCCTCGAGCGGCGCTACGGCGACTGCAAGGACCACGCGCTCTTGCTCTACCAGCTCCTGCGGGCGGCGGACGTCCGCGCCCACCTCGTGCTGGTGGACGTGGACGACCCCGTGGTCCCGGAGCTCCCCACCCTCGACGCCTTCGACCACATGGTCGTCTACGTCCCGGACGTGCGCGGCGGGCTCCTGGTCGACACCACCGACAAGAACCTGGCTACCGCGCTCACCCCTGTGCCCTATGGCCTGGGGGGGCGGCGGGGGCTGCTCCTCGACCCCGAGGGGCCGCGGTTGATCCGCGCGCGGGACTATCCGGCCGACAGCAACCGCGTCCGAGTGCGACGTCGGGTGCGCCTCGACGCCGAGGACCTGGTCGTCGAGGAGCAGCTCGAGCTCCGCGGCTACTACGCCGGCTACCTCCGCGGGCGCCTGCGCGGCGCGGACGCGGAGGACGCCCGGCTGGAGCTCGAGGCCCAGCTCGACGACCCCGCGCTGGAGCTCGAAACCGTCGAGGTGGCGCAGGCCGAGGCGATCGACCGACCCCTGGTGCTGGAGCTCCGCTACCGAGTGCGCGACGCGGTGCACGCTGCCGACGCGCTCCGGGTCGGCGCGCTCCCTGCCCCCCTCGAGGCGAGCTACTTCTGGCAGCGCGACGAGGCGCGTACGCACCCCTTCGAGCTCGAGTATCCGCTCGAGCTGAGCGGGGAAGTGGAGTTGGTCGGCGCCGAGGCGAGCGCCTTCGACGCCCATGAGGGAGGGGCGCTCCTCGAGTACGAGGCTCGCCTGCAGCCCACGCCGACCGGCTCGCGCCTGACCTATCGGCTTCAGCGGGCGGCGGGGCGCTGGGAATCCTCTCGCTGGCAGGCGCTGGTGGAGGCCCAGCGTGCGGCGCTGGACCGACTCCGCGCGCGCTTCCGGGCCAGCGCCGACTGACCCGCTCGCGCTCGCCTCAGCGGGCGCAAAGTCCTTTTCAGAATCCCTCGCAAGACCCCGCTCTTAGGGGAGGTGGAGACGTACGCGAAACGCATAACCTCCACTTCCTCAATCCATTGAGCGCGGCTCCGTGCTTGCAATGCAGATGAATGGAAGGAAAGGAAGCGTTTCAGTGATCCTCCATCGACTGCTCCTCAGTGCCTCTCTCGCGGCGGGCGTGTGCCTCGCCGATCCCTCCCTGTGCCTGCGCGACGTGGACGCGCTGCGCGTCGGACCTCGCAGCGGCTCCGTCGACCTCGAGCACGAGGACCTGGTCCTCGGCGACGGCCCGGGACGGTTCGTGCTCCGCCGGACCTATGCCCCGCGCGGAGGCGGCATCCACGACTTCGGCACCCACTGGGCCACCTGCTTCGACGTGCGGGTCGTGATCCGCGAGCACGCCGGGTTCGTGCGCACGCCGCGGGGCGCCTTCGTCTCCCTGAAGCAGGTGGACGAGACGACCTGGGCCAGCACCCGCGGCGCGCTGTGGGTCGACGTCACGGACCCCCAACGCCCCACCCTCTACGGCCTCGACGGACGCGCCTACGTGTGTGGCGACCGGGGCCTGCTCAGCGCGATCCGCAGCGACGGGGTCGAGGTCCGCGTCGAGCGCGACGCCCTCGGGCTCGTAAGCCAGGTCCAGGGTCCGTGGGGCGCGCTGCGGGTGGAGCGCACGAACAGCGTGCTCCAGGCGCTGGTGCTCCCCTCGGGGCGTCGCGTGCGCTACACCCGCGCGCCCGGCGGCGCGCTCGCGTCGGTGGACGACGGCCGGCGGCGCGCGACCTACACCTACGACGAGGCGGGGCGTCTGAGCGGCATCGCCGACGGCGCCGCCCAGCTCACCTACGACGCCCTGGGGCGCGTGCGTGAGGTCTCGGGCCCTCGCGTCGAGCGCCGAGCCCTCGAGTTCGCCGAGGTGGACGGCGCGTTCGAGGTGCGCGAGACCCTCGGCGGGCGCGAGCTCGTGCACCGCTTCGACTTCGCCGGCGCCTGGGCCGAGACCCACGAGGCCGGGCGGGTGACCCGCCTGAGCTACGACGCCCGGGGGAACCTGGCGCGCCTGGAGCGCGGCGGCCTGAGCGTGGCCCTCGAGCGCGACGCCCGTGGGCGCGTGGTGCAGAAGCAGACCGCCGACGCGCTGACCCGCGTGACCTACGCCGACGGCAGCGAGCGCGTGGCGGAGCTCAGCCGCGGGGGCGAGACCGTGCGCTACGTCCACGACGCCGCGGGGCGTCTGCGCGCCACCCGCGACGCGCAAGGCGTGGCGCGCTTCGACGCCGACGGGCGCCCCGTGGGCGCTGCCCTCGCCGGCGGCCTGGTCGCGCGGAGCAGCGTCGGTCCGCGCGGTACCCGCCACGAGGTCCGCGACGCCCAGGGCCGGGTGCTGCGCGCCTCGGAGCGCGACCTCCGCGGTCGCCTGGTCAAGCTCGAGGACGTCCACGGCCAGGTCCAGACCTTCGCCTACGACCCGCAGGGTCGCCTGATCGAGACCGACACCCCCAACGCGGCGCCGGTGCGCCTGAGCTACGACGCGCAGGGTCGCCTGATCGAGGTCGCCGACGCCGCGGGGTCGCTCGTGGGCTACACCTACGGCGAGGACGGCGCGCTGAGCGTGCGGGACGCCGCCGCTGGAGAGCGGCGGGTGACCCTCGACGCGCTGGGGCGCACCGTCGAGGTCGCGCAAGGCGAGGAGACCCTGACCCAGGTCTTCAACGAGCGCGGGCAGCTCGTGGCGCGCGCCACCCCGGCGGGGCGCGAGCGCTTCCGCTACGGCGTCGACGGCGAGCTCAGCGAGGCGCAGGGCCCCGCGGGCCGCGAGCGACGGACCTACGACGCCCGCGGGCTCCTGGCCTCCGTGGAGGACGGTCAAGGTCAGGCCCTCACCGCGCGCTACGACGCACAAGGCCGGCGCGTCGCCCTCGAGACCCCCTGGGGCGTCGTGGGCTACCGGCGCGACGACGCGGGGAACCTGACCGGCGTGCGGCTCCCTGACGGGCAGGCGATCGAGCTGGAGCTCGGCCCCGAGGGCCGGCGGCAGGTCGTGCGCTTCCCCAACGGCGTGCGCGTCGACTACGCCTGGGAGGGCGCGCTCCTGACGGGCGTGCGCGCCGCCCGCGGCGAGGAGGTCCTCCTGGACCGCGCCCTGCGCTACGACGGCCAGGGGCGCCTGGTCGAGCTCACGGACGAGGCGGGCGCGACCCGCTACGCCTACGACGCCGAGGGCCGGCTGATCTCGGTCGAACGCGGCAGCGAGGGCGAGCGCTACACCTACGACGCGCGGGGCAACCGCACCGACCTCGGCGCCTGCGACGCCGGGAACCGCCTGCAGGCGGACGGCTTGGCCTACGACGCCTGGGGTCGCCTTGTCGAGGCGGACGGGCACGCCCTGCGCTACGACCTCGACGGTCGCCTGATCGCCGCGACCCTCGCCGACGGGCGCGAGCTGAGCTGGACCCTCGACCACGCCGGGCGCCGCGTGGCCCGCACCCTCGCGGGGGAGACCACGCGCTACCTGCACGACGGCCAGAACCTGGCCGCGGTCTACGGCGCCCAGGGCCTCGAGACCGCCTTCGTCCACGGCGACGGCCTCGACGACACCCTCGCGGTGCTGCACGACGGCGCCTGGCACTTCCCCCTCGTGGATCAGCTCCAGAGCGTGGTCGGGCTGACCGACGGCGAGGGCGCGCTCCTCGGCCGCGCGCGCTACGCCGCCTTCGGCGCGGTCGAAGCCTCGACGCTCCCCGCCTGGTGCGGGCTGGGCTTCACGGGGCGCCCCCAGGACCCCGAGCTGGGCTGGGTCGACCTGCGGGCGCGGTTCTACGCTCCGAGCCTGGCGCGGTTCACGAGCCCCGACCCGATCGGCCTGCGCGGCGGCGTGAACGTCTACGCCTACGCGGGCAACGCCCCGCTCAGCTTCAGCGATCCGCTGGGCACGAGCGAGATCGACCCCTCGCAGCTCGACCCCGAGAGCGAGGCCGAGATCCGCGCCGCCTACTCCCAGCTCCTGGGACAGGTGCCGCCCTGGGTCGCGGCGGAGGTCGAGGCCAGCGACCTGGACCCGCTGCTCGCGGTCGCGACCCTCGCGCCCTACGCCCAGGACCAGGGCTGGATCGACGACGACTACGAGGGCGCGCTCATGAACGTGGCGATCGAGGTCGCGCAGGACCGGCTGGGGACGAGCATTCCCACCCCGATCGACGCGCAGAACCCGTCCGACGTGGCGCTGAACCTGCTGCTCGCGGCGACCTTCTCGTCCAACCCCTACTCCGCCGCGGCCGGGCTCACCGCCGGGCTGGCCATGGACTACTACCTCGACCACTACACCGCCACGGAGCTCCAGCCGGGCATGGTCGTCCGGCACGCGGACGGGACCTACACCTCGTCGCTGCTCCCGGGCTACGTCGCGACCTCCTACGACGAGCTCTCGGACACGATCCGCGCGAACTACGACGCGGACGGCGACGGCCGCTGGGACGACCCCGACGTGACCCAGAAGCTCCCGGACTTCGCCAAGGAGGGCAAGTGGCAGGAGCAGTTCCGGATCAGCACCGTGCTCCCCGACGGCTCTTTCACCAGCGACTACTTCCCCGGAGTCGTGTTCGGCCCGGACCAGGGCGACGAGTTCATCGCCCTCGTCAAGCGGGAGTACGGCGCGGACTACATAAACCCGTTCCTCTACGGCAACGAGATCGACGGCTACCTCGAGTATCTGCGCTTGAACACGACGGTGAACCTGGCCGCCGCGCAGCAGCTCGGCCTGGACCCGGAGATCGCGCGCCTGCGCCTGGCGAACGGGACCGAGCTCGTGCGCTACACGACCTCCAGCTTCCCCACCGAGGCCTACCGCTCCCTGGAACTCATGGTGGCCGACGCCACGCGCGCCGCGCAGGAAGAGATCGCGTGGGCGGAGGGGCAAGTGGTGCTCGCGGGGCCGCCT
>JAWKSZ010000054.1:0-57034 GCA_041402045.1 Planctomycetota bacterium | reverse complement strand
CCGCGCCGCGGGCGGAACGCCCGCCCACCGGCGGAGCCCCGCTCACCCCCGAACGGGGGCGACCTCGCGGGCGTCGACGGGCTCGGGCTCGGGGGCCTCGGCTTCGGCGACGGCGAGGCGCAGGTGGCTGGCGAGGGTCCGCACCGCGGGCTCGAGCACGAAGCCGTCGTGGTCGCCGGGGACGTCGACGATCTCGAGGTTGGGGAGGAACTCGCCCCAGCGGTTGTCGGCGTAGAGGAAGGTGCGGTGCGCGTCGACGACGCGGCCGTCGCCGAGGTCGATCACGTCGTCCACCCGCGGCTTGTAGAGCTTCACCCGGCCGTCGTAGTGCGGCACGGCGTAGGCCCGCATGGAGCGGAAGGTGGCGTCCCACACCTGGTCCGAGCGGTAGGTGGCGGCGTCCTCGGCGGGCTCGGGGGTGCTCGGCGCGCGCCCGCGGAGCTTGGCCAGCTCCCAGGCGGCGCGGTCCTTGACGTGGTCGAGCACGTAGCCCGCCCCGTAGGTCTGCACCCGGCGCATGAAGTAGCGCAGGCTGTCCTTGCGGGTCCAGCCGTCGTTGAGGACCACCGGGGCGGTGGCGTCCATGAGCGCCAGGAGCGCGACGCGCTCGCCCTGCTCGCGGAGCTGGACCGCCATGTCGAGGGCGATGATCCCCCCCGAGCAGAACCCGCCGAAGAGGTAGGGCCCGTGGGGCTGGATCCTACGGATCTCGGCCAGGTAGTCCCGGGCCGCGGCCTCGATCGACTCGTGGGGCTTGCTCTCGCCCAGGAGCCCGCGGGCCTGGAGCGCGTAGACCGCGCGGCCCGGGTCGAGGTGCCGGGCCAGGTGGCGGAGGTTGAGCACGTTGCCCCGGGCGCCGGCGGCGATGAACACGGGCGTCAGCCCCAGCCCGCCGTCGGGGGCCAGCTCGACCACGAACTCGAACTCGGGGCCCTCCTCGGCAGGCTCGTCCGAGCGCGCCTGGCGGATCCGCTCGGCCCAAGCCTCGATCGTGGGCGCGGCGAACAGGGTCGCCAGCGGCCAGTCCAGGCCGAAGCTCTGGCGGATCCGGGCCAGGATCCGCACCGCGATCAGCGAGTGCCCGCCGGCCTCGAAGAAGTCCTCGCGCACGCCGACCTGGGTCACCCCCAGGCCCTCGCGCCAGAACTGGGCGAGCTGCTCCTCGATCGCGTCCCGCGGCTCGACGTGGTCCTTGACCTGGGGCGTGCGCGCCCGGGCCGCCTCGAGGGCGTCGAGGTCCTCGAGGGCCACCGGGCTCACGATCAGCTCGGGCCAGGCGCCGGCCAGGGCCGCGTCCAGGGCGCCCGCGACCTCGTCGGGGCTGAGGGCGGCCGGGGCCCCCGTGGCGGGGGCCCCGTCCTCGTCCAGGGCCAGGTTCAGGCACACCACCCGGGCCCCGGCGGAGTGGGCCATGTGGGCGGCGAGGGCGTCCTGGAACGCGGCCGCGGCCGCGCTGGCGCCGCGGCCGTGGTGGGCCACGAACGCGTCCAAGGGCGCGCAGAGCACGACCGGCGCCCGGGGCGCGATCCGGCCCACGACCTCGGCCAGGGCCTGGGAGCCGTAGACCCGAGCGTGGAAGGCCTCGTCGCTGACCGCCTCGCTGAGCTGGGTCAGCCGCGCCCGGGGGCGCGCGCCGCCGGCGTGGACGACCGCGCGCAGCGGCCCGAGCTCGGCCTCGGCCTCGCGCAGCTCGCGCTCGAGGGCCACGCTGTCGGCCAGGTCGACCGCGGCCACCCGCACCCGGGCGCCGCTGGCCTCGAGCTCGCGCACGCGGCGGATCGCGCGGGACACCGGCTCGTCGCCGCCGTAGCGCGCGAGCCAGCCGTCCCAGCGCTCGCGGGTGGGGAGCGGGGTCCAGCCCAGGGCCAGGATCCCCGCCCCGCGGCGGGCCAGGTGCTCGGCCAGGGCGAAGCCCAGGGGACCCAGGGCGTCGTAGACCGCGTAGGTCCCGCCGAGCGCGCCGGCGCTGGCCAGGGGCGGCGCGGGCAGCGGGCGGATCGCCAGGGTCCAGCGCGCGCCGCCGCGGAGCCCGAGCTGCGCGGTCGTGGGCTCGGCGTCGAGCTCGTCCCACACCCGGTCGGCCAGGGCCTGGAGCGCGGCGCCGGAGCGCCGCCCGAGCAGGTTCGGCGCGGGGAGCGTCACGTCGAGGAGCGTGAGCGGCACCCCCAGCTCGCGAGGGATCGCGAGGCAGGGCCCGAGCAGCGTGGCCTTGGCCGGCTCCACCACATCGCCGGAGGTCACCGCCACCCGCTCGTTGGCCACGACCATGAGCGGCATGCGCTCCGCGGGCTCGAGCTGGGCCAGGACCTGACCCAGGTGCACCAGGCTCTGGTAGCCCTGCTCTTGCACCCGGTGGAAGTAGGTCGAGCCCGGGCGGAAGCCGCGGTCGCCGGTCACCCCCCACAGGTGCAGCACCCGCTCGGGGAGCCGCCCCTCGGCGGCCAGCGCGTCGAAGAGCTGCTGGTAGCCCGCGAGCCCGAGCTCCGGGGCGAGCCGGAACGCGTCGGGGCCGTCGCGGTGGAAGGTGTCCCCGGGGGTCACGCGGACCACGTCGGCCCCGCGGTGGCCGAGGGCCTCCGCCAGCCGGGCGCCGAGGCCCGCGTCGTCCAGGAACACCAGCCACGAGCGGGGCATGGTCGTGCGCGGCGGGAAGGGCGCGGGCTCCCAGGTCGGGCGCAGGCACCAGCGCCCGCGCTCGACGCGCTCGAGGTCGCGGGCCTGCGGGTCCTGGGCCTCCTCCGGCGCGGGCAGCGCCTTGCGGTCGGCCTTGCCGTTGGGGGTCAGGGGCAGCTCGGCGAGGACCACGATCACCGCGGGGACCATGATCGGGGTCAGGCGGTCCTTGAGCGCCTCGCGCAGGGTCTGGGGGTCGGTGTCCGCGGGGGCGACCACGTAGCCCACCAGGAGCTGGTGCCCGGGGCGGTCCTCGCGCACGAGGGCCACGGCCTCGGAGACCTGCGGCTGGTCGAGGAGCGCGCTCTCGATCTCGCCCAGCTCGATCCGGTGTCCGCGCAGCTTGACCTGGAAGTCGGTGCGCCCGAGGAACTCGAGGCGCCCGTCGCTGCGATAGCGCACCAGGTCGCCGGTCTTGTAGATCCGGTTGCCCTCGCGGAAGGGGTCGGGGCGGAAGCGCTCCGCGGTCAGCTCCGGGCGCCGGTGGTAGCCGCGGGTGACCCCCGCGCCGCCGATCCAGAGCTCGCCGGGGACCCCGGTCGGGGCGGGCTGGAGCTGCTCGTCCAAGACGTAGAGCTGGGTGTTGGCGATCGGGCGCCCCAGGGACATGGGGGCGTCCTCGCGGGTCACCGCGTGGGTCGAGGACCAGATCGTGGTCTCGGTCGGCCCGTACATGTTGATCAGTTCGCCGCCCTGGAGCGCGTCCAGGAGCTGGCTCGCGAGCTGCTCGGGGAGCGCCTCGCCGCCGACGAGGAGCTGCTGCAGGCTCGCCAGCGCCGCGACGTCCCGCGGGTCGTGCAGGAGCAGGGTCGCCTGGGAGGGCGTGCACTGGAAGTGGGTCACCCCGTGGGCGGCGACCAGCTCGGCGAAGCCCTCGTCGCTCGAGCTGAGGATCAGGTGGAACCCGCGGGAGAGCCCGCCTAGGAGCTCGAGCACCGAGATGTCGAAGCTGATGCTCGTCTGGGCCAGCCAGGTCCCGGGGGGGTCGAGGCGCACGCGCTCGTCCATGCCCAGGAGGAAGTTCACCACGTTCCGGTGCTCGACGAGCACGCCCTTGGGGCGGCCGGTGGAGCCCGAGGTGTAGATCGCGTAGGCCAGGTGCTCGGGCGAGGCGACCGGGGTCGGACGCCCGGTGGGGAGGCGGAGCAGCGCCTCCTCCTCCTGGTCGAGGAGCACGTGCTCGACGCCGGGGCCCGAGACCAGCTCGGCCAGGACCGCGGCGGTGACCACGACCTGGGCGCCGGAGTCCTCGAGGTAGAGGGTCAGGCGCTCGGGCGGATACTCGGGGTCGAGGGGCAGGTAGGCCGCCCCGGACTTGAGGATCCCGAGCAGCGCGACCACGACCTCGAGCCCGCGGGGCAGGCACACCCCCACGATCGAGTCGGGGCCGACCCCGAGCTCGCGCAGGCGGTGCGCGAGCTGGTTGGCGCGGGTCTCGAGCTCGGCGTAGCTCAGGCGCTGGGCGTGGTAGCTGACCGCCGGGGCCTCGGGCTGGAGGTCCGCTCGGGCCTCGATCTCGCTGTGCAGCGTGCGCGCGGGCAGCGCGCGCTCGGTGGCGTTGCGCTCCACGAGCAGCGCCTGGCGCTCCGCGGGGTCGAGCAGGTCGAGCTGGGTCAGGGGCGCGTCGGGGGACGCGGTCGCCGCCTCCAGCAGCCGCCCCAGGGTGGCGCCGAGCTGGGCCACGCTCTTCGCGTCGAAGAGCTGGGAGCGGAAGCTGAACGCGCCCTCGGTCAGCTCCTCGCGGATCACCACGGTCAGCGCCAGCTCGTACTTCGCGCCCTCGGACTCGAGGACCTCCATGGACCAGCGCGGGTCCAGGGTCGGCACGTCGACGTAGCTGAACAGGACCCGGGTCAAGAGGTTCGTGAGCTCCTGGCCCTCGCCCTCGTCGGGGCGGAAGGGCGGGCGCTCGAGGGAGGCCTGGGCCACGTCGCGCACCTTGCGCAGCAGGTCGCGGAAGCTGGTGTCGGAGCGGGTGTGCACGCGCACCGGGACCATTTGGATCAGGCAGCCGACCACGCCCTCGAGCTCGGGCTGCTCGCGCTTGGCGGCGGGCATGGCCAGCACCAGGTCCTCCTGGCGGCTGACCCGCTGCAGGAGCGCGAGGAACGCGGCGAGGTAGCCGTTGAAGGGGGTGACCCCCTCCTCGCGGCAGAGCTCGCGCAGGCGCTGGCGCACCGCGCCCGCGGTCACCTGGAAGCGGTGGTGCCCGCCCGCGAAGGAGATCGTGGGCGGGCGCGGGCGGTCCAGCGGGAGCTCGAGGGGCTCGAGGCCCTGGAGCACGTCGTCCCAGGAGCCGCCCACGGGGTGCGCCCGCTCGTGGACCGCGACGTCGGCCATGTCGACCACGAGCTCGGGGAGCGCGGCGTCGCCGGCGCCCTCCTCCTCGCGCAGGAGCTCGCCCAGGTCGCGGGCGGCCACCGTCAGGCCCCACTCGTCGATCAGCGCGTGGTGCAGGTTGAACACCAGGCGGTGGTCCCCCGGCGCGAGCACGGCCAGGGTCGCGTGCCAGGCGCTCTGCGCGAGGTCGAAGCGCCGGGCCTGCTCGTCCTTCAGGAGCGCCCGGTAGCGCGCCTCCCGCGCCGGCTCCGCCAGGTCCTGCAGGTCGAGGACCTCGAGGGCGGCGGTGGGCTCGGGGGCGAACCGCTGCCCGGGCTCGCCCTGGGGCGAGAGCACGAACAGGGTGCGGAACGCCGGGTGCCGCTCCAGCAGCCGCGCGAAGGCGCGCTCGAGGGCCGCGGTGGACTGGACGCCCGTGAAGCGCAGCTCGCTCGTGACGTTGTAGAGCCCCTCGACGTCCGAGAACTGCGCCGCGAGCCAGATCCGGAGCTGGGAGGAGGTCAGCGGCCACACCGGCCCGCCGGGCCCGCGGGGGTGGATCGTCTGCTCGCCGCGGCTGGCGCCGCTCAGGTGCTTGGCGAGGGCGGCCACGCTCGGGGCGCGGTAGAACTCGCCGAGGGTCACCTGGCGCCCGAAGCGCTTGCGGACCTCGGCCACGATCCGCGCGGCGCGGACCGAGGTCCCGCCGAGGGCGGCGAAGGTCTCGTGCACCGAGACCCGCTCGACCCCCAGCGCCCGGCCCCAGATCTCGGCCAGCTCGCGCTCGGTGGCGTCCCGGGGCGCGATATAGACGCCCTCCTCGCGGCTCAAGGGCGAGGGCAGCGCCTTGCGGTCGACCTTGCCGTTGGCGGTGAGCGGGATCGCGTCCAGGCGCACGAGGTGCGAGGGCACCATGAACGCGGGCAGCGCCTCGTTCAGGTGCGCGTAGAGCTCGGCCTCGTCGGCGTCCTGGGAGAGCACGACGTAGGCCACGAGCACGCGCTCGCCGGTGGCGTCGGCGGGGGCGAGGACCACGCAGCGCTCGACGGCGGGGTGCCGCGCGAGCACGGTGTCGATCTCGCCCAGCTCGATCCGGTAGCCGCGGACCTTGACCTGGTGGTCGACGCGCCCGAGGAACTCGATCACCCCGTCGGCGCCGAAGCGCGCCATGTCGCCGGTGCGGTAGAGCTTGTAGGCCGGGTCCCCGGAGAAGGGGTCGGGGAGGAAGCGCTCGGCGTTGAGCTCGGGGCGGTTGTGGTAGCCGCTGGCCAGGCACCCGCCGCCGATGAACAGCTCGCCGGGGACGCCGATCGGCGCGGGCTCGAGGTGCGGGTCGAGCACGTAGTAGCGCGCGTTGCGGATCGGGCGCCCGTAGGGGATCGAGTTCCAGGCCGGGTCGACCTCGTCCACCACGTGCACGTTCGACCACACGGTGGCCTCGGTCGCGCCGCCGAGGGACACGACGGTGGTCCCGGGGAAGGCCTGGCGGATCTGGTCCGGGAGCGGGACCGGGATCCAGTCGCCGGAGAGGAAGGCCAGGCGCAGCTTGCTCGTGGGGCAGCCGTCGGGGAAGAACGGCACGAGCTGGGCGAGGGCCGCCGGCGCCGAGTCCCAGAACGTGATCCCGTCGTGGGTCAGGTAGTGGATCAGGCGGTCGGGGTCGCGCAGCTCGGCGCTGGCGGTCACGCGGATCGTGCCCCCGGCCATGAGCGTGCCGAAGATGTCGTAGACCGAGAGGTCGAAGCAGGGCGAGGTCACGAACAGCAGCCGGTCCGCGGGCCCCACGTCGAAGGTCCCGTTGACCCAGTCCATGAGGTTCAACGCCGGCTGGTGGCGGACCACGACGCCCTTGGGGCGGCCGGTCGAGCCCGAGGTGTAGATCACGTAGGCCAGGTCCGTCGGGCCCTGGCGCGGCTCGGGGTCGAGCTCGCTCTCGACCGCGATCTCCTGGGCCAGGCGCGGGTCGTCGAGGAGCAGCACCCGGCAGGGGGCGTCGGCCAGGGGCTCGGCCACCGCGCGCTGGCTGATCACCAGCGGCGCCTGGGTGTCCTCGAGCATGAAGGCCTGGCGGTCGGCGGGGTAGGCGGGGTCGATCGGGACGTAGGCCCCGCCGGCCTTGAGGATCGCGAGCATGCTCACGATCAGCTCGGGGCTGCGCTCGACGCAGAGGCCCACGAGCTGGCCGGGCTGGATCCCCTGGCGGATCAGGTAGTGCGCCAGGCGGTTGGCCCGCGCGTTGAGCTCGCCGTAGCTGACCTCGTCGTCCTGGAACGCCAGCGCCACCCGCTCGGGGTGCTCGCCGGCGTTCCGCTCGAACGGCTGGTGCATGAGCACGTCGTCGGGGTAGGGCCCGTCGGTGTCGTTCCAGGTGTGGACGACGAGCTCGCGCTCCTCCGGCGAGAGCAACGGCAGCCGGCTGATCGGGCGCTCGGGGTCGCGGGCGAGCTCGAGCACCAGGCGCTCGAGCTGAGCGAGCATGCGCTCGACGGTCGCGCGGTCGAACAGCGCGGTCAGGAACTCCAGGATCCCGTAGAGGCCCTCGGGGCGCTTCTCGAGGTGCAGGATCAGGTCGACGGTGCCCGCCACCGGCAGGCGCTGCACGTCGACCTTCAGCCCGGCCCGCTCCTGCTTGACCCGGGTGAAGTCCATGTAGTTGAACATGGTCTGCCACAGCGAATTCCGGCTGAGGTCGGGGCTCGCGGGCAGCCGCGAGAGCACGGCGTCGACGCTGGCGCGGCGGTGCGGATAGCTCGCGCGCTTGTCGTCCTTCAGCCGCTGCATGAGGGTCGTGAAGCTCGGGTCGCCGCTCAGGTCCGTGCGCCGGGCGAGCGGGTTCATGAGGCAGCCGAACACCTCGCGGAAGGGCTCGATCCGGTTGGCGAGCGGCGCGCCGACCACGATGTCCTCGGCCCGGGTGTAGCGGCTCAAGAGCACGTTCCAGGCGGCGAACAGGACCTCCGCCGGGCGCCAGCCGCGCTCGGCCTCGAGCCCGTCCAGGGCCTCGGCCACTTCAGGCGGGAACAGGCGGTAGACGCGCTTGGCGTGGGGGTCGATCACCGCCGGGCGGCGGCGGTCGGTGGGCAGCTCCAGCGCGGCGGGGGCGTCCCGCAGGCGCTCGACCCAGTAGTCGACGTGGGCCGCGAACGCGGGGTCCGCGTGCTCGCTGACCTGCCACAGCGCGAAGGCCGCGAAGCTCGAGTGGATCTCGGGGAGCTTGGGCTCCTCGCCGGCCTGGAACGCGGCGTAGAGCGTGATCAGCTCGCGGGGCAGGATCGCGAGCAGGCTGTAGCCGTCGCAGATGATGTGCTCGATCGTGGCGATCAGCGTGTGGCGCTGGGGGCCCTTGCGCACCAGGCGCCAGCGGGTGAGCGGCGCGCGGCTCAGGGGCTCGTCGCGGGCGGCGCCCTCGTCGAGGTAGCGCTGGATCTGCGCCTCGCTCGCGCCGCTGAGGTCGACCCGGGCGTAGTCCAGGGGGACCTTGGGGTGGACCACGAAGCCTGGGGTCTCGCCCCCGTGGACGGTCATGCGCAGCGCGTCGTGGCGCTGGACGAAGGCCTCGATCGCACGCACGAGGGCGTCCTCGTCGAGCTCGCCCTCGATGTGCAGCCCGAGCCGGGTGTTGCCGAACGGCGGATCGCTGAAGGCCTGGCGGCCGACCCAGAACCGACGCTGCGCGGGGGCCAGGGGTTGGATTCGCTGGGGACCGCTCACCGGACCTGCCTCTCTCAGCGCGTCGCGAGACGCTGCGGCCACCCTGCTCCGCTCCGGGGGGATTGGCTCAGCGGCGACCGCGCTTCTTGCTCGGCTTGGCTTTCTTCTTGCCCTTCTTCTTGGTCTTGGAGGGCATGCGACCCATGCCGAGTTTAGCCTCGAGGACCTGGAGGAGGAGGTTGGCGTCCTCCAGGGTCAGCGAGTCGAGGGCGTCGTGCTCGGCGCCCAGCCACTCGTCGGAGAGGTCCATGAGCTGCTCGACGTCGAGGCCCGCGCGGCGGCCCTCCCAGGCGATCTCCAGCAGGTGCTCGGCGGTGGCGTAGGCGTCGCCCTTCTGCCGCCCGTCCTGGATCCGGATCGCCCCGGCGATGAACGGGTGGCACTTGGGGTTCTTGCGCAGGGCCGTGCGCACCTCGGACTGCTGGTCCTCCGAGAGCCGGAAGCACACCTCCGCCGAGATGTTCGGGTGCGACGCGACGACCGTGCGCACGTGCTTGTGCGGGTCGCGCGCCAGGGCCTCCAGGGTGCCCTTGGTCGCGTCGGCCTGCAGCAGGGTCACGCGGTGCTGGATCGGTCGGATCTTGTCGAGCACGGGGGCGAGGCGTTCCTCGAGCCCCTCTTCGATCAGGCGGGCGTGGAGGGCTTCCAGAGCTTCGACGGTCGGGCTCTCCAGGAAGGCTGCCTCGAGCCCCTCGATTTCCTCGGACAACGCGCCCGCTCCTTCTTGGGGGTGGCTTCGGCGTTTGGCGCTACACCAAGCGCGAGAAAGCGCATAGGATACGCGGCCCGTCTGTGAAAGGAAACCCGTGATGGCCGGCGAGACCTCGAAACGGAACACGTTCCGCAAGAAGAAGGAGCTCCCAGGCGGACTGTGGATGCGCTGCCCCGACTGCGGCGCCTCGGTCTACCGCCGCGACGTGGAGGCCCTCAAGCAGGTCTGCCCGGAGTGCAACTTCCACTTCGAGATCTCGATCCGCGAGCGGATCGCGTTCATGCTCGACGAGGGCAGCTTCCAGGAGGTCGCGACGGGGCTCACCGCCAGCGACCCGCTCCAGTTCCAGGCGAAGAAGAAGTACGCCGACCGCCTGGTCGCGGCCCAGAAGGCCACCGGCCTCGAGGACGCCTGCGTCGTCGGCACCGGGACCCTCGACGGGCGCCCGCTGGTGTTCGGCGGCTCGGACTCGCGCTTCCTGCGCGGCTCCATGGGCTCGGTGGTCGGGGAGAAGTTCACCCGCGCGGTCGAGCTGGCCACGGAGCAGGGCCTGCCCTTCGTGTTCGTGAGCGGCTCCGGCGGCGGCGCGCGCATGGACGAGGGCGTGCTCTCGCTGATGCAAATGGCCAAGACCTCGGCCGCCCTGGCGCGGCTCGACGACAAGGGCGGGCTGTTCATTTCGATCCTGACCAACCCCACCATGGGTGGCTGCATGGCGAGCTTCGCCGCGCTGGGCGACGTCACGATCGCCGAGCCCCGGGCGCTCCTGGGCTTCGCCGGCCCCAAGGTGATCAAGGACACGATCCGCGCCGACCTGCCGCCGGGGTTCCAGACCAGCGAGTTCCTCCTCGAGCACGGGTTCCTGGACGGGGTGGTCAACCGCGTGGACCAGCGCGACTACGTGGCGCGGGTCCTGGAGCACTGCCTGGCCAAGGCCTGAGGCGGCGCGCGGGCGCGCGGGCTGGGCGCGCCGGTTGAGCCCAGGCGCTCTGGGTGCGCGATTTTTAACCGCCAAGACCGCCAAGGACGCCAAGGCTGCCGCCGGTTGACGCACCCGCCCCGACGAGAGAACAGAGATCGAGGGAGCTGCCGCCACAGCGATAGCTCCCTCGATCTTTGATTCTCTCTCTCGCGAGGGGGGCGCTTCCGCCTACCCAACTTGGCGTCCTTGGCGGTCTTGGCGGTTAAACCGACCTCGCGCCCCGCTCTCGCACTCCGCAGCGCCGCGCTCTCGCACTCCGCAGCGCCGCGCTCTCGCACTCCGCAGCGCCGCGCTCTCGCACTCCGCAGCGCGCGCTACTTGGCGTCCGCGGGCTCCTTCCACACGAGCACCGGGATCGGCGAGTTGCGCGCGAGCTCCTCGGCCACCGAGCCCAGGAACAGGCGGCGCAGACCGGTGCGCCCCAGGCTGCTGATCACGATCATGCCCACGCCGTGGCGCTTGGCGAGCTCGAGGATCCCCTCGATCGCGCCGCCGCGAGCGGTGTCGATCAGCACCTCGGCGGGCCCCAGCTCGCGCGCGCGCTCCTCGAGGGCCGCGCGGATGCTGTCCTCCATTTCGCGGTCCGCCTGGAACAGGCGCTCCGCGACCTGGAAGTGCGCGGCGTTGGGGATCGGCTTGGGCGGCTTCTCGCTGGTGATCACGTGGCCCAGGATCAGCTTGGCCTGGAGCCGGGTGGCGAGCTGCGCCGCGGGCTTCAGCGCGCGCTCGGCGAGCTCGGAGAAGTCGGTGGTCACGAGGATCGCGTTCATGCGGGACCTCCAGGGGTCTCGGGCTCGGCGGGCTCCTGCGCCGGGGGCGCGGGTTCGGCGGGCGGCGTCGCCTCGGCGGGGGGCGCGACCTCGGGTGCGGCCGCCGCGTCGGGCTCGGCCTCTGCGCCGCGGGTGCTGAGCACCGAGAGCAGCGCGGTCAGGGCCAGCACGCCCACGATCACGATCAGGCTGATCCGCACCGGGAGGTGCAGGTGTCCGGTGTCGGGGTTCACGTGGAAGCCCGGGGGGTGCGGCGGGTGCAGGCCGCGGGCCTCGAGGAACGCGTAGACGAAGGGCACGAGCATCTTCACGCCGATGAACCCGAGCACGAGGCCCAGGCCAATGTTCAGGTAGCGCAGGCGCTGGATCGCGGCGGCGATCAGGAAGAACAGCGCGCGCAGCCCGAGGATCGCGAACATGTTCGAGCTGAACACCGATGAACGGGTCGTTGGTCACGCCGAAGATCGCGGGCACCGAGTCCACCGCGAACATGACGTCCGGCCCTCGATCACCAGCAGCACGAGGAACAGCGTGGTGAACTTGCGCTTGCCGTCCTCGACGACCATGAACCTCGAGCCGCGGTAGCCCCCGGTCATGAGCTGCATGCGCGCCGAGCCCGAGGCGCGGTCGACCGCGCGCGCGGCTCGTCGTCGACCAGCGGCAACGCCCAGCGGAAGAAGCACGAGCTTGCTCTGCGGGTCCGCGTCCTCGTCGTGGAAGGCGACCTTCCAGGCGCTCACGATCAAGATCACGCCGAACACGGCCAGGATCCAGGCGAAGGTCGATCAGCAGCGCGCCGACCAGGATCATGATCGCGCGCAGGATCATGGCCCCCAGGATCCCCCACAGGAGCACCCGCCGCTGCTCGCGCGGCGGGACCTTGAAGAACGCGAACACCAGCAGGAACACGAACAGGTTGTCGACGCTCAGGCTCTCCTCGAGCAGGTAGCCCGCGAGGAACTCCTCGGCCTTGGCGGACCCAAACCAGCGCCAGATCAGGAGGTTGAAGCCCATGGCCAGGCCGACCCAGAACACGCTCCACAGCGCGGCGGCCCGGGTCGAGAGCGCCGTGCGCGAGCGCCGGTAGAGGACCAGGTCCACCGCGATCATGGCCAACACGAACACCACGAAGCCGGCCCACAGGCCCGGCGCCGTGGAAGGGTGCAGCAGCTCTTCGGTGGCGGCGAGGAAGTGCATGGCCCGTCACTCTACCCCAGCCTCGCCAGGTCCGAGCCCCCGGGGGCGAGAGGCCTCGCCCCAGACCTGAGGTAGGGTGGAGCCCGTGAGCGAGACGGTGTTGATCGTGGAGGACGAGCTGGCCCTGGCCCAAGGGATCCAGTTCAACCTGGAGCAGGAGGGCTTCCGCGTCGAGCACCGAGGCGACGGCGAAGCCGGCCTCGAGCGCCTGCTCGGCCCCGGGGTCGACCTGGTGCTCCTCGACGTCATGCTCCCGGGGATCGACGGGTTCCAGGTGCTGGAGCGCGCCCGCGCCGCGGGCTCGGGAGTCCCCGTGATCCTGCTCACCGCCCGGGGCGAGGACGTGGACGTGATCCGCGGGCTCGAGCTCGGCGCCGACGACTACGTCACCAAGCCCTTCAGCGTCGGCCAGTTGATCGCGCGGATCCGCGCCGTGCTCCGCCGGCGCAGCCCGACCCCCGACGCGGCGCCCCAGACCCTGACCTGCGGCGCCGCGACCGTCGACCTCGAGCGCTGCGCGATCGTGCGCGACGGGGTCCGCCACGCCCTGACCGCCACCGAGCTCGCGATCCTGCGCCTGCTGCTCGATCCGCCAGGCAAGGTCGTGTCGCGCAACGAGATCCTCGACCACGTGTGGGGCCAGGGCTCCTACCCCTCGACCCGCACCGTCGACAACCACGTGGCCCGGATCCGCAAGAAGCTCGAGCCCGACCCGGCCCAGCCCCGGGTCCTGGTCACCGTCCACGGCGTGGGCTACCGGATCGTCCTGGGGTAGGTCTCACCGCGAGACGGTCCTGAGCCCAGCGCCCAGTTCTGGAAGAGGTCACGGGGCACCGGACCCGGAATAAGGACTTAGGTTTGGCCCTCGGCCTGCGTAGGGTCGATCAACGAAACCCGGAGACGCGCCGAACCTCCTCCACTTCCTTCCTTCCTCCTACTTCCCAATCGATCTCGGCGCGCCTTCGACCTTCGACAATCCTTCCTTCCTTCCTTTGTTCGCGCAGCCCCGGTCCTGATCAGACCGGGGTTGCGTGTTTTGGTTGGGATCTCCAGGAAGCGGCTCCGCCTCAGCGGAGCCCCCTGCCCCTGCCCCTGCCCCTGCCCCGGTCTTCCGTTGGGCGGCACGCTCTCGGACCTGACCGAGCCGGGAGAGAAGGCAGGGGCAGGGGCAGGGAGCTCCGCGGGCCGGACTCGGGTCGCACGGTGGGGTTTCGTGAACTTGTTACATCTCCGCCAGAGGATCCGTGCACCGTCACGGGGCCGATTCCCTACCTTCTGGGCGTGCGCTGACGAAGGAGGCCACGACCCATGAACCGATTCCTCTCCCTGTGCGCGGTGCTCGCCCTCGGCTGCGCCCTGGCCCAGGACGCCCTCGAAGACCGCTTCCAGCGCGGCTACTACCAGGAGCACGCGCTCAAGGACCTCGACCGCGCGGTGGACACCTACCGCGCCCTCGCCCAGGACGCCCTCGACCAAGGCAACCGCGCGCTGTCCGCGCGGGCCCGCCTGCGCGAAGCGCTCTGCGAGCGCCAACGCGGACGCGAGGTCGAGGCGGTGACCCTGCTCGAGGGGGTCGTCAAGGAGTTCGCCGACCAGACCGAGGTCCAGGCCGCGGCCAAAGACGCGCTGGCCGCCCTCGGCGGGCCCCGGCGCACGCTGCGGGTCTACGACGTGACCTACCTCCTGACTCGCGCCCCCGAGCGCGAGCCCTTGGGGAGCCTGCAGGTCGAGCGGCCGCTCAAGCCGGTCCCACCTGGCTCGCAGGGCTTCAGCTTCGAGGACGAAGAGGTCGCCCCCGAGGGGATCGCGCTGGACCCCGACACCCTCGAGTCCCTGATCGAGGAGAACGTCGCCGGCGGCTCGTGGGAGGGCGACGCCAGGGTCGAGGTCACCAACGGGACCCTGGTCGTGGTCCACACCGCCGAGGTGCACCGCGAGGTCGAGCAGCTCGTCGCTCGCCTGCACGCCCTGCGCGGCCGCGCCGTGACCTTCGACGTGCGCACCCTGCTCCTGTCCGCCGACGCTTACGCCAGCCTGAAGCTGGGCGCGGCGGGGGCGCGGGTGCTCCAGCCCGCGCAGCTCGCGGCCCTGGACCAGGCCCTCGCGACCCAGCAGGCGCTCGAGGTCGAGCGGCGCCAGGTCTCGACCCCGAACCGCGTGGGCACCGAGGCCGCGACGCCCACCCGGCTCGACTTCGTGGGCCGGATCGACGTGAACCAGACCGGGGTCGTCCCGGTGCTGAACCCCGTCGTCGAGGCGGGCACCGAGGCCACAGCGCTCTGGCTGCGGCCGACCCTGGTGGCCGACGGGCAGCACCTCCTGCTGGAGCTCCACGCCCGGACCAGCCGCTGGCGCCTGGATCGCACGGCGCCCCTGAAGCTGACCCGCCTGGGCCACTCCGACGGCAAGCCCATGCCGCGCCTGGTCCAGGAGGTCGAGCTCGACCTCCCCACGAGCGACTACGTGGCGTTGGAGGAGACCCTGCTCGTCGAGAGCGGGCGCGCGGTAGTCGCCGGCGGCTCCACCTGCGGGGCGAGCCTGGCGCAGAGCGACCTCAAGGCCGCGGGCCTGACATGGAGCGAGGCCGAGGTCGCCGGCGCACGGATCCTGCACGTGATCGTGCCCCGGGTCGAGGCCCCCAAGACCAGCGGCGACCCGCCGGCTCTCGGTAAGGGACGGCGGGAGCTCCGGGTCTACAACGTGGCCCTGATCGTGGGCGAGCAGCGCGACCCCAGCGGAGACCGGTTGCGCGACTTCGTGTGGGACCTGGGCGCTGAGGTCGAGGGGCGCCGGACCCTGGAGCTCGACGTGCTCGTGGAAATGCTCCAAGAGAACCTGAGCCCTGACTCCTGGGAGCACCCGCAGAACTTCGTGGAGGCCGTGGGTGAGGACGTGCTCGCGGTCAGCCAGACCCCGGCCGTGCACGCCAGCGTCAAGAGCTTCCTCAGCGCCCTCGAGCGCGGGAGCGCCTTGACCAGCGGGGTAGCCCTCGAGCTCCTGGACCTTGAGCTCGCGCCGGCGCGGCTGAACGCGCTCGTGGCCGACGCGCCGGCCAGCCAACGGCTCACCGCTGAGGCGGTGGACGCGCTGGTGGCCGAGGACGCAACCCGGATCCTGCGCTGGGGCAGCGGGCTGACCCTCAGCCGCGCGCCACTGGGGCTCCAGTCCACCACGAGCTCGCGCTACCTGAGCGGCGTGGAGGGCAGCTCGGGCGGGACGGGCTTGACGGTGTCCGAGGTCGTGCAGCCGCTGGCGGACGTGGTGACCTCCGGCTGGTCCTTGAGCGCGCTGCCCCAGGTGCTGCGCGACGGTCGGGTCGCGCTGCACCTCGACTACCGGGTAGACACCCTCGGTCAACCGCGCCAAGCCGACCTCGGCTTCGCGACCGTCGACCTGCCCCAGGTGACCAGCGAGCGGCGCCAGGCCAGCGCGACCCTCGACCCCGACCAGGTGCTCGTGGTCTCGAGTCAAGTCCGCGCGGGCCGCGGGCGGCTCGTGCTGGTCCGGGTGCGGGTGGAGAAGCTCCTCGGCGAGTGAGCCCCCGCGCCTCGACCCCCAAGCTCCCCGCCACGGCGGCGGGGCGGCAGCTCCGGCGCCGCCTCGCCGTCGTGGCGGGGGTGTGCCTCGTCGCGCCGCTGCTCGGGTTCCTGGGCCTGTTCGCCGCGCGCCAGCTCGACGCCCAGCGCTCCTTGAGTCGGGTCCAGGCCGCCGACGCCGCGGAGGCGCGGGCCGCGCGCAGCCTGCCCGCGGCGGCAGGGGCCCTGAGCGCGGCCCTCGCCGAGCGCCTGGACGATCCTCAGGGGGTGTGGCTCCAGGTGGACGGGCAAGGCGAGCTCGTGGCCCCGCGGCTCCCGGCCCCCGGCGCGGGGCCCCTGCCCTCCCCCGAGCTGGCCCAGGCCCTCGCCGCCGGCGACGAGCTCGAGTTCGTGCTCCTCGACGGCCCCGCGGCGCTCCTGCACTACCGCGCCCTCCTCGAGCGCGCCCGGCCCGAGGACCGCGCGCCGATCCTGCTCGAGCTGCTCGGCTCCTACGCCCGGGCCGACGACTGGCCCGCGGTCGAGGCCGTGGCCCAGGAGCTGCTCGCCGGCCACGCCCGGGGCGCCTGGCGGCTGGGGCGCGAAGGCTACCTCCACGCGCACCTGGCGCGGATCGACGCCGCCCAGGCCCTGGGCAGCACCCTGGACCTGGAGCCGGCGCTGCGGGAGCTCGAGCTGACCGCGGCCTGGGAGGGCCGCGGCTTCCAGGGCGCGGGGTTCTTCCGCGAGCGGCTGCGCGCCGCGGGGGCGCGGCTCACCCCGGGCTGGACCCGGCTGGCCGAGGCGGTGGCCGCCGCGTCGCGGCCGCTGGTCCCCCGCGACCAGACCCTGCGCTGGGTGCCGGGGCTGGACGCCTGGTTCGCGGCGCAGGAGCGGGACGGCGGGCGGCGGATCGGTCTGTTCGAGCCCCAGACCCTGTTACGCCAGGCGCTGGCGCTGCCCGGCGCGCGGGCGGCGATCCGCGACCCCCTCGGCCGCCCGGTGTGGACCACGCCCCACCCCCTCGAAGGCGAACCCGAGCGCGTGCTGGTGTGGCGCGAGCCGCCGCTGCGGGGGTTCAGCCTGGAGCTGAGCTCTGCGGACGAGGCCGGGTTGGAGCGGGCCTACGCGCAGCAGCGCCGCGCGCTGTTCGCGCTCGTGGCCCTCGCGGGCGCGGTGCTCGTGCTCGCGACCTGGGTCCTCCTGCGCCAGGCGGGCAAGGCGGTGGACCTGGCCCGGGCGCGCACCGACTTCGTGGCCGGCGTGACCCACGACCTCAAGACGCCCCTGGCCCTGATCCGGCTCTACGGCGAGACCCTGGAGCTGCACCCGGAGCAGGACCTCGAGCGGCGCAAGACCTTCGCCGGGGTCGTGGTCCGCGAGGCCGACCGCCTGCACGACCTGGTGGAGAACGTGCTCCAGCTCACCCGGGGCGAGGTCGCCGCGCCGCGGCTGGACGCGACGGACCTGGGGGCGACGGTGGCCGCCGCGGTGGACGAGTCGGGCTCCGCCCCAGCCGCGGTTCGAGGGTCGTGCAGGAGCTCGACTGACTGCCCCCGTGACCCACGCCCCGAGCGCGGTGCGTAAGATCGTGCGCGCAACCTCCTGGGGAACGCGCTCAAGTATTGCCCCCAGGGAGGCACGCTCACCGTCGGCCTCCGCGCCGAGGTCGGGTGGCGGTGCTCGCGGTCGAGGACGAAGGCCCGGGGATCGCCCCCGGCGACCGCGAGCGGGTGTTCGAGCCCTTCCCTGCGCCTGGACGCCAAGGGCGCGAGCGCCCCGGGCTCGGGGCTGGGGCTGGCGATCGTGCGCCGCCTGGCCGCGCTCACAGGGGCAGCGCACGCGCGGTCGCCGGCGCCGCGAGCGCGCGGATCGAGGTCCGCCTGCCCCTCGCGCGCAGGGGTAGGGCGGGCGCGCCGGCGACCGATTCAACCGCCAAGGACGCCAAGGACGCCAAGGCTCCGCTGATTCCGGTCACCTCGCGCAGGCAAGAGACACGACTTGAACCGACGTCCTGCTGCTGCCTCACTTCCCAACCTGGAAGAGCGGCCGACAGGGCGGAGCCTTGGCGCTCTCGGCGGCCTTGGCGGTTCCCTTCTTCTTCCGGCTCAGAGCGTGAGCGGGGTTTACCAACAGCCTCACGGGCACGGGCACGAGTTACGAAGGGATGGATTCATCCTTCAGGCAGCCCCGAACCCATCCATGAAGATGAGCCGGCTGTCACCGGGGGCGCGCGGTTCCCCTCTGCCTCGGCAGTGTCCCGCCCGGGCGAGCCGGTCCCCCAGCCGGCTCGCCCAGGGGACGGCGGGCGGCGCGCTTCCCTCGGCCGAAGGGCGGGGGTAACGTGGCCGCTCGCCAGACCAGGGGGGCCCCATGAGCGACGCCGCCGCCGAGATCCAGCGCCTGCGCCGGGAGCTCGAGCACCACAACCACCTCTACTACGTGCTCGCCCAGCCCGAGATCTCGGACTTCGAGTACGACCGCATGTTCAAGCGGCTGGTCGAGCTCGAGGGCCAGAACCCCGAGCTCCGCAGCCCGAACTCGCCCACCCTGCGGGTGGGCGGCGCGCCGGTCGAGGGCTTCTCCACGATCGAGCACGCGCGGCGCATGCTCTCGCTGGACAACACCTACAAGCGCGAGGACGTGCTCGAGTTCGACGAGCGCATCCGCAAGGGCCTGGCGGGGAGCACCGCCTACACCTACTTCGTCGACCCCAAGATCGACGGGGTGGCGCTGAGCCTGCGCTACGAGCGCGGCGAGCTCGTGCTGGCCGCGACCCGGGGCGACGGGGTCCGCGGGGACGAGATCACCCACAACGCGCGCACGATCCGCAACGTGCCGCTGCAGCTCAAGCTCGACCCCGCGCCCGACGTGTTCGAGGTCCGGGGCGAGGCCTACATGCCCAAGGAGACCTTCGTCGCGCTCAACGAGCGCCGGGTCGCCCTGGGCGAGGACCCCTACATGAACCCGCGCAACACCACCGCCGGCTCGCTCAAGCTGCTCGACAGCCGCGAGGTCGCCAAGCGCGGGCTGCGGTTCATTCCCCACGGCGCGGGGCAGCTCGAGGGCGTGAGCTACGGGACCTACCGCGAGCTGATCGAGCTCTGGGAGCGGGCCGGGTTCCACGTCTCGCCCCTAGGCAAGCACTGCCCCACCGTCGAGGACGTGCTGGCCGCGGTCGGCGAGTTCGAGTCGATCCGCCACGAGCTGCAGTACGAGGTCGACGGGCTCGTGATCCGGCTCGACGAGACCGAGCTCCTCGAGCGCCTGGGCCACACCTCGCACCACCCGCGGGGCATGATCGCCTACAAGTACGCCGCCGAGCAGGGGATCACCAAGCTCCACGACGTCGAGATCACCGTGGGCAAGACCGGGCAGCTCACCCCCAACGCGCGCCTGGAGCCGGTGCTGCTCGCGGGGACCACCGTCAGCCGCGCCAACCTGCACAACTTCGACGAGGTCGCGCGCAAGGACATCCGCGTGGGCGACTACGTGGTCGTGGAGAAGGCCGGCGAGATCATTCCCTACGTGGTCCAGTCCCTGGCCGAGCGCCGGGACGGCAGCGAGCGCCCGATCGAGGCCCCCACCCACTGCCCGAGCTGCAACACCCCGGCGCTCCGCCGCGAAGGCGAGGTCGCGATCTACTGCCCCAACGTCGCCTGCGGCGACCGCCTGCGCGGCGTGCTGCGCCACTGGGCCT
Source organism: Planctomycetota bacterium (assembly GCA_041402045.1). Classification (GTDB taxonomy): domain Bacteria; phylum Planctomycetota; class J058; order J058; family J058; genus JAGQRJ01. Next base: position 37,455 of record JAWKSZ010000054.1, on the reverse strand, counting down.
CGCGCCGGGCCATGGACGTCGAGGGCCTGGGCGAGAAGCTCGTGGACCAGCTCGTGAGCGAGGGCCTCGTGACCTCGATCCCCGACCTCTACCGCCTGAGCTTCGAGCAGCTCAACCGCCTGGAGCGCATGGGCAGGAAGTCGACCGAGAACCTGCTCGAAGGGCTCCAGGCCAGCACCCAGCGCGGCCTGGGCAAGCTGCTGAACGCGCTCCCGATCCCGCACCTGGGCGAGACCATGGGCCGCGAGCTGGCCCAGCGCGCGGGGAGCCTGGACGCGCTGCTCGCCGCCGAGACCCCGGCGGAGTTCGAGCGCCAGTTCAAGCTCGGCCCCGTGGTCAGCGCCGACGTGTGCGCCTGGTTCGCCGTGCCCCAGCACCGCGCGCTCCTGGCCGAGCTGCGCGAGCTGGGCTTCGACCTGACCGAGGCCCCGGCCCCGGAGCTCGGCGGCTCGCCGCTGGCGGGCAAGACCGTGGTGATCACGGGCACCCTCCCCCGGCGCTCCCGCGACGCCGCCAAGGCCGCCGTCGAGGCCGCCGGCGGCAAGGTCACCGGCTCGGTCTCGCGCAAGACCGACTTCCTCCTCGCCGGCGCCAAGCCCGGGAGCAAGCTCACCAAGGCCGAGGAGCTCGGGGTCAAGGTCCTGGACGAGGACCAGTTCGACGCGCTCCTGGCCCAGGCCGAGGCCGCCCAGGAGGCCGCGGAGGCCGCCCCTGGCGGCGGCGCTCAGGGCTTCGCCGGGCTGACCGTGGTCGTGACCGGGACCCTCGAGCACATGAGCCGCGACGAGGCCAAGGCCCGGATCGAGGCCGCGGGCGGGAAGGTCACCGGCTCGGTGAGCAAGAACACCGACCTGCTCGTGGGCGGCGAGAAGGCGGGGAGCAAGCTCGCCAAGGCCGAGCAGCTCGGGGTCGCGGTGCTCGACGAGGCCGCGTTCCTCGCCCGCCTGGGCTCCTAGCGGGGCCTACCGCGGTGGGGCGCCAGGGCGGTCAAGCCGAGCAGGAGGGACGCGCGAGCTGACGCGCGCGCGCTCCGCACCCGAACCAAGCGCACGGGCGGGGCCTCGGCCCCGCCCGTCTCGGTCGTGCTCAGCGTCGCTGGATCAGTTCGGGCGCTTGGCCCCCGGCGCGAGGCGCGCCAAGAGCTGCTCGCGGGTGTCGCGGATCACGGTCTCGGACGTGCCGAGGTCCACGAGCTCCTGCTCGAGGCGCGCGATCTCGGTCGAGATCTCGCTCGCCCGCCGGCGCAGCTCGCTGGCGCGCTCCAGGGCCGCGCGGTTCTGCTCGCGCTCCTCCTGCACCCGCGCCAGGCGCTGGGCGTGCTCCTGGGAGCTCATCTCGACCCGGGCCAGCTCGAGCTCGAGGGCGTCCTTCTTGGCCCGCGACGAGGCGGTGCGCTCGCGCAGGATCGTGGCCCGCTCCTCGAGCCGGGCGACCGTCGCCTCCCCCTTGATCAGGTCCTTCTCCAGGGTCAGCTTCAGCGCGGCGAGGGACTCGACCTCCGAGCTGAGGCTCGCGGTCGAGGCCGCGAACTGCTGGCGCTGGGCGCGGAGCTGGGCCACCGCCACGCGGTCGGCCTCGAGGGCCTTGGCCAGGGCGTCGCGGGTGGCGCGCAGGCGCGCGATCTCGGCCTCCTGTCCGCCGCGCTGGGAGGCCAGCGCCGCCAGCTCGCCGCGCTGGGCCGCGAGCTGCGCGTTGAGGTCACTGGCCTGCTGCTGCAGCAGATCCCGCTCGGTGCGCGCGCGGGCCACGCTGTGGTTCAGGGATTGGGTCTCGCTCTGGAGCTGGGCGATCGAGGCCTGGGTCTGCACCTTCTGCGCGGCGAGCTGCTTGTTCTCGGCGTCGAGCTTGGCCACCGCGCCGCGCTCGGCGGCGACGGCCTGGCCCAGCTCACCGTGGCGCACCTTGAGCTGGGCGACCTCGGTCTCCTGGGTCTGAATGTCTCCCTTGTAGGTGCGGTTGCTCTCGACCAACGACGCGTAGCTGCGCTCCTGGTCCGCGATCCGCGCCTCGTAGCGCTTGAGGTGCGCCTCGCGCTGCGCCAGCACGGCCTCGAGCTCGGCGGCGTGATACATGGCCTGAGAGGTCTGTGCCTCGAGCAGCGCCTGATCGACCACGTTGGGTGCCTGACACCCAGCGAGACCCACGGCGAGCGACCACCCAATGAACCGGAGATTCCTCATGACGATTCCTCCCTTCCCCGCAGGCCCTCAGCACGCCGAAGGCCCAACTTCCCACTACAGAAGGTATCGGACGTTGCTCCCGCGCGCAGGACCCCATCGCCCCATTTGGACAGGAAATCGGCCATCGAGAAACGGGAAATGCTGGACTTACGTGCGCGATCCGCACCCCGCGGGGGTGGCAGGACGGCGCATGAATTTTCCCCGGAAGGGACCGCGCAGCAGGCTGAAGCGGCTCTGGGGCTGCGGTAGGCTGGCGCGCATGATCGAGCGCAGCGCGGACAACCTGATCTGGGTCGACCTGGAGTTCACGAACCTCGACCCCAGCGTCGGGTTCATCATGCAAGCGGCCATGATCGTGACCACCAAGGACCTGGTCCCGATCCCGCCTCCGGGGATCGAGCCCGGCGTCGGCGGCCTGCTCTACGACGTGGCCCTCAGCCCCGGACAAGCCTCGACCGCGAGCGACTGGGTGCGCGAGAACCAGCGCGAGCAGCTCACGCGCTCGCAGTCCGAGGAGGCGCTCCCGATCGAGAAGGTCGAGGAGCTGTTCATTGGCTACCTGCTGGCCACCTGCGAGATCCCCGACGACAAGCGCCAGCGCCCGCTGCTCGCGGGCAACTCGGTGCACGGCGACTTCGGCTTCATTCGCCGGCACATGACCCGCTTCGAGGACCTGCTCAGCTTCCGCCTGCTCGACGTCACGAGCCTCAAGGAGCTGGCCAAGCGCTGGCTGCCCAAGAGCGAGTACGTGAAGAACCCGGCCACGATCCGCCGCTGGTACCCGGGCGAGGTCGAGCTCGCGGGCGAGGTCCACGACGCCCTGTTCGACATCAAGGCCAGCCTCGCCGAGGCGAACTTCTACCGGCACCACCTGTTCGTGCCCGAGTGCCGGCCCGGAGACGCCCCCGCGCCGAACGCGTGACGGACGGCTGGGCCCTGATCGAGCTCTGAAGCTCAGTACTCGCGCAGCAGCCCGCGCAGCTCGACGTCGACGCCGCGACGGGTGACCTCGAGCGCGATCAGGCGCGCCGCCAGGTCGACCCGCTCGACCCCCTGTCCGCCCAGGGGCCCCGGGGATCCGGCGTTCCCGATCAAGAGCGGCGCCACGTGCACCACCAGCGCGTCGATCGCCCCGGCGTCGAGCCAGGCGCCCAGCAGCGTGCCCCCGCCCTCGACCAGCACGTGGCGCAGGTCCCGCGCCGCGAGCGCCGCGAGCACCGCCTCGGGGTCGAGGCCGCCGCTGGGCGCGGGGTCGAGGGCCGCGACGTCCACGCCCCGGGCCGCGTGGTCTCGGGCGTCGACGTCACGGCCCACGCACCACACCAGCGGGTGCTCGGCGGCGGTGCCCACGAGCTGGCTGTCCAGCGGCAGGCGCCCGCGCGCGTCGACCACGACCCGCGCCGGGTCGCGGCCGGGGACGTCGCGGCGGGTGAGCAACGGGTCGTCCACGAGGGCCGTGGTCGCGCCGACGAGCACGGCGTCCACCTCGCCCCGCAGGCGGTGCACCTCGGCGCGGGACTCGGGGCCGCTGATCCAGCGCGCGTGGCCGGTGTGCGCCGCGATCTTGCCGTCGAGGCTCATGGCCCACTTTGCGGTGACGTAGGGCCGCCCCTGCTGCATCCACTTGGCGAAGGGCTGGTTCAGGAGCCGCGCCTCCCGGGCGAGGACCCCGCTCTGGACCTCGATCCCCGCGGCGCGCAGCGCCGTGAGCCCCGTCCCGCGCACCCCCGGGTTCGGGTCCTCGGCGCCGACCACCACCCGCGCCACCCCGGCCCGGATCAGGGCCTCGCTGCAAGGCGGGGTGCGCTTGCCGGGGAAGGCCGCGCAGGGCTCGAGGGTCACGTAGGCCGTGGCCCCGCGCGCGGCCTCGGGCGTGACCTGACTCAGGGCGGCGGCCTCGGCGTGGGGCCCGCCGCAGGCGGCGTGGTAGCCCTCGGCCAGGACTTGGCCGTCCTTGACGAGCACCGCGCCGACCTTGGGGTTCGGGTGCACGCGATAGTCGCCCTGCGCCGCCAGCGCGAGGGCGCGCCGCATGTGGGCGAGGTCGGCGGCCTGGCTCAGCGAGCCACCGGGAGCCGCCGCGCCTCCTCGGCGTGGCGGTCGGCGAGCACGCCGTAGAGCGAGTTTGTCGAGGCGCGCTCAACGGTCACCGGGACCAGCTTGCCCGCGAGACTCCGGGGCCCCGGGAAGATCACGATCCGGTTGTCGCGGGTGCGGCCCGAGAGCACGTCGGCGTTGGTCTTGGACGGCCCGTCGGCGAGCACCTCGAGGGTCCGCCCGACCCGCGCGTCGTACTCCTGGCGCTTGAACTCCTCGGAGACCGCGAGCAGCTCGTTGCAGCGCCGCTTCTTGGTGTCGCGGTCGCAGTCGTCGTGCATGCGCTGCCTGACGGCGTCCCCGGCCGCGGGGAATACATGAACACGAAGCCTGGGCGAAGCCGACCTCCGCCAGGAAGGCCTTGCTCTGCTCGTGGTCGGCCTCGGTCTCGCCGGGGAAGCCCACGATCCAGTCGCTGGCCAGGGCCAGGTCGGGGATCGCCTCCCGCGCGACCTGGACCATGTCCCGGTAGCGCTCGACGGTGTAGAGCCGGGCTATCTTCTTCAGCATGCGGTTCGAGCCGTGCTGCGCCGGGACGTGCACGTAGGGGCAGAACGTGCGCAGGTCCTTGACCCGCTGCCAGAAGTCGGGGCGGAAGAAGTTGGGGTGCGAGGTGATGAACCGCGTGCGCAGGAGCCCTGAGACTTCATCCAGCGCGGCCAGCAGGTCGCCCAGGTCCGGGCCGCCCGGGAGCTGCTTGCCCCAGGAGTTCACCGTCTGCCCGAGCAGCGTGACCCTCGACCACCCCGTCGTCGACGAGGCGCTGCACCTCCTCGACGATCGTGGCCAAGGGCTTCGACTCCTCGGGGCCGCGGGTGCTGGGCACGATGCAGTAGGTGCAGAACAGGTCGCAGCCCCGCATGATCGAGACGTAGGCCTGGTGCTCCGCGCTGCGGTGCTTGGGGTCGCGGGCGTAGCGGAAGGTCTCGCTGAGGTCGAGGGCGGTCTGCTGCTCGCGCTTCGCCTGCACGCCCTGGTAGAGCTCGGGGAGTCGGGTGAACTCCTTGGTCCCCGCCACGATGTCCAGGTGCGGGGCGAGCTTGAACAGGTCCTCGCCCTGGCGCTGGCCCATGCAGCCGATCAGGGCCAGCACCGCCCCGGGCTTGCGCTTGCCGCCGCCGGGCTTCAGCCGCCCGAGCTGCGAGACGACCCGGTGCTCGGCCTGGTCGCGCACGCTGCAGGTGTTGAGCACGATCAGGTCGGCGTCCTCGACCTTCTCGGTGGTCACGAACCCGGCCTCGGACAAGGCCTGGGTCGCAAGCTCGCTGTCGAGCTTGTTCATCTGGCAGCCGTAGGTCTCTACGTAAAGCTGTTTCACGGCGCCGATTATAGACAGCGCCCGGCGGGCTCCAACCGTAATCTCCGCGACGCTGCAGGCCCCGTGAAAACCCCGGGCAGGTTCGCTAGCGTGGACGGGCTGGGCAGGGTTGCACGGTGGGCGAGGAGCACGCCCCCCAGCAGGCGCCCAGCGAACGGAGGAGACCGTGGAGCAGACCGCTGCGGTCGGGCGCGCGCTGTGGGACCACGGCCGCGACGGGTTGTTGATCCTCGCGGACGGCGCGGTCGAGGACGCCAACGCCACCGTGCTCGCCTGGCTGGGCAAGCCCCTGGAGGCGCTGCGCGGTCAGGCCGCCGCCCAGCTGTTCAGCGCTCGCGGCCCCGAGTCCGCGCTGCAAGCCCTGCTCGAGCGCCGCGCCCGGGGCCCGGTGGAGGTGACCCCGCGCGGGACCAGCGCCCTGATCCTCGAGCTCAGCGCCGCGCCGCTCGACGACGCGCGGACCCTGCTCAGCCTGCGCAACGTCAGCGGCGCCCGCGCGCTGCAGAACGAGCTCTCCCAGAAGCGCCTGGCCATGGAGGACTCGCTCTGCGGCTACGACGTGGTCGACGCTCAGGGGCGCCTCGTCTACGTGAACCAGGCCTACCTGGACATGTGGGGCTACGCCGACGCGGACGAGGTCCTGGGCACGAGCCCGGCCGGGCACTGTCAGGACCCCGAGCTGCCGGCGCGGATCATCGGCACCGTGGAGGCTCAGGGCAGCGCGACCTTCGAATTCCTCGCCCTGCGCAAGGACGGCTCGACCTTCGACGCGCTCATGGCGGTGCAGCTCTCGGTCGACGAGCTGGGCCGCAAGGCGTACATCGGCACCTCCCTCGACGTCTCGGAGCTCCGGCGCCTCAACGCCGAGGTCGCGCACCTCCAGCAGCTCGAGGCGATCGGCGCGCTCTCGGCGGGGCTGGCCCACGACTTCAACAACATGCTCTCCCCGATCCTCGGGTCCTCGGATCTGCTGCTGCTCGACCCGGGGCTGAACGACGAGCAGCGGGAGCACGTGGAGCTGATCCAGCAGGCGGCGGAGCACGCCCGCCGTCTGACCCAGCAACTCCTGGCGATCAGCCGCAAGCAGATCCTCTCGCCCCGACCCGTGGAGCTGGAGCAGGCGATCCAGGACAACGCGGGGCTCCTGCGCCGCGTGCTGCGGGAAGACGTGGAGCTCGTGCTCGAGACCCAGGAGCCGGCGCGGGTGCTGGTCGACCCGGTCCAGCTCCAGCAGATCCTGGTCAACCTGGCGGCCAACGCCCGAGACGCCATGCCCCGCGGCGGCTGCCTCACGGTGCGGGTCGGGCGCCGCAGGTTCGAGGGCGAGGAGGCCAGCGCGCGCCGGCTCGACCCGGGGACCTACGGCTGCCTCCTAATCGCCGACGACGGCGAGGGCATGCCCCCCGAGGTCCTGGCCCACGTGTTCGACCCGTTCTTCACCACCAAGGGGCAGACCGGGACCGGCCTGGGACTGGCCTCGGTCAAGGGGATCGCGGAGCAGCACGGCGGGCACGTGCAGATCGAGAGTGTGCAGGGCTCGGGCACCACCATCACGCTCTGCCTGCCGCTGACCGAGGAGGCGCCCGCGGCCCCGAGCCCCGCCCGGGCGGCGGCCGCGACCTCCGGTGAAGCGCGGGTGCTCGTGGTCGAGGACAACGACCTCCTGCGGCAGATCGTCGAGCGCGTGCTCGAGCAGGCGGGCTACCGCATGACCCTCGCGGCCTCCCCCGACGAGGCCCTGGCCTGGCTCGACGCCCACCCCGAGCAGCTCGACCTGCTGCTGACCGACGTGATCCTCCCGGGCATGAACGGCAGGGAGCTCTCGGAGGCGGTGGTCCTGCGTCGGCCCCAGGCCCGCGTGCTCTACATGTCGGGCTACTCGCGGAACGTGATCGCGCGCCGGGGACCCTCGAGCCGGGGGTCGAGATCCTGGAGAAGCCGTTCACCGCGCGGGAGCTGCTCACCCGCGTGGCCGAGGTGCTCGCCGGATGAGCGCGGGGGCCGCTCGCGCGGCCCCCGGCAGAAACCCTCGGTTCGTCTGGATCGCTAGTTCTGGCCAGCGACGGTCGGGGCGATCCCCGCGGCCGGGTCGACCGCGGCCGGCTTGACCTCGATCCGGGTGGTAGCGCGGACGATGGTCTCGCTGTCCTGCGGGTCCTGCACCTCGACCACGATCTGGTAGCGGCCGGCGGTGAGCTTGGTGGTCGAGAGGCTCTCGCCCTTGCCCAGGCGGATCTCCTGGCCGGTGGTCAGCTCCTTGGCGGTCCACTGGAACAGGTCGCCCTTGAGGAAGCCCGACGAGTCCGGGTCGGTGGCGACGGCGCTGAGCTGGACCGGCTGGCCCTCGGTGTAGTCGCCGCCCTGGGTCGGGGACTGGAGCCGAACCTCGGTGCGCTGGTTCTCGATCTTGATCGTGCGGGACTGGCTGGTGGCCTTGCCGCCGTCGGAGTCGGTCGCGACCAGCGTGATCTCGAAGGTGCCGAAGCCCACGCGCTCCACGAGGCGCTCGGCGGGCACGCTGATCGAGGCGCCGTTCTGGCGCAGCTCGCCGCGCTGGCCGGCGTGCTTGCCGTCGACCTTGCGGTAGTGCCACTCCAGGCCGCTGTCGGCGACGGTCCCGTCCTCGGCGTCGGTGGCCTCACCCACGAAGCGGATCCGGTCGGCGAAGTTGAAGGTGCGGGTCTGGAGGGGGCCGGGGCGCACGATCACGGGCTCGGGGTCCTGGTTGCGGATCAGGATCGTGATCGAGTCGCTGTCGGTGCCGCCGTGAGCGTCGGTCACGGTGCAGCGGATCGTGTGGTCGCCGGCCTTGAGCGAGTCGGTGCTCGCGCTCAGCCCGCGGGCGAACACGCCGCCCTTGCTCGAGCTCCAGACCACCTGGGTCGGGTCGATCGCGGCCTCGGGGTCGGACGCCTGGGCCTCGAACTGGATCGTGTCCGCGGCGGAGAAGAAGGAGTTGCTGCTGGGCGAGAGGATCTCGACCGTGGGGTTCTGGTTGGCCACGTCCACGGTGAAGCTCGCGGTCCCGATCGCGCCGAACTCGTCCTTGGCGGAGAGGGTGATCCGGTGCGTGCCGCCCTTGAGGTTGCTCAGCGAGGCCTGGGGCCCGCGGGCGAGGATCTGGCCCGGGTGCAGGCTCGAGGTCCACTCGAGGTCGGTGAGCTGCGCGCTCCCGTGCACGGGGTCGGGGTCGGTGGCGCTGCCGCGGACCTCCAGGGTGTCGAGCACGTTGATCGGGCCGGTCGCGCCCTGAGCGATCGTCACCTGGGGCACCTGGTTGGTGACCTCGAACGTCCGGGTGACCTGCTGGGTGGCGCCGGCCGCGTCGGTCGCGGTCAGCACCAGGGTGTGGCTGCCGGGCTGGAGGTCTTGGACCTCCACGGTCTCGCCCACGCCGACGTTCACGCCGTCGAGGGACCAGCTCAGGCTGCTGCCGGGCACCGGGCCGTCCTCGCGATCCGTCGCCATGCCCATGAGCACGACCTTCGACCCGACGCCGAAGCTCGCCGACGCGGCGGGCCCGTTGATCGAGGGCTCGGGGCGGTCGTTCAGGATCTTGATCTTCTTGGACTTCTTGGCCTCCTTGCCGTCGTGCTTGCAGCGCGCGGTGATCTTGTGCTTCCCGGGGCGCAGCAGGCTCAGGTCGAGGCGCACCTCGCGGCTCAGCTCACCCTGCTCGTCGGAGCTCCAGACGACGTCGACGCCCGCGGGCACCGCCTCCTTCTTGTAGGTCAGCCACATTTCGTTTGGTTGCCCGAAGCGGAACTCGTCCGCGTCGTTCTGGGTCTCGATCTTGAGGTCCTTGCAACCGGCCAGGCACAGCACGAGCGTGGCCAGCAGAGCCCGCCGCAGGGCGGGGCTGGTGGGGTTCGACATGGGGGTCTCTCTGTTCTCGTTTGGGGAGGTCTCTCAGCCTCTGACGAGGAGCGCTAGTGCAACCGAGAGGCCACCTTCCGGAGTCACCCCGAATCCAGCAATAAATCCTTTCAAGTTTGTTGAGCGATACGAATACGCCAACGCGCTGACGCAAAAGTGACGGCGAAAACGCGCCCGTCTAGAAACGAACCGTCCGCATGGGACGGAAATGCGTTTCGCGGCGTCCTACTTGCTCGCCTCGCTGAGGCGCCGGGTGGAGGCGAGGCGGGCGAGGCGCTTGCCGAGGCGCTCCTGGGCGTCGCTCAAGCCCTTGCGCTCCGGGGCCCCGACCGGGAGCCAGGCGTCGAGGAAGGCCAGCTGCCCCTCGAGGCGCCCGCAGGCGTCCAGGTCGTTGGCGAACAGCGCGTCCTTGACCCGCTCCTCGGCGTCGAGCCGGGTGGCGAAGACCTTGATCGCCGCCTCGACCCGCGCGGTCTGGGAGCCGGTCACGCCGGGGTGCTCGCGGACCGCCCGCGCCAAGCGCCCAGCTTCGGCCAGCTCCGCCTGGCGCAGCCCCTCGAGGGGGGCCTCGAGGAGGTGCTCCAGCCCACGCAGGTCGGACTGGATCTCGTCGCGGATCGCGGCCTCGGCGTAGGCCAGGCGCTCGAGCGCGAGCTCGTGGTAGCGGTTTCGAGGGCTGGGCTCGAGGCGCAGGACCTCGGCGAAGCCGGCGCGAGCGGCCACGTGGTCCCCCGCCTTGTCGGCGCGGGTCGCGCGGGTGAACTCACGCTCGACCACGATCCAGGCCTGGCGCAGGGCCCCGACCTGCTTCTGCACCTCTTGCAGCGGCAAGCGGTCGAGGTCGAAGGCCTCGTCGAGGACGTCCCGCGCCTGCTGACCCGAGCCCCGCGCGTAGAGCTCGGTCGCGCGCCGCAGCAGGCGCGAGAGCTCGACCCGCTGGGCGAGGGCGGCCTTGGCCGGGGCGTAGTAGCTGGCGTCGTTGATCCCCTCGAGCTCGCTCAGCCCCGCGTCCACACGACCGGCGTCGAGGTGCTCGGCCGCGCGGACCAGGCGCCGCGCGGCCTCGCGCTCGCGCTGCGAGCGCGCGATCGTCTGGCGCAGCTCGAGCTTGAGCTGGACCTCGCGCGCGAACTCGAGGCCGCGCTCGGCGACCTCCTGGATCCCGCTCCAGGCGGGCGGGGTCTGGGCCTCGAGGCCGCGCAGGTCCGAGCCGATCCGCGCGATCGCCAGGCTCCGCGCGCTCGGCGGCGGCCTGGGCGCGCTCGCTGCACAGGGCCTCGGCGCCGATCCCCTCGCACACCACCGCGGCGTCCATGAACGCGGCGAGGGCCTGGTCCAGGTTCGCCTCGCGCTGGGCGCTCTCGGTCTGCGTCAGGGCCTGGTCGAGGCGCTCCTGCGCGCCGCGGTTGTCGCGGAGGAAGGCGCGCTGGCTCTGCAGCCACGCCTCGACCTCGGGCGCGAGGTTCAGGCGCAGGCAGCGCGCCAGCAGCTCCTCGCCGCGGGCCCACAGCGCCGAGGCGGGCTCGGTCTGGATCCGCTCCAGCTCGCGGGCGAGCTGACGCAGGGCGCGGCTGTCGCCCTTGTCCCCCAGGGCCAGGGTCAACTCCGCGCTGGCGAAGCGGTCCTGCGCCTGGGCGTAGCGCCCGGCGATCAGGGCCTGGGTTCCGGCGAGGAAGTCCTCGTTCTCGGCCACCGCGAGCTCGACCCCCTCCCCGCCGCCGACGCTCGCCGCCACGCCGGTCGCGCAGCAGAACAGCGCCACCGCCGCGGCCAGCACCACGCGCAGCGCCTGCTTGCGCGGCGTGCGCGGGGCCACGAGCTCGAAGCGCATGCGGGTCTGGCCGATCAGGATCTCGTCCCCCGACTCGAGGATCGCGCTGTCGACCTTCTCGCCGTTGACGCTCACCCCGTTGGTCGCGCCGAGGTCCTTGATCACCCAGCTGTCGCCTTGCTTCACGACCTCGGCGTGGAAGCGCGAGACCCCCAGGCCCTCGAGCTGGATCGAGTTCTCCGAGCGGCAGCCGATGGTGCTGCTCTCGCTCAGGTCCCAGGAGCTGGAGAGGTCGTCCACGAGCACCAGCCGCGGCTTGAGCGCGTCGTCGGCGCCGTCGACCAGCTCGAAGCCGGTCTCCTCACCCGAGGCCACGAGCCCCCGCCCCTTGAGCCGCAGGGTGGCGCGCCCGACCTGGATCAGGTCGCCGGGCTCGAGGTAGGCGCTCTCGACCTGCACGCCGTTGACCCGGATCCCGTTGCGGGAGCCCAGGTCCTCGATCACGACCTGATCGTCCTGGCGCACGAAGCGCGCGTGGCGCTTGCTGACGCTCTTGCAGGGGATCACGACCTCGCAGCTCTGGGCCCGGCCCACGAAGAGCTGCTCACCGTCGCGCAACCGCACATCGCAGGCGTGCGCCTGCGGCTCCGTCAGCTCGACCCTCACCCGTTCCCTCGCTTCCTTCCATGGGGACTTCGAGCAAGCCCTGCACCACGCGGAACTTCGAGCTAAGGCGTTCGATTTCAACGCCCTAACACGCCGTCTTCCTTTCTTTCTCTTTTCTCGTGCCTCCGTGAGGACGGCACGAAACGGCACGACGTGAGCGGAAGGCTCCCGGTCCACGGAGCCCCTGTGACGGAGCGGCGCGTCCAGCGACCGGGCGAAGCCCGCGAGCGAGGGGTCGGCGCGCCACGACCGGGCGAAGCCAGCTGGCGCGGCGGCGGCGCGCCCGGCGACCGGGCGAAGCCAGCTGGCGCAGCGCGCCCGGCGACCGGGCGAAGCCAGCTGGCGCAGGCGGCGGCGCGCGCAGGGAAGCGCGGGCGAAGCCCGCGAGCTAGGTCGGCGCGCCCGGCGACCGGGCGAAGCCAGCTGGCGCAGCGGCGGTGCGCCCGGCGAGCGGGCGAAGCCCGCGAGCGCGCAGCGCGCGAAGCGCGCGCGAGCCCCTTGGGGTGAGCCCGAGGGGCTTTGCCCCGAGGGCGAGGGGGTCTGGGACAGACCCCCTGAAACTAATCCAGCTTCTTGGAGAGGAAGGGCATGAGGACCGTGGGGTCCTTCTTGATCGTCTCCAGCCCAATCCTGACCGCGATGCGTAGCAGGACCTTCTCCCCGAAGGGCGAAGCCTGCATGAGCTCCTCGAGGATCTGCTCCTCTTCAGGGCGCAATTCGACCGGCTTCTGGCTCACCGCAAGCTCCTGACCGCAATGTGGTTCAGGCTAGCGGATCGAACTTCGGTGAGCCAGCGGCTCATGTCTATCGTTCTTGCACCCCCCCCTCGGTCATGCCGCGGGGGTCCAGCAAGCGGTCGATCTCCTCGGAGGAGAGGTCGGTGTGCTCGAGGGCCACGTCCTTGACGGTGCGGTTCTCGGCATACGCGGCCTTGGCAATCTTGGCGCCCTTCTCGTAGCCGATCACCGGGTTCAGCGCGGTGACCAGGATCGGGTTGCGCCCGACCTGATCGGCGATCCGGGCCTCGTTGACCGTGAACCCCGCGATCGCCTTGTCCGCGAGCAGCCGCGCACCGTTGGCCAGGATCTGCACACTCTGCAGCAAGTTGTAGGCGATCACCGGGAGCATGACGTTGAGCTGGAAGTTCCCGGCCTGACCGCCGAAGGCCACGGTCACGTCGTTCCCGATCACCTGCGCGCACACCATGGCCAGCGCCTCGGGGATCACGGGGTTGACCTTGCCCGGCATGATGCTGCTGCCCGGCTGGAGGTCGGGCAGCGCGATCTCCGCCAGCCCGGCGTTGGGGCCCGAGTTCATCCAGCGCAGGTCGTTGGCGATCTTGGTCAGGGACACCGCGACGGTGCGCAGCTGCCCGCTGAGCTCGACCGCCGCGTCCTGGGCCCCGATCCCCTCGAACTTGGACGCCAGGGGCACGAACGGGCTCCCGGCGAGCTCGGCGATCCGCGCGATCGCCTTGGCGCCGAAGTCCGCGGGGGCGTTGATCCCGGTCCCCACCGCGGTCCCGCCCAGGGGCAGGCGCTGGGTGCGCTCGAGGGTCGCCAGGATCCGCTCGCGGCCCGAGGCGATCTGTGCCGCCCAGGCGCCGAGCTCCTGGCTCATGCGCACGGGCATGGCGTCCATGAGGTGCGTGCGCCCGGTCTTGACCACGTGGTCCAGCTCGGCGGCGCGGCTGCGGATCGTCTGCTCCAGGTGCGCGAGCGCGGGGAGCAGGTCTTCGCGGGCCGCGAGGGTCGCCGCGACCCCGATCGCGGTCGGGATCACGTCGTTGCTCGACTGGGCCATGTTCACGTGGTCGTTGGGGTGCACGGCCTCGCCGCCCCGAGCGCTGGCCAGCCGCGCCACGACCTCGTTGGCGTTCATGTTCGAGCTCGTGCCGGAGCCGGTCTGGAAGATGTCGATGGGGAACTCGGCGTCGTGGCGGCCCGCGGCGACCTCGTCGGCGACGGCCTGGATCGCCTGGGCCCGGCCCTGGTCCAGGTCCCCCAGCGCGGCGTTGGTGTGAGCCGCGGAGGATTTGATCAGGCCCAGGGCGCGAATGAACCCGCGCGGAAAGCGCAGGCCGCTGATCGGGAAGTTCTCGACCGCGCGCTGGGTCTGCGCGCCCCATTGCCGGTCCGCGGGCACGCGGACCTCGCCCATGCTGTCCTTCTCGATACGCACGTCGCTCATGGGAGCCCCCCTTCGGCGAGGGATTCTACTGGCCTCGGCGGCGCCCTGGGAACCGGCGTGGACCTCGCGCTTCAAACTTCGCCAGGGCTGGATAGCGTGCCCTCATGGGTGTTCTCGACCGACTGCTCGACGCCTCGATCTTCTTCTCCTTCGACGCCTCCGGCTTCGCGCGCCACGCCGCAGGCTTCGACCCTGAGGACCTGGCGCTGGACCTCGCAGGCCGGCGCTACCTGGTCACCGGCGCCAACTCTGGCCTGGGGTTCGCGACGACCCAGGCCCTCCTGGCCCTGGGCGCCACGGTCTACCTCGGCTGCCGCAGCCTGGAGCGGGGGCGAGCGGCGCTGGAGCGCCTGCCCCCGAGCGACGGGACGCCGGAGCTCGTGGAGCTCGACGTGGCGGACCTCGAGGGCGTGCGCGCCTTCGGCACGGGCTGGACCACGCCCCTCGACGGGTTGATCCACAACGCGGGGGTGCTCCCCGACGCGCGGGAGCTCGTCGACGGCAACGAGCGCACCCTCGCGACCCACGTCCTCGGCCCCTGGCTCCTGACCGAGCTCCTGCGCCCGGTGCTCGAGCGGGCCCCGCGCCGCGCGCGGGTGGTGTGGGTAAGCTCGGGGGGCATGTACACGACCGGGCTCTCCCTGGACGACGTGGATTGGACCGAGCGCCCCTACGACGGGGTCAAGGCCTACGCCCAGACCAAGCGCATGCAGGTCGTGCTCGCCGAGCTCTTCGCCGCGCGCTGGGGCAGCGAGGGCCCGGCGGTGCACGCCATGCACCCCGGGTGGGCCGCGACCCCCGGGGTCGAGCGCTCGCTCCCCGGGTTCTACCGCCGCCTGGCCGGGCGCCTGCGCACCCCGGCCCAGGGCGCGGACACGATCGTGTGGCTGGCGGCGGCGGACGCGCCTGCGACGTGCAGCGGCGAGCTGTGGTTCGACCGCGAGGTGCGCTCGCCCTACCTCCTGCCCTGGACCCGAGCCGACCGCCCGACGCGCGACGCGCTGTGGGAGCTGTGCGAGGCGCGCACCCGCGCGGCTCACGACGCGTGAGCCAGCCTCCGCTCGGGGTGCGCCTGGGCTACGCCGCCCCGGGCGCGGTGCTCGCCTTCGTGGGGATCCCGGTCTACGTCTACCTGCCGAAGTTCTACACCGACGTGGTCGGCGCCCAGGTGACCTGGGTCGGGGTGTTCCTCGTCCTGATCCGCCTCGCCGACGGGCTGACCGACCCCGCGATCGGGACCCTCTCGGACCGCACGCGCACCCGCTGGGGTCGGCGCCGGGTGTGGATCCTGGGGGGGGCCCTCCCGCTGTCCCTGGCGCTGGTCCTGACCCTCGTGCCCCCGGAGCTCGGTCCGATCCCTGGGGCGCTGTGGTTCGGCGCGACCCTGGCGCTGCTCTACCTGGCCTGGACCGTGGTCGCCGTGCCCTACGAGGCCCTGGGCCTCGAGCTCTGCGACGACTACGACGGGCGGACCTCGCTCCTCGGCTGGCGCGACGGCGCGGTGATCCTGGGGACCCTGGCCGCGGCCGCGGCTCCGGAAGCGGTCCGCGCCCTGGGCGGGCTGGGGCACTCGGCCCGGGACGAGCGCGCGGTGTTCGCGCAGCTGGCCTGGGTCTACGCGCCCTCGTGCCCCTGGCCTGCTGGCTGTGCGTGCGCGTGGTGCGCGAGCCCGCGCCGCGCCCGGTGCGCTCGCGCTTCGCCTGGCGCCCGCTGCTGCAGAACGGCCCGTTCGTGGTCCTGCTCCTGAGCTACACCGTGGCCGCGATCGGGAGCAACCTGCCGGCGGTGCTCCTGCCCTACTTCGTGGACTACGTGCTCGAGAGCGAGCGCGCGGGGCTGTTCCTGCTCACCTACTTCCTCGTGGGCGCGGCGCTGCTCCCTGGGTGGGTGTGGCTCTCGCAGCGCACCGACAAGCGCCCGGCCTGGATCGCGGCCATGCTGGTCAACACCGCGGCCTTCTCCGGCGTGTTCTTCCTCGGGCCCGGGGACGAGCTGGCGTACGGTGTGCTCGTGGCCCTGAGCGGGGTCGGGTTCGGAGGCACGCTGGTGATCCCCTCGGCGCTGCAGGCCGACGTCGCCGACTACGACGAGCTGCGCCGCGGCGAGCGCCAGGAGGGCCAGCTGCTCGGAGCCTGGTCGGTGGCGCGCAAGTTCGCCGCCGCGGCCGGGTGGGCGCGACCCTGCCTCTGCTCGACGCCGCGGGCTACGCGCCGAACGCCGAGCAGCAGCCCGAGGCCGCGCTCCTGACCCTGCGCTGTGCTACTGCCTGGTGCCGGTGGCCCTGAACCTGATCGCGATCGCGATCGCCTGGCGCTACCCCCTGACCCGCGAGCGCCACGCGCGGGTCCAAGCCCTGCTCGAGCGTCGCCGCGCGCGGCGCGAGGCCCGCGGTGACTGACCCCCCGTGGATCCGCTGGCCGCGGCGCGCGCTGAGCGTGACGCTCCTGTCCCTCGTGGCCGCGCTGGGCTGGGGCCTGGCGCCCCTGTGGCTCGTGCTCCTGGGGGCGCTGGACGCGGTGACCCGCAGCCGCTTCGCCCGGGTGCGCAGCGTGCTCTGCTTCGCGGTGTTCAGCGCCTCGGAGCTGATCGGGCTCGGGGCCGCGACCCTGGGCTGGGCCTGGACCCTCGGGCGCCCGACCGCGCGCCGGGCGCTGGACTACGCGATCCAGGAGCGCTGGGCCAAGGCCCTCGACGCCGCGCTGCAGCGGATCTACGGGTTCCAGCGCGAGGTGGAGTGGGTCGGGGTGCGCCCCGACCCCGCCCGTCCGCAGCTCGTGCTCGAGCGCCACACCGGGATCGTGGACACCCTGCTCCTGATCCGGCTGTTCTGTCCCGAGATCCGCCTGCGCTACGTGCTCAAGCGCGAGCCGCTGTGGGACCCTGCCTGGACGTGGTCGGGCAGCGCCTGCCCAACGCCTTCGTCGAGCGCGGCGGGGGACGCGACGACACCGAGCTCGTCGCGGACCTGGCGCGAGACCTGCCCCCGGGGAGCGGGGTCCTGATCTTCCCCGAGGGGACGCGCGCCAGCGCGGCCCGCCGGCGCCGGGTGCTCGCGCGCCTGCGCGAGGAGGGCGACCCCCGGGCCGAGTTCGCCGCCCAGCTCCAGCACCTGCTCCCCCCGCGCCCCGGCGGGATCCGCGCCCTGCGCCAGGCCGCGCCCCACGCCGACGTGGTGCTCCTCGGCCACGCGGGCTACGACCGCGTCATGACCTTCGCCGACCTGTGGCAGGGGGCCCTGATCGGAGCCCAGATCCGGGTGCGGGTCGAGGGCTTCCCCGCGGCGGCGGCGCCCAGCGAGCCCGACGCCTTCGCGGCCTGGGTCGACGCCCGCTGGCTGGAGCTCGACGCCTGGGTCGACGCCGCCGACCGGCGCGAGCGTCCGCCGACCGCGGGCCTATAATCCAGGCATGCCCCCCGACGCCCCGGCCCAGCCCGTCCCGCCCTTCACGCCCCAGGCCCTCGAGATCCTGCGCGCGCGCTACCTGCTGCGCGATCGCAGCGGCGAGGTCGTCGAGGAGCCCGCCGACTGTCTGTGGCGGGTGGCCCGCGCGCTGGCGGCGGCGGAGACCCGCTGGGGCCGCGTGCCCGAAGGGCAGGCCCAGGCGTTCTACGAGGTCCTGGCGGCGCTGCGCTTCCTGCCCAACTCCCCGACCCTGATGAACGCGGGCAAGCCCGCGGGGCAGCTCAGCGCCTGCTTCGTGCTCCCGATCGAGGACTCGCTGACCGAGATCTTCGACGCGGTGAAGTACGCCGCCGTGATCCACGGCACCGGCGGCGGGACCGGCTTCGCCTTCAGCCGCCTGCGCCCCAAGGAGGACCCCCTGGGCACCGGCGGGCGCGCCTCGGGTCCGGTGAGCTTCATGCGCGTGTTCAACGCGGCCACCGGCGCGGTGAACCAGGGCGGCGTGCGCCGCGGCGCCAACATGGGCGTGCTGCGGGTCGACCACCCCGACGTCCTCGACTTCGTGCGGGTCAAGCGCGACCCCGCCGAGCTGACCCACTTCAACGTCTCGGTCGCGATCACCGACGCCTTCATGCAGGCCCTCGCCGCGGGCAGCGACTACGCGCTGGTGCACCCGCGCACCGGCGAAGAGCTGGGCCGCGCCGACGCGCGGGAGGTGTGGGACGAGATCCTCGACTCGGCCTGGCGCACCGGCGACCCGGGGCTGATCTTCATCGACCGGATCAATGCCGAGCACCCGACCCCCGCCCTGGGCCAGATCGAGAGCACGAACCCCTGCGGCGAGCTCCCGCTCCTCCCCTACGAGTCCTGCAACCTGGGCTCGGTCGACGTGGGCAAGCACGTGCGCGACGGCGCCGTCGACTGGGACGCGCTGCGGGCGACGGTGATCCTCGGCGTGCGCATGCTCGACGACGTGATCGAGGCCAACCACTTCCCCCTGCCCGCGATCCACGACGTGACCGCCAAGAACCGCAAGATCGGGCTGGGGATCATGGGCTGGGCCGACCTCCTGGTCGAGCTGGGGGTGCCCTACGCCTCACAGGAGGCCCTGGACCTGGCCCACGAGCTCATGGGCTTCGTGCTGCGCGAGGCCCGCGCGGCCTCGACCGAGCTCGCCCGCGAGCGCGGCGCGTTCCCCGCCTGGGGCGGCTCGCGCTGGGAGCGCGAGGGCCTCGAGCCCCTGCGCAACGCGACGGTGACCACGATCGCCCCCACCGGCACGATCTCGATCCTCGCCGGCTGCTCCAGCGGGATCGAGCCGCTCTACGCCCTGAGCTACGTGCGCCGGACCCTCGACGGCACCCGCGAGCTGACCTTCGTGCACCCGGCGCTGGAGCGCCTGGCGCGGGCGCACGGCTTCTGGCGCGACGACCTGCCCCAGCGGGTGGCGCAGAACGGGGGGAGCCTGGCCGGGGTCCCGGGGGTCCCGCCGGCGGTGCAGACGCTGCTCGCCACCGCCCACGAGATCCCCCCGAGCTGGCACGTGCGCCACCAAGCCGCGTTCCAGGCCCACGTGGAGAACGCGGTGAGCAAGACCGTGAATCTGCCCCGCAGCGCGACCGCCGGCGACGTGGGCGAGATCTACCGCCAGGCCTACCTCCTCGGCTGCAAGGGGATCACGGTCTACCGCGACGGGAGCCGCGAGGGCCAGGTGCTGCGCACGCTCCCCGCCGAGCCCCCCGAGGCCGCGGGCCCCTCGTGCCCCGAGTGCAGCGACCCCTTCGGCGAGCAGGCGTAGGCAGCGCAGCATGGCCCTCTCCCGCAAGCGCAAGCTGATCTTCCTCCTGGCGATCCTCGGGCTGACCCTGCTCCTGACCGAGGGGGTCCTGCACCTCGTGGTCTCGCCCCAGCCCGAGGTCTTCGTCCCGCACCCCTACCTGCGCCACGTGCGCGCCCCCAACTCGAACCAGGAGTACCTGACCCTCGACGGCGAGCAGCGCTACGTGCTCGGGGTCGACGCCCACGGGTTCCGCGCGCAGGGTCTGCCGGACCCGCTGGTCCCCAAGCCCGAGGGCGAGTACCGGATCTTCTTCGTGGGGGCCTCGACCACCGAGAACCGGGTGATCCCCGACCCCCAGACCTTCCCCGAGCTGGTCGAGGCGCGCCTCGGCGAGCGCGGGGTGAAGGTGATCGCGATCAACACCGCGATCTCGGGGAACTCGGTCGCCGACTCCTTCTCGCTGGTGGCGCACCGGATCCTGGCCCTCGAGCCCGACCTGATCGTGGTCCTGCACGCGATCAACGACATGCGCGCGACCCTCAGCGAGCGCTTCGACCCCGCCCACTACGACGACCGCAAACCGCCCAAGCCCCCGACCTTCGACGACGTGTTCACCCGCTACGTCCGGCTCTACGACCTGGCGGGGCGGCTGAAGAAGCGGCTCAAGGACGACCGCGACACCGAGATGCGCGCCCGCGCCCGCGCCGTGCCCTACACCGAGGGGGTCGACCCCACGAAGGGCCTCGACTACTTCACCCGTTACCTGCGCATGATCGCCTTGCTCTGCCGCGACGAGGGGGTCCCCCTCGTGTTCTGCTCGCAGCCGAGCATTTACCGCGAGGACTTGCGCGAGGACGAGCTGGCCAGTCTGTGGATGGGCCTGATCAACCGCGGCGAGCTGAACCTCGACCCGGTGACCCTCATGCACGGCATGCAGGCCTACAACCAGCGGATCGCAGCGGTGTGCCGCGAGTGGGGGGTGCGCTTCGTGGACCTCGACGCGGCGGTCCCCAAGGACCTGACCCACTTCTACGACGACTGCCACTACACCGTCGAGGGCAACGCGGCGGTGGCCGACGCGCTCTACCAGGGCCTGTTCCAGGGCGAGCTGCCCCGCGAGCCCCTGCCCCTCCCCCGCCGGTGAGCGACGACCGCCTGCGCGGCCTCGAGCGCGCGTGGCGCGCCACGGGCGACGTGGAGGCCGAGGTGGAGTACCTGCGCGAGGGCCTGCGCCTGGGCGCCTGGAGCGTGGACTGGCTCAGGTTCCAGGCCTACTGCGGGCGCGACGCCGCGGCGCTGGTCGAGGGGCGACACCCGGCGCGGGAGCTGCGCCACGTCGCGGCCTACCGCCAGTGGGAGCGCGGGCTCAAGCGCTTCGGCGACCGCGCGCTGCTCCGGGCCTACCTCGCGGTCTACGAGGAGGTGGTGCTCCCCCTGCGCACGGCGAGCCGGGAGCCCACGCGGATCGCGGCGGCGCTGGCCGAGGCCCGAGTCCTCCGCGAGCAGCTCGAGCGCGCCCTGCAAGACCCCCGTTGGGCGCCCCGGGACAGCGCCCTCGCCCAGCGCGTGGTCGAGCGCCCGCTGCTCCAGCTCCAGGCGCTGCCCGGCGAGTGGAAGCTCAAGCACCGCGTCGCCTGCGCCGCGCTGCTCGCGGACCGGAGCCTGCCCTGAGCGCGGGCGGGGCCCGTAGCGTCTAGGTCGTGCGCACGACCTCGACCCCGGTCAGGGGTTCGAGGCGGTAGAGGTCGGGCCGACGGTCCTGCAACGGACGCACGCTCCCGATCTGGCGGTACTGCTCGAGGGAGCTGAGGTCGAGGTCGGTGATCACGACGGTCTCGGTGTTCGAGTCCGCGACCGCGGCCACGCCGTCGAGGGGGAAGGCGAAGTCGCTGGGGGTCAGGACCGCGGCCTGGCCGTAGTTCATGAGGAAGTGCTCCACGTCGGGCAGGTTCCCCACGTTGCCCGCCAGGACGACGTAGACGCAGTTCTCCACCGCCCGGGCGTGGGCGCAGTAGCGGATCCGCATGTAGGCCTTGCGCTCGTCGGTGCTGTAGGGGCAGAAGATCACCTCGGCCCCGGCCAGGGTCGCGAGCCGCGCGAGCTCGGGGAACTCGATGTCGTAGGACACGGCGATCGCCACGCGGGCCATGCCGGTGTCGAACACCCGGATCCCCTGCCCCGGGGTCACCCCCTGCAGCTCGCGCTCGGCGGGCGAGATGTGCAGCTTCTCCTGGGTGTAGATGTTCCCGGACGGCGTGAACAGGTGGGACACGTTGCGCAGCTCGCCGTCGACGTAGGTCGGCTGCGAGCCCGCGATGATCAGCATGCCGGTGCGCTGAGCGAAGCCCTTGAACAGCGCGCAGTAGCGCTCGGTGACCCCCGCCAGCCGCGAGACGCCGGTCTTCCCGTCCTCTGCCGGGGGCAGGGTCCGCAGCAGCTCGACGGTGAACAGCTCGGGGAAGACCATGACGTGGCAGTGGTGCGTGTCCGCCGCGGTGACGAAGAACTTGACCTGGTCCTCGAACTCCTCCCAGGAGCGGATCGGGCGCATTTCGTACTGCACCGCGCACACCCGCAGCCGGCGCACGGGGTGCTGGATCGGGGCCGCCGCGATCCGCCGACGCTGCGCTTTGAACTTGGGGTTCTCGAGCTCGAGGAAGGTGGCGTAGTCCAGGCTCTGCTCGTCGTGGAGGTAGCCGTGGTAGACGCCGAGCACGCGGTAGCCGGCCTTGAGGTGCGCGTTCAGCGCCTGGTCCGAGCGCGTGCCGGCCACGACCTCCTCCACGTACTGCTCCGGCGGCAGCCGGCCCGCGACCTCTTGGTAGCCAGGGATCCGGCCGCCCGCGACCATGCGTCGCAGGTTGAAGCGGGTCAGGATCCGCCGCCGCCCGCGGTAGAGCACCCCCGCCACGCCCTGCCCGCGGACGTCGGGGTGGACCGCGATGTCCGCGCCGTAGAGCGTGTCGCCGCTGGGGTCGTGGGTGCTGAAGGTCCCGTTGCCGGTGATCTCGTTGTAGGAGTACCAGGGCGAGCTGTCGTCGAGCTGCACGATCAGCGAGGTGGCGTAGCCCACCACCTGCTCGTCGATCGTGGCCACGAGCTGCCCGTCGGGGAACGCCGCGATCTGCAGCCCGAGCAGCCGCGCGTCGCACAGACCCTGGGCGGGGAAACCCTCGTAGGCCGCGCGCTGGACCTCGTAGATCGCGGGGACGTCCTGGGGGTTGGCCAGGCGCACCACGGCCTTGGGCTTGGGCGCGCGCTTGCGTCCCCGGGTGGGGCTCACCTGTCGCCGCCGTAGCGGCGTCCGCGCAGCTCGGGGTCGACGTAGTTCACGAGCACCGAAGGGATCGCTTCGGGGTCGCGGGCCGCCCGCTCGAGGCGCTCGGGGTCCACCACCAGGGACCACAGCGGCTGCTCGACCCGGAGCAGGTCCGGGAACGCCGCGCGGACCTTCGCGTCCCACTCCGGCGCCAGGCGCTGGGGGTCGTCGCGCTGGATCGTGCCGCGGCAGCGCGGCGAACCGCAGAGGCAGGTCAGCGGCTGAGCGATGTTGAAGCTGCCGTAGTCGTCGGTGAGCTGCTCGCCCGCCGCGATATCTCGCACCGCGAGCTCGAGCTCGAAGGGGGTGCTGAGCAGGTTCGCCTCGCAGTGATGGTTCACGTACTTGGAGAGGTCCCAGCAGAAGATCGAGTAACCGCTCCCGTCGACGTAGGTGTACTTGAGCAGCGAGTCGCGCATGGGCCCGCTGAAGGCGGCGAGCTGCTGCGGCGAGAACGCGCGGTCCAGCGCGTCGCGGATCCACACGATCGTGCCGCGAGGAAGGTCCTGGGTGGCGAACACGCCCGCGCCGATCGCGGGGTCGATGGTCCGGAGCTCGGTCGCGGGGTGGAGCATGCCTGCGCAGCCTCTCCTGGGGTTCGGTGCCGGCCTCAGCGGCGAATGCTCGCACCTCCCTGCGACGCTGCCAGCGGATTCCGCCGAGAAATCTCGCGCCAGGGAGCGTTCTTAAACCGCGCGCGTCCGGTCGGTTACCCTCGTCTCTCAGGAAATCCCTCCGCTCCAGGGAGCGCGCGGGCCCCGAGCGGGGTCTGGCGTGCAGGAGCGAGAGCAATGCCCGTCATGGACGAGACCACCACCCCCGACCGCGACCTCCTGCGCCGGCTCGCCGCCAAGGACGAGGCCGCGGTCCAGGACTTCCTCGAGCGCTACTGGGCCCGGGTCTACCGGGTCAGCTACCACCTGCTGGGCGACCCCGGCGCCGCGGAGGACGCCGCGCAGGAGACCTTCGTCGCCGCCCTGCGCGGGGTGGACCGGCTGGAGGACCCCCGCGCGCTCCGCACCTGGCTGTTTCGGATCGCCGAGAACCAGGCCAAGAAGCACCAGCGCAGTGCGTCCCGGCGCGAGGCCCGGGAGCAGGGGCCGGAGCTCCAGGCCCGGGCGCGGGCTCGACGCTCGGGACCGGTGGGCCAGGAGCTCGAGCGCGAGGAGTTGGGGGCGGTGGTGCGCGACGAGCTCCAGGCGCTGTCCCCCAAGCTGCGCCTGGCGCTGAGCCTGCGCTACCTCGAGGGCCTGAGCCTGGAGCAAGTCGCCGACGTGCTCGAGGTCCCGCGCAAGACGGTCAGCTCGCGGATCCGCCGTGGGCTGGACGACCTCCGCGGACGGCTCGAGCCGCAGGCGTTGGGGCTCGCCGCCGCGGGCTGGCCGGCCCTGGTCCTGGCCGAGGCCCTGGCCGGGGTCGACGTCCCGCTCCCCCCGGCGCCGGTCGAGCTGTCCGCGGCCCTGGGCGCCGGGGCCCCCGAGGTCGCGGCCCCCGCGGCGCGGGACGTGCTGCGGGCGGCGCACGGGCGCTCGCTCTCGGGCCTGGCCCTGATCGCTGGGGTCCTGATCGCGGGGTTCGCAGGGGGCGGGGTGTGGTGGGCCCTCGCCGCCGACGAGCCCGCGCGCCTCGCCGACGCCCCGCCGCAAGGCGCCGCGCCGGCGCCGCCGCCCGCGCCGCGGCCGTCGACGACCCCGGGCCCCGCCCCCGCGCCGGCGACCACGCCGGCCCCCGCTGGCCCGCCCCCGGCCCCGGTCGCCGACCCTCAGCCCGATCCGCCTGCGCCGGTCCGCGACGCCCCGCCCCGCGCCCCCGCGGGCGACGCGGCGTTCGCCCCGGTGGCCGAGGTCACGCCGCGCCGCTTCGACCTGGGGACGCTCCCCCGCGCCCCCGCCGCGCGCCGGCTGGGCCGAGGGCTCGACCCCTGGTCCAACGGCAGCGCGCTCACGAGCCTCGCCGTGCACCCGGGCGCCGACTGGCTGGTCACCGGCGACGCCAGCGGCACGGTCAAGCTCTGGGATCGCCGCTCGGGGCAAGTCCGCGCCGAGCTCGAGCCCGCGCACCCGGTGCTGGTCCAGACCCTCACGCTCTCCCCGGACGGGCGCCGCGCGGTCAGCGTCGGCGGCGGGGTCCTGCGGGTGTGGGACCTGTCCGCGCGGCGGCTGATCGTGGAGCACAGCGTGTCGCCCCGCAGCGCGGGCGCCCGCTGCACGCCGGACGACGCCCTCGCGGTCGACGTGCAGGGGCAGGTCGAGCTGTGGACGGGCTACGCCCAGGAGGCCCCGACCCGGGTTCGGCGATTCGGCGCCGCGGGCCAGGCGCTGAACGCCCTGGCGTTGAGCGCCGACGGCGCGCGCCTCGCCGTCGGCGCCGACGACGCGCTGCGGGTCTACGACGTCTCGAGCGGGCGCGAGCTGGAGGCGCTGCGGAGCGCCTGCGACGCCGAGGAGGACCCGCGGGTCGCGTGCTGCGCGCTCTCCCCCGACGGCGCGCGGGTCGCGAGCGGCGGCTTCCGCGGGCACCTGGCGCTCTACGCCAGCGGCCAGGCCGAGCCCCTGGGCACGGCCCACCGCGGCCGTTCGCTCAGCGAAGCCGCCCTCACCGCCGACGGCGCCCTGCTCAGCGTGGGCCGGGACGGCCTGGCCCGCTGGCGCGTCGGCGCGGCGGACGCCCTCGAGCGCGAGGCCTGGAGCCTGGGCCGCGCAGGCGGCACCCCCGCGGCCCTGGCCCTCGACCCGCGGCGCGGGCGGCTCCTGGTCGGGACCACGGACGGCGACCTGCTCGAGGTCGACGCGCGGAGCGGCGACCTCCTAGCCCCGCGGGCGGTCGAGGAGGCGGCCGAGCCCGAGGACCACACCGACGTGATCAACGCGCTGGCCCTGGACCCCGCCGGGGGTCGGGTCGCCTCCGCCAGCCACGACGGCACGGTGCGGATCTTCGACCTCGCGAGCGGCGCCGGCGAGCGCGTGCTCCAGGACCCTCGGGGGGAGTGGGCGACGGCGGTCGCGTGGCACCCCTCCGGGCGCTGGCTGGCCAGCGGGCACTACGCCTTCGCCGCGGGGCTGCGCCTGTGGGACCCCCAGACCGGCGAGGCGCTGCGCGGGATCAAGGAGAGCAACGTCACCTGCCTCAGCATGCACCCGCGGCGCCCGCTCCTGGTCAGCGGCGGCGACTGGGTCTCGCTCTGGGACCTGGAGACCGGCGAGCTGATCCGGACCTACGGCGACGAGCGCGAGCAGCGCCAGGTGACGCGGGTGGCGATCAGCCCCGACGGCGCGCGGCTGGCGGTGGCCACCAGCACCCGGCTGCGGTTCAAGGGCGCGAGCAAGACCGCCGGCGTCGCGGCCCTCCGGGTCTACGACCTGGAGACCGCGCAGCTCCTCGCGGCGCGGCGCCTCGCCGAGCCGAGCACCTGGGGCCTGACCTGGAGCCCCGACGGCCAGCGCCTGCTCACCGGCCACGAGGACGGCGGGCTGCGCCTGTGGGGCTCCTTGCTCGAGCCCGAGGCCCAGCTCCTGGCCCACGAGGGCGTGATCCGCGACGTGGCCTTCTCCCCGGACGGCGCGCGCTTCTACGCCGCCAGCCGCGACCGCCGGGTGAGCGAGTGGTCCAGCGCGACCCTCGAGCCGCTGCGCGTGTTCGCCGGGGAGCCCGGCACCGTGCGCGCCCTGGCCGTCGGCGGCGAGGCCCTCGTCACCGCCGGCGACGGCCGCGTGCCCCGCGCCTGGCCGCTGCGCTAGCGCTCCCCGGGCCCTGGGCGTCTAGTCACTCTTTGGGGGAGGGGGATTCCAACAGAACTCACGGTGCGTGGGAGAAAAGGCAGCGAAGAGATCGCCCCACCACCTGTTCCGCCCTGTTCCTGCTAGTGCATGGACCCCCGCATATGCCAAGACATCAGCAATCTGAAGAAGGCGGGGCTTCTGGCCGGTCGCCACTATCGGCTTGATCTCCATGCCTGGTGCGTCGAATGAAGTGAATTGAAGACACTCAGTCACTTGCCGTCTCTGGTCGCCAAACCACTTGATCTTCGTTCGATCAGGGTCGACAAACAGTCGTAGGTGGCCTCCCAAACGCTCCGGCAACTCAGCAGCAGCACCCATGTAGACCAAGGGCACCAACTGCTTCTTGCCTAGAGCGAGTTCACTCCACCCGCCACCAGCCGGAAAGATCCCTGGGAAGGTGCGGGTATCCACGTGGCAGAAGTGATACATGGGCCGACAATTCCTCAGTGCGAGGACAATGTCTTCGAGAAGCGCACGCATCTGGCTCAGATGCCAGTTCGACCACTCGGATTTGGCCCGAGCGTGACCGTTGAACATTATCCGGCAGTGTATGTCCTCCGATCCGCGCCCTCCAAGTTTCCGGATCGACCGAACTATCGTCGACTCTGCTCGCTGGAGATCGGTGTTCTCGAATACAACCAAGCCATAACCGACATGGTCCTGATAGGAGCTTTCATCGCCGTATCCAACAAAGGTGCCGCCGGGGCGCGCGAGATACTCATAGGGCCTTTGGCATCGGGGACACGTCCCACGAAATACTTGTGATCCAACCACCATGGCTATGGTAAGGACCAGTACGTGCCCGCACTCATGCCGTTTCCTCAAAGGCACAAGCAGCCCAGTTGATGGCAGTGGCTTTCCGCAGCAGCGCTTGAACTTCATAGAACTGCCGCACGGACAGCGAGAGTTTCGCCCAGGCACCTAGCCTCCTTCTCATAGTGTGCACAAACAGTTGCACCCATTGCTACGACGCAGGACAGCCGTCCTGTCTCACTCCACCTCGCCGGCTCAGCGAGTAGAGTGGCGCCATGACGCGGGTGGCGCTGATCACGGGGATTACGGGGCAGGACGGCTCGTACCTGGCCGAGCTGCTCCTGGAGAAGGGCTACTCGGTCTACGGGCTGGTGCGGCGCTCGGCCCAGGGGCCGGCCAACCGGGTGGGGCACCTGGAATACGACCCCGAGCCCGCGGGGGAGCCGGCGCTCAGGATCGTGCCCGGCGACCTGACCGACACCGGGAGCCTGGTCCGCGCCCTGGCCCAGGTCCGCCCCGACGAGGTCTACAACCTGGGTGCCCAGAGCCACGTGCGGGTGAGCTTCGACGCCCCGGACCACACCGCCGAGGCGACGGGCATGGGGACCCTGCGCCTGCTGGAGGCGATCCGGATCTCGGGGCTCTCGCCGCGCTTCTTCCAGGCCTCGAGCTCGGAGCTGTTCGGCAAGGCCCAGGAGTTCCCGCAGAAGGAGACGACCCCCTTCTACCCCCGCAGCCCCTACGGCTGCGCCAAGGCCTTCGCCCACTACCTGACCGTGAACTACCGCGAGAGCTACGGGCTGCACGCCTCGTGCGGGATCATGTTCAACCACGAGTCGCCGCGGCGAGGCGAGGCCTTCGTGACCCGCAAGATCACGCGGGCCGCGGCGCGGATCAAGCTCGGCCTGCAGCACGAGCTGCGCCTGGGCAACCTCGACGCCGAGCGCGACTGGGGCTACGCCGGCGACTACGTGCGCGCCATGTGGCTCATGCTCCAGCAGGAGGAGCCCGGCGACTACGTGATCGCCACCGGCGAGGCGCACTCGGTGCGCGACTTCCTCGACGCGGCCTTCGGCGAGCTCGAGCTCGACTGGCGCGCCTACGTGCGCACCGACGCGCAGCTCACCCGGCCCGCCGAGGTCGACCACCTGGTGGGGGACGCGAGCAAGGCGCGGGAGCGGCTGGGCTGGGCGCCGACCGTCGACTTCGGCCAGCTCGTGGCGCGCATGGTTCAGTCGGACCTCGCGCTGGCGCGGCGCGAGGCGGCCCAGGAGGGGACCCCGTGAACGACGCCCAGGAGCTGGAGGTCGCCCGGGCCGCCGTGCGCGAGGCCGCGCGGCTCTGCGCGCGGGTGCAGGCCGGGGTCTCGGCGCTGGAGAAGGCGGACAAGAGCCCGGTGACCGTGGCCGACTTCGGCAGCCAGGCGCTGGTGTGTGCGGCCCTCGCCGACGCCTTCCCCCGGGACCCGGTGGTGGGCGAGGAGGACAGCCGCGCCCTGCGCGAGCACCCGGAGCTCCTGGAGCGGGTGGTGGCCGAGGTCTCGCGGCAGCGCCCGGGTACCGCTGAGGAGGTGTGCGCCTGGATCGACCGCGGCGCCAGCCGCGAGCAGCACCCGCGGTTCTGGACCGTGGACCCGATCGACGGGACCAAGGGCTTCCTCCGCGGCGAGCACTACGCGGTGGCCCTGGCCTTGATCGAGGGCGGCGAGCTCCAGGTCTCGGCGGTCGCGGCCCCCGGGCTCGAGGTCGTGTTCTCCGCCGTGCGCGGCGCGGGCGCCTGGGTCGAGCCCCTGGCGGGCGGGGCGCGCGAGCCGCTGCGGGTCAGCGCCTGCAGCGACCCGGCCCAGGGGCGCCTCTGCCAGAGCGTCGAGCAGGCCCACAGCGACCAGGACCTGGCCCAGGCCTTGGCCGCTCGGCTGGGGATCGGGAGCGAGCCCCGCCGCCTCGACAGCCTGGCGAAGTACGGGCTCGTGGCGCGCGGCGACGCCGAGATCTACCTCCGGCTCCCGCGCCCGGGCTCGACCCGCAAGGAGTGCATTTGGGACCACGCGGCGGGGGTGCTCCTGGTCACCGAGGCCGGCGGCCGGGTGACCGACACCCGCGGCCGTCCCTGGCCTTCCGCCACGGCCCCACCCTGGACGAGAACCGCGGGGTGGTCGCGAGCCACGGCCCGTGGCACGACCGGATCCTCGAGACCCTTCAGGCCCTGGAAGGGCCGACCGCCCACCCGCCCCTAGCGGCGCACCCCCGAGAGGCCCCATGATCGAGCACGTGGTCGAGATCGGCGACACCCTGCCCCAGGACGTCGAGTCCCTGGCCGCGATCCGCGACCGGATCGCCACCACCCCCAAGGCGGCGCCGCGGTGTTCGCCCTGGCCATGCTGGTCTACGCCCAGGACGCCGAGCAGGGGACCGCGTGCCTGACCCTGGCCCTCGACCGCAAGCGCCTGGTCCAGGGAGCGAAGGGCTACAAGGGCTTCGAGCCCATGCGCCAGGACCTCCGAGACTTCGCCGAGCGGATTGGCGGGCGCCCCTACCTCGCCCGCAGCTACGTCGACGGGACGACCCCCGAGGGTCAGTACGCGCTGCCCGGCCCGCCCTACCGGATCCGGGTGCGCGAGCAGCCCCACGACGTGCAGCCCGAGCGAGCCAAGGTCTTCGTGTGGTCCTCGGGCGCCGACACCCCGCGCCCGATCATCCTGATCAAGAACAACCGCGGGCTGTGGAAGGCCGACAACTGGAGCTCGCTGACCGTGGGCTGCCGCCCCCCGGTCGAGGTCGTCGACGACGACCTGTAGGCGCGCCGCCTACTCCTCGGGGCGCTCCAGCGCCATCTCGTCGAGCAGCTCGTTCACCGTCTGCCGCAGCTTGCTGGGCGAGATCGGCTTGGGCAGGAACACGTAGCGCACGCCGGGGGGCAGGAACTTCGCGGCGGCCTCCTCCGCGTAGCCGGACATGAGCACCACGGGGATCACGACGTTCCCCATGGCCTGCAGCAGCTCGCCTCCCCCGAGGTCGGGCATCACGAGGTCCGTGATCAGGATGTCGAAGCCGCTGGGGTCCTCGCGGTAGGTCTCCAGCGCGACCCTGCCGGACTCGCAGGCGACCACCTCGTGCCCGTCGGTCTCGAGGAACTCCGCGATCAGCTCGCGGACCATGGACTGGTCCTCGGCCAGGAGCACCCGGGCCCGACTGAGGCGCACGCCCTGGTCCGCCGGGGACGGGTCGAGGGTCACCCGCGGCTCGCTCGCGGGGAGCAGGATCTTGAACGTGGTGCCCTGCCCCAGCTCGCTGTAGACCGTGATCGTGCCGCCGCTCTGGCCCACGAAGCCGTGGACGCCGGCCAGGCCCAGCCCCGTGCCCTGCCCCGCAGGCTTGGTGGTGAAGAACGGCTCGAACACCCGCGCCTGGACCTCGGGGCTCATCCCGCTCCCGGTGTCGCTCACGGTGAGCCGCACGTAGTCGCCGACCTCCGCGCCCGGGTGGGCGGCGGCGTAGGCGGCGTCGACGTGGGCGTGCTCGGTGCTCAGGCTCAGGCTCCCCCCCTGAGGCATGGCGTCCCGCGCGTTGACCGCGAGGTTCACCAGCGCCTGCTCGAGCTGGGTGGGGTCCACGCACACCCAGCAGGGGTCGGGGTCGGTGCGCAACGTCAGGGTCACCGAGGCGTCGAGGGTGCGCTCGAGCAGCTCCAGCGTGCGGGAGACCACGTCGTTGAGGTCCACGACCTCGTTGGTCAGGGACTGCCCGCGGGCGAAGGCCAGGAGCTTGGCGGTGAGCCGCGCCGAGCTCTCCCCCGCCGACTGGATCCGCTCCAGGCGGCGCCCGAGCGAGGCGGCCCCCGGGGGGAGCTGCTGCAGCGCGAGCTCGACGTGGCCCAGGATCGCCGAGAGCATGTTGTTGAAGTCGTGGGCCACCCCGCCGGCCAGCTGCCCCAGGGCTTCCAGGCGCTGGGAGCGGCGGAGGCCCTCCTCGAGCTTGCGTTGATCGGTGAGGTCGTGGCCGTCGGCCACCAACGCGCGCTGGCCCGGGCGCTGCTGCCAGGCCCGCAGCGACCACACCACCGTCCTGACCCCGCGCGGGGTCAGGACCCCGGTCTCCCGGGGAGGCTGCGGGGCCTGCTCCAGGCTGCTCGCGAGGGCCTGCCGGAACCCCTCGCGGCCGTCCTCGGCGAGGTAGCGGGCCACGAAGTCGGCACCGCGCACGGCGTCAGCCTCGGCCTCCAGGAGCCCCAGGGCGGCGGGGTTGGCGTCGAGCACGACGCCCTCGGGCGAGAGGACCACCAGCGGCCCTC
Organism: Planctomycetota bacterium; assembly: GCA_041402045.1. Classification (GTDB taxonomy): domain Bacteria; phylum Planctomycetota; class J058; order J058; family J058; genus JAGQRJ01. The sequence goes on along the minus strand of JAWKSZ010000054.1, from coordinate 6,033 downwards.
CGCAGACCTCGAACAGCTCGGCGTAGCGCCGCTGCGCGGCCTCGAGCTCCTGCTGCTGGCGCTCGCGCCACACGACCTCGGCGCAGAGCCGCGCCAGGTCGGCGACCCACACCTGCTCGTCGGGCTCGAGCCCGCGGTCCAGGTCGAGCTCGAGGGCGCCGAACGGCCGGTCGCGGTATTCGAGGGGGACCTGCACGCCCTGGGGCTCGGCTGTCGCCTCGCCGAGGACCAGCCGCGCCCCGCGCGCCCCGAGCAGGTCCTGGGCCACCTCGCTCACGGCGGTCGAGAACCGCTCCTGATCCGAGGCCTCGTCCAGCGCCTCCAGCCACTCCAGGCGCAGCTGCAGCAGCCGCGACTCGCGCACGTTGTTCGTGATCACCTCGGTGAACATCACGATCCCGGCGATCTCCCCCCCGAGGTCGCGCCAGGGGTAGTTCTCGAAGCGCACCCAGTCGACCACGCCGTTGGCCCGCGGGAAGCGGTCCATGGCGGAGCGCTCGGGCTCTCCCGCCAGGGTCTGACGGTGGCCGGCCTTCCAGTCCTCGCCGATCTCGGGGAACACGTCGTAGTGCGAGCGGCCTACGAGCGGCGCGTCCCCGAGCCCGTAGTCGTCGCGCCAGCGCTGGCTCGCGGCGAGGTAGCGCATGTCGCGGTCGAAGTAGGCGATCGCCGCGGGGGCGTTGTGGACGAACTGCTCCAGCCTCTGCTGCTGCAGCGCGTTGGTCGCGCGCAGGAGGATCGCCTGCTCGGCGATCCGCCCCAGGTCGCTCAGCGCGCCCCGGGCGCGCTGGTCCAGGGTGCGCGGGACGTGGTCGATCACGGCCAGCGTGCCCAGCGCCTGGCCGTCGGGGGAGTGGATCGGGAACCCGGCGTAGAACACGACCTGGGCCTCCCCCAGCACCAGGGGGTTGTCCCGGAAGCGCGGATCGTCGCGGGCGTCCTCGACCACGAACAGCTCGTCCCCCAGGATCGTGTGCCCGCAGAACGAGATCTCCCGCGGGGTCTCCTGGACCGAGAGGCCGTGTCTAGCCTTGAACCACTGCCGGTCGCGGTCGATCAGCGAGATCACCGCGATCGGGCACTCCAGGCAGTCGCTGGCCAGGCGTGTGATCCGGTCGAACTCGGGCTCCGGCTCGGTGTCGAGCAGCCCCAACTCGGTCAAGGTCCGCAGGCGGCGCGGCTCGTCTTCAGGGATCTCAGGCGGTTGCATGCACGGTCTCGACGATCCAAGAATGCGCCCTCTCGAGCCTGGGCGCAACCTGCCTCCGCGAGCATCCCGGTGAAGTCCGCTCCGGTCTTCGGGGCGGATTTCACCGGGCTGCTAGCCGATCTGCCCCAGCTCCGGGGGCTCGTAGGGCAGATCCGGATCGGCCTCGACCAGCTCCTGGATCGCGACCTCGGCCTCGCTCAGGTTCTCCCCGTGGGCCACGTGGAACAGCGCGTCGCCCTCGTTGACCAGCGGCAGGTTCAGCCGCCCGATCACGATCCCGCGCTTGGTGGCCAGGATCGGCGTCTCCTCCTTGCCGAAGGGGTCGGACACGAAGCCCAGCTCCTGGCCCGGCTCGAGGGTCGTGCCCAGCTTGAGGTCGCTGATCAGGAGCCCGCTCTCTGGCGCCCGCACCCAGTTCGTCGACTCCGCGAGGAAGGCCTTGCGCTTGCCCCGACGCGGCTTGCCCTTGAGCATGCCCAGGGCCTGCATGACCCCCACGACCCCGCGCACCGTGGCCTGGATCACCGTGGGCTCGAAGCGCAGCGCCTCGCCGCCCTCGAACAGGAGCATGGGGATCCCGTGCTCCATGGCGGCCTGGCGCAGCGAGCCGTCGCGGAGCTTGGCGTTGATCATGACCGGCGCGCCGAAGGCCTCGGCCAGGCGGCGGGTCTCGGCGTCGTCCAGGTTGGCTCGCACGTGGGGCAGGTTGGTGCGGTGGTTGGACCCCGTGTGCAGGTCGATCCCGTGGGTGCAGCGGGCCACGACCTCCTTCATGAACGCCCGCGCGACCCGCGCGGCGAGCGACCCCTTCGCCAGCCCCGGGAAGGAGCGGTTGAGGTCGCGCCGGTCCGGGGTGTAGCGCGTCTTGGCCAGGAAGCCGTGCACGTTGACCACCGGGATCGCGATCAAGGTGCCGTGCAGGCGGTCGAGGAGTCGGAGCTGGAGCAGGCGTCGGATCGCCTCGACCCCGTTGATCTCGTCGCCGTGGACCGCCGCGCTCACGAACAGCTTGGGTCCGTCCTGTCGCCCGTGGACCACGTGCACCGGGATCACCACGTCGCCGCTGGTGTAGAGCCGCGTGAGGTGCAGCTCGACGAGCTGGCGCTCCCCCGCCGGCACCGCGACCCCGGCGATCTTGAACGGAGCCCGACGCTTGACGCCCTGGGTCGCGCCCTTGCCGTCGTGCTTCTTCTTCTTCTTCTTCTTAAGGGTGCGTCCGTCGGGGGGCGGCGGGTCGGGGACGGGGTCCACGGCTCAGCCTTGGATCGGGTCGCGCGGGTGCCCGGGCTTCGCGTCGCGCTCGATGAACGCGATGATCTTGCCCGCCACGTCGACCCCGGTGGCGCTCTCGATCCCCTCCAGGCCGGGGGAGCTGTTGACCTCCATCACCACGGGCCCGCGGTTCGAGCGCAGCATGTCCACCCCCGCGACCCGCAGCCCCACCGCCTTCGCGGCCTGGACCGCCGTCGCGCGCTCGTCCGCGCTGAGCTTGATCTTCTCCGCCGAGCCCCCGCGGTGCAGGTTCGAGCGAAACTCGCCGGGCTTGCCTTGCCGCCGCATGGCGGCCACGACCTTGTCGCCGACCACGAACGCGCGCAGGTCCGCGCCCTTGGCCTCCTTGATGAACTCCTGGACGATGATGTTCGCGTCCAGGCCACGGAAGGCCTCGATCACCGACTCTGCCGCGTTCTGGGTCTCGCAGAGCACGACGCCGATCCCCTGGGTGCCCTCGAGCAGCTTGACCACGAGGGGCGCGCCGCCGGTGATGTCGAGCAGGGAGTCGATGTCCTTGGTGTTGTGGGCGAACCCCGTGATCGGCAGCCCGATCCCCTTGCGCGAGAGCAGCTGCAGGCAGCGCAGCTTGTCGCGGGCGCGGGAGATCGACTCCGAGCGGTTGACCGCGTAGGTGCCCATCATCTCGAACTGGCGGACCACCGCGGTCCCGTAGAAGGTGTGCGAGGCCCCGATCCGGGGAATGATCGCGTCCACGTCGTGCAGGTCTCGCCCCGCGTAGCGCACCCGCGGCTCGCCAGAGGCGATGCTCAGAATGCAGCGCAGGAAGTCTATGAGCTCGACGTCGTGGCCACGCTCCCGCGCCGCCTCGATCAAGCGTTGGGTCGAATAGAGCTCCGGATTCCGCGAGAGGATCGTGATCTTCATTCCGCCCCTTCGGGCCGTCCCCGGCCCCGATCAGCCCGAACCCTACCGAAGCGCGAGCCGCGGCGCGACCCAGGGAGGCCGGGGGTTCCCCGGCATTTCCATGGCGTCCCGCGCAAGACGCGCTAGGCTCTGCGCTGATCGATCGGGAGACCCCATGACTCGCTGCATCCCCCTGCTCCTCGCCCTCATCGCCCTCCCCGCCGCTGCCGGGGGCTTCCACGCGTGGGGCAAGCTGGAGAAGTACAAGAAGACCGAGAGCTACGCCCTGGGCTACAAGGCCCAGGACGGCCGGCGCCTGAAGAGCGAGAAGGCCTGGGTCTCCCTGGGCGAGAGCGTGCGCTACTTCCAGGACCGCCGGATCCCCATGGAGGCGATCAAGGAGGGCGACACGATCTACGTGCACGGCGCCTTGCGCGAGACCCAGGGACGCACCCCCGAGGGCACGAGCTTCACCGACCGCCAGCTCGCCAACACCACCGTGATCCTCCTGGGCGAGGGCTTCCCGACCCTCAGCCCCGCCGGCAAGGACGACGTGGGCTGGCGGCAGGCGACCGTGGTCCGCAACGGGGGGTCGCTGACCGTGAGCCTGGGCGCGGAATACAAGGTCTCCTGCACCCGGGACGTGGTGATCCTGCGCCGTGAGGCGCTGAGCGAGGTCCCCGAGCTGAAGAAGAAGCTCCTGGCCGAGGTCAAGGGCCGCACCCAGGACGAGCGCCCCGAGCACGCCAAGGACGACGAGCTCGCCGTGAGCGCGGAGCAGATCGTGCTCCTCGATCCCAAGGCCCAGGCCGCCTACCTGGCGCTCCTGCCCCCCAGCGAGCAGACCGCCAGCGAGTAGGGCTCACTTCAGCCAGGCCCCCTCGTGCCCGAACACCGCTGCTCGCCGGGAGCGCGCCCTCAACGCGGGGGCGCCCCGCTCCCGCACACGACCGCCAGGGGACGCGCCCCCGCAGGCGGCGCGTAGGCGCCCGAGCGCAGCGCGGCGACCGCGGCCGCCGCGCTGAGCTCGACCGCCAGGCCCAGCTCGTCCCAGAGCCACGCCGCGGCCTCCTCCAGCGCCGCGTCGTCCACCAGGACCACGCGCTCCACGTGGGCCTGGATCAGCGCCAGGTTCAGCGCCTCGCTGCGCCGCGGCGCGAGGGAGGTGGCCTGGGTCTCGATCCGCTCGAGGGTCACCAGCTCGCCGGCCTCGAGGCTGCGCGCAAGGGTCGCCGCGCCCCGGGGCTCGACCCCGATCACCCGGGTCCCGGGGCGGAGCCCCGCCAGCGCCGCGGCGCAGCCCGCGATCAGGCCTCCGCCGCCCACGGCGATGAGGTACACGTCGCGCTCGGGCGCCTGCTCGACGCACTCCAGGGCCACCGTCCCCTGGCCTGCGATCACGGCGGGGTCGGCGAAGGGGTGCACGTAGAGCGCCCCGCGTTCCCGCGCCCAGGCCTGGGCGGCCCGGTTCGCGTCGTCCCACACCGCGCCCTCGACCACGACCTCGGCGCCCCAGGCCTCGAGCTTCGTCAGCTTCTCGGTCGGCGTGCTGCGCGGGAGGAAGATCCGCACCGGGCACCCCAGGCGCTGCCCGGCATAGGCCACCCCCAGCCCGTGGTTCCCCCCCGAGGCGGCGACCAACCCCCGCTCCCCCGCGGCGGGGTCCGAGAGCGCGCGGTTCAGCGCGCCGCGGGCCTTGAACGACCCGCTGACCTGCAGGTTCTCGAGCTTGAGCAAGAGGTCCGCGTGAGGCGCGCGGCCCACGCTGGCGTCGAGCAGCGGCGTGCGCCGCACGTGGCCCCGGAGCCGGCTCGCCGCGGCGCGCACCTGCGCCAGCACCTCGGCTGCTGCGGAAGACGCCACCCGGCCGGCCCGACTACAGCCCCTGGCGCACCATGGCCAGGAGCGCCTCCAGGCCGTCGGCGTCGAGGAACACGGCGCTCACGTCGGCGATCCGCAGCTCGTCCGAAGGACGGAGGAAGTTCGGCTCCTCCGGGCGGAGCTTGATCCCGTTGACCCAGGTCCCGTTGGCCGACCCGTGGTCGGTGATCTGCCAGTTGGGGTGCGAGCGCGGGTCCCCCAGGGTGTCGCTGGGCTCGAGGCTGACGTGCACCTTGGAGACGTTGGCGCTGGTGAGGCGCACGTCGTTGGTCCGGGCCCGACCCACGCGGATCGCGGTGTCGTCGGCCTCCGGGTTGCGGTTGCTCTTGGTCAGCGCGACCACGACCGCGTTGGGGACCGCGAACCCCTGCGCCCCGCCCTCGGTGGCCGCCAGCGCCCCGGTGTCGGTGAGGAACGTGGACGAGACCTGGTCCTCGTCGGCGGGGGGCACGATCAAGAGCGGCTCGCCGTGACGATCCGGGCGGAACACGAGCAGGGGGGTCGTGCCGACCACCGCCTTGAGGTCCATGTGCTCGGCGCGGTCCACGAGCTCTCGTAGGGTGATCCCATCCGGGAACATGTCGACTGCCTTTCGCCGCTTCGCGGACCTGGAGGATAGCCGGAGCGGGAGGTTGCGACCAGTTGGGTGTGCGGTTGGGGCACGTTGCCGCGCGCTCGCGCGGCGCGTCAGAGGTCCCAGGAGCGCTCCCCGGGCTACGTCTCGCGGGCGAGCGCCTCGAGCCGGTCCAGGACCGCTTCGGGGGAGAGGTCGGTCGTGTCGACTCGCACGGCGTCGGGGACCC
>JAWKSZ010000053.1:0-57449 GCA_041402045.1 Planctomycetota bacterium | reverse complement strand
CTCCCGGACCTCGCGGGCAGCGAGCCCTTCCGCGACCCGACCCCCGCCGAGAGCGAGCTCAGCGCGCTCCTCGCGGCGGGCATGCAGGTCCTCCCGGAGGCGGGGCTCGAGGCGCTGGCCACCTGGCTGCGCGTCCACGCCCAGCCAGGGCACCTGTTCCACTACGGGCGGAGCTGGCACAGCGCGGCGGACGCCCTCCTCGAGCGCGGACTCCTGGCCCCCGGCCTGTTCGCGTTCGTGCTCGGCGCGCGCCGACCGCGCAACGAGACCGACGAACAGCGGATCCTGTGGCAGCTCTACACCCACCCCGACCCTCGCGGGGCCGAGCTCGTGCGGGAGGTCGTCGCCGCGCTCCCGCTCCCGCGCCCCGACGACTACGTCAGCGGTGTGCCCTGGAAGCAGCCGTGGCAAGGGCTCCAGACCCGGGCCTGGGAGACGGGGGACCTAACGCTGCTCGCCGCGTGCTTCGAGCGCTGCGCGCTCCAGACCTGGAGCAAGGGCGCCAAGGCCTTCCTCCCCGAGGTGCGCACGCCGGTGCTCGAGGGCTGGCAGGCGAACAGCGTCCCCACCGACGGGGGCGTGCCCCTGGAGGAGGTGTGGGCCGCGGTGCGCGACGCCGACCCCGAGCGCGCGCCCCGAATCCTGGCCGCGCTCCTGGCCTGCGCCGAGGCCGACGAGCTCCCGGCCCAGGTCCTGCGGATCGCGGCCAGGGACTCCGCCCTCCTCGCCCACGGCTACCGCTTCGCTCCCGGAGCGCTGCTCGACCTGGTCGAGTCCCCAGGCGCTCGCGCGGTGAACCTCGGCCTCGAGCTGCTCCTGGCGCAGCCCGAGGCCGCGGCGGGCATGACCCTGGCCCTGGTCGACGCGGCGGCGCGGCACCTGCGGGGCGCCGCCAGCGGCCCCGCCAAGGCCGCGGCGCGTGCGCTGGGCGTCCTCGCTGCCGCCGAAGCCGACGCCCGCCCCGCCGCGCTCGAGGCGCTCGGCGACGCGCTGTTCGCCAGCCAAGCGCCGCGGGTCGAGGCCGCGCTGCGCGCCCTGGGCGCCCTGGCCAAGGCTGCCCCGCTGGCGCTCTCCGCCGAGGTCCAGGCGCGGCTGCGCGCGCTGAGCGACGGCCCCCACGCCAAGCAGGCCACGGGAGTCCTGGCGCAGGTGCAGGTGTGAACGTGGAGGTCGTGCGCCGCTACCTCGGCGCGAGCGACGTGGATACGGCGCCCGCCGCGACCACGGTCCAGCTGTTCGGCGACGTGTCCCGCGCCCCCACCGGCCTGCGCGCTCGGCTCCTGCGCCCGCTGGTGTTCCGCGACGCGCTGCTCGCCCTCGGCGCCTGCGTGCGCTCGGAGCTGCACGTCGACGACGTCGAGCTCGCCGAGCGGATCCTCGACCCCGTTGTCACGGTCACCGCCGACGCCTGCTACATCGAGGCGCTGTCCCTCGACGCCTCGACCTACGCCCGCGCGTCGCTCTACGGCGACGCGTTCAGCGACCGCGCGCACCTGCACCCGGGGACCACCAACGTCGAGTTCACTCCGAGGCTCGTCGCCGGGCTGGAGCGGATCCGCAGCGGCACCCCCACCAGCCTCGACGTGCTGGCCGGGGGGATCGAGCTCGAGGTCGCGGGGCAGGTGACCACCGAGACGCGGGTGACCCTCCCCGACGCGTGGGTCGAGGGCTTCGCCCGGGTGCAGGAGGCGCTGGCCCGCCCGCAACGCGCCCTGGACCTGCACCCGGGCGACCTGGTCGACGTCCTCGCCTACCTCCGCGGACGCCGCGCCCAGACCTCGCCCCGCAGCCTGCGGGTCGAGCTCGTCCCCGGAGCGCCGCCGGCGTTCGTGGTCGAGCCCTGGGAGGAGCGCTTCGAGCTCGCGCGCTCGCGCCACGACGCCGCGGCCGCCGAGACGATCCGGCTCTGGGGGCGCCGACGGCTGCTGCTCCTGGAGCGTGTGCTGCCGCACACCCGCAGGGTCCATGCCCGGCTCGAGGGCAGCGGGCGCGCGTCGTTCTGGCGCTGCGACCTCGGGGACAGCGAGTTCCTCCTGGCGACCAGCGGCTGGTCCGCCCGGGACTGGCCCGGGCGCCCCGGCGACGGAGCCCTCGACGTCTTGTTCGACCCGCGCGGCGCGCGCCGCGTCGCGCGCCCGCTGCTCCCGGAGTAGCCGAGGCCTGGCCGTGGTCCTGGGCTTGGCCCACAATCGCGGCATGCCGCTGCACACCACCCGCTGGACCCTGATCGACGCCGCCAAGCGCGGCGACGAGCGCGCGCTGGAGGCGCTGCTCGAGCGCTACCGCGCGCCGATCCTGGGCTACCTCCGCAGCTGCGGGCTCACGGCGGCCGACGCCGAGGACGTCGCCCAGGAGGTGTTCCTGCGCCTCTACCAGCGGGTGCTCCCCAGCGCGGAGGCGACCCGCGGGCGCTTCCGTTCGCTCTTGCTCAAGGTCACGCAGAACGCGTTTCTCGATCGCGCGCGCCGGCTCCAGGCCCAGAAGCGCGGCGGCGGCCAGGCGCCGCTCTCCCTGGAGGAGGCGCAGTTGCCCGCGCTCCAGCCACACGACGTGTTCGACCGCGAGTGGCTGGGGAACCTCCTGGCGCGCTCCCTCTCGCGCCTCGAACGCGAGCACCCCCACTACTACGCCGCCCTCGACGCGGTGCACCTGCAGCGACTGAGCTACGCCGACGCCGCGGCGCGCCTCGAGGTCAGCGAGACCGCAGTGCGCAACCACGCCCACCGCGGCAAGCAGAAGGTCCACGCCTACCTCCGGGCCGAGGTCCGGCACTACGCCGCGGACCGCTCCGAGCACGAGACCGAGATCACCCTCCTGCAGCGGCTGCTCGGCGAGTGAGGCGTCCTCAGAACCCAGGCACGTGGCCGGCGGCCCGCGCCCGCGCGCGCCAGCCCTCGGCGGCCCCGGGGTCCGGCTCCACCCCGCGCCCGGCCTCGAGCAGCGCCGCGTAGCGGTGCATGGCCTCGGGGTGCCCGAGCTCCGCTGCGCGCCGCAGCCACCCGGCGGCGCCGCGCGCGTCGACGACCCCCGCCGCCCCCTCGAGCAGGACCTGGGCCAGGAGGCACATGCCGTCGGGCTCGCCGGCCTCCGCCGCGCGGGTCAGCCAGCGCCGGGCCTCGCGCGGATCCCGCTCGACGCCGAGGCCGCGCAGATAGACGTTCCCGAGGTTGTATTGGGCGAGCCCCGACCCGGCCTCTGCGGCCCGGCGATACCACGCGATCCCCGCGGCGAGGTCCCGAGGCACACCGCGCCCGGCGCAGAGCGCCCCCGCCCAGTGGGTCATGGCCTGGACGCTCCCCGCCTCCGCTGCGCGGCGGAACGCGTCGGCAGCCCCGGCCTCGTCGACGGGTCCCAGGCGCCCCTTGGTGAGGAGCACCCCCAGGTTGAGCAGCGCGGTGGGCTCGCCGGTCTCCGCGGCCGCGTGAAACCAGCGCGCGGCGGCCTCCAGGTCGCGCTCCACGCCGTAGCCCTCGAGCAGCGCCGCGCCGAGGAAGTTCATGGAGCGCCCGTCGCCGAGCTCGGCGCCGCGCCGGCACCAACGCACGGCCTCCTGCGGATCACGGGGGACGCCCAGCCCGTCGAAGTGGAGCGCCCCCAGGCTGCCCATGGCCGGACCGTGCCCGCGCTCGGCCGCGCGCCGCAGCCACACCACCGCCTCCGGCAGCTCCGCCGGGTCACCCCGCTCGACGAGCAGCCCCCCCAGCCGGGTCATGGCCAGCAGGTCCCCGGACTCCGCGGCCCGCCGTGCCCAGCCCAGGGCGAGCGCGACGTCCTGCGGGACGCCCCGCCCGGCGAGGTAGAGCTCGCACAGCCGCTGCATGGCGATCGCGCTCCCCCCCTCGGCGGCCTGGCGGTAGAGCGCGGCCGCCTGGCCCAGCTCGCCGCCGTCGGCGAGGGCGTCCCCCAGGTTTTGCTGGGCCGCGACGCAGCCGAGGTCGGCGCTGTGGCGCAGCCACGCCCGCGCCGCCGCCGGGTCCTGGGGCACCCCGAGCCCGCGGGCGTAGAGCGTGCCCAGGTCGTTCATGGCCTCGGGGGATCCCCCTTCGGCAGCCCTGCGCAGCCAGCGCGCGGCCTCGCGCGCGAGCGCGCGCTCCCCCAGCTCCTCGGCGCGGAGCAGGAGCCGCCCCCCGAGGGTGTGCTGGGCCCCGAGGTCTCCGCCCTCCGCCGCCTCGCGCAACAGCGCCAGCGCTCGCTCCCGGTCCCCCGCCTCCCACGCGGCCTGGGCGTCCCGCACCGACTCCGCCCCGACCTCGGGCCCCGCGCCGATCGTCGCCCGACCGCCCAGCCGCGCGAGACCCACGCCTAGCGCGAGGGCCGCCCCCGCCGCCGCCACCCACAGCGCGACGCGACGGCGACGCCCGCTCGGAGCGCGCAGCGCGCGCGCGAGCTCCGCCGCACTGGGGAAGCGCTGCTGCGGGTCCTTGTGCAGGCAGCGGAGCACCGTGCGCGCGAGCCCCCGAGGGATCTCCGGCCGCACGCGCCGCGGGTCCTCGGGCGTGTGCTCGCGGGTCGCGATCACGAGCTCCATGACCCCGCGCCCCGCGAGCGGAAGCCGCCCCGTAAGCAGCTCGTAGAGGGTCACGCCCAGGCCGTAGACGTCGGCCTCGGGGCCCACCGCCGCCCCCGAGCCGACCTGCTCCGGCGCCAGGTAGCCCAGCGTCCCCAGGAGCGCCCCCGACTGGGTCAGCGCCTCGGCGCTGAGCCGCGGCTGGAGGTCCTTGACCAGGCCGAAGTCGCAGAGCACGGGTCGCCCGTCGGCGGCGAGGAGCACGTTCTCCGGCTTGACGTCGCGGTGCAGGATCCCCTCGGCGTGGGCGGCGGCGAGCCCGTCGGCGAGCTGCGCGCCCAGCTCGGCCACCCGCGCGGGGGGCAGCGGCCCCTGCTCCTCGAGGACCCGGCGCAAGGTGCCGCCGGGGTGCAGCTCGAAGGCCAGCACCGGGACCCCCTCGTGCTCGCACACCTCGAACACGCGGATCACGTTGGGGTGGTGCAGGTCGGTCACCGCCCGCGCCTCGCGCACGAAGCGCTCGAGCTGCCGCCGGTCTTCCTCGCTGCCTTCGGTCAAGAGCTTGAGCGCGACCCGGCTCCCGTCGGGGGCCTCGCCCTCGAGCACGCGGCCCATGCCCCCGGCGCCGAGTTCGCCGCGCACGCGGTAGCGACCCACCCGCGCCGGGAGCCGCCCGCCGGCGAGCTCCCGCGGATCCAGCTCGCCGAGCAGCCGCTCGGCGAGCCGCAGGTGCCGCGGGTGGGGCTGATCGCTCACCTCGTCAGTGTGCTCGGGCCCAGGACCCCTCGCTACCCGCACGGCCGCAGGCCTCCTGCCGTCCCTACGCAGCCCGCGCGTCGCCCTCTCAGCCGACCGTGCAAGAAATGACCGCGCGCCCGGTTCAAGCGGGTAGGCTGACCCACCCCAAGGAGGCACCATGGCTCACCGCGTCACCCTGATCCCCGGCGACGGGATCGGCACCGAGATCACCGAGGCCGCGCTCAAGGTCCTCGAGGCCACCGGGGTGGCCTTCGACTGGAAGCGCGTGGACGTGGGCGAGGTCAGCCTGGCCAAGGGCGGCGAGGTCCTGCCCGAGGCGGTGTTCGACGCGATCCGCGAGACCAAGGTCGCGCTCAAGGGCCCCGTGGGCACCCCGGTCGGCACGGGCCACCGCTCGGTCAACGTCACGATCCGCAAGACCCTCGACCTCTACGCCTGCCTGCGCCCGATCAAGAGCCTGCCCGGGGTCAAGACGCGCTTCGACGGGGTGAACCTCGTGATCGTGCGCGAGAACACCGAGGGCCTCTACTCGGGGATCGAGCACATGGTCACCGAGGGGGTGGCCGAGAGCCTGAAGATCATCACCGAGAAGGGCTCGACCCGGATCGCGCGCTTCGCCTTCGACTACGCCAAGAGGAACGGGATCAAGCGGGTCACCGCCGTCCACAAGGCGAACATCATGAAGGTCTCGGACGGCCTGTTCCTGCGCTGCGCGCGCAAGGTGCGCGAGGACTACCCCGAGCTCGAGTACGACGAAATGATCGTGGACAACTGCGCCATGCAGCTCGTGCGCTGGCCCGAGCAGTTCGGCGTGCTGTTCATGAACAACCTCTACGGCGACATTCTCAGCGACCTGGGCGCGGGGCTGATCGGCGGGCTGGGGGTCTCCCCGGGCGCGAACCTCAACGCCGACCTGGCGGTGTTCGAGCCGATCCACGGCACCGCCCCGGATATCGTGGGCAAGGGCTGGGCCAACCCCACCGCGCTCCTGCTCAGCGCCGCGCTCATGCTCGAGCACCTCGGCGAGCGCGACGCCGCCGCCAAGGTCCGCAAGGGCCTGGAGACCGTGCTCGGCGAGGGCAAGCACGTGACCCGCGACCTCGGCGGCAAGGCGAGCACCCTCGAGTTCACCGACGCCGTGATCGCCGCCATGGCCTAGGCTCTGTCCGCCCTCGAACTGCGAGGGGGTCTGCCTCCCGGGGTGGAGCCTGGGCCCCCGCGTTACTAAATGGAAGGGCACGATTCCGCGACGTCGCCTGCACGGTGGCAGAGGTTCACGAGCTGAGTCGGTCGCGACGTCGCTACTTCAATGGCTCCTCCTCGTGCGCAGCCGTCCTCTCCCCCCCGCCTGAGATCTCGGGTCCCGAGCAGCTCCCGCCCGCACTCGTGGGGCGGAGCGTCTGAGTAGTACATGAAGAGCGCGAGTTCGAGTGCTCGCGAGGCTGAGATCCGTAGCGTGAACGCGGAGCGCGAGCACTCGGAATCGCGCCTCTTCATTTAGTCTGTGGGGCCGCCGGGTCGACTCGGCGCAGAGGAGGGCCCATGCGCTCGTCGATCCTGGTCTCGCTCGCGCTCCTCGCGCTCCCTGGAGGCCTCGCCCACGGCGAGGAAGCGGCGGCGACCGAGCCCGCCCGCGTGACCGTGGGCGTCTACGTCAACGACGTCATGCGCGTCGACCTCAAGGCCCACTCCTACGAGGTCAACTTCTACCTCTGGCTGCGCTGGCGCGACCGCGAGCTGGCCCCCCACCAGAGCCTGGAGTTCGTGAACGCCACCGACCTCTGGGGCCTGACCGTGGTCCCCGACACCGAGGAGCCGGTGGAGCTCCCCTCGGGCGAGCTGTATCAGGTGCTGCGGGTCCAGGGGCTGTTCAGCCGCAAGCTCCCGCTCTACAGCTACCCCTTCGACCGCCAGGTGCTCGTGGTCGAGTTCGAGGACACGCTGAACCTGGCCCAGGCCATGGTCCACGCGCCCGACGAGGTCCCGATCGTGCTCGACCCAGACCTGACCCTCCCCGGCTACGAGATCGGCGAGGCCCGGCTCGTGGTCGGCGCCCACACCTACCCCACGACCTTCGGCGACACCCGCCTCGCCGGCCAGCCCAGCCCCTACTCCCGGGTGCGGATCGAGATCCCGATCTCGCGACCCTTCGCCGCCTACGCGCTCAAGCTCCTGCTCCCCGTGCTGTGCGTGGTGCTCACCGCGGCGCTCATGTTCCTGCTCCCGCCGGGGCGGGTGGACGCGCTGGTGGGGATCGGGATCACCGCGCTCCTGACCGTGGTCGCCCTGCAGATCACGACCAACGAGGAGCTGCCCGACGTGGCCTACCTGATCTTCATGGACAAGGTCTATATCGGCGCCTACGTCTACATCATTGGCGGGCTGGGCCAGGTCGTGCGCGCGACCCACGCCGTGGAGTCCGGGGGCCAGGAGCGCGCCGAGCACCTCCAGCGCCGCGGGCTGCTCGTGCTGACGGGGCTCTACCTGGTCGCGGTGATCGCGCTGACGGTGCAGGCCATGCTCACCGGGTAGGCAACGGCTCGGGCTTCAGGTCCGAGTTCAGCGCGTGGCGGTTCGCGTAGAGCTGCTGCACCACATAGCCCTCGGTGGCCCGCTCGACCGTGCAGCCGCTGGGCATGTAGTCCACCGGCACCTCGCTCGCGCGCAGCGCCTCGAGGCGCTCGGCGGCGAGCTCGGGGAAGCGCTCCGCCAGACAGGCGGCGCCGGCGAGGCGCACCACGACGCGCTCGTGCGCGAGCAGCGCCACGAGCTGCTCCTTCGTGCCGTGGACCCGCAGGTCCTGGATCAGGAGGAAGAAGCGCCCGGGCTGCGCCCCGCGCCCGACCCGGCTGCCCGAGACCGCCAGGCCCTCGGACTCGGCCAGGAGCGTGGCCTTGGCCGCGGCGAAGCGCTCGGCGGCGGTGGGCTCCGCGGGCGCGGCGCCGTCGGCGACCTCTCCGGGCTTGCGCAGGGGCGCGGGCTCCTTGCCCAGGTCGAGGAAGTAGCGGTTCGCGAGGAAGCGCCGGGCCAGCTCGCCCTCGGTCACCTCCTCCACGCAGCACCCGCCGGCCATGAGCTCGAGCTCGACGGGGCTCTTCAGCTTGCCCTCGAGGGCCTCGGCGGCGACCTCGGGGAACGCATGCGCCAGCCCGAACATGCCCGCCGCGCGCACGTGCACCCGCTCGTGCTGGAGCAGCGCCAGGAGCTGCTCCTGCTTCGCGTTGTTGCGGATCATGCAGGCCAGGCCATACCACTCACCGGGCTGGCCCGCGAAGCCCACCGCCGCGCCGGAGACCGTCATGGACTCGCGGCCCTCGAGGGTCGCCAGGGTCTCGCGGAACTGGACCCCGGACTCGGGGGCGCAGCCCACGACCTGGGCCGAGAGCGGGGAGGCGACGAGCAGACCGGCGAGGACGACGAGGGAGCGGAGCATGGAACCTCGGGGGGGGGTTGGGTTACCGGCTTCACAACGCCGCGCCCGAGGCGGGGGGCGCCGGGGCGAGATTTATTCAGGGAATCGCGGCGAGGCGTTGGGAGAGCGCGACTTAGCGCGGGCCGTCGAGCACGATCACCTCGGGGGGCTCGAGCAGGCTCACCGTCGAGCGCAGGCCCTTCGTCTCGTAGGGGACGAACACCCGGCCCTGGTAGATCAGCCACAGCGCCCCGTGGGCCACGAGCAGGCTCAAGCAGCCGAACAGGCAGCACCCGCGACGCCGACGCCGCGGCGGCGCCGTGCGCTCGCCGGAGTCCACGCGCCCGCTGCCCGAGTCCGAGCCGACCTCGCCTTCTCCCGACGGGCGACGCTTGCGCTTGCGGGGCGCGCGCGTGGGCGGGCGCCCCAGGATCCAACCCACGGCGTAGAGCGCGCCGCCCACCAGGAACAGCCCCACCCCCAGGAGCGTGGCGCGCCGGCCTTCGCGCTCGGCATACTCGACCTCGTCGCGCACCAAGGGCAAGAGCTCGTCCGCGGTGGCGCGGAAGACCTCGGCCCGCGCGAGGCGAGGGCCGTTGGGGTAGCGGCGCACGCCGAACTCGACCAGCCACCCGGGGGTGTCGACCAGGGCCTGCGACCCGCCGCCCTCGACCGGGACCGGCGCGTCGAACAGCGCCTGGACCTGCTTCGGCTCGAGCCCCCAGGTCCCGCCGGGGCGAGTCGCGATCCAGCCCGGCCCCAGGGTCTCCCGCACCTGGGTCAGCCCGGCGGCCTGGCACAGGACCTTGAGCGGCACCGCGCGGGGCTCGCAGCCGAGCGCCCCGCAGAGCACCAAGGGGTGCCGCCCCGGGTCGCGGGCCTCCTCCGGCGGGCGCTGCCCGTGGTCGCCGACGGCGTCGGCGGTCTCGAGGGCCTGGTGGATCCGCAGCCAGCGATACTCCACGCTGCCGTAGCGCGGGTGCCACGAGGTGGCCGCCACCCACAGCGTGCCCAGCGGGCTGTCCACGCTGACGAGGCCCACGCCCTGGGTCGTGTAGTAGTCGCCGTGCCACGGCTTGTGCGGCTTGCCCGCCCAGCTGAAGCCGGTGAAGCCCTGGTCGCTCAGCGGGTAGCGCGAGGCGATCAGGAGCCCCGAGCCACCCCAGCCGCGGTCGTAGCGCTGGGTGTGCACCAGCCCGTGCAGCTCGAGCAGCTCGTTCAGCGCCCGCGCGTCGCCGTCGTCGAACAGGCCCTCGAGCACGACGACGTCGGCGGCCTTGCCCAGCCGCTCGGCGAAGGCGCGCAGCCGCTCCAGGCGCTGGTCGCCCTGAGCCAGCCCCGCCACGTCGACGGTCGCCACCCGCAGCCGATCCTTGGCCTGGACCGAGAGGGCCGTGGCCACGAGCAGCAGTCCGAGCACGCCGCGCAGCACGCGCACCTCCCCGGGGCGAGCATAGCCCTCGCGTCGCGGCCTCGCTCAGCCCTGCGGCGGGTCGCGGAACCAGGCCAGCCAGCCGCCGACCACGCGCTCGAGCAGGGGGCGCTCGAGGTGGTAGATCCGCTCCCGCCCCCGGCGCTCGACCCGCACCAGCCCCGCGTGCTCGAGCACGCGCAGGTGGCGGCTCGTCGTGGGCCAGGAGCAGGCGAAGCGCTCGGCGAGCTTGCCCGCGGGCAGGCTCCCCCCGCGGAAGTGGAGCACGAGCAGCACCTGCCGCCGGACCGCGTGGGCCAGCGCCGCGAACACCGCCTCCAGCTCGGCGAGCTCGCCCTCGGGGTCCGGCTTCAGGGGAGGTCCGTCACGCGCGCGACGTGGGGGAACTCCATGCTCGGGCGACCGCCGCGAGCCTCGACCAGCTCGCCCATGGGCTCCCAGATCGCCATGACCTGCGGGGTCTCGTGGGCCGTGCGCGCGCTCTGGGCGTCGGTCCAGTCGAAGACCTCGACGTAGACCGGGCGCCCGTCCTCCTCGTGGCGGAACACCTGCGCCGGCGTGTCGGTCGCCAGCCCCAGGCCGCGCAGGGTCGGCACGTGGCGGGCCAGCAGCGCGCGGAACGCGGGCTCGTGGTCGGGGTGGACGCGGTAGGTGGCCATGACGGTCTCGGGCATACGCCGCTCCTCGGTGGGGTGGGGCGAAGTTTAGCGATCTCGCTAATCAAACACGAGAGGTATTTAGCGAACTCGCTAACAGAGAGCTAAGCCTTGGCCCTCCAAGCTCTGAGAGAATCCGGGGCGACCCGCGTTCTTGGCCCCCGAGGAGGCAGCATGCTCGAACGGATCCAAGGCGGGCTCCTGGGGTTGGCCTGCGGCGACGCGCTGGGGGCCCCGCTCGAGGCCTTGCCGCCGGCCGCGATCGCTCGGCGCTACCCCGACGCGCGGTCGCTCCAGCGCGACCCGCCCGGGGAGGTCCTGCGCTACACCGACGACACCGAAATGGCCCTGGGGGTCGCCGAGGCGCTCCGGGTCCGCGGCCCCAGGGCGACGGTCGACGACTACGCCCGGCGCTACGTGGCGAACCTGACCGTCGAGCGGGGCTACGGGCGCGGCGCGCTCCTCGCGCTCGCGGCGATCGACGGCGGCATGCCCCCGACCGAGGCCGCGGTCAGCTACTTCCCTGACGGCTCCTTCGGCAACGGCGCGGCCATGCGCGTCGCCCCGGTGGGTCTGGCCTTCGCGGAGGACCCGCCGGCGCTCGAGGCCCAGGTCCAGGCCTCGGCAGCCCCGACCCACGCGCACCCCCACGCCGTCGAAGGCGCGCGGCTGATCGCCCACGCGGTGGCCTTCGCCACCCGCGGCCCGTTCCGCGCCGCGGACTTCGAGGCCTTCCTGCGCGAGCGCACCCGCGACGACGCCTACCGCGCGCGCCTCGACGACGTGTTCCACGGCCGCGGGCTCGCCACCGGGGTCGCGGCCCTCGAGTCGGTGCCCACCGCCCTGGCCCTCGCCGCGCGCCACGCGGGGAGCTACGCCGAGGGCGTCGCGCGCGCGGTGCTCCTGGGCGGCGACTGCGACACGATCGCCGCCATGACCGGCGCGATCCTCGGCGCCGCCCACGGGATCGAGGCGATCCCCGAGGCCTGGCTCCTGCGCCTGGAGCGCGGTCCCCGCGGGCGGGGCTACCTGCTCCAGGTCGCGGGCCAGCTCCACGCGCTCAGTTCTGCCCGAGGAACGTGAGCAGCTCGAGGTCGCTGACCTGCGCGGGGTCGGCGAGGTCGCGCCCCTGGAGCCCCGCGGGGACGACCGGCCGCGCATAGCGCACGAAGTCGAACTGCGCGCGCAGGTCCGGTTGGCCCGTCGTGATCTGGGTCGTGTTATGCACCTGCGGGGTCAGGACCTGCACGTTGTCCCAGTCGGTGTAGACCGTGAGCCCGACCTGCAACGCCTGGGGCAGGTCCGCGCGCGCGAAGCGGCGGTGCACGCGCCAGGGCGTGCTCGCCTCGCGGATCAGGCAGATCACCGCGCTCCCGATCCGGGCCACGCGGATCCAGGCCTCGCTGCCCGCGGCGGCGTCGATCGTGAGGGTCGAGGTCCCGTCGTCGGTGGTCTTGACCTCGGTCTGGGCCGAGCCCGGGACGCTGGCCGCGCCCAAAGAGAGGAACACGTAGTCCTCCTGTCCCGGCTGCCAGGTCGCCGGGGTCACGTTCCGCGGCGCACGGACCATGATCCCCGCCAAGGAGTAGAGCCGGCTCGGCGGCGCGCTCCCGGCGCGGTTGGTCGAGAGCACGTGGGTCGTGGCCACGAAGTCGCCGCTGAGGTCCTTGTAGACGAGCACGCCACGGTAGTCCTCGTACCACGAGCTGGTGTAGGGCACGAGGGTCAACCAGCCGGCGCGGGTCGCGCCCAGGTCGTGGCTCTCGAGCTGGTCGAACCCCCACTGCTCGGTCTGGTAGATCCGCCTCCAGTTCGCGAGCGTCGCGGGGTCGTCGAACTCGTCCGAGAGCGCCGCGAGGTCGTCGACCGGGGCCGCAGGCGTCGTGGGGGTCGACGGCGTCGTGGGGGTCGACGGCGTGCTGGGCGTCGACGGCGTGCTGGGCGTCGACGGCGCGGACGGGCTGGACGGAGCCGGTCCCGAGCTCGACGTCCCGGCCGGGGGCGAGCTGCTCCCGCCCGAGTTGCAGCCGGCGTGGGTCAGGGCCGCGAGCAAGGCGGCGGTGGCGACGGGGTAGCGCATGAGTCTCTCCTTCTCACCCCGGCTATCCGGCCCGCCCCGGGATCTTTCAGGGTTTTCCGAGAGGTCGCGCTAACTCCCGCCTCGGCGGGCCCTTGCCTGCGCCCCACCCGCGAAGGCGGGAGGGGGCCGGCGTTACCCGTTCCGGCAGGGGCGCGGGCACGGGAGGCTGTTGCGAATCCGCGCCGACAGGACCAGGAATCCAAACCGCCAAGGACGCCAAGGACACCAAGGCTCCGCTGATTCGGTCACCTCGCGCAGGCAAGACACGACTTGAACCGACGCCCTGCTGCTGCCTCACTTCCCAACCTGGAGGAGGGGTCGACAGGGCGGAGCCTTGGCGCTCTTGCCGGCCTTGGCGGTTCCCTTCTTCCGGCCCAGAGCGTGAACGGGGTGTACCAACACCCTCACGGGCACGGGCAGGGGCACGGGCAGGGGCAGGGGCAGGGGCAGGGGAAGAAACCCTGTAAGACGTCGCGTCGCGGCGCGTACAGAGGCGAAGGCGTAGACTCATGACGTGGATTCGCGACGCGCAGGCTTCCCGCTCACCCGCACGACCTTGGTGCAGTTGGCGGCCGACCCCTCGGCTCCGGGGTGGCGGACGGCTTGGGAGCGCTTCTTCCGCGGGTATTGGCCGCCGCTCTACGCCTTCCTGCGGCGCACCGGGAGCGACGCCCAGGACGCGCAGGACCAGCTGCAAGAGTTCTTCGTGCGCGGGCTCGAGGGGGGCGTGCTCGCGCGCTTCGACCCCGAGCGCGGCCGGCTGCGGACGTTCCTCGTGACCTGCCTCACCAACGTGCGCCGTCAGGCGCAGCGCAAGGAGCGCGCGCGCCCCGACCGGGTGGCCTGGCTCGCCGACGCCGACCTGCCGGCGGTGGAGCCCGTGGCTGGCGATCCGCTGGAGGCCTTCGAGCGCGACTGGAACCGCTGCCTCGTCGACCAGTCGATCGCCGCGGTGCGGGAGCAGCTCGCCGACGACGCCCTCGGCCTGGCGCTGCTCGAGCGCTGGGTGCTCGCCCCCGCGCGCCCGGACGCCGAGGCGCTGGCCGCGGAGCTGGGGCTCAGCCGCGGCGCGCTCTACACCCGGGCCACGCGCCTGCGCCACGCGCTCTCGCAGGAGACCGAGCGCCGGCTGAAGTTCCTGAGCGCCGACCCGGAGCGCCTGGCCGCCGAGCGCGACGCGGTGCTGCGCCTGTTCCGCGAGGGCTCGGCGTGAGCGTGCCCCTCGAGCGCTGGCGCGCCGCCTTCTCCCTCGGCCAACGCCTGGGCGTGCTCCCGCGGGAAGCCGCCGAGGCCGCGCTGGAGGACATGGCCGCGCGCCCGCCGGCCGAGCTGACCCCGGCCCTGGTCGCGTTCTGGGTCGACCTCCCCGAGGCGCAGCTCGAGGAGCTCCTCGACGGCAGCGCGGGGGAGGACACCGGCGTCGAGGGCAGCGGCGTGAGCCGTCCGGGGCAGGTCGTGGAGCCCACGCTGCTGCAGATCGGCGCAGAAATCGGCGACTTCGTGCTCCAGGCGCCCCTCGGCGCGGGCGGCATGGGGCAGGTGTTCCGCGCGCGGCAGCGCTCGCTGGCCCGGGACGTGGCGCTCAAGGTCCTCTCCCCGGCGCTGGCCCAGGACCCCGAGGGCCAGCGCCGCTTCCTGCGCGAGGCGCGGACCCTGGCCAAGCTCAGCCACCCCCGGGTCGTGACCTGCTACCAGGTCGGGCAGACCGCGAGCGGGCAGCCGTTCATGGCCATGGAGCTCATGCGCGGCGGCGACGCGGCGGGGCTCGCCAAGCGCGCGGGCGGGTCCCTGTCCGAAGCCGACGCCCTCGGGCTCTGCCGCGACGCCGCCGAGGCGCTGGTCGCCTTCGAGGCCGCCGGGCTCGTGCACCGCGACCTCAAGCCGCAGAACCTGTTCCTCGACGACGAGGGCCGAGCCAAGCTCGGCGACCTGGGCCTCGCCCGCAGCAGCCAGGGCGCGGACCGCATGACGCTGACCGGCGTCGCGGTGGGCACGCTGCCCTTCATGTCCCCCGAGCAGCTCGCGGGGGAGGGCGACCTCGACGTGCGCTCGGACCTCTACGCGCTCGGCGCCACGCTCCAGGCGCTGCTCACCGGCAAGGCCCCGCGGGTGAACCAGGGCCCGCCCCAGGGCCTCGACGCCTCGCCGCGCACGGTGGCCTTCGTGCGGCGCTGCATGACCCAGGACCGCGAGCGGCGCTACCCCAGCGCCGCCGCGGCCCTGGTCGCGCTGCAGGAGGCGCTGGCCGGCCTCTCCGGCCGCGGGCAGGAGGCGGCCTGCGACCCCGCCCCGCGCGCCGCCCCCGCGCCCGAAGCCCGGCGCTGGGGACCCTACGTCCTCGGCGGCGCGGGGGTCGCGCTGGCCGCGCTGCTCGCGCTCAGCCAGGCGCTCGGCCCCCAGGCGCCCGGCGTCGGGACCCCCGAGCGCCCGCCCCGCGCGCTGGCCGAGGCGCCGACCGCGTCCGCACAGGACGAGGCGCCGACCGCCTCCGCGCAGCACGGCGAGGACGCCCCCGCGGTGCGCGAGCCCGCGGAGCGCCCGGAGCCCGCGCCTCAGTATTCCCAGGTCCCCGACGAGCCCGAGCCCCGCGCGGACCCCGCTGGCCCGCTGCGCGGGCTCCCGGTCTACCCGCCGGGTCAGAGCCTGAGCGAGGCGCCGCCCGGGACCTACACCTCGCGCCCCAACCCGGGCGAGGCCTGGGGCCGCGCCGCCGCCTTCGATCCGGAGGCGCGGCGCCTGCCGCTGCGCGTGCGCTGGACCCTGACCGCGGCTCCGGCCCGCGACTCGGGGCCCCTGGCCGACTGGGAGCGCGGCCACGGCTTCGCAGGGCCGGCGGCGGTGTTCTTCGAGCTCGGCCTGCGCGACGAGAACGCTCCGATCACCGCGGCCCGGGAGCTGGGCGAGGCCTGGTGGCTGAGCCTGAGCGTGGGCCGCGACGGCCGGGCCCAGGGCCTCGTGCGTCAGGCGAACCGCCAGCGCCCGGGGAACTCGGACCTGATCGCCGTGGCCCAGCCCGGGCTCCCCCGCGTCCCCGGCGTCGCGATCCTCGAGCGCTTCGCCTGCCGCCTCGACCTCAGGCTGCCGATCGCGGTCGACCTCGACGCGACCCGCGACGGCTGGACCCTGACCCTCAGCCAGGCCGACCGCGAGCTCGCCCGGGAGCGCGGTCGCTGGTCTGCCAGCGCCGCGCCGCTCCCCGCGCGCTTCGCCGACGCGGTCCACCTCTGGTCCCACACCGGCAACTTCTCCGGCGGCGCCGGCGAGTCGACCTTCCAGGTCGAGGTCCGTTAGCCGCGACGGAGCAGGTGCTCGAACTTGTGCTTGTCCGCGGCCTTCATGAAGGCCTCGTTGGGCGAGACGAGGCCGGCCTTGAGCTTCTGCAGGATCGAGTCGTCCATGAGCTGCATGCCTTCGCCGCGGCTGGTCTCGATGTAGCTGCTGACCTTGTGGATCGCGCCTTCGCGAATGATCGCGCCGAGGGCGGGGCTCGAGATCAGGATCTCGTTGACCGCCACGCGGCCCTGGCCGTCGGTGCGGCGCATGAGCAGCTGGGCGACCACGCCCTGGAGCGACACCGAGAGCATGGTCCGGATCTGGGCCTGCTGGTCCTCGGGGAACACGTCGATCACGCGGTCGATCGTCTTGGCGGCGCTGTTGGTGCAGGGTGCCGAACACCAGGTTGCCGGTCTCGGCGGAGGTGATCGCCAGGCCGATCGTCTCCAGGTCGCGCATTTCGCCGACGAGGATCACGTCCGGGTCCTCGCGCGCCGCGCCGCGCAGCGCGGCGGAGAAGGACTCGGTGTCGACCCCGACCTCGCGCTGGGTGAGCACGCAGTTCTTGTTCGGGTGCACGAACTCGATCGGGTCCTCGATCGTAATAATGTGCCGCTGCTGGGACTCGTTTATGTAGTCGATCATGGCCGCGAGGGTCGTCGACTTGCCCGAGCCCGTAGGGCCGGTGACCAGGATCAAGCCCGCGCGCAGGTCGCACAGCCGGCGCAGCGGCTCGCCAGGGACGCCCAGGTCCTCGAGGGTCATGATCTTCGTGGGAATGATGCGGAACACCGCGGCGATCCCGCGCTGCTGCATGAGGTAGTTGCAGCGAAAGCGCGCCACGCCCGGGACCTCGTAGGCGAAGTCCAGGTCCCAGTTGTCCTCGAAGTGCTTCTTGCGCTTCTCGCTGAGGATCTCGTAGAGGATCTTCTTGGCGTCCTTGTTCGAGAGCGGCGGCATGTTCAGCGGCTCGAGGCGGCCGTGAATCCGGAACTTCGGCGGCTGGCCTGCCTGCAGGTGCAAGTCGCTGCCGCCCTTGTCTTTCAGGGCGCGGAAGAACTGGTCGATCTTGGCCACGGAAACCTCGCGAGCCCAGATCCTACGGTCATTCCGGGTCTGCGCCAACCGCCCGCGCCCGCTCCGGATACCGCGCCGCCAGCCAGCGCTCCTCGCGGGCGATCCGCCAGCGCGCGGCGGCGGCGAAGGGCAGGAGCGCGAGCCAGGCCCAGCGCGCGCCGAGGGCGGCCAGGAGCCCGGCCAGGGAGAGCACGTTCCCCACGTACTGCGGGTGGTTCAGCCAGCGGTAGGGCCCGTGGCGGATCAGGGTGTGGGCCTCGGGGTCCGGGTGCTCGGCGGTGGGCGAGTAGTTGGCGCCGAGCGCGCGGTGCGCCCAGAGCGTGAGCCCCGCGCCGAGGGCGAGGAGCGCCCACCCGGCCCAGGTCTCGCCGCTGACCCCGGGCGGCGGGCGCAGCCAGGCCTCGCCGCCAGCGGCGGCGAGCACGCCCAGCGCCGAGAGCGCCAGGGCGGGGTAGGTCGCGTCCCCGCGGGTCCCGGGGCGGCGCGCGACCGCGAGGGTCGCGGCCAAGGCCACGAGGCTCCCGGCCCCCACCGCCAGGGGGACCCCGCCGAGCTCACTCACGTGACGCGCTCACGGACCGCCCTCCACGCGCTTCCGCGCGCGGAGGGCGCGCCGGATCACTACCAGCGGCTGTCGTGGACCTCGACCTGCGCCGAGGCGAACTCCGGGGTGGTGCGGCCCTCGGCGTCGAGCAGGTTGATCTGCATGGAGATCGCCTTGAAGGTGATCGACGTGTTGAGCGTGAAGCGGTCCTCGCCGCCGCTGCCGCCCATGGAGAGCGAGGTCACCGCCGCGCCCTCGAGCTCGTAGCGGTAGAGGGGGTGCTCCTCGTCGCGGGGGCGGAAGCAGGAGAGCCGAGCCTTGCCGCTCGAGTGCTCGGTGATCGCCCGGGCCAGGCCGGTCGCCGCGGCGTCCATCCACAGGGTCACGCTCAAGTCCTGCACGTTGGGGTGCCGCGTGGGCGAGCCGCTGAGCCCCCAGCTCCAGGCCAGCACGGGCAAGGCGTCCTTGACCCCCTTGCGCGACTCGCTGCCGACGATCCCCTCGAACTCCAAATACATTTCGATCATGCTTCGCCTTCCTTCGCGATCCTTCCGGGCGGACGCCAAGCAGACGCCGTTCCCCGGACCTAAACGTCGCCGCCCCGCGAAACGTCCGCGGAGGTGCGTCGAGCGTCTCGGTCCCGACCCGCATGAGGCGCAGGGGCTGTCACCCAAGCGCCCGGGTGTCGCCGCCCGGCGTCAGTCGGCCTCGGGCCGGATCGGGGTCACGTCGACAGGGTTCTCCTCGGTGAAGTAGGCGACCACGTCGAACAGGCGCTGCTCCTCGGCGCGCTTGACCCGGCGGAAGCGCGCGAGCTCGACGCGCTTGGTCTGCAGCCGGGCCTCGTTCTCTGCGCGCTGCTCGCGCTTGCGCGCGATCAGGCGCTCGATCTCGGCGTCGAGCTCCTCGTTCTTCTGCTGGAGCTCGACCTCGAGCTCGATCAGCTTCTCGGTGAGGAAGTCCTCGAAGCGGTCGAGGGCCTGGTCGCGCTGCCCGGCGTCCTTGACCACCTCCTCCAGCTTGACCCCGGCGTTCTCGAGCAGGACCGCGATCGCGCTGGCTCGCGCGTCGCGGGGGAGCGCCGCCATGCGCGGGTCCTGGAGCATGGCCCCGATCTTCTCCAGGCTGAAGCCGTGGAGCGGCTGGCCGATCTTGGCCGCGGCGTAGACCTGGGGCACGCCGATCGGGGGTCTCGCCGTCGTCGAGGGGTCCTGCTCCAGGGCGATCGCCGGCGCCTGGAGCTTCAGGGTCGCGGCGGCGGCCACCACTCCGAACGCAGCCGGGCCGACTCCACCTCAGGGTCGGGGTCAGGGCGTTCGGAAACTCCGCTGCTCGCTGAGCGGCCTCGTCGAAGCTCTTCGAGGTCCTCGACAGCTCCTCCGCCGTGCGCTGGGTGGGGACGAGGCGCACCTGCTGCGCGAGCTCCGCAGGTAGTCTCCGGGGGTCGGCGGGGGCTCGGCCTCGAGCTCGGTGGGCTCGACCTGAAGCGATGTAGCGCTTGATCCCGCTTGCCAGGCTCACGGGCTACTCGTGCTCGAGCAGGTGGTAGACGTGCTGCTGCAGCTCGTCGCGGTCGAGGCGCGCCAAGCGCTTGGGCAGGAAGCGCCGGTCCGAGCACTCCATGACCGCCGCCGCGACCTGCAGCTCGAGCTGCTGCGGCGAGAGGTTCGGAATGTAGCTGTGCACCTCGAGCTCGAGGTCCTGGCGCGAGACCTGGGTCCGGCCCTCGAGGTAGGCGCGGCGCTTGGCGCGGATCAGGATCGACTCGACCTCGGCGCCGCTCATGCCGCACTCGGCGAGCACGTCCTGAATGATCTCCGAGATCGTGCGCACCTCGTCCTCTTCGACCCAGTCCGGCTCGGCGTCGGGGTGGGTGTGGCCGTCCTCGCCGTCGCCCTCGGCGTGCTCGCCCTGGGGGTCGTGGTCGTGCTCGTGGTCGTGATCGCAGCCGGCGTGGTGCACGTGGGCGGTGTCGCCGTCGCCGACCATGCGCGCGCGCAGGTCGAGCTCGAGGGCGGACTCCTCGAGGTCCACGTCGCACTTGCGCGCGAGGATCTTGAGCATGGTCCGGCGCTCGTCGGCGGTCTCCGGATAGAACAGCGGAATGTGGATCTCGGCGCGGCCCTGGCGCTTGAGGTCGACGGGCAGCAGGTCCGGGCGGCTGGTGAGCAGGAACCACAGAATGTGGCCGCGGTAGCGGGTGTCGCCCATTTGCGCGGCGAGCATGGAGAACACGCGCTTGCTCGTGCCCGAGTCGTGGTCGTCGCGGGAGCCGACGGCGGCGTCGGCCTCGTCGATGATCACGCCCACCGGGCCCGTGGCCTTGAGCACGTTCAGGATCTTCTCCCAGTTGCCCTCGGTCACGCCCTGCCACTGGCTGCGGAAGTTCAAGAGCTTCACGCAGGGGATCCCAATGTCGTGGGTGTAGCAGGTGGCGAGGAAGGTCTTGCCCGTGCCGACGGGGCCGCAGATCAGGTAGCCCATGGGCAGGGCGTCGATCTTGCCCTCGCGGATCAGGCGCGCGTCCTCGCGCAGCCAGCGCTTCTGCTCGGCGTGGCCGCACACCGTGTCCAGCCCGTGCTTGGCCTGGAGGAACTCGAGCAGGCCGTAGCACTCCTTCTCGATCAGGGCCTTCTTCTGGCGGGCCACGAAGTCGGCGGTGATCGGGCGCTCGTTGGCCAGGGCCTGGCTCGTAATGTGGTTCAGGTTCACCCGCGAGAGGCCGGCGGTGAGCTTGGCGAACAGGGGCACCTCGATCTCGCTGAGCTTGCCGAGCTCGGGGTGCTTGTCGAAGCGCGACTGCAGGTAGTGCCGGCGCTCCTCGAGGTCCGGGTGCTTGATCTCGACCCGGCCAATGAACGGGCTCTTGACCAGGATCGTGCTCAGCTCGGAGAGGTTCTCGGCCACGAGCACCACGGTCATGTCCGAGCGCAGGAACACCGGGTCGTTGGCCCAGCGCAGGAGCGTGACGAGCACCGCCTGGTCCTCGCCCGAGAGGTGGCTGAGCTGGCCCTGGGGCATGATCAGCTGGCTGTACTCCACGATCAGGGCCACGCTCTTGGGCGCGGCGCCGCCCCGGGGGTCGACCTTGGCGCGCATGTAGCGCTCGATCAGGTAGAGCGCGCGGCGCGGGTCACGGGGCAGGCCCTGCTGGGCGAAGCGCGTGCCGCTGGCGGCGTCCACGGCCTGGGCCACGCGGTGGAAGTCGCTGAAGGTGTCCTCGTCGCGGAAGCTGATCCCGCGGCTGGGGTCGTAGTAAATGACCGCGTCCCGGCGCGGGAACAGGTCGTAGGCCAGGAAGTCCCGCAGGGTGCGGAACGTCGCCTTGTCCTCCCGGGTGGAGGGCACGAGGTCGTTGACGTTGCCGTGCACGATGAACTCGATCAACGTGCCGCCGCGATACTGGTCGGCCAGCTCGTTGGCCCACGTGGGGAACTTCGCCATATCTGTGGCTCTCCTGCCTGCCCGGGTGCCGCCTTAGCAGACACGACCCCGGCCGCGGGTGCAATCCCGCCCCGGGTCCGGGAAGTTGGGGCTTCTGTTCCAGCGCGTCCGGGGCGGCGTTAGAATCCGCGGCTCGATCGGAGGAGATCCATGGCCGAGGTCCGCTACACCCCCTCTCACGAATGGTGCGCGCTGGAAGGCGACGTCGCGACCTGCGGGATCTCCCGCCACGCGGCCGGCGAGCTCGGCGACCTGACCTTCCTCGAGTTCCGCGTCGGCGCCGGGGACACGGTGGACGCCAAGGACGCGGTGATCGAGATCGACGCGGTCAAGACCACCGCGGAGGTCTACGCTCCCTTCGCGGGCACCGTGACCGAGGTCAACGAGCGCTTCACCAACGAGGACGAGCTCCCCGCGCTCTCGGCGGACGCCGAGGGCGAGGGCTGGCTGTTCAAGCTGAAGCTCGACGACACCAGCGGCTTCGGCGAGCTCATGGACGCGGAGGCCTACCGTGCCCACTGCGCTGAAGGTTGATCCGGTGAGCGAGTCCGGCAGCGGGGAGCTGGAGCGCGCCGCGTTCCTCGAGCCCCACGACACCTTCGTGCGCCGGCACGTGGGCCCGACCCCGGCGGAGGTCGAGCACATGCTCGGCACCCTCGGGCTCACGAGCCTCGAGCAGCTCGTGGACGAGACCGTCCCCAAGGCGATCCGCATGGAGCGCCCGCTCCAGATCGGCCAGGGCCGGGTCCGGGGCGAGGCGGAGTTCCTGGAGGAGCTGCGCGCGCTGGCCGAGACGAACCAGCTCTGGCGCAGCTTCCTCGGCCAGGGCTACTACGGCACGATCACGCCGCCCGTGATCCAGCGCAACGTGCTGGAGAACCCGGGCTGGTACACCCAATACACGCCGTATCAGGCCGAGATCAGCCAGGGCCGGCTGGAGGTGCTGCTCGCCTTCCAGACCGTGATCCAGGAGCTGACCGGCTTGCCGCTGAGCAACGCCTCGATGCTCGACGAGGGCACCGCGGCCGCCGAGGCCATGACCCTCTGCTGGGGCGTGACCCGCCAGAAGCGGCGCGGGTTCTTCGTGGACTACGGCTGCCACCCGCAGACGATCGAGGTGGTCAAGACCCGCGCCGAGCCGCTGGGGATCCAGGTCCACGTCGGCGACTGGGAGTCGGCGGACTTCGCGGGCCAGGACCTGTTCGGTGTGCTCGTCCAGTACCCCACGACCACCGGCGAGATCGAGGACTACCGCGCCTTCGCCGACCAGGCCCACGCCGCGGGGGCTCAGGTCGTGTGCGCGACCGACCTGCTCGCGCTGACCCTGCTCACCCCTCCCGGGGAGTGGGGGGCCGACGTGGCGGTGGGCTCGGCCCAGCGCTTCGGCGTGCCCATGGGCTTCGGCGGCCCCCACGCCGGGTTCTTCGCCACCCGCGACGAGCACAAGCGGCGCATGCCTGGCCGGATCGTGGGCGCGAGCAAGGACCGCGAGGGCCGGGTGGCCTACCGCCTCGCGCTCCAGACCCGCGAGCAGCACATTCGCCGCGACCGCGCCACGAGCAACATCTGCACCGCCCAGGTGCTGCTCGCGAACATGGCCGCGCTCTACGCGATCTACCACGGGCCCGAGGGCCTCAAGCAGATCGCGCGCAAGGTGCACGGCCTGACCCGGCTCCTGGCCCTGGGCCTCGAGCAGCAGGGCGTGGCGGCCTTCGCCGAGCCGGTGTTCGACACCCTGTGCCTGGACCTGGGCACGAACCAGCCCGCGGTGCTCAAGCGCGCCGAGGGCAAGCAGATCAACCTCCGCCGCCTGCCTGGCGGCCGGGTCGCGGTCTCCCTCGACGAGACCACGACCCTCGACGACCTGCGCGACCTGCTGGAGGTGTTCAGCGGGCGTGAGCTCGCCGTCGACCTCGAGGCCCTGGCCCACCAGGTCCAGCTCGACTACCCCGCGCCCTTCGCGCGCCAGAGCGGGTTCCTCGAGCACGTTCCACGAGCTACCACGCCGAGCACGAGCTCCTGCGCTACCTGCACCGGCTCGAGGGCCGCGACCTCTCGCTGACCGGCAACGCGATCCCCTGGGCTCGTGCACCATGAAGCTCAACGCGACCTCGGAAATGCTCCCGGTCACTGGCCCGGGGCTGGCGCGCTGCTGCCCGTTCGTGCCCTCGAGCAGGCCCAGGCTACGTGGCCATGTTCCGCACCCTCGAGGCCTTGGCTGGCGGAGATCACGGGTTCGCCGCGGTCTCGCTCCAGCCCAACGCGGGCAGCAGGGTGAGTACACGGGGCTGCTCGTGATCCGCGCCTACCACCACGCCCACCAGGGCGCGGACCGCGACGTGTGCCTGATCCCGGTCTCCGCCCACGGGACCAACCCCGCCAGCGCGGCCATGGCCGGGCTGAAGGTGGTCGGGATCAAGTGCGACGAGGCCGGGAACTATCGACCTCGCCGACCTCAAGGCCCAGGCCGAAGCACAAGGACCGGCTCTCGGCGCTCGCGATCACCTACCCCTCGACCCACGGCGTGTTCGAGGAGACGGTGCGCGGGCCTGCGGATCGTGCGCAAAACGGCGAGCTGGTCTACCTCGACGGCGCGAACATGAACGCCCAGGTCGGCCTGGCCCGCCCCGGCGACTTCGGCGCGGACGTGGTGCACCTGAACCTGCACAAGACGTTCTGTATCCCGCACGGCGGCGGCGGTCCGGGCATGGGCCCGATCGGCGTGACCCAGGCGCTGGCCCGTTCCTGCCCTCGCGCGGTGCACCCGGTCGGCGGCGACCACGGGATCGGCGGTCTCGGCGGCGCCCTGGGGCAGCCCGAGCATTCTGCCGATCAGCTACGTCTACATTGGGCTCATGGGCGGCGAGGGCCTGACCCGCGCCAGCCAGGTCGCGATCCTGAACGCGAACTACATGGCCAAGCGCCTGAGCGCGCACTACGACGTGCTCTACACCGGCAAGAACGACCGCGTGGCCCACGAGTTCATTTCTCGACTTCCGCATGTTCAAGCAGAGCGCGGGGATCACGGTCGAGGACGTGGCCAAGCGGCTCATGGACTACGGCTTCCACGCCCCGACCATGAGCTGGCCCGTCGCGAACACGATCATGGTGGAGCCCACGAGGTCCGAGTCCCAGGCCGAGGCTCGACCGCCTGTGCGACGCCCTGATCCAGTCGCGCCAGATCCGCGAGATCGAAGCCGGCGAGTAGCCGCAGGACGACAACCCCCTCGACGGGCGCGCCCTGCAAACGCCGGTGACCGCCGACGCCACAAGGACGCCTACTCCGCCGCGAGGCCGCCTACCCGCTGCCCTTCGTGCTCGAGCGCAAGTTCTGGCCCTCGGTCACGCCCGCGTCGACGCGCTACGGCGACCGCAACCTGGTCTGCTCCTGCGCCGGCGTCGAGGCCTTACGCGGAGAACTGAGCTCGCCGCTTTGCGGCGAGGAAGGAAGGCCTCGATGGAACCTCTCTTTGCCCTCGACGAGGTGGCGGAGATGCTGGACGCTCCCCTGGACGAGGTAACCCGCCTCGCTCTGACGGGTGAGCACTCTGGATCGAAGCGAGGGTTCCTCCCCTCCGAGGTCGAGAGGTTGGTTCAGCGATTTCCAGACCTCCCGGGTCCGAAGGCTGCGGTGAGGCCAACGGGTCCCTAAGGCACCACGGCCACGAGGAGTTCATTCCGCAGACCTTCGCTTTGCGAAGGTCTGTGGAAAGAGGTCTGAGGGAGCCCGGTGGCCGACGCCTCGCATGGGTTCGGCCAGCCCTCCCCACGGGGTCGGCCCTCACCCCGAGGCTCGCCAACGCCGCGAAAGAAGCTTCTCTCGCGCGTCCAAAGGAGCGGATTGACCTGCCACCCCGTGGGGGACCGCCAAAACTCGAGGTAGACCTCGGCCTCGTGTTCGAGGCTCGCGATCAGGGCCACCTTCGCTGGACCCGGGCCAGAGAGGCTCGCCGCTGGTGCAGGCGGAAGCGCTGGGATTCGAGGCCGACGTGGTCGAGCGGCGGCAAGTCCTCCACCGAAACCAAGCGGAAGTCGCCAGCGTGGAAGACCATGAGGTCGGAGGGCAAGCTCAGGCGATCGTCGACCGACACCAGCAGCGCTGGCGCCTTGCTCCATGACCAGTTGCATGAGCGCCTTGGCGCACCTACTCTGGGTAGTCGATCTTCCGAACGTACCAGCTCGACGTCCTGCGGCTCGATGATCCCCTCCAGGCGCGAGATCCGCTCAGCGCTGACTCCGCACTCGCGGAGGATCACCTCGAACTCGCGCTCGGCGGTGGGGAGGTCCACGGCTTCCCGAAGCGCGACGTTCGACACCACCTGGCGCGACCAGACCCTCCACCATGGACTCGAGGATCTCTCCCTCATGGGCGAGAGGCGGGTAGGCCAGGCCAGTCCTTGGCTTCGAGGGTTCGCTGCATGTGTTCGAGGGCGGCCTGCGGCGACTCGAGCGGAGCAGCGGAGGCAAGGGCATCGCAACAGCTCGCTGGGAGAGCGTGTGCGGGCTGGCGCAGCGGCGAAGGCCAGCGAGGCCGAGATCAGGGCGACGGGTTTGAGGTTCATGGGGGTCCCGCAGGGGTCTGGGCGACCAGTGTCGTCTTGGGCTTGAGCTCGTGAGGTCGAGCGTGTCGCTGGCAAACGTGGTGCCTGACCGAGCCCCTTTACCAAGAGCCATGCGCTTTCAAGGCCGCCTCGGCTCCTGAATCTGGCGGTTCGAGGGCGGGACGATCGCGCGGTAATCCGGCCCCCGTCCGAGGAAGGCTCGCGCCGCTCGCTCCACGGCGCTGGCTGCGGAGACCGAGAAGGAGCTGCTAGTCCACGCCCTGAACTGGCCCCAGTCGCCAGTCGCGCAGTCAATGAAGTAGCCCATGTCGCCGTTCTCCACTCGGTGAGGAGCACAGCGAAGCGTCGAGGCGTCCTCAGGAATCGAGATCGACCCGAGCTCGAACCCTCCGTCGAAGTCTGGCTCGTACGCGCGCAGCGCGGCAAGGAGCGCGGGACGCAGTTCGAGGTAGCGCCTCCTGAACTCGAGGAAGAGCTCCCTCTGCCGCTGACTTGGCCGGGCGTCGGCGTGAACCCAGACCGTGACGAACTCGCCCGTCTCAGGGAGCTGGACGTCGGCCTCGAATTGGGTCGTGCCCTGCTGCCGATCCATGGGCCCGAAGACAGGGTCCTCGATCTCTTCGACGACTTGCTTGGGCTTGAACCAACCGAACACTAGAGGTCTCCAAAGCGACTGGGCCTTCGACCGGCTCGTTTCCTTATGCGCTCGCGCACTGGGTCGGAGTAGCCAAGCAGCCATGGGACGAGCTCGGACCTGAGATCCGCCAACGTGTCTCCCCCCGCCTGCCTCGCGTAGTTGACGGCCTTAGGGGACGAACCGACGAATCCCTTGGGACCGGTCGTCAGAAACGTGAACACGACAGCCATAGACACGGGATCGCTCGCTCCGACGGGACGGGCCTCGAGCCGCGGCTGGAGGCCCGTGGGGGCTGCGCTCCGCACACTCGGTTCCACGACCCACAGGTCCACCTCCTCCAGAGCAGGGCACGCGCAAGCCTCCACCCCCCACGCGGCCGCCAGCGCCATGCGCACGTGGAACTCATGATCCCCAATCTCCCACGCGCCGCCGAGCGCGCTCTCCGCGAGGACCCGGAGCCAGTCTTGGAAGGCGAATCGATCCAAGGGGTCTGGAGGAGCAGCGAAATCGCTTCGGCCCACTGCGAGTTCGGCGGCGTGGTGTCCGAAGAAGGCGGCGAACTCCACGCGGCGCTGCTCCAACTCACCCACGCGAACGCGCTCCAGGAGTAGGCCTGCTTCGTCTTGGACCGCACCCGTCTCCCTCCACCGGCGCTCAAGCTCGCGAAGCCGCTCGTCACTCACCTGCAGTCTCCTGCCGACGAGCTTCGACGCGCTGACGGACGGGGTCCGAGTAGCTAAGCGCCCAGTGCGCCACCTCCACCTCCATGGCACCCAGGATCAGTCCTAGACCACTCTCGGATAGAGGCAGCGTCCTGAACTCCGGGTAGTCGGCGTGGGACTCGTCGGCAAACAGCAAGCCTGCGAGCCAGGCCACCTCATGCAGGTCAGCCAAGCGGGGAGCGTAGCCCTCCTGGAGCAGAAGACCGCACTGTAAGAGGTGCGAGATTTCCCCTGGATCGACCAACTCGGGCAGACGGTCCCCCACCTCCTGGCAGGTGTCCGCCAAACGAGACCAGGTCTCGTCCCCTGGGTTCAGCGAGCAAGCGTGCGCAGCAAGCGACACCTCGCGTAGGCTCCGGTCGCCTGAAAGGGCGGACTCCCAGGCAACCACCGCCCGCGCGACCACTCCAGCCCTCGCTCGCAGCGCAACCTCGGATCCCCATTGCTCCCCGAGGTCTACGGCCTTCGCGACGTCCAGAGGCCTCCCTAGACGGGCGTCCGGCATGGCTCTCAGTGCACCCGCGCAACCGCAATACGCCGCTAACTCGAGCTTCCTCGGCTCCAGCTCCCCCGCTTGGACCCTCGCCCGCAGCCAGGCTGCCTCGTCCTCCACGTTGCCGGAGGCGCGGAAGCGGCGCTCGAGTTCCCTTAGCACCGTGTCACTCAAGGCAAGTCCTCTGCGAACTATGGAGAGCTCCCCGCCTGGTTGCAACGTCCGGCCGCCCCTCTTCTGCACGTCGGGGGGGCTAGAAGGTGAAGTCGTAATCTGCAGGCTCGCGGTGGGGGCTCGGCTCCGGCTAGAGTTAGCGCCGCCCCGTGGAGAAGTAGCTCGCGTACTCGTGCACGACGCCGTCCCTCGTCCTCTGGAACGCCGTGTAGCGTTCCGGAACGTCGTGTAGCTCAGCGGAGTCTTCCGACCAGCGCCAGGCGACCTGGAAACCGAGCACGCGCTCATAATGAACCAGGCTGGCGGCACAGTCGGCCACGCACAGGATCGGGGTCGCGTAGCTGAATCCCAGGGCGCTCACGCCCGCAGCCTACCTCTCGCCTCCCGCAGGCGGGCCTCGGCGTGCTCGCAGGACCGAGCAAGATCGACGGCCCCGCTGTAGGGTGGAGACGGACGCGCCGGCCGAGCGGCCGCACGAAGGGACGTTGACGCCATGCCAATCTCCTTCACGTGCCCGAGCTGCGAGCAGAGCTTCACCTTGCCCGACGCCGCGGGGGGGCGCCTGGGGCGGTGCAAGGGCTGCAAGCGAAAGATCCGCGTGCCCTTCCCGCTCGTCGTCGAGGACGGCGAACCGCGCGCGCACCACTACGTGTTCGCGCACCGGTTCTTGCCGGCGGTGAGCTTCGGCAACCCCGAAGGCGCCGGGCTGCTCATAGCCATGGCGGGGCAGGAGAGCGGCGAGCTGTTCCGCCGCTGCTGGGCCGACGTGGCGAGCGAGCTCCCGCCCGCAGAGCGTTTGACGCCGGACGGGTTCAAGGGGGCCGTGGTCGAGGTCTCCGACCGACTGGCGATCGCGGTCGTGACCCTCCCGCAGGCTCGCTTTCAGGCAGAGGCGGTGTTCGTGGCAGGGAGCTACCAGCGCAAGCGAGCCGGCATGACCTTCCGCCTGTTCGCGCTCGAACTCAGCCGTGATCTCCAGGCCGGCCAGCCGAGCGTGGTCCTCGGGGAGTGGCAGCCCGGTCGTCGAGGGCTGGCGCACGTCAACTGGGGCGGCGACGTCCCCAACTCACCCGAGGGCTTCGCCCAGGCGATCGCGCACCTGATCCGCGACCCCAAGCGCAAACCGCTGGCCGTGAGTCGGACCTGACGTTTGCCGCCGGCACGGTTCACAGCGTGAGGCGCACCCCGTAGAGTCCGGGGCTGAGGGAGCGGTTCATGCGACGCGCGCTATGTCTCGCCCTGGCGGGGGTGTTCCTGCTCGAGGGGTGCGTGACCTACGACTACACGCACTCCAGGAGCGCCCAGGTGCTGCACGAGGGCGAGCGCAGCCGGAGCACGCGCGAGCTCGTGTATCTGCCCAAGCGCGAGCTCGAGGTGCGGGTGCTCGAGAGCTTCCAGCGCCGGGAGCGGCGGCGTGAGGTCTACGAGGGCGACTTCGAGGCCGAGTCGTTCCTGGTCGACGTCCTGTGGCCCATGGACACCCTCGAGTTCGGGGTCTACCTGGTCCTGATCTACCCCTTCGTCGCCCCCTGCGAGGCGATCCTGGGCCTGTTCACCGGCTCCTACGCCCTGATCGAGTCGGCGTTCACCCCGGGGGACGAGGAGGAGGAGCTCGAGTATCAGGCGCAGACCGAGACCCCCGGAGTGGAGGTCACCCTGCGCTCGTCCGACGGGGCGACCCAGACTGCGACCACCGACGACGAGGGCGTCGCGCGCTTCGACCTGTTCGCCCAGGCCTTCGAGGCGGTGCGCCGAGGCGAGGTCCTGGTGCTCACGATCGAGGCCGCGGGCGCGCCGTCGCGGACGCTGACCTTCACCCCCGAACAGACCGTCGACTGCGCGGCGCCGGACCCGGGCGAGTCGATCCCCGTGCGCTTCCACTACTGGAACGAGCTCTCGAAGACCGTGCCCAGCGGCCCCTTGGCCCCGCGGATCGTGGAGCGGCGGCAGCTCGTCGACCCGAGCCTGCTCGAGCAGTTCCGCGCGGTGCGCGACGTCCCCCGCAGCATGAGCCTGGAGGACCTGTCCCGGCTGCGCGAGCACGTCGAGCGCTACGAGCGGCTCGAGGCCGAGGGCAAGCTCGAGTACGCAGCCACCGACCTGCACGTGGTCGCGACGCTGCTCCAGCCCCACGACCCCAAGGACGCCGAGCGCCTGCACGGCGAGGCGGTCCAGCTCCAGGCCCGCTTCGCTCAGCGCACCTGGGACGCGCTCCCCAACCGAGACAGCTTCGGCATGCCCTCGAGCGGCCGGTTCTACGACTACTGCGCCTCGGGCCTGTCGTTGACCCACCGCTACCCCGACCCCAACGCTCGGGCGGTGTTCGTGTGTCTGGTCGCCGCCGCGAAGCGCGACGACGACGTGGTGCGCGAATACAACGCGTTGGACAAGGCCAGCCTGCACCCCGACGTCGCGCGGCTGATCGACGAGGTCGCGCGCTACACCCGCCCGGCGCAGGTGCGCTCGTCCGGCCCCAGCACCTTCCGGGCGGACATGCTCCAGAGCCAGGCCGAGCACGGGCGGGCCATGGACGCGATCAACGCCCAGATCCAACGCGAGAACGACGCCCGCGCGTTCAACACCCAAATGCGCGCGCACGAAGACTTCATGCGCGAGTTCAACAAGAACTACTGAGCTAGAGCGAGCACGCTCACGGCGAGCGCGGGGATCCCTCCTGCCTCGAGGGCGCCGAAGCGGCGACCCTCGCCCTGCCACGGCGCGGGGGGACGCCTTGCACCTGACCCAGCCGCCCCGAGTCCTCTCTGGCGGTGCCCAGGCCAACGAGCCCTCGTCCGGTCGCGCCTCGCCGGCGCATAGGCAGAGCGAAATCCGAGGAGCGTTGCCCTCGTGGCACGAGGAGACTGAGACGCGCCGGGCGCAGCGACGTCCGCCTCCGTTGGCGGCTCAGGCGCCGCGTGGGCCACAGCCCGCTCCTCGTGCTCGCGCTCCCCGCGGCGACGGCGGCGGTGCGCGATCCCCAGCGCGCGGTTCTGCTCCGCCACGACGTGCCGCGCGCGGGTGAGCGCCTGGGCCTCGGCGCTCCCGGGCTCCGACAGCGCACCCAGGCCCACGACCAGAGCAACCACGGCGCAGAAGCGCTCGTGCAGCGCCTCGCGCGCCTGCTGGACCTCCGCGAAGGGGAGCGGCGGCGGGCGCCGCAGCGCCTGGACGTAGCGCGCGTGGACCTCGCGCAGGCGCTCGAGCAGCGGGGCCACGCCGAGCTCGCCCAAGGACTTCGCCAGCTCGGGGTCCTGGTCGACCTGGGCCAGGAGGCGCCGCACCTGCTCCGCGGCCTCGACGTAGGGCAGGCGGATCACGTGGGCCACCCCATGGGGGAACAGGCACTCGCGGGCGTCGACGGCGGCGTCGCCCCGGGGAGAGCCCGGCCCGAAGGCGCGCAGCGTGAGCTGGAGGCTCGCGTCCAGGGCGCCGAGCACGCGGTCGAGCTCGGCGTCCAGGCGCCGCGCCTCGGGGCCGTAGATCACGTCCCCCCGGGGACCCTTCCAGCGCGCCTCGAGGGCCTGCGCCTCCCGGGCCAGCGCCTGGGTCCGGCGCAGGTGGTCGCGCAGCGCGTCCAGGCCGAGGCCCTCCTCGGCGAGCGCGCGCTGCATGCCCTCCAGCGTGAACGCCGCGCGGCTGGGGTGAAGCGGTAGAGCTTGGTGAACGCGCTCGGGGTAGGCATGGCCCCTCTCCTCAAGGCTTTGACGGGCGCCGCCGCCGGAAGGTTCCCAGGAGTTCGCGGCGGACGCCTATTCACTTCGTCGCGGGACGTAGCCGACGGTGCACCCGGAGGTTGGACGCGGGGCGGAAGGAAAAGAAATCTTCGCGAGGACGGACGCAGGGCCGGGTCAGCGGCGCGTGCGGAGACCCCGCTGCCCGCCCCGGCGCGAGCGAATGGCGCGTCGCAGGTCCTGGGGACGGGTCAGTCCGAGGTCGAACGTCGGCTCGCACGTCCAGGGACCTCCGAGCCTCGAGGTCGAACGCCGCGTCGCACGTCCCACGGACCTCCGAGCCCGAGGTCGAACGCCGCGTCGCACGTCCCACGGACCTCCGAGCCCGAGGTCGAACGCCGCGTCGCATGTCCTGGGACCTCCGACGTCGAGGTCCAACGCCGCGTCGCACGTCCTGGGACTTCCGACGCCGAGGTCGAACCCCAGCGCGGGTGACCCACGGACCTCCGACGCCGAGGTCGAACGCCGGCGCGGGTGTCCGGGGACCCCCGCGCCCGAGGTCGACCCTCACGTCGCCAGCGGCCCGGACTCGCGGGCCGCGCTCACCCCCGCGGGCGCTGCGCCCGACGCGAGGCGAAGCCGAGCAACCCCATGAGCGCGGCCAGCGTCAGGCCCAGCCCCAGGAGCAGCCAGCCGCCGTCGACGGGCTGGTCGGCGTCGCCCCAGGCGGTCTGCCAGGGGAGCGCGATCCCGCCGCGGGGCACGAACAGGCTCGCGCGATCCCGCCTTCGACCCGCGGGCTCGCGGGGGCACGCTCGAGCCACAGCCCGCGGCAGCAGAAGGCGAGGACCCTGACGCCCCACCCACGCTGAGCACGAGCCAGGGCTGGACCACGATCGCGCGCGCGTGGCCGAACGCGGCCAGGTCGATCACCAGCACGCAGGTCGTCGCGACCCAGCCCAGGAGCACGAAGGCCGCGGCGAGGCAGCTCGCGAGCAAGAGCCCGCGCAGGATCCAGCCCGCCGGGTCGTCACTGAAGCGCGGCGGGTGACCGAAGCGCTCGCGCGCCCTCAAGCGTCGTCGGGACGGAGGTGCACGACCAGCGCGGGGCAGGTCGCGTGGCGCACCACGTCCTCGCTCACCGAGCCGTACATCAGGCGCTCGACGCCGTGGTAGCCGTGGGTCCCGAGCACGAGCAGGTCGCAGCCGAGCTCCTTGGCCAGGCCCAGGATCCCCTCCGCCGGCTTGCCCCAGCCCACGCGCACCGTGGCCGCGACCTTCTGCGCCTTGAGCGGCGCGAGGGCGGGCTTGGCCTGCTCCTGGAGGTCGACGGCCGAGGGCAGGAGCGGGAGGGCGTCGGGGTTCGCGCCCGCGGGGCTGGCGTCGAGGGCCCAGTTGCCCTCCCAGCTCCCGATCCGCAGCAACGTCACCTTGGCCCCCTGCTGGACCGCGAGCCGGGCGGTGAACTCCCCGACCCGGCGCGCGGCGCTGGCCTCGGCGGGCACGGTGAGCAGCAGGTGCCGGAAGCGGGCGTGGGGCCCGAGGCCCGCCGGGTTCGAGACGAGGACCGGGGTCTCGACGTCGCGGAGCACGGTCTCGGTCACGCTGCCGTGGAACCAGCGCGAGATCCCCGAGCGCCCGTGGGTGCTCATGGCGACGAGGTCGACCTCCTTGGCGTGGTCGAGGATCCGCGAGGCCGGGTCGCCGAACTCGACCACGACCTCAGCGGTCGCGCCCTCGGCCTCGAGCAGCCCGCGCAGGCGCCCCATGCGCTCCCGGGCCGCGGCGAGCTGCTCCTCGCGCTCGGTGGGGCCGTCGTAGTGCTCGGGCTCGAGCACCCGCAGGAGCACCAGCGTCGGGCTCTCCTGGTGCATGAGCGGGGTCAGGGGTCCCAGGATCGCGCTGGCGAGGGCCGAGCCGTCGGTGGGGACGAGGATCCGCTTGAACATGAGGCCTCCCGGGGGCCCCCTAGCCTGCGCGGAAGTCCGCGGGCTTGAGGTCGTGGTTCTTGAGCAGACGGTAGTAGGTGCCGCGCGGGACCTGGGCGGACTTGGCCGCGGCGGCCACGTCGCCGTCGTGGTCCTGCAGCAGGCGGGTCAGGTAGTCGCGCTCGAAGGCGGCGATCCGCTGCGCGCGCAGCTCGAAGAACCCGCCTTCGAGGCTCGCGCCGCCGCTGGCGCTGGGGGCGCCTGCGATCGGCCCGCCCGCGCTCTCCACGAGCTTGGCCGGGAGGTCCTCGACCTCGATCGCGTCGCCGCGGGCCAGGGCCACGCCGCGGCGGATCACGTTCTGCAGCTCGCGCACGTTGCCGGGCCAGGCGTAGTGCTGGAGCACCTCGCGCGCGCCGGCGCTGATCTCCTTGGGCCCGCGGCCTTCGCGCCCGTGCAGCTCGAGGAAGTGCTGGGCCAGGAGCAGCACGTCCTCGCCGCGCTCGCGCAGCGGGGGGAGCGAGAGCGTGACCACGTTGATCCGGTAGAGCAGGTCGCTGCGGAAGGCGCCCTCCTGGACCTCGCGCTCGAGGTCGCGGGCGGTGGCGGCGACGACGCGCACGTCGACGGGCACCTCCTGCTGGCCGCCGACCCGGCGGATCACGCGCTCCTGCAGCGCGCGCAGGAGCTTGGCCTGGGCCAGGAGCGGGAGCTCGCCCAGCTCGTCGAGGAAAAACGTGCCCTTGTCGGCGAACTCGAGCAGCCCGATCCGCCGGCCCTGGGCCCCCGTGAACGCGCCGCGCTCGTGGCCGAAGAGCTCGCTCTCCATGAGCGCCTCGGGGATCGCGCCGCAGTCGACGGGCACGAAGCGCCCGCGGGCGCGCTCGCTGCGCCGGTGCAGCTCGCGGGCCACGAGCTCCTTGCCGGTCCCGGTCTCGCCGAACACGAGCACGTCCACGTCGCTCGCGGCGACGCGCTCGATCACGTCGAACACCTCGCGCATGGCCGGCGAGCTGCCCTTGAGCTGGCCGTAGCTGAAGTCGCGGTTGGCCTGCCGCGCGAGCAGCGCGTGCTCCTCGCGCAGGCGGCGCTCGCGCAGGAAGCGCTCGACGTTGGCCTGCAGGTCCTCGGGCACGAAGGGCTTGGTCACGAAGTCGACGGCGCCCAGCTTGAGGCAGGCGACCGCGGTCTCGACCGTGGGGAACCCGGTCATGATCAGCACCGGGAGCTCCGGGTCGTGGGCGCGCACCGCCTCGAGCAGCTCGACGCCCGAGAGGCCGGGCATGCGCACGTCGGAGATCAGGAGGTCGAAGCCCTCGGCCTTGATCCGCTCCAGCCCGCGGCGCGGGTCCTCCTCGGTCACGACCTCCACGCCGGGGAGCCGCGAGACGGTCTCTGCGCACACCTCGCGCATGCCCTCCTCGTCGTCGACGATCAGCACGCGAGCCATGGCACCTCCTGGGCCAAGGGTATCGCATGCCGGCCCCAGGGGGTCCAGGCGTGTCGAGAGCCCGCTCACGCCGTCGCGGGCGCGACCAGGAGCGCGCAGGGGAGCTTGCGGAGCAGGGCCTCGGCGGTGTTGGGGCGCAGGATCCGCCCGAGCCCGGTCCGCCCGGCGGTGCCCAGGACCAGCACGTCGGCGCCCGTCTCCTGCTGCGCGGCCACGATCACCTCGGGCACCGAGGCGCCCCTGCGGCTGAGCACGTCGACCTCGACCTCGTGCAGTCCCAGCGAACGCATGACCTCGTCCGCGGCCTGGCGCTGGGCCTCCCCGTCGACCTCCACGTAGAGCAGGCTCAAGGGCGCGCTGTAGGAGCGCGCCAGATCCATGGCCACAGTGAGCGCGGCGCGGGCGGGCTCGCTCCCGTCCACCGCGCAGAGCACCCGGGTCCAGCTCGGGCCGCGCTCGGGGACCACGAGCACCGGCACCGCGCTCTCCCGGCACAGCGCCTCGGCGCAGGTCCCGAGCAGCCGCTCCCAGCCGCCGCGCTCGGCGGCGCCGATCACGACCCAGGACGCGCCCCAGGCCTTGGCCTGCTCGAGCAGGATTCCCGCCGGCCGCGCGCCGCGCAGCACCCGCGGCGTGTCGACCTCGACCCCGGCCTCGCGGGCGCGGGCGGCGAGCTGCTCCAGCCAGCCCTGGGCGTAGGCCTCGGCGTCGCCGCTGCTCGTGAGCAGGCCCTCCCCCGAGATCACGTGCAGCGG
The DNA here is from genome assembly GCA_041402045.1 of Planctomycetota bacterium. Lineage (GTDB taxonomy): Bacteria > Planctomycetota > J058 > J058 > J058 > JAGQRJ01. The sequence continues at coordinate 21,873 of JAWKSZ010000053.1, read as the reverse complement.
AAGCAGGCGGCTGCCGTGGACCCGCGCGAGGTCCAGCGCAGCCTGCCACACCGCCTCCTGATCCTTGCTCAGGCAGCAGCCGACTAGAATCCGCTCGAGGTTCATGCTCTGCTCCTGGCCCATGGGCCACGGGGGGACCAAGCAACCCCGGGGCCGCCCCAAGTCGTTCGCTCACGAGGAAGGACGTCGCGCTGCTGTGACCGTCGAACGCGCGCTGCCCCGCGTCAGCCCGATCCTGTGGCCGGCGATCGTGCTCCCGGGCGCCCTGGCCCTGACCCTCAGCGGCGCGGGCCCGGCGGCCCTGGCTGGGTTCTTCGTGGCGGGCACCCTCGTCGCCTGGTGGACCCACCGCTGGCTCGAGCGCCAGCTCGCCCCGGCCAAGGACCCCCAGGCCGAGCAGTTCGCGCGCACCAACCGAGCCCTGGTCGAGGAGATCGCCACCCGCCGCCGGGTCATGCAGCGCATGCAGGAGGTCGAGGCCGAGGCCCGGGCCATGATCGAGGACGCGGTGGACGCGATCCTGACCATGGACGTGGGGGGGACCGTGCTCAGCGCCAACGCCGCGGCGGAGCGGCTGTTCGGCTACCGGACGAGCGAGCTGATCGGGCGCCGGGTCGAGGACCTCATGCCCGAGCCCCACGCGACGCAGCACGACGGCTACGTGCGCCGCTACCTGGAGACCGGCCAGGCCAAGATCATTGGGATCGGGCGCACCGTCGACGCGCTGCGCCGTGACGGCGCGTTGATCCCGGTGCGCCTGGCGGTGAGCGAGATCCGCCGCACCGGCGAGCGCCTGTTCATGGGCACGCTCCACGACCTGACCCAGGAGCGCCGCCTGGAGCGGCAGCTGACCCAGGCCGCCAAGCTCGCCGCCATGGGCGAGCTGGCGGGCAACGTGGCCCACGAGATCAACAACCCGATCGGCGTGGTCAGCGCCAAGGTGCGCCTGCTGCTCAGCGGCCCCGAGGACCTCTCGGAGAAGGTGCGCAGCGACCTGGAGAAGATCGTCGCCCAGTGCGATCGGATCGCGACCCTGACCCGCGGGCTCCTCGACTACTGCCGGCCCACCCACGCGCCGCGCAGCGCGTTGGACATGGCCGAGCCCCTGTCGCGGGCGCTGGCGTTCCTCGAGACCAAGGCCACCCGCGCCGGGGTCGAGGTGGTCCGCGAGCTCGAGCCCGCCCCGGTGGCCGAGGCCAACGCGGGCGAGCTGGAGCAGGTGTTCCTGAACCTGATCCTGAACGCGATCCAGGCCATGCCCCGGGGCGGCACCCTGACCGTGCGCAGCCGGCGCCAGACCCGCCCCCGGGGCGCGGGGAGCCTGATCGAGGTCACCGACACCGGCGCCGGCATGGACGAGGCGACGCGGCTGCGGGTGTTCGAGCCGTTCTTCACCACCAAGGGCGTGAAGGGCAACGGCCTGGGGCTGGCGATCTGCTATGGATTGATTCGCGCGCACGACGGCGCCCTGGAGGTAGACTCGCAGGAAGGGCAGGGCACCACCTTCCGGGTCTGGCTCCCATTCACGTCGGCGTGACAGCCAGCCGGCGGGTGTCCCAGCCCCGAGACCGTCGAAGCTCCAAGACCTGCATGGTTCAGCGGTTGAGCGGGGCACGTCGGTTGCTGACGAGGCCCGGACCCGACTCGTAGCCGCTGGGAGGCTCCTGTGCTGTCCGTATCCGACCTGACCGTCGCCGACGTCATGACCGCGAACCCCGTGTCGCTGCGTCCCGACGCGACCCTGGCCGACGCCTCTGCCGCGCTGCTCAACAAGCGCCTGACCTGCGCCCCGGTGATCGGCGCCGACGACTCGCCGCTGACCGTGGTCTCGACCAGCGACCTCCTGCGCGCCTACAGCGCCGCGGGCCAGGACTGCGCCCGCGTCGCGCAGCAGGGGATCGCGACCGCGGTGCAGCAGGTGCCGGTCGCCGTCGAGCCGACGCTGGCCCTGACCGAGGCCTGCGAGCGCATGGTCCGCGCGCGCACCCACCAGCTGCTCGTGGTCGACGGAGGGCGCCTCGTGGGCGTGCTCAGCACGACCGACGTCGTGCGCGCGGTCGCGTGTATCGACGACCTGCGCAAGAGCGGTCGCTTCAAGGCGGGCGAGGTCACCCGCACCAACGACGCGACCTAACCCGAAGGAGAGGTCCCGCATGCCCTGGCAACGAACCGTCGAATCGCTCATGACCCGCGAGGTCCTGACCACGCCGGCCACGGAGCCCCTGGTCAGCGCGCTCGAGACCATGGCCAACGAGCGCGTGCGCCACGTGCTCGTGACCGACGCCGACGGCAAGCTGTGCGGGATCCTCAGCAACCGCGACGTGGCCCGGGCCACCCTCACCAACCCCGAGCACCGGCTGGACATTTACGGCACGACCCTGGCCCAGGTCATGACCCGGGACCCGATCACGATCTCGGCCAAGGCCCCCCTCGCCGACGCCGCCCGGCTCATGCTCGAGAACCACTTCAACGCGCTCCCCGCCCTCGACGACCAGGGCCAGCTCGCCGGGATCCTGACCAGCGACGACCTGCTCTACGCCGTCGTCCAGGCCGGCCCCCTGCGCTCGCCCCAGCTGTAGGGGAGCAGCTCGCTGCTCCCGGTCGCGCGCGTCCCTACGCCGTCAGGACCACGGCGCGGGCGTCGACGTTGAGCACCTGGCGGCCGCAGGGGAGCTCGGCGAGCGGGGACGGCCAGTGGCGGTGCCCGCAGATCACGAGGGGCGGGGCGTGCGCGCGGACGAGGGCGGTCAGGTCGGGGTTGCCGGTGCGGCCGTCGACCTCGGGGCCTTCGTGGAGCACGAGGGCGTGGGCGTCGAGGCTCGCGAGCTCGAGCTCCTCGGCGAAGGCGTCCAGGGAGCGGCGGTTGGGCTTCCGAGGGTTGCCCACGATCCCGCTCACGCCGCCGAGCACGAGGCCGTCGAGCTGGACCTGGTCGCCGTCGAGCACGCGGTGCCCGCGGCGACGGAAGCGCCCGATCCCCGCGCGGTCGCGGGGGTCCTCGCTGAAGGCGTCGTGGTTGCCGGCGACGCCGGTGACCCAGCGGAAGGGCGCGAAGGCCTCCCACACCCCGCGCACGTCGCCCAGCCCGCCGCGCTTGCCGAGCTCGGCGTAGAGGTCGCCGGCGAGGATCACCCCCACCCGCTCGGGGTCGGGGAGCACGCCGCAGGAGCTCAGCTCGAGGCAGTGCCGGGCCAGGGCCAGGCCCAGGAGCTCGGCGCCGTCGGGGAGCGCGCGGCCCTGGAGGTCCGAGGCCACGAGGATCGCCTCGACCCCCGGGGGCAGGGCCTCGACGCGCAGCGTCGTGAGGGGCAGGCGCACGCGCTCCACCCGGCCGCGGCCAGCGGCGTTCAGGTAGCTCAGCTCGCTGAGCGGGGTCTCACGGGGATCGATCAGGCGCAGGGTCATGCTGCAGGCATGACCGGGCCCGGGGGAGCGGGTGTCACCGGGCGACGCGGAGCGCCGCCCGCCGCGGGGACCTAGCGGCCGGGAGGCAGGAGCCCGCCCTGCTCGTGGGCCGGGTGCAGGCGGCGCTGGAGCTGGTCGAGCACGTCGCGGTGCTGCGAGGTGTGGGTCGGGCCCAGGGCCTCGAGCAGCTCGCCGAGCTCGGCGTGCTGGGTTGGGTGGGCCTCGGCGAGCTCGATCCGCAGCAGGGTGGCGTAGGCGTCGGCCAGCCACACCTCGGGGAGCATGCCCGGCAGCGGCTCGAGGGTCTCGCGCACGCGGCGCGCGCGCGCGAGGGCGTCCTCGCCGGTGTGCCAGTCCTTCACGTACTCGCGCACGACCTGGCCCAGGGTCTCCTGCCAGCCGGCGGCGCGGGGGTCGTGGGCGTCGGCGCCGCGGGTCGCGAGCTCGGCGTAGAGCGGGAGCGCCTCGGCGTAGAGCCGGCTGTTGCGCCGGTTGAACGCGCGCAGCGCGAGCTCGTCCAGGGGGCCAATCCGCGGCTCGCCGCTGACCGACTCGCCCTCGGGGTGCGCGGCGTGGGCGTCCTCGTGCGCGTCCTCGTGGGCGGCGACGTGGACCTGCGCCCGGTCCGCGGGCACGAACACCATGCCCTTGGCGGTGTGCACCTGCAGCACGCCGCCCTGGGCGTGGATCGTGCCCTCGATCGGGTCCAGCCCGCGCACGTTGACGGTGCTCGTGGCGCCGTGGGCCGCGCTGGCGCCGTAGGGGTCGACGCGGCCGATCCCCAGGGCCACCGCCAGGCCGCCGATCACCGCCAGGGCGGCCAGCCAGGGCTTGTCGTTACTCGGGCCGTGACCGTGCTCGTCGCTCATGAGCGCCTCCGGGCGAGAGGTTACCACCGGGATCCGGGATCTAAAACGGCAACCGGTCCTGGGCGGGACCCGGCGGGGGCTGGGCGCTACACTGCCTCCAGCGTGTATCAGCTCAGGGTTCGATCCGGGTGCCGGGCGGGGGAGGTGATCCCCCTCCCTTCCGAGGCCAGCGCGCCGCTGGCCCTCGGCCGCGGCCACGAGGCCGCGGTGCGCTTCCCCGAAGACGCGACCATGTCCCGGGTCCACGCCGAGCTCCACCTGGGGCCCAAGGGCTGGTCCCTGGAGAACAAGAGCCAGCACGGGAGCTACGTCGGCAAGCGCCTGGCCAAGCGCGCGCGCAAGCTCAAGCCCGGCGACACCCTGATCCTGGGGGACACCGAGGTCCTGTTCCAGCGCGCGGGGGACGCCGCCCCGGCGAGCCTCGAGCTCGCGCCCTCGGCCCCGAGCCTGGCGCGCCCGCCGTCGGCGGCGGGCTACGACGCCGAGGGCGTGTTCCACATGGGGCAGACGCTCCTGGCCCCCGCCGACGCCGAGCTCTCGTTCATTCAGCTCGGCGGGACCCGGATCGGGCTCCGGGTGCGCCGACGCCGCGCGATCTTCTTCACGATCGTGGCGCTCCTGGCCGTCGTGGGCCTGGCGGTCCTCGGCTGGCGCCTGGTGCTCCCCCTGTGGCGCGAGCAGCCCAAGGTCTTGCTGATCGCGACCTGCTTCGGGCTGGTCCCCGCGATCCCCTACCTGGGCCTGATCAAGCTCCTCGACCGCAACAACCAGATCCCCTGGCGCAACGTGCTCGGCTGCCTGGTGTGGGGCGGCACGATCGGCTGCGGGGTCGCGCTCCTGGTCAACGGCCTGGCCCGCGAGGCGCTGACCGCGCTGTTCGTGCCCGACGTGGCGCGGGGCACCACCGCCGCCTTCGTGTCCCCGGTGATCGAGGAGCTGGTCAAGGGCCTGGGGGTCGGGGTCCTGATCTGGATCCTGCACGACGAGTTCGACAACGCCCTCGAGGGCCTGGTCCTGGGCGCGACCTGCGGGCTGGGCTTCGCCCTGGTCGAGAACGCGCTGATCTACCACGTGCGCTTCCTGACCTACGGGGGCGAGGAGGCGCTGTGGACCTACGGCACCTACCGCACGCTGGTCAACGCGCTGATCGGGCACCCGGTCTACACCGCCATGTTCGGCGCGGGGCTGGGCTTCATGCGCGAGACCTCCCGCGCCAGACGCCGACGCTGGCTGTTCGCGGGGGGCGGGCTCCTGCTCGCGATCACCCTGCACCTGGTGTGGAACTGGGCCGCGATCTTCCTCACCCAGCAGCTCCAGGACGTGCGCAGCGTGGTCGCGCTGGCGATCACCACCGGGGTGTTCGGCGGGCTGGGGCTCCTGTTCTTCTGCTCGGCCTACGCGATCGCCGCCAGCCGCGAGCGGCACGTGCTCCTGACCTACCTCGAGGAGGAGCAGGCCCAGGGCTTCGTGCAGCCCGAGGAGTACGCGAGCTTCCGCTCGCTGTTCGGCCGCGAGCGCTGGGAGCTGGCCGGGCTCGCGAGCTACGGGGTCCGGGTGTATCGCCTCCGGCGCCGGCTGCGCGCGGCGCAGGTCGAGCTCGCCCTGCGCAAGTGGCACCTGGCCAAGGGCGACCAGGCCCGGGGGACCGAGGTCGACGCCTACGTCCGGGACACCCGCGAGCGGATCCGCGACGCGCGCAACGCGCTGAACACGATCAAGCGCGCGCACTCCTCGAGCCGCCTCCCGCGTCAGTCGGACACCGCGACCCGCGAGGTCGGCTAGGCGCTACTCCTCGCGCCCGGCGACTCGCTCGAGCGCGCGCTCCAGCGCGCGCGCGCGGTCGAGCTTGTGCGCGTCGCGTACCCCGTCCCGGGCCGCCCGCAGGGCCTCGAGCAGCGCGCGGTAGCTCGGGCGCCCGGGGAGGCCAGGCTCCCGCAAGCAGAGCTCACCAGCGCCGCACCAGGCCGCCAGCGGATCGTCGGGGTCCGCGACCTCCGCCTCCGCCGCGGCGAGGTAGTAGCGCAGCGCGAGCGTGGGGACGGGCTCGAGCCCGAGGGCCGCGTCGCCCTCAGCCATTCCGGCCAGAGCCAGCCACCCGCCGGCGTGGTCGGCGGCCGCCGAGCGCCGGAAGCACTCCCGGGCCAGCTCCAGGCGCTCGAGGGCTGGGGTCTCGCGGGGGAGGCCGAGGTAGGGCTGGCCGCGCGGGTTGCAGAGCGCGGCGCCGAGGCGGAACCAGGCCGACTGGCTCCCCTCGTCGGGGTTCGCGCGAGCGCAGCGATAGAGCAGGCTCCCCGCCTGGGCGAGCTCGCCCTGCTCGATCAGCCAACTGACCGCCGGGTTGAGCGCGAGGGAGCTCTCGTAGGCGAGCAGGCTCTGACGCTCGCCCGCCACCAGCAGGTCGCAGCGCTCGAGGTCCTCTGCGGTGACCTGGGGCAACGCGCGACCGTAGTAGTCGAGGAGGTGGGGCCCTGGGCCCGGGTCCTCGCCCGCGGCCGCGATCCGCTGCGCGAGGGTCGTCGCCGCGCGGGCGGTGGCCTCATAGATCTCGGGCCCCGCCTCCCCGAGCGCCCCGTAGCCGGCGCGCGCGTATTCCAGGGCCTCGAGATCGCCGAGGCGCCCGTCCAGGTCGGGGTGGTTCGCGGCGACCTCCGCGAGCCGCCGGTAGACCTGGAGCACTTGCGCGGGGTAGTCGCCCTCGTGGTGCTCCGCCGCGAGCGCGCGTCGGTAGCACGCCTGGGCCCGCGCCACGTCCACCTCGACGCGCGGGTCAGGCGTCCGCAGCAGGTCGCCCAGGTCGACCCAGGCCTCGAGGTGGTCCGCCTCGGCCGCGCGCTCGAGGCACGCCCGCAAGACCTCGCGCCGGTCGCGACGCCACGCCGCTCGGCTCCAGAGCTCCGGGGACGGGGTCTGCTGGTCCTCCCCTTCGCGCATCCTCAGCCGTCCCGCGAGCTTGTGCCAGCCGAGCTGGCTCGTCGCGCGCTGCCTGGGGTCCTCGAGCTCCCGCCCCCGACGGGCGACCCAGTAATACAGCGCGAGCTCGCGCCCCGGACGCTTCGTCGCGAGCTGCTCTCCCACCGGCACCAGCATGGAGGCGTGGATCCCCGCGAGGAGTTCCTCTGCGTCGTAGAGCGCGGGAGGCATGGCGCCCTCGAGCTCGGCCGGGGTGGGGGGCTCGAGCTGCGCGAAGGCGCGGTCGACCAGGGCCTCCTCCGCCTCCGCGCGTGGGAGCGCCCTCGCAGGCTGCTTCCCCGGCAGCGGCGACGACGCGGGGGGCTGGGCGGGAGCGCCTCCCCGGAGGGCCCAGCCCAGCGCCGCCAGCGCCAGCGCCAGCCCGCCCGCCCTGGCGAGGGCTACGCCCCGCTTCCTCGACCCAGACGCACGCAGATCGCACGCCGCGAGCGCCTGGGCCAGCTCGCGGGCGCTGGCGAAGCGCGCGGCGGGGTCCTTGGCCAGCGCGCGCAGGCAGAGCGCCTCGAGGGCCGGGGGCACGTCCGGGCGCAGCTCGCGGGGCGGCCGCGGCGGGTCCTCGATCACCGCGCGCAGGAGGTCGATCCCGGTCTTGCCCGCGATCGGCTCGACCCCGGTGAGCGCGCTGTAGAGCACGGCGCCCAGGCCGTAGACGTCGGCGCGCTCGTCGACGTTGCGCGCGTCGTCGAGCTGCTCCGGCGCCATGTAGGCGGGCGTCCCGAGCACGACGCCCGTGGCGGTGAGCGAGCTCGTGTCGAGGCCGCGGGCCAGCCCGAAGTCCACGAGCAGCGGGCGCGCCTCGTCGTCGAAGACCACGTTGTGGGGCTTGAGGTCGCGGTGCAGGATCCCGGCGGCGTGCACGTGGGCCAGGCCGTCGGCCAGCGCCAGCACCACCCTGCGGGCTTCCTCCGCAGGCAGCGGGCCGCGCTTGAGCCGGTCGGCGAGGTCCCCGCCCTCGGCGAGGTCGAGCACGAGGTACGGCACGCCCTGCGCGACCTCGGCGGCGTGCACCCGGGCCACGTGGGGGTGGTTCAACCGCGCCAGCGCCCGCGCCTCGCGCTGGAAGCGCGCCAGCGACTCGGGGTCCGTGCACACGGCGACCTTGAGCGCGCGGGTGGCCCCGGTCGCGAGGTGCTGGGCGCGCCACACCGCGCCCATGCCGCCGGCGCCCAGCCGCCCGAGCAGCCGGTAGTCCCCCACCACGTCGCCAGGCTCCCACGCGCGCACACCCCGGTGTAGACGCTCGGGCGCGCCCGGGCCAGCTCAGCGCCCGCCGACGCGGGCCTCGAGCTCTGCGCGCACCTCGCGCGCGCGCTCGACCCGGGCGCCCCGGGCGCGCTCGAGGTCCGCGACCTCGGGGAGCTGCGCGAGCAGCTCCCGGTCGCTGGGGCGGTCGGCGAGCTCGGGGTGCGCCAGGCACAGCTCGGCCAGGCCCAGCCACGCGGCCAGTCGGTCCTCGTCCTGAGCCACCACCGGCGCCCGCTGGGCCTCGAGGAACAGCGCCAGCGCGCGGGGCAGGTCCGGGGTCACCCCCAGCGCGCGCTCGCCGCCGCCGGCGTAGATCCCGGCCAGGGTCAGGAGCCCGTCGCTGCGCCCGGCGTCGGCGGCGCGGCGGTAGGCCTCGAGCACGAGCTCGGGGTAGTCGTTGGCGTAGTCCGTGGCCGAGACGTCGAACGCCTCCCGCGCCGCGGGGTCGCGCAGGAGCATTCCCAGCTTCCACCAGCCCTCGCGCCCGTTCTCGTCCTCGCTGTTGCGGGCGACCTCGTAGCTCAGGCCCAGGGCAAGGTCCAGCCGCCCGCGCTCCTCGTCCAGCCACGTGCACGCCGCGGAGAGCGGGGTCGCGCTGATCCCCTGGAGCATGCGCTGGCCCTCGTACTGCACCTCCGGCCGCGGGCAGTCGACGAGGTCGCCCCAGGCCGGACGCGGCAGGCGCTGCCCGTAGGCGTCCAGCAGGTGCGGGAGCGCGCCGGGGTCGCCCCCCGCCGCGCGGAGGCGCTCCGCCAGACCCCGGGCGATCTTGGCCGCGTCGCGCTGTTGCCACAGGTCCCGCAGCCCGTCGAAGGCGTCCCGAGCGAAGCGCAGCGCCTGCGCGTCGGGCACGCGGCCCGGGAGGTCGGGAGCGACGAGCGCGATCTCCGCGAGCCGCAGCCGCGCGACGAGGTCGTCGGTGGGATCGAGGAACCGCGCACGGCGCGTCTCGGCGTAGGCCTCCTGGGCGCGGGCGCGGTCGATCCTGAGGCCCTCTTCGCCCCAGTGGTACATGTTCCCCACGTTGACCCAGCCGTCGGAGCGTCCGGCGGCGGCCGCGCGCCGGAAGCACTCGAGGACGACCTCCCCCCCGACCTCCTTCCAGGCCTGGTCGGACCACAGCGGCGTCGGGTCCTGCCGCAATACCTTGCCGAGCTTCATCCAGCCGACCTGGCTCACCGCGCGGGCCTCGGGGTCCGGGACCGCCTGCCCGGCGCGCGCGACCCAGTAGAGGAGCGCCCACCCCGCCCGCGGGTCCCCCGTTCGCTGGGTGAGCCACTCGGCGGCGTCGGTCAAGGAGTTGGGCATGCTGGCGTCGAGCAACACCTCGGCGGTCCCGCCGAGGACCGCCTCGAAGGGGTAGCCCGCGAGGTCGGCCTCGGTCGGGCGCGGCAACTCGCTCAGCGCCGCGTCCAGCGGGTGCACGTCCTTCGCGCGCTGGGCGAGCTCGGGGGCCGGGACCGGCGCCGCCTCGGGGGCCGTCGGCGGCGCCTGCGCCTGTTCCTGCTCCGCGACCCCGCGCCGCAGGAGCGCCCCGGACAGCGCGAGCAGGGTCAGGCCGAGCAGGAGCCCGGCGACCCACACGGCCCGCCGGTCGGCGCCGCGGGTCGCGTTCAGGTCGCAGGCCGCGAGCGCGTTGGCGAACGCGCGCGCGCTGGCGGGGCGCTCGGCGGGGTCCTTGGCCAGCGCCTGCAGGCAGAGCGCGTCGAGGCGCGGCGGCACCTGGGGCGCGAGCTTGCGGGGCGGGAGGGGGTCGCGCTCGAGCACGTCCTGGAGCACGGCCAGGGCCGTGGCCCCGCGAAACGGCGGCTCGCCGGTGAGCGCGTGGTAGAGCACGGCGCCGAGGCCGTAGACGTCGGCGCGCTCGTCCACCGCGCGCGCGTCGTCCACCTGCTCCGGCGCCATGTAGGCGGGGGTGCCCAAGATCGCCCCGCTGCGGGTCAAGGAGCTGCCGCCGACCTGGCGCGTCAAGCCGAAGTCCACGAGCAGGGGCCGCCCCTGATCGTCGAAGACCACGTTCTGCGGCTTGAGGTCGCGGTGCAGGAGCCCGGCCGCGTGCACGTGAGCCAGCCCCAGCGCCAGGTCCCGCGCCAGGGCGCGGGCCTCCTCCGGCGGCAGCGGGCCGAGCTTGAGCCGCGTCGCCAGGTCGCCGCCCTGCGCCAGGTCGAGCACGAGGTAGGGCACGCCCTCGCACACCTGGGCGGTGTGCACCCGGGCCACGTGGGGGTGGTTCAGCCGCGCCAGGGCCTGAGCCTCGCGCTCGAAGCGCACCAGGGCCTCGGGGTCGGCGACGGTCGTCTTGAGCGCGCGCAGGGCGCCGGTGGGCAGGTGCTCGGCGCGCCACACGGCGCCCATGCCCCCCGCGCCGAGCTGTTCGAGCAGCCGGTATTCCCCTACGACCTTGCCCGGCGCCCAGCTCGGCATACCCCGGTGATAGTGGCTGGGGCGCGGCCGAGCCAGGAACGGAGAACGCCGGACTCCGTGGCGGGGTAGACGAGGGTGCCAGCGGAGTCCGGCGCGTGGGTTCCAGGGCTAGGGGCTGTTGCCGGTGCGGGTCACGACCACGGCACGGCCGTTTCCATCCCCCAGCCGTCCGCCGTTTTGAAGACAAAGCCGCGCACGGTGTGGTCGCCGCTGTTGACGCCGGTAAGGGTCAGTCCGTCCGGGTCGCTGTTGCCGATATCGGCGGCGTTGATGTTGACCTGGAAGATGTTGGGGGCATAACTGCGCGTTCCCAGGTCACCGGAAGCATTGATGTAAAACTCCATCGAATCCTCATTCCAGAATTCGGTGCCATGCTGCCCGGCGACGATATTGACATCGGGCATTTGTATGGTGATGTAGAGATTTTCCCTGTCGGCGGCCACGGAAAAAGTGAAGGAGCCATTTTCTTCCGGCGTATCAGGCAGGTTGGGGCCATCATCGACAAGATAAGACGGCAGTTCGCCCCAATCGGCCAGGTCACCGTCCAGCGTGATGTCTACCGGAAAGGGGATGTAGATGAGTTCGCCGGGCACATCGGGCGGGACGAGGCCATCGAATGCCTGGGCTGAAATAGGGGCTGGCGCAGTCAAGGACAGGGCGGTCAGCAAGATGGCAGCGACGATTAGGGTGATCAATGCGAACTTTTTCATGTGCTATACCTCTTTAATACTAAACAGGGAAAGAAGAATCGACTGCTTTCCCGAAATAATCGACAACGCTGCCTGCTAACTCTGTCACGGTTGTGGGGGCTGCGCGCCGGTAGATTTTGATGCCCGCTGTTTTGCTTTCGGCGAGCATGGTTTCGTTGATTTGTTGGTCGAAGGCCAGGAATTGCGCCCAGGCGGTGGTGCCGTCGGGCAGATTGAGGACGGATTGTTTCATCTCGGCCCGTTCGGGATCGTGGTTCCAGGCGTGCTGGGAAACGGCCGTTTCCACCCCTAAACAAACTATTCGCTCAGTTGGTAAAACCTGGGCCAGCACCGACGGGTGAGTCAGTCCGCCATCGACCAACAACGGCCCTTGTGGCCGGGTTTGGGCCATCTCTTCGGCAAATAAATCCAGATATTCGACGTTAGCCGCCCGGTTCAGGTTATCGAATTCGGTGGTTGACCGGGAGAGAATGAAGGCGAGGGGGTTAACGGCCGTAAACCAGGCCAGGCTTGCCGGATGCCGTTCTGGTGTGTAGCGGCCCATGTACGCGCCATAAATATGGGCATCCATGTCGTAAACGGATACGGCCGTTTGCTTCGCAATTGCCCGGCACACTGTTGATTTTCCCGACGCCGCCCCGCCCAGTACCCAATAAATCTGGTCAAAATCGGCCAGAATTGTGCCCGCCCGCTGCAAAAGTTCTTGGTTTGGTTGAAATGAAATCATAGTGTCATTAACTCAAGTGGGCAGGTGGCAGATGGCAAGTACAAACCTGCCACTTACCACCGAGTATAGCGAAATTTTGTGGGGAAAATGTCATTCCAAGGTCCGCCGAGAATCTTTACTCTGGTTAAGTATCACTATGTTTGCACTTTTTGATTTTGGACACAGATTTTCAGGATTAACGCAGATTTTTTGCAATTATGTTAACAAAATCCTGTAAATCAGCGTTAATCTGCGTCCCACTTCATGATTTCTCTGAAAAGTGCAAAGATAGTAAAGTATGACAAAGATTTCTCCCTACAGTCGAAATGACACGTATTCCCACGATTTATCGCTGTACGCCTTGCCCCTAATCTACAATCAACTTGCCATGCGCCGGTTCCAGGATGGCCGAGAAATGACGCAGAACATTCGGCGATTCGGTAATGCGTACACCGCGCACCCGATCCTTCAGACTGTTGACGTACAGCAGCACTTCGGCCAGATAATCGACATGGCTTTGGGTGTACATGCGGCGTGGGAAGGCCAGCCGCACCAACTCCATGGCCGCCGGTTGTTCGCTGCCATCGGGCTGCAAGCCAAACATCACCGAGCCAATTTCCACCGAGCGGATGCCGCCTTCCAGGTACAGCGCCAGTGACAGCGCCCAGGCCGGATACTCGCTTTGCGGGATGTGGGGCAGCATGCCTTTGGCGTCGATGTAGATGGCGTGGCCGCCTGGCGGCTGCACAATCGGGACACCGGCCGCCATTAATTTATCGCCCAAATAGGCCACTGAACGGATACGGTAGCGCAAGTAATCTTCTTCCAAGACCTCGTGCAGACCGACGGCAATCGCTTCTAAATCGTAACCGGCCAGACCGCCGTAGGTGGGGAAGCCTTCGGTGAGGATGAGCATGGTTTTGCATTGGGCAGCCAGGGCATCGTCGTTGAGGGCGAGGAAGCCGCCGATATTGGCCATACCGTCTTTTTTGGCGCTCATCGTGGCCCCATCGACGTAGCTGAACATTTCCTGGGCGATTTCCAGCGGGGTTTTGTTGGCGTAGCCATGTTCGCGGGTTTTGATGAACCAGGCGTTTTCGGCGAAGCGGCAGGCGTCGAGGAACAGGGGCACGCCGTGACGATGGCAAATTTCGCTGGCGGCGCGGATATTGGCCATGCTGACCGGCTGGCCGCCGCCGGAGTTGTTGGTGACGGTGATCATTGCCAGCGGCACGCGGCCCGGATTGTCGACGATGGTTTGTTCCAGTTTTTCTAAATCGATGTTGCCCTTGAAGGGATGGTACAACTGGGGCTGGCGGCCTTCAGCGATGGGGATGTCGCGCGCTGTGGCTTTGCGATATTCGACGTTGGCGCGGGTGGTGTCGAAGTGGGTGTTGTTGGGGACGATGTCGCCTGGTTTGAGCGCGGCCCCGAACAAGATGCGTTCGGCGGCGCGGCCTTGATGGGTGGGGATGACGTGTTTGAGGTGGGTGATTTCGCGTACGGCCGTTTCAAATTTGTAAAACGAGCGTGCCCCGGCATACGACTCATCCCCCTGCATCATCCCCGCCCATTGGTTGGAGGACATGGCCCCCGTGCCCGAATCGGTCAGAAGGTCAATCAACACATCTTCAGCTTTGAGCAAGAAGAGATTGTAACCGGCTTGTTGCAGCGCTGCCTCTCGTTCGGCGCGGGTTGTCTGGCGGATGGGTTCCACCGTTTTGATGCGAAATGGTTCAATAATGGTTTTGAAATGCATGGCTCATCTCCGTGAACATAGTGGTTGTTGGGTATTGGTTGTTGGTAGCTGGTGGTTAGCTGCTGGTGGCTAGTAACCAGCAACTAACTACTGACTGCCAGCCACCATTTTACGGCAAATGAGCCATCTTGTAACGGGAATGACAGCTTTACAACGTAAAATAGAGGATGCGGTGGGCTTTGTTGGCGATGGGAAAAAGCCCGGCCAGCTTAAACATCAGCCACCGCGCTCCAGCTGGGGACGCCCGGGGTGACCTCGACGCGGCGGAACACGTCGCCGACCCCGTTCAGGCTGCGGTCGGCGGTGGCCGCGAAGACCTGGGTCCCGAGCCCGACCAGGTCCTGGGCGCGGGCGGCGAAGGTGGTCTCGAGGGCCGCGGGCAGGCCCTGGCTCAGGCGCGTGACCTGCTGCAGCGGGGCGTGGGCGGCGAGGTCGTCGGTCGGGGTGCCGGGGACCCCCGCCAGCGCGGTCACCCGCCCGCCGACGACGCTCGAGAGCTGGGCCACGCTGAAGGTGTAGCCCAAGGGGTCGCGGTTCACGCCGCCGGCTGCGGTCGGGGCGCCGCCGGGGCCGCCCTGGAAGGGTCGCCCGCCGCCGCCCGAGGTCGAGGGGCCGCAGCCTCCGCCCCAGACCCCGAACAGGCCGACGACCAAGCACCAGGTTGCGAGCAGGCGACCGCGCACGCGTGTGTCCAAGCAATCCAGCGGCCGTCGTAAAGGCCTGGGTGAGGGGGCGAGGGGCGCCGAGCAGCGCCCCTTCGTCCCAGGACGTGGAACCGAGGGGCGCCGCTGCTGCGGCGCCCCTCGCCGTCGGTCAGTCGAGGCGGATCAGCTTCAGCTGGTGCCGATCGGCGGCCACCGGGGCCGCGAGGGGGGTGGTCAGGCCGGGGGCCAGGGGCGGCGGGGTCGCCGCCTGGAACTGCGCCCCTGCGGTAGCAGCGGTCGGCGCCCCGAGGGCCACCGGCATGGGGAGGGGCATGAACACCTCGCGGGTCTCGACGAAGACCGCGACCACGTCGTCGCCGTCGAGGGTCGCGTCGTAGCCCAGCCAGCCGATCCCGGTGACCACGGGCTCGCCCTGGGCGTTGGTGGTCTGGGACGAGGTGGTCAGGCGGTAGGAGACCGGCGCCGTGACGCCGAAGTCCGCCCAGCGGCTGAGGTGCAGCTCGTTCGAGGCCAGGCCCTGCTGCAGGTAGAGCAGGTCGACGCGGGTCGCGCTGCCCTGGGTCACCGCGAACACCTTGGGCAGGTGCGCGCCGTTGGTGCCGAAGCTGCTCGGCGCCGAGAAGGTCGCGCCCGCGTCGGTGCTCCGCGCCAGGCGCACGCCGCCGCCGAGCTCGTAGGCGTAGTAGATCGAGAGCCCGGTGCCCTGGCCGACCAGCGCCACGCTGGGGTCGTAGTTGAAGCTCAGCTCCTCGTCGACGAGGGTCTCCTTGAAGCTGGCCTCGCCGAACAGGCGCGTGCCGCAGTAGAAGGCCGAGCGCACCGCGTTGGTGCGGTTGGGCTCGTCCCAGGACCAGGTGGTGTAGCCGTAGCCCACGACCAGGTCGCCGCCCTGGGAGTACTCGAGGCCCACGATCGCAGGGGTCGCGTCCTCGGACGCGCGGTGCACGATCTGGGGCGCGCCGAAGGCGTAGGCGGTGGGGGAGCCGCCGGTGTCGTAGGCCGAGGGCGCGCCCTCGACGAGCACCAGCTCGCTCCTAAAGTCGGGGCCCGGGCGCCAGTAGGCCACGGCCAGGGTGTAGTCGGCGGCCATGGCGCACTGCACGAGCCGAGCGCGGAACTGCGCGGGGCCGGCGGGGAAGTTCAGCGTCTGGCCGAAGGTCGCGCCGCGGTCGAAGGACAGGCGGCAGCTCACGCTGCTCTCGCCGCTCTTGACCACCGCCAGCACGTTGAACAGCGCGGCGAGCTCGTGGTCGCGCCAGTTGTTGCGGTCGGGGCTGGGCTCGTCGGACGCCCCGCCGGTGACCGCGCCGCTCACGCGGTCGTACTGCATGCGCAGCTCGTAGCGGCTGGCGCTGAAGGGGTCGCCGTCGTCGCCCTCGTAGGCCACGACCGTGGTCCGGTCCCCCGAGGTCGCGCAGGTCGGCAGCCCGAACTGGAACGAGTCGCTCGAGTAGAGCGTGCGCTGGTCGATCACGAAGGGCGCCGGGACCGGGGTCTCGGGGTCGACGTTGATCGCCGAGCGCGCGCCGATCCCGACCCGCACGAGCGCGGTCTCGATCCCGCGCGGCGTCTCGGCCTGCACGGCGTAGACCTGCGGGCGGGTGACGCTGCCCTGGAGCGTGATCCGGCTGAAGCCGTCGCCGCTGC
Source organism: Planctomycetota bacterium (assembly GCA_041402045.1). Classification (GTDB taxonomy): domain Bacteria; phylum Planctomycetota; class J058; order J058; family J058; genus JAGQRJ01. Next base: position 5,473 of record JAWKSZ010000053.1, on the reverse strand, counting down.
GGTCGAGCCAGGGATCGCGGTCGATCACGTTGCCGCCGGTGGGGAGCACGCCGGTCTGGGCGATCGTGGAGGTGCCCACCGGCGCGGCGCCGCCGTCCAGGAGGTGCGCCACCGAGACCCGCACGGTGCCCACGTTGCCCTCGTTGCGCGAGAACAGGTTGATCGCGAAGGTCTCGCCGACGGGGGTCGTGACGTCGTAGACCGCTGCGACCTGGGGGTTCCCCAAGGGCGCGAGGTCGACGGTCGCGCTGACCGTGTCGCTCGCGGCGGGCGCCAGGGGCTGGACCCCCGCGGTCACGAGCAGCGATCCCTGTTGCGTGGGCTGTCGCGAGCCCCCGCCGCTGCTCTTGGAGCCGCAGCCCCCGACGCCCACGGCGAGCACGCTCGCCACCACGATCCCGATCCGAGTGGTCTGTCTCATGTCTCCAGGTCCTGTCTACAACCCTGTCTGGAGGGGCTTAAGGCAAGGCCCATGCCGCGCCGCGCGTCGGGGGCCGAGGTCTCTGAACACAGGACTTGAGGCGACCTCGACGCGCTTCGGGCCCACCTGGAATTGCGCACATCTGCACACTCGGCCGATGGTTCCCGGTTCTGGATCGTCGCTCGAGAAAGGACTTACGTCCTCAGTCCTCGAGGCCCAGGCGCTTGATCCGCCGGGTGAGCTTGGTGCGCTCCAGGCCCAACTGGCGGGCGGCCTGGCTCACGTTCCCCTGGCAGCGGCGCAGGGCGCGGGCGATCAGGTCGCGCTCGAGCCGCTCCAGGGCCTGCGGCAAGGTCAGCTCGCTCGCCGCGGAGGTGGGGTCTTGGCCCGGGCGCGCGTCCTTGGCCGCGGCGCGGACCTCGGGCGGCAGGTGCCGGACCAGGACCCGCGGGACCCGGAGCGCGAGCAGCCGGCGCGCGGCGTTCTCGAGCTCGCGCACGTTGCCCGGCCAGGGGTGGGCCACGAGCGCGCGCAGCGCGGCGTCGGTCACCTGGGGCAGCGCGTCGCCCTCGGCGTGCTTGCGCAGCGCGTGCTCGAGGAGCAGGGGCACGTCGTCGGGGCGCTCACGCAGGCTCGGTGCGCGCAGGGGCATGACCGCCAGGCGGTAGTAGAGGTCCTCGCGGAAGCGCCCGTCCTGCACGCACTGGGCCAGGGGCTCGTTGCTGGCGGCGATCACCCGCACGTCGACGCGGCGCGTGCTCTCGGCGCCGACCGGGCGCACGACGCCCTCCTGCAGCACGCGCAGGAGCTTGGCCTGCATGCTGGGGCTCATGGAGTTGACCTCGTCCAGGAACAGCGTGCCCCCTGACGCCTGGGCGAAGATCCCCTCGCGGTCGCGGTCGGCGCCGGTGAACGCGCCGCGCACGTGGCCGAAGAGCTCGCTCTCGAGCAGCTCGTCCACGACCGCGGCGCAGCTCTCGGCCACGAACGCCCGCGCCCCCCGCGCGCTCCCGGCGTGGATCGCGCGCGCGATCAGCGCCTTGCCGCTCCCGCTCTCGCCCTCGATCAGGACCGGCAGCGCCGTGCGCGCGGCGCGGGCGACCTCGACCCGCAGCCGGCGGATCGGCGCGCTCTCGCCCACGATCTCCCGGGTCGCGGCGTGGGCCTCGGCCTCGGCCACCCGCGAGCGCAGCCCGGCCACGTCGCGGCGCAGGCTCGCGCGCTCGCGGGCCAGGCGCAGCGCGGGGGCGAGCTCCTCCGTCAGCCGGCGCGCGAGCTCGAGGGCGTCCTCGCCGAAGCGCCCGGGCTGGGTGCGGTCGTCGAGGTAGAGCACGGCCAGGGGCGCGCCCCCGGCCGCGATCGGGATCGCGAGCACCGAGCGCAGGGCCAGGGTCGCCACGCTCTCGGCCTCGGTGAAGCGCGGATCGACCAGCGCGTCGCGGATCACGATCGGCGCGCCGCCCTCCGCCGCGAGGTGCACCAGCCGCCGGCTGTAGCTCGAGGCCGGCCCGCTGAGCTCGTCGTCGCGCATGTTGCGCGCCGCGGTCTCGGTCGGCTGCAGCGCGTCGTCGAGGAGCACGAGCAGCCCGCGCTCGGCGCCGGTGGCCTCGACCAGGAGCCCCACCGCGAGGTCGAGCATGTGCCCGGCGTCGGGTGCCCCCGCCACGACCCGCGCGAGCACGCCGCCGCCGCTGGGGTCCTGCCCGGCGAGCTCGACCTCGAGCGCGCTCAGCGGTGTCTCCAGCGCGCGGGCGACCTCCGCCGCGATCCGGGGCAGACGCCCGGCGGCGGCCCCCGCGACCCGCGCGCGTTCGCGGCGCGCGCCCGCCGCGTCGCCGGCGGCGTCGAGCACCGCGGCCAGCGCCCGCCGCGCGCCCAGGCGCTCGAACACGTCGTCGGCGCCGCCCGCGAGCTTCGAGGGCGTGCTCGGCCGCGCGCCGCGCACGGGCCACGTCCCCCGCCAGCAGGTGCGCGCGCGCCGCCGCCGCTCGCGCCCGCGCGCGCTCGGTCTCGACGCCGCGGCCGCCTCCGCGGCCTGCGCGCCGCGCGCCGTCGCCCGCGAGGCGCGCGGCCTCGGCCAGGGCCAGGGCCGCGGCGGGTTCGAGGTCCCGCGCGTCCCGCGCCCGCGCGGCGTCGAGGGCGTCGGCCGCGACGTCGCGCGCCTCCTCGCCTGCGCCGAGCAGCGCGAGCACCTGCGCGCGTTGGATCCGCGCCTGGAGCGCGAAGAACGGGTCGGCGTCCTGGGCGTGGGCGGCGGCCTCCTCCAGGAACCCGCGCGCCTCGTCCGGCTCGAGGGCCTCCGCCGCGAGCAGGGCGCGGTCGCCGGCGCAGAACGCGCGCAGCCCGGGCTCGCTCAGCCCGGCGGCCGCGCGCGCAAGGTGTCCCCGCGCGCGCGGCAGGTCGCCCATGCGCAGCCAGGCCGCGCCCAGGTTCAGCCCAGCTCCGCCGCGCGGGCGTCGTCGCCCAGAGCGCGGAAGGTCGCGAGCACCGGCTCGAGGGTCGCCGCGCACCCGCGGTAGCGCGACTGGCGCAAGAGCCGCAGCCCGCTCTCGAGGTCGGCGGTGGCGACCCCGACCACGTCGCCGGCCTCCTCCAGGAGCCCCCGCGCCTCGGCGGTCGCGCGCTCCGCGTCGGCGTCTCGGGCCTGGCGCTGCAGGCACACGCCCAGGTTCAGGAGCGCCCAGCCCCGCGCCCCCGGCCCGGCGGCGTCCCGGCTGGCGCGGGCGAGCAGCGGCTCGGCCTCGCTCAGCCGGTTGCTGCGGTAGAGCACGATCCCGAGCGCGGTGCCGAGCTGCGCCAGCGCGTCGCCGCTGGCCCCCGCCGCCCGCAGCGCGGCGAGCTGCTCCAGGTCGGGGGCGTAGCCCTGGGGATCGGCGCAGGCGGCGACCAGGCTGCGCACGTGGGCGATCGCGCAGCGCAGGTCCGCGCTCGGCGTCCCGGCCCCTCGAGCGCCTCCGCGCGCTCGGCCAGGTCCAGCGCGCGCGCGTCCTCGGCCCGGCGGTAGCGGCCGCCGCGCCGCCAGCGCCGCGGCCTCGGCGCGCGCGTCCGCCGGCGCGCCCTCGTCGTCCAGCAGCCCTCGAGCAGCGCGAGCCCTCGTTCGTCCTTCGCCGCGGGCGAGCTCGACCTCCGCCAGGACCTGGGTCGCCGCTGCGCGCGGCCCCGCGCGCGACGAGCGCAGCGGCGAGGTTCGCGGCTTGCGCGAGCCGGCCGCGCTTCCAGCGCGGCCCGCGCCTCGCGCAGGGCCTGCTCCGCCGCTCCCGGCGCCTGAGCCACGAGCGCGACGCGAGCGGCGACCGGCGGCTCGAGCTCCAGCTCCAGCAGCTTGCGGGCGACCGCCGAGGGCTCGACCCGCGCCTGGAGCACGAACCCGGCGGGGGTGCTCCGCGCCCAGCCCCCGGCGCTCGCCGCGCCCGCGCTCGCGAGCAGCGCGGGGTCCCAGGCCGCGAGCTCCTCGGGCGGAAGCGGTCGCCCGAGCAGCGCGAGGCCCTCGAGCAAGCGGCGCACGGGCCCGCCCTCCGGCGGCGGCGCGCGCTCGATCCTCGCCCGCGGACCGAGCTCCACCTGCGCCGCGCCAGGGAGCGTGCGCAGCAGGCGCTGGAGCGCGGTCGGGAGGTCGCCCGCGCCCCAGGCGAGCCAGAGCCACACTGCGGGGGCGTCCTCCAGCGCGCGCACGAGGGCGACGACGAGCTCGAGGACCTCGGGGTCCGCGCGCTCGAGGTCGTCGAAGGCGAACACGCAGGGTCCTTCGCTCGCGTAGCGCCGCGCCCCGGCGCTGATCTGCACCCGGGCGCGGGCTCGCGCGCCCTCGGCCGTCGCGCCGGACGCGGCCTCGACCCCCAGCCGGCTGGCCAGGACCGAGAGCGGCCCCCAGGGGCCGGGCGCGGGGGTCGCGCACTCCACGTGCACGACCCGCGCCCCGTCCAGCCGGCGGGCGAAGCCGGCCTCGCGCAGCAGCCGGCTGCGTCCGCTGCCGGCGGGCCCGCTCACCAGCGTCAGCCCCGGCCGCGCGAGCGCGGCGAGGCGGGAGCCGTCGCCCTCCCACGGAGCCTCGAGGGTCGGCAGCCCTCCCTCCAGCTCAGGCAGCTCTCGCCCCCAGCGCGCGAGCACCTCGTGGGCCGAGCTCGGGCGCGCGCAGCGGTCGGCGGCGAGCAGCGGGGCCAGCGCTGCGGGCGCTTGCCCGGGGTCGAGGCAGCGGTCCCCGGCCGGCGCCTCGCCCTGGAGCGCGTGCACGAGCAGCGCCCCCAGGCCGTAGAGGTCGGCGCGGCGATCGACGGGCCACCCCGCGAGCACCTCGGGTGCGGCGTAGCCCGGGGTCCCCCGGGCGGCGACCTCTCCCGCTCGCGCGGCGAGGGCGAAGTCGAGGAGCACCGGCCCTCCCTCCCCCACGAGCACGTTGGCCGGCTTGAGGTCGAGGTGCACCCAGCCCGCTCGGTGCACGACCTCGAGGGCGGCGAGCAGGTCCCCGGCCCAGGCGAGCGCCTGCTCCCGCCGCGCGTCGGACCCTACGGGCCCCGCCGCCTCCAGCGCGCGATCGAAGGGCACGCCGTGGATCCGCTCGCAGAGCAGCCCCGGGCCGCCGGGGTCGGCGTCGAGCCACTCCAGCCCGCGCACCAGCCCGGGGTGGTCGAGTCCCCGCAGCCGCTCGAACTCGAGGCGCAGGAGCGCGGCGGTCTCGAGGTCCCGCGCCTGCTTGAGCGCGAGCTGGCGACCGGGCCGCCGAGCGTCCTCGACGGCGTAGACCGTCGCCTGACCGCCTCGGCCGAGGACTTCGAGGATCTGGAACCGCTCGCCGATCCGCTCGCTCACCGAGGAAGGGTAGCGGAGCGTAGCGTCGGACGTGTGGCGAAGTGGCGCTGTCTTCGCGTCAGCGCGCGTACGAGCGGTACAAGACGAACTGGGAGTAGGGTTCGACACGACTGAGAGTAGGGTTCGACACGACCCGTTCGCGCCGCGCCGAAAAACCCGCCCCGCCCGCCGCTCGCCGACTCCGCCGACCTCCCCCATTCGGCCTGCGATTTGCCCCTCCGGCCAGGACCCGGCCGAACCTCCGGA
>JAWKSZ010000052.1:0-59404 GCA_041402045.1 Planctomycetota bacterium | reverse complement strand
AACGGGTGACCAACCCTGATTCAGGAAAGGCTTGAGCCATGAACGCCCTCGACCTGTGCTTCCGCCACCGCAGCAGCCTCGTGCTCGCGCTGGTCGCGCCGATCCTGATCTGGACCCTGATCGCGCCCCTCCCGACCCTGGTCGAGGTCGCCGTCGGCGCCGGGTTCCTGCTCCTGGGGGTCGGCCTGCGCTTCGCCGCCATGCGCTGCCTGGGCAAGGGCGCGCGGGTGCACAAGGCGGGCGCCCGCGAGGGCCTCGTCGACTGGGGTCCGTACGCCTGGTCGCGCAACCCGCTCTACGTCGCCGCGGCGCTGATCGTGGTCGGGCTGGGCTTCATGGCCGGCGGCGGCCCCTGGGCGCTCCTGCTCCTGCCGGGCACGTTCCTGGTCTACACCCCGGTGGTCATGCACGAGGAGCGCGCGATCCGCGAGCAGGAGGGCGGGGTGTTCGTCGACTACCTGAACCGCGTCCCTCGCTGGCTCGGCTTCGCCCGGGGTCCCGAGGGCGAGGTCGAGCGCGGCGAGCCCTACCCCTGGAACAAGGTCCTGAGTCGCGAGATCGGGCTCGTGCCCGGGCTGACCGTGGGCGCGCTCGCGATCCTGGGCGCGAAGTACGTGGGCGGGCCCTGGCTCGCGCGCTGGGAGCTGCCCGCCCCCGCGGTCGTGGGCGGCGTGCTCGCGCTGCTCGCGCTGGGCGCCGTAGTGAACTCGGTCCTGATCCAGCGCAAGCGGATCCGCCGCGACGCGCGGCGCGCGCTCCTGCACGCGGCGGAGGCCGAGCAGGCCGCCGAGGTCCAAGGCTAGTCCTCGCCCGCCTCAGCGAGTAAGGTCGTGGCCCTCTGCACCGGAGGTCACCCATGAGCCGCCACGTCAAGAAGACCCTGCTCCAGCGCCTGCGCAAGAACCTGAAGCAGGTGATCCCCCCGCCCCTGCGCAGCAAGAAGCCGCGGGAGTTCAGCCCCGAGGAGCTCGAGGACCTGTGCGAGTTCACCGGGCTCTCGCCGGAGTCGGTGAAGGAGTACCTCCGGCGCAAGCGCGGGCGGCGGATCTCCAACGAGTTCGACTGGCTGCGCCCGAACGACGCCGCGGAGTACGCCTGGTTCTATCGCGGGAGCCGCACGTATCTGTTCGCGGCGGACGAGGCCTGGGAGCGCGCCGTCGAGACCTGCGAGCCCGGCATGAAGTGCCTCGACTTCGGCGGCGGCGGGGGGCGCAACGCGCTGGGCATGGCCGCCAAGGGCGGCGAGGTCTACTACGTCGACATTGGCCTGATCAACAGCGCCTTCACCGCGTTCCGCGCGCGCAAGCGCGGCTACGCGCTGAAGGTGCTCGACCCCATGGTCCAGGTCGACGGCGCGTGGTGCGTGGACACCGCGGAGGCCGCGCGGCTCGAGGGCGGGTTCGACTTGATCGTGTGCGACAACGTGCTCGAGCACGTGCACGACTACCACCTCGTGCTGCAGAAGCTGGCCGCAGCGCTCAAGCCCAAGGGCAGGATCCTCGAGTGCACGCCCTTCAAGCGCGAGAAGGCCTACCTGTTCAAGAAGACCGAGGCCGAGTGGGACATTCACCTCAAGCCCAAGGTCGGCATGCAGGAGGCCATGGAGGCCTGCGGCATGCGCAAGCTCGAGGGCGAGGGTCTGTGGGAGAAGGCGGCGACCGTCCCCGCGAGCTAGGCTTCGCGATCTGCAATCCACTGTCAGGAATACAAAACCGCCAGAGCGCCCGCTGCGTGGGGCCTGCGCGGCCTCAGCGCATTTCTGTGGAAGATCTAACCCAGCGCCAAGAGTGGGGGGCCGTGGGGTTGCTAGCCTTCCGCCATGCCCACCACGAAGCTCGCCGCGATCCCCTTCTCCCGCCCCACGATCGATCAGCCCGAGATCGACGAGGTGGTCGACTCCCTGCGCTCCGGCTGGATCACCTCGGGGCCCAAGGTCGAGCGCTTCGAGGCCCTGTTCCGCGAACGGCTGGGGGTCGCCCACGCGATCGCGGTGAACTCGGCGACCGCCGGGCTGCACCTGGCCGTCGCCTGCCTCGACCTCGAGCCCGGGGACGAGGTGATCGTGCCCTCCTTGACCTGGGCCTCGACGGCGAACGTCGTCGAGCTCTGCGGCGGGCGCACGGTGTTCGCCGACGTCGACCCCGGCACGCTGTGTCTCGACCCCGCGGACGTCGCGCGCCGGATCACCCCGCGCACCCGCGCGCTGATCCCCGTGCACTTCGCCGGGCAGCCCGCGGACCTGAACGCGCTGCGCGACCTGGCCCGCGAGCACGGCCTGACCCTGATCGAGGACGCGGCTCACGCGCTCGGAACCTCCTATCGGGGGACCGAGGTCGGGGCGAGCGGGGACCTCACGGTCTACAGCTTCCACCCGATCAAGAACATCACCACCGGCGAGGGCGGCATGATCGTCCTCGAGGACGAGGCCCTCGCCGAGCGCCTGCGCCTGCTGCGCTTCCACGGCGTGTCCAAGAACGCCTGGAAGCGCTACAGCGGCGGCGGGCGCCCGCGCTACGAGGTCGTCGAGCCGGGCTACAAGTACAACATGCTCGACCTCCAGGCCGCCCTGGGGATCCAGCAGCTCAAGCGGCTCGAGGCCTTCAACGCCCGGCGCACCGAGCTCGCCGAGCGCTACACCCGGGCCCTCGCGGACCAGCCGGGGCTGACCCCGCTCGCGCCCGTGGGCTACCCCGCCCAGCACGCCTGGCACCTCTACGTGGTGCGGCTCGACCTCGAGGCCACGACCCTCGACCGCGACGGCTTCATGCAGGCGCTCCAGGACGAGGGCGTGGGCACGGGGCTGCACTTCCCGCCGCTCCACACCCAGTCCTTCTTCCGCGAGACCTACGGCTACGCCCCGGGGGACCTGCCCCACGCCGAGCAAGCCGGGGAGGAGATCCTCTCGCTCCCGCTGTATCCGCTGCTCACCGACAGCGACCAGGACCGCGTGCTGGAGACGATCGCCCGCGTGCTCGCGGCGCACCGGAGGGGCGCGTGAGCGCGGCCCCGCAGCTCTCGGTCGTGGTCCCGGTGCTGAACGAGGAGGGCAGCCTCCCCGAGCTCCTGCGCCGACTGCGCGCGACCCTCGAGGGCCTGGACACGCGCTACGAGCTCCTGATCGTGGACGACGGCTCGACTGACGCGAGCCTGGAGCTCGTGCGCCAGGCCCAGCGCGACTGGCCGGAGCTGCGCTCGCTGCCCTTCGCGCGCAACTTCGGCCAGCACGCGGCGGTGTTCGCCGGGCTCGAGCACGCCCGCGGCGAGTGGATCGTGACCCTCGACGCCGACCTGCAGAACCCGCCGGAGGAGATCGCCACGCTCTACCAGGCCTTCCAGGCCGGCCACGACCTGGTGAACACCGTGCGCCAGGACCGCGACGACCCGCTGTTCCGCCGGGTGGCCAGCCGCCTGGTGAACGCGCTCGCGCGCCGCTCGTCGGGGATCCAGCTCCACGACTTCGGCTGCATGCTCCGCGGCTACCACCGGCGGATGGTCGTCCCCATGACCCGCCGCCGCGAGTTCGGCACGTTCATTCCCGCCCTGGCCATGCTCTACGCGCGGAACCCGATCGAGATCCCGGTGGCCCACGCCGCGCGCACCCAGGGCACCTCCAAGTATTCGCTGCTCAAGCTGTTCCGCCTGCAGCTCGACCTGGTCACGAGCTTCTCGCTCTCGCCGCTGCGCGCGCTGTTCGGGTTGGGCACGGTGACCGCGCTCCTGGGCGTGGGCTTCGGCCTGACCCTGTTCGCGCTGCGCGCGATCTACGGCGCCGCGTGGGCGGTCGACGGCGTGTTCACCCTGTTCGCCGTGCTGTTCGTGTTCGTGGGCGCGCAGTTCTTCGCCTTCGGGCTCCTGGGCGAGTACATCGGGCGGATCTACCAGGAGGTCCGGGAGCGCCCGGGCTACCTCCTGGACGAGACCCCGCGCCTGGAGGTCGAGGACGCGCTCCCCGCCGACGCCGAGCCCGCGAGGACCCGCGCGTGAGCGTCGCGCTGTTCGCCTACCACCAGTTCGGGCACCTGGCCCTCGAGCTCCTGCTCGCCGCCGGCGTGCGGGTGGTGTGCGTGTTCACCCACGAGGACGACCCCGACGAGGCCTGCTGGTTCGACTCGGTGGCCGCCCGCGCCCGCGACGCGGGGATCCCGGTGTTCACCCCCACCGACGTCAACGCCCCGGAGTGGGTCGCGCGGCTCGCGGGCTTCGCCCCCGACGTGCTGCTCAGCGTCCACTACCGCTACATGCTCAAGCGCGCGCTGCGGCGGATCCCGCGGCTGGGCTGCCTGAACCTGCACGCCTCGCTCCTGCCCCGCTACCGCGGGCGCTGCCCGCTCAACTGGCAGCTCGTGCACGGCGAGTCCCAGGCGGGGGTGACCCTGCACGAAATGGTCCGCCGCGCCGACGCGGGGGCGATCGTCGATCAGGAGGCGGTCGCGGTCGGCCCCGACGACACCGCCATGGAGCTCTACCTCAAGCTCCTGCCCGCGGCGCGCCGGGTGCTCGAGCGCCAGTTGCCGCACCTCGCGACCGGCGACTGGCCGCGGCGCGAGCAGGACGAGGCCCAGGCCACGACCTTCGGCGGGCGCCGCCCCGAGGACGGCCGGATCGACTGGAGCGCGCCCTCGCGCCGGATCCACGACCTCGTGCGCGCGGTCAGCCGCCCCTGGCCCGGCGCGTTCAGCGACGGCCCCGAGGGCCGGGTCCGGGTGTGGCGCACCCGCGTCGCGCCGCTCCCCGACCACGTCCACGACCTCGCCCCAGGCACGACCTGGCGCGACGCCGCGGGCCACACCTACGCCCGGACCGGCGACGGCTGCCTCGAGCTGGTCGAGGTCGAGCCTGCCCCCACCCCTACACCCCAGGAGCAACCCACCGCATGAAAGTCCTGATCCTTGGAGTCAACGGCTTCATTGGCCACTCCCTCGCCAAGCGGATCCTCGACGAGACCGACTGGGAGGTCGCGGGCATGGACCTCGAGTCCGATCGCCTGCAGGAGCTCCTCGACCACCCGCGCATGCGCTTCCTCGAGGGCGACATTGCGATCCACCGCGAGTGGATCGAGTACCACGTCAAGCGCTCGGACGTGGTCCTGCCCCTGGTCGCGATCGCGACCCCGGCGACCTACGTCACGAACCCCCTGGGCGTGTTCGAGCTCGACTTCGAGGAGAACCTGCGGATCATTCGCTACGCCGCGCGCTACGACACCCGGGTCGTGTTCCCCTCGACGTCGGAGGTCTACGGGCTGTGCCACGACGACGCCTTCGACGAGTTCCAGAGCGAGCTCGTGCTGGGGCCGATCGACAAGCAGCGCTGGATCTACTCCTGCGCCAAGCAGCTCCTGGACCGGATCATTTGGGCCTCGGGCGAGCAGCAGGGCCTGCGCTTCACCCTGTTCCGCCCCTTCAACTGGATCGGCCCCGGCCTCGACGACATTGACGCCGCCAAGGAGGGCAGCAGCCGGGTCATGACCCAGTTCCTGGGGCACCTCCTACGCCGCGAGCCGCTGCGCCTGGTCGCCGGCGGGCACCAGCGCCGGAGCTTCACGTTCATTGACGACGGCACGGACGCGCTCATGAAGATCCTCGCGAACGAGGGCGGCGTCGCCGACCGCCAGATCTTCAACCTCGGGCACCCGGGCAACGACTGCTCGATCCGCGAGCTGGCCGAGCACATGCGCGCGATCGTGGCGGAGTATCCCGGCTACGAGGACGTGCTCGAGGCCTCGCAGATCGAGGTGGTGAGCGAGGCCGACTACTACGGCAAGGGCTACCAGGACATGCCGCGCCGGGTACCCAACGTCCAGAACGCCCGCGAGCGCCTGGGCTGGCAGCCGCGGGTCGACCTCGACCAGGCGCTGCGGCGCACGATCGCGCACTACGTCCAGGGGGCGCCTCGGGTGACCCAGGTGCGGAGGGTCGGTGCGCGCGCGGCCGTGTAGCCTCAAGGTCGACGTCGACACCCACGACGGCATGCGCGACGGCGTGCCGCGGCTGCTGGACGCGTTCCGGCGGCACGGGGTGCGGGCGACGTTCTTCCTCTCCTTCGGCCCCGACAACGCCGGGAAGGCCGTGTGGAACCTCGTGCGGCAGCGCGGGTTCCTCACGAAAATGGTCAAGACCGGGGCGCCCAAGCTCTACGGCTGGCGGACCGCGCTCTCGGGGACCCTGCTCCCGGCGCGGCCCACCGCGGCGAGCATGCCGGCCCTCGTGCGGCGGATCGAGGCCGAGGGCCACGAGGTCGCCGTCCACGCCTGGGACCACCGCCTGTGGCAGGACCACCTGCAGCGGCTGTCCCGGGACGAGGTTGCCCGCGAGCTGGGCCTGGCCTGCGCCGCCTTCGCGCGGATCCTGGGTCGGCCGACCCGGGCCGTGGCCGCCCCGGCCTGGTTCGCCTCGCGCACGAGCCTGGAGGTGCAGGACGGGCTCGACCTGCTCTACGCCAGCGACATGCGCGGCGGCCGCCCCGGCTACCCCGAGCTCGAGGGCTACCGCTCGACCACGCTCCAGATCCCCACGACCCAGCCCTGCCTGGAGGAGCTCCTGACCCTCGGAGAGCGGGACCCGGACACCTGGGTCGAGCGGGTCGTGGCGCCGCCCGCGGACGCGGAGGTGCGGGTGTTCCCCCTGCACGCCGAGGTCGAGGGCGGGATCTACGCGGACTTCCTCGACGCGCTCCTGACCCGCCTCGCCGGGGCGGAGGTGATCCCCCTGGAGGAGGTCGCGCGCCGCGCGCTGGCCTCGGACCCCGAGTTGCGCCCGGCGACCCTGGCCCCCTGCGCGGGGCGCGCGGGGCGGGTGTTCGCCTTCCGCGAGGTCGGGGCCGCGGTTTGAGCGAGCCCGTCGCCTCCGCGGCGCCGGAGGTCCAGCCGGACCTCGCCCCGTACCCGCTGGGGCTGAGCGACCGCCAGCGCTGGGCGATCGGGGCCGTGCTCCTGCTCCTGGCCTTCGGCGCGCTCGGGGTCTACCCCCTGCACGAGCCCGACGAGGGGCGCTACGCCGAGCTCGCGGCGGGCATGGTCCGCAGCGGCGACTGGCTGCACCCCCGGCTGAGCGGGATCGACTACTTCGAGAAGCCGCCGCTGGCCTTGTGGGGCGTCGCCGCCGGGCTGTCGCTGCTCGGGCACTCCGAGGCCGGGGCGCGGGCCTCGACCGCGCTGGCGTTCCTGCTCACCGCGCTCCTGGTCGGCGCCTGGTGCGGGCGGCTGCGCGCGGGCCGCGGCTACGACCCGCGGGGCGCGCTGCTCTTCGCCGCGCTGCCGCTGTCCGGGTTCTTCTCGCGGGTGCTGCTCGTGGACACCCCGCTCACGCTGTGGACGATGCTCTGCCTCTACGGGCTCTATCGGGCGCTGGTCGAGCCCGCCCCCGACGCGCGGGTGCCCCGACGCTGGCTGGCCTGCGCCTACGCCGCGGCGGGGCTGGGCATGCTGACCAAGGGCCCGATCGGGGTCGTGCTCCCGGTGGCCTCGGCCGGGGGCTACCTGCTCCTGACCCGGAGCTGGCGGCGCCTGCCGTGGCTGGTGTGGCCGCCCGGGGTGGTGCTGTTCGCCGCGCTGAGCGTCCCTGGTTCGCGCTCATGGAGCGCGCGCACCCAGGCTACCTGCGCACGTTCTTCCTCGAGCAGAACCTGGCGCGGGCCACGACCGGCGGGCGCTTCGGCCGCGGCGGCTCGCTCCTGTTCTACGTCCCGGTGCTGCTCGTGGGGTTCCTGCCCTGGGTCGCGCTGCTGCCGCGGCTCCTGCGGCGCGTCCGCGCGGCGGGGACGCGACCCCCGGAGCTCGAGGCCCGCGCGCGGCTGTTCTTGCTGTGCGCGGTGGCGGTGCCGCTGGCGATCCTGACGGTGGCCGGCTCGAAGCTCGTCTACTACGCGCTGCCCCTCGCCCCGCCCTTCGCCGTCCTGGCCCTGGGCGAGCTGCGCCGCCTGGCGCAGGAGGCCCCGCGCCCGCGCCCGCGGCTGGGGGTCGCGCTGCTCGTGCTGGGCGGGGCGGTCGCCTTCGCCGGCGCGCTGGCCCTGGTCGGGTCCCTGGTCGAGCCCGAGGCGCTCCAGGCCTGGGTCGGGCGCCAGCGCTCGCCCGCCAAACTGGCCGAGGAGCTCCAGCGCCTGCGCGCGGTGTGCGCCGCGCTGCCGGTGGTCGGGGTCGCGGCGCTGGCGGTGGGGATCGGCCTCGGCTGGAGCGGACGCGCCCTGCGCGCGGGCCGCCCGGCGCTGGCCCTGAGCGGGGTGGCGGGGTGCCTGCTCCTGGCGAACCTCGCCGTGCCCTGGGTCCTGCGCGAGGCCGGCGCGGCCTACTCCGACCGCGACCTGGCGCGGGCCGTCGCCGCCCACGCGGGGGAGCACGGCGCGGTCGTGGGCTACGGGACCTTCCGCCGCGGCGTGCCCTTCTACCTCGATCGCCCGTGCTACGTGTGGTACGCGACCTACGCCGAGTTCGGCCACGACCTCGCGCGCGGGGAGTGCCGCTACGCGCTGCAGAACGACGAGCAGGCCCTCGCCGCGCTGATCGCCGCCGAGCCGCGGATCGTGCTGATCGCGCGCAACGTGCAGGGCGGCGAGGCGCTGGCCGCGCTCAGCCCGGTGCCCCTGCGGCTGCTGACCACCGTCGGCGGGCGCGCGCTGTTCGTGCGCGCCGACGCGCGCTGAGTTCGCCGGTCCCGCTACCCTGGGGGCCGGAGGTGCGGTGAGCCGACTGCTGGCGCTGATCGGGGTGTGGGGGCTGAGCGGCTGCGTGCTGCTCCCGACCCTCGGCGGGCGCGCGCCGGCCCTCGCGCCGGCGCCGGACATTGGCGCGCCCTCGTCGGGGCGCGTGATGCGCGGGATCGTGCACTGCCACAGCGAGCTCTCCCACGACGCCACGGGCTCGCTGGAGGAGATCGCCGAGGCCGCCCGCGACTGCGGCGTGGGGTTCGTGGCCCTCACCGAGCACTACCGCCACGGCGAGCCCCAGCTCGCCGACGGCCCGCCGCCAGAGCTCCTGGGGGTGACCTTCCTCCTGGGGGCCGAGCTCCCGGGCGGCGGCGGCTCGATCCTGGGGGTCGGCCTCCCCCGCGACTACGACGCCGACGTGGCCCGCGGCGACGCCCAGGGCCAACTCGACGCGGTGCGCGCCGCGGGCGGGTTCCCCTGCGTTGGCCACGCCGAGGAGTACCTCGCCTGGGACGCGGAGGGCTGGGTGGGGCTCGAGGTCGCGAACCTGCACACCATGACGAAAGAAGCGTCCCGGCTGGGGACGGCCGGCAGCGCCTGCGCCTACCCGCCGGGGGCGTTCTTCCGGCGCCTGATCCGGACGCTCCCTCGGCGGGTGCTCGCGATCTGGGACCACTACGGCCTCAGCCGCCGGGTGCCCGGCTTCGGCGGCTGCGACGCCCACCAGAACGTGCGCCTGCTCGGCCCCCTGGGCCTCACGATCGGGACCTACGCGGAGTGCTTCCGCGCGGTGACCACGCACCTGCTCCTGCGCGGCGAGGGCCCGGCCGCGGTGCTCGAGGCCCTGCGCGAGGGCCGGGGCTACGTCGCGTTCGAGGTCGAGGGCTCGGCCCTGGGCTTCCGCTTCGCCGCCTTCGAGGGCGACACCCTCTGCGCGGACCTGGGCCAGGAGCTCCCCTTCCACCCCGGCCTCTCCCTGCGCGCCGCCGCCCCCGGCGCCGCCGAGCTGCGCCTCCTGCGCGACGGCTTCGAGGTCGCCCGCGCCAACGGCGAGCTGCGACATACCCCTACCCGCCCCGGCGTCTACCGCGTCGAGGCCTACCTCGACGACGACCCCTTCGTGCTCTCGAACCCGATCTACCTGCGCTGAGGACGGCCGCCTGAGCGACCCCCGCCTACGAGCCCTGGAACGCCGCTTCCGCGAGAGTGGCTCCCTCGACGACGAGCTCGCCTGGCTGCGAGCTCGCGTCAAGGCGGGCGAGGTCAGCCAGGCGGCGCTGTGCCTGGCCGGCCTGCTCGGAGACCCCCGGGGCCAGGCGCTGGCCGTCGTCGACGCCGGCGTAGCGCTCGACGAGGTCGTGGCCCTGAGCGGGGTCGGCATGTCCACGGTGCGTGGGTGGCTCCGCAAGGGGTGCCCGGCCGTCGAGCGCAAGCAGCGGCACTCGCGGGTGGACCCCCTCGCGCTGTTCGTGTGGCTGACCTCGACCCGAGCGGTGTGGCCCGACCTGCTCAGCGGCTACCGCTTCCTCGGCGCGTTCCTCGAGTCGCGGGTCGCGGGCGCAGAACTCCGGGCCGCGGTCACGGTGCTCGCCTGGGTCCTCGAGCACCTGCCCGGGGACGACGAGCAAAGGACGAAGCTGGACGCGATCGAAGGCTGGCTGGTGGATCCCGGACCCGCGCGTCTGGCCGCGTGCCAGGCCGCCCTCCAGATTCCGGGGAGTGGGGTGGGCTTCGGGGGGGGTCTCTCTCCCGAATACGAGGACCTGCGGCGGGTGGACGGCGTCTTGGGTCGCTTGCTGCACCGAGCGGTCACGGGCGAGGGCGTGGCGGGCGAGGCGCTGGAGTCCGCGCTCGGCTGCCGCCCGGGGGAGCTCACACCGCAGGTGGCGATCGAGCGCTGGCGCGAGGAGCTCGTGCCGTGGCTCCTGGGGCTGGCGGACCCGCTGGCTGAACGCGTCGCCGCGCGCGACTAACCTACGCGTTCACCCACACCCGTAGGGGAGCAGCTTGCTGCTCCCGGTCTGTGCGTCCCTCCACCTCTCGGCCTCGGAGGGACGTGCTGCGTCGCCCCTCCCCACCGGAGGGTAGAGGTGTTGCACACCCGGGAGGAGTGTTCGGTATGCAGCGTGCCCCGCAGGTCCCGAGGGCCAGGTCCACGCGCCTGGACAGTGCGGCTTCTCCTGGAGCGGGGTTGCTCCCACACGGCGTAGGGGCGGGGCTTGCCCCCGCCCGGGTCTGTGCGTCCCTCGAGCCTTCGTGGCGGCGGAGCTCCGAGCAGGCGCCACGGATATGCCCTCCACTCCGAGGGGTGGAGGGCCTGACATACCCGGGCGGGGACAAGCCCCGCCCCTACGCTGGGTGGGGGGACAGCGTCGGCAGAAGAGCGCCTTCGCGACAGGGGCGTGTGGTTCAGCCCGCTTCCCGACCCAGGGTCGGGACGGGGGTTCCCCGCGTGAGTCTGTCAGGCCCTTTGCTCTCGGCTTCGGCGAGGCGCTGCTCGCTTGCGCGCGCTAACGTCGGGTGGAGGCGGCGTGACCGACCTACGCGTCCGAGAGCTCGAGCGCCGTTGGCAGGAGTCCGGCTCCGTCGACGACGAGGCCGCCTTGCTCCGCGAGCGCGCGCGCGTTGGGGACCTGGAGGCGGATCGGATCGAACTCGGGGCTTACCTGGGGCACCCTGCAGCACTCGTGGCGCTGGGGCGTTCCCGGGACGATCGACCGATAGAGGACTGGCTGAGCGATATCCCGAGCCACCGCGAGTTTTGCCAACGCTTCGTGCTGGCGGCGGCGACCGCGTGCTTGCCTGCGTGGTATCGGGATCACCCTGCTTGGCCAGAGGAGTTCGCAGCGCGAGAGGCTGCCCTGGCCGACTCCGAGCGCCTGGAGCGGGCGGTCTTCGGACCCCTTCAGTTCGAGCGCCCCGTCCCTCGGCAGGACGAACCCGCGCTGGTGATCTCCGCAGCCGAACAACTGCTCGTGCACCCAAGCGCTGAACAGGAAGAGGCGGTCCATGATCTTCTGGAACGCGCGACGGTGCACGGTCTCCTCGCAGCCCAGCCAGCGTTGGCAGCCGCGAGTCTCGTGTGCTCCCTCTACCAGGAGCAGGTCGACGACGAGCTGAGATTCGAGGTCCAGGAGGTTGCGGGGAACGCGTGCCGTGCGCTCGCCCTGCCCGACGCGGACCTCTTGCTTTCTGGGCACAACGCAAGGGAGCGGCGCGGGTTGCGGCGTCTCCCGGTGGGGGCCGTTCCCGATTGTCCTCGCCTGTGGACGCACGTCCGTGAGGACGTCGTCCAGTGGATCTTTGGCTATTCCGACCCGGTTCGAGATCGAGTCGAGAGAAGGGAGCGAAGCGTCGCGAGGGGTGGACGGAGCGACGACCCAAGCCGCTAGCCCGGTCCCTACCCCAAGAGCGACTTGCGCAGCTCCTGGGCCTCGGCGGCGGCGGCTTGCACGTCCTCGTCCTCGTCGGCGAGGCCGCGGCGGATCGCGGCGTCGATCTGGTCGTGGGCGACCTGGTCGGAGAACTCGACCGCGGCGATCAGCTCCTTGAGCCCTTCGAACAGGGCCTCGCGCACGCTCTCGTCGGGGTCGTCCATGAGCGTGTCGACGGTGGGGCGCCCGGCCTCGCCGAAGGGGCGGCGCTGGCGCACGTAGGCGCGGACGGCGTGGGTGCGGTCGACCCAGTCCTCGCTCTCGAGGAAGCGCAGCAGGATCTGCTCGGCGAGCTCGTCGCCGGTGTGGCCGAGCACGTCGAGGGCCTGGCGGCGGAGCGCGGCGTCCTCGACCGGCTGCTCCTGGTGCAGGGCCTCGAGCGCCAGGGTCAGGGGCGGGCGAAGCTGGGGCGCAGCGCGCAGGTCACGGGCTCGACGGAGTTGGAGCATTTGCGCGACGGAATCGGCCAGATCCTCGGGTCGGGGATCAGGGAGCTGGGCCCAGCTCACGCGCTCGCGCAAGGCCTCGCGGCCCTCCTCGTAGATCCGAGCGCCCTCGAGGCCGGCCTCGGCATCGCAGAAGAAGCCGATCACCGCCTGGGGCCGCTATGGCTGAGCTCGGCCGGGTCCGCGCGTCGTCGAAGCCCGGGGCCGCGGCGCCTTGGAAGTGTCCGCGCGCCAGAAGGTCGGGCCGAGCTGGTAGAGCTCGACGTTCGGCCAGCGCTGGCGATCAGGTCTTCAGCGGATCGAGGAAGTCCCAGGATCTGGGCGCCGCTCTCGGCGCGGGGCAGCTCGTCACTCACTGGGGTGCCGTGGACCTCGTTGGTGCGTCTTCTTCCAGAGCACGTCGCCGCGTCCGCGGCGGTGGTTCTCCAGCCGGGCCATGACGAACAGGGCGTCGCTCAGGCGGTTGAGGTAGGGGATCACGTTGGACGAGACCTCCTCGCTGCGGGCGAGCTCGATCGCGCGGCGCTCGGCGCGGCGGGCCACGCAGCGGGCCACGTGCAGGTGCGCGGCGCCGGGCTCGCCGCCCGGGAGAATGAACTCCTCGAGGGGCGGGAGCTCCTCCGCCGCGCGGTCGAGGATCCCCTCCAGCCAAGCGATCGGCTCGGGGGGGAAAGGCTTCATGCCGAAGCGCTGCTTGTCCGGCTCGAGCACGCACAGGTCGCCGCCGAGGTCGAACAGTTGGTGCTGGATCCGCTCGAGCTGCTCGCGCAGCTCCGGGTCCACGACCGCGGTCAGGGCGACCCCGACCTGGGCGTTGAGCTCGTCCAGGGTCCCGTAGGCCTCGACCCGGGCCGCGTCCTTGGGCACGCGCTGCCCGCCGGCCAGCCCGGTCTCGCCCTGGTCCCCCGTCTTCGTATAGACCTTGGTGATCCTCACGCCTGGAGTGTAGCTCCGCCGGGGACGGAGCGGGCCCCTCAGCGCCCGAGGTCGTGCGGCCACTCCGCGCGCAGGAGCGCGAACACCAGGTCGTCCACCCATTCGCCCCGCCACAGGAGGCTCTGGCGGAAGTGCGCCTCTTGGCGCATGCCCACCCGGCGCAGCAGCGCCAAGGACGCCGCGTTCTCGGGGTCGACCGAGGCGGTCACGCGGTGGGTGTCCCGGGTCGTGAACGCGTGGTCGAGCAGCGCGCGCACCGCCGCCAGCCCGTAGCCCTGGCGCTGGTGCGCGGGGTCGATCGTGAACCCGAGCTCGAGCTGGCTCCCGTCGCCCGGGAGGAAGTGCACGCCCAGGTCTCCGACCAGCGCGCCGGTCTCCCTCGAGCGCACCGCGAGCTGCAGCCAGGCGTCGGGGTCGCCCCAGCGTACGGTCGCGTTGGCCGCGAGGAAGGCGTGGGCGTCGGCGACGGCCTCGGGGCACCAGGCCTGGAAGCGGGTGACGTCGGGGTGCCGGCGGTAGGCGAACAGGGCCGCGGCGTCGGCCCGGGTCAGGGCGTCGATCCGCACGCGGTCGGTGACGAGCTCCACGCCGCGCTTAGTCCTCGAGCAGGTCCTGCTCGCCGTGGGTCAGCTCGTAGCGGTAGGGGTCGTCGAGGTGCAGCGTCCGCGGCCCCTCGGGGCCGTGCTCGAGCACGACCTTCTCCCAGCCCACCCGCACCTGACGCGAGTCGCCGTAGCGCCCGACGAGCGCGCCGCGGATCGTGGCCCGGGTGCGGCTCGGCGGCTCGAGGCAGGCCCGGGCCACGGTCTCCGGGTCGAGCACCCGCGCGATCCGCCCGCGCTCGAGCAGCGCGTCGTAGAACCCCTGGGACGAGCTCAGCTCGTGGTACTTGAGGTCCACGACCTTGAGCCGCAGGAAGGCCAGGCGCACCGCGGGGAAGCGGGCGAAGTCCAGCCCGCGCTCGCTGAGCGAGCGCACCAGCGAGCGCGACGACCAGCCGAGGTGCTCCTCGAGGGCGCTGAGCACCTCCTCGCCGGAGGTGTCCGGGGGGACGGCCAGGTGCGGGCAGCGGCGCTCGAGGGCCGCGTTCAAGGGGCCCCAGGCGGCGAGGGTCTCCCAGGGCGCCTCCTCCTCGGGGAGCGCGGCCTGGAGCGTCGCGGTCAGGAGCTTGAGCTTGATCACCCAGTCGAGCTCGCTGTCGAGGGTGTGCGCGCCCTCGCTCAGCGCGTCGAGCACGAAGGCCCAGCGCGCGAGCGCGTCGCGCAGCTCGGGCTCGACCTCGGGCTTCGCGCGGAAGAACTCCCAGGTCGCCTCCAGGTAGCGGCGCTGCACGTCGAGAGCGGTCAGGCCCTCGCCGGTGATCCGGTCGTGGGCGATCACCGCCTGGAGCCCCAGGTCCTGCGCCACCCGGCCGAAGGCCGCGATCGGCCCGCCGCGCAGGCGGATCCGGCGCGCGACCTGGTCGAGCGCGCCGCCCTCGATCGCGTCGAGCACGCAGGCGGTGGTCGCGAGCTTGAGCAGCTCGGCGTATTCGCTGCGGTTGGCGTCGCCTGCCAGGAGGTGCAGCCGCTTGCGCGGGCTGCGGTAGGAGAGCGGGCGCCGGCAGAGGTACTCCTTGGCGTCGATCAGCGGGCGCCGCGGACCCAGGAACGCGGAGAACGAGCGGCTGATCACGTCGGCGCGCTGGGTGAGCTTGAAGCTCCCGCTGGGGTCGAGGTAGCCGGCGCCCGAGAACACCGGGCGCGTGACCAGGAACGGGACCAGCGCCGGGAGGTGCCCGGTGAACAGGACCCAGCGCGCGGTGCAGGAGAAGATCCCGCCCCCGATCCACAGGAAGAGCAAGAGCACCCGCCCCACGAGCCCCGAGCCCGGGGTGTCCGAGACGTCGACGAGGAACTCGGCGATCCGCTGCACCCCCTCGGTCAACGCCTGGGCCAGGCGCCGCGCGCCGGGGATCCTGCCCAGGACCACGCTCGAGAGCTGCAGGCAGAGCAGGCTCAGGAGCACGCCCACGAGCGGCAGGGCCATGAGCACGCCCACGAGCGCGATCGCGAACAGCGCCAGCGGGTGCAGGACCCAGGTCGCGAAGCGCTGCCAGGCGCCGGCCGGGCGCTCGGCCACGTCGTAGCTCTCGTGGCAGCCGTAGGCGTTGCCGAAGCGGTCGGCGTTGTTCTTGAGCACGAAGATCCGCCCGACGTAGCCGCGGGCCTTGAGGTCGCGCTCGGCGTCGGGGATCGCGCGCAAGAGCGCGCGCTCCTGGGCCTTGGCGTAGACCGCCGCCTCGAGGGGCCCCAGGCACTCGGGGGTCGCCCACTCGAGCAGCCCGCTGCGCGGGTTCTCGAGGCTCCCGATCTCGAAGTGGAGCAGGCTCCCGTTCTGGAAGAAGCGCCCGCCCTTGTAGTAGAGCGCGCTCGACGACGCGTGCCGTCCGCGCAGGGTCCGCACCAGGGCGGAGAAGATCTCGTCCGCCTGCGGAGCGGGGGCGTCGGGGTCGTCCGAGGAGAACCCGAGGGCGTATTCGGTCTCGAGGCCTACGATCCGCACGGACGGCGATCCTTCCGACCTTCAGCCCGGTGGGGCCTCGGGGAGGCCCCCTGAAACTCGGCTATTCGCCGCCGCCGGGGACCTCGAGGGCCAGCACGCGGCGCGCCTCGGGGTCGAGGGTCTGCGCGACGAGCTCGTCCAGGAGCGCGTCGCCCAGCTTCCGCTCGATCCGGGGGTCGGAGACGGTGGGGCTGGGGTGCGTGTCGTTGGGCGTCATGCCGTCCTCCAGAGCGTCCTTGGGGTTCGCTACCCTGTCAGCGTGGCACTGCACGGGTGGACGTGCAAGCGCCACCCTCTCTATACTCAGCGGGTTCGAAACGGCCCTGAAAAGGGCGCTGAAACGAAACCCAGCCAGGACAGCTTGTGAGCGACGACGATCTCCCCCTCCACGAACAGGTCGACGCCCTGCGCCGCGCCGGCGACATGGCCGGCGCCCGGGCGCGGATCCAGGGCGCGCTGCAGACGCTGCAGGGGGAGGAGCGCGGGCGGGCGCTCGTGGCCCTGGCCCGGGTGAACCTCGACAGCGGGGAGAACACCGCGGCGGTCGCGGCGCTGGACGAGGCGCGCAAGCTCCTGGCCAACGTGCACCAGCCGGCGGAGCTCGGCGAGCTCCTGCTCGACCTCGGCCGGGCCAAGCGCCGGCTGGGCGCGCTCGAAGAGGCGCTGCGCGTGCTCGAGGACGCGACCGACCAGTTCAGCGCCGCCCGCGACACCGCCGGGCGCCGCCGCGCCCTCGCCGCCCGCGGCAAGGTGCTCTACGGCATGCACGACTGGAAGGGCGCCCGCGGCGCCTTCCGCGCGGGCCTCGACCAGAAGGGCGAGGACCCGCCGAGCTGGCGCCTGCACCACGCCATGGCCCGGGCCTACGAGAAGGACGGCCGGGTCAGCGAGGCCGAGGAGGCCTACGAGCGCGCGCGGCAGGCGGGCTGGGACGGCGTGGGGCGCGTGCGCCCCTACAAGAGCGAGGAGGGCTCCGCCGCCTCGGACCTGACCGTGAGCCGCGCCGACGTGCTCGTCGACCACGACGACGAGGCCGAGCTCAAGCGCACCGCGAGCCACCTCGACCCGCGGGACCTGCTGAAGCTGGTCTCGCTCACCGGCGCCCTGAACTCGGCCCTCGCGCCGGAGCCGCTGCTCGAGCTGCTCCTCGACCGCGCGATCCAGTGGTCGGGGGCCGAGCGCGGCTACGTCGTGCTCTGCCGCCCCGTGCGCGGCGAGGAGCCCCGGGTCGAGGTGCGCACCGCCCGCGACGCGCAGGGCAACCGGATCGAGAAGCCCGACGACGACGTCTCGCGGAATATCGTGCGCGACGCCGTGCGCAAGGGCGCGCCCCTGGTCTCGGACAACGCCGTGGGCGACGTGCGCCTGCAGGGGATCCAGAGCGTCGCCGACCGCGGGCTGCGCTCGGTGGCCTGCTTCCCGCTGCGCGTGCGCTCGGGCCCGGCGCTGGGCGCGCTCTACGTCGAGTCCCGCTCGCGCTCGGGGTCTTCGGCGAGCGCGAGCAGGTACTGCTCGACGCCCTGGCCAACCACGTGGCCCTCGCCTTCGAGCGCAGCACGCGCTACCAGCGCCTGGCCGAGGCCTACAACGAGACCCGCCGCGCCCTCGAGGAGCGCACCGGACAAATGTTCGGCCTGATCGGCAAGGCGCGCAGCATGCGGCAGGTGTTCCGCATGATCGAGAAGCTGCGCAACCACGACGCGCCGGTCCTGATCGAGGGTGAGACCGGCACCGGCAAGGAGCTCGTGGCCCGCGCGATCCACCGCTCGAGCCAGCGCCGCGAGTTCCCGTTCGTGGTCGAGTCCTGCGGCGCGCTGCCCGAGGGCCTGCTCGAGGCCGAGCTCTTCGGCCACGAGAAGGGCGCGTTCACCGGCGCGACCGAGGCCCGGCGCGGCGCCTTCGAGCGCGCCGAGGGCGGGACCCTGTTCCTGGACGAGGTCTCGGACATGCCCGAGCGCATGCAGGCCCTGCTCCTGCGCACCCTCGAGACCGGCGAGGTGCGCCCGATCGGCTCCCCCGCGGCGCGGATCGTGGACTGCCGGATCGTGTGCGCGACCCGCGAGCCCCTGGCCGAGCTGATCCGCCGCGGGCGCTTCCGCCAGGACCTCTACTTCCGGATCAACGTGATCCGGGTCGAGGTCCCGCCGCTGCGCCACCGCAAGGAGGACCTCCCCGCGCTGGTCGAGGCCTTCCTCAAGGAGCAGAACCGCCTGCCCTCGGACATTTCCCCCAAGGCCATGGAGCAGCTCCTGCACCACGACTGGCCGGGCAATATCCGCGAGCTGCGGCACACCCTCGAGCGCGCCGTGCTCCTGGCCGGGGCGGGCACGATCGAGTCCAAGCACCTGGGGATCGAGAACCTCAAGAGCTCCGGCGGGCGCCGGATCCAGGGCTCTTCGGGGGGCCACACCGCGGGCAAGGTCGAGTACCACGGCTTCGTGCTCAACCGGCGCCAGGTCGCGCTGCTCGACTACCTCAAGGCCAACGGCGTGGCGACCAACCGCGAGTACGTGCAGCTCGTGAACGTCTCGGTCCCCACCGGCTGGCGCGACCTCAAGGACCTCCTGGACAAGAACCTGATCCGCAGCGAGGGCCAGGGGCGGAACACCGTCTACCGGCTCTCCGACGAGGCCCCGATCTCGAACACCGACTGAGCGTCCTCAGGGAGGCACGCTCCGCGGGGCGCGCCTGCGGCCCAGGCCCCAGCGCAGCGGCGTCGCTCGCTCTGCGCGCGACGCGCCCGGCGGGGCGAGCACGCGCGGCCACGCTGGCCGCGTCGGGGTCCGCGAGGGGACGGGCTTGGGCGGGTCGACCGCTCCCTCGTCCGGCTGCTCTGCCGGCGCCTCGTCGTCGGCCGCCTCCTCCTGCCGGCCCTTGCCTCCGCGGCGACGGCGGCGGTGCACGAGGCTGAGGGCGCGGTTGTGCTCGGCGACCACCTGCCGCGCGCGGAGCAGCGCCCGCGCCTCGACGCTCTCGGGCTCCGCCAGGGTGCCGAGCCCGACGATCAGGGACACGACCCCGCAGAACCGCTCGTGGAGCGCGCGGCGGGCGTCCCGCACGTCGGCGAAGTCCGGCGGGCGCGAGGTGCCCTGGCGCAGCGCGCGCAGGTAGCGGGCGTGGACCGCGCGCAGGCGCTCGAGCAGCCTGGCCGCGCCGAGGTCGGCCAAGGACGCCGCCAGCGCGGGGTCGTCGTCGACGTCGGCCAGGAGCCGGGTGACCTGCATGGCCGCCTCGGCGTAGGGCAGGCGGATCACGTGGGCCACCCCGTGGGGGAACAGGCGCTCGCTGGCCTCGGCGGCGGCGAGCCCCTCGGGGGACCCCGCGCCGTAGGCGCGCACGCTGAGCGCGAAGGACGCGTCCAGGGCGCCGAGCACGCGGTCGAGCTCGGCGTCGAGGCGCCGCGCCTCGCCGCCGTAGATCACGTCGCCGCGGTTGCCCGGCCAGCGCGCCGCGAGCTCCAGCACCACCCCCGCCTGCGGGGCGGCCGGGCGCTGGTGCGCGCGCACCGACTCCAGGCCGGGGCCCGCCTGGGCCAGCTCGAGCTCCATGCTGTCCAGCGCGAACTGAATCCGGGCTGGCGTGAAGCGGTAGATCCGCGCGAACGCGCTCGCGGACTTCACGGCGCACCTTCCTTCGTCGCTCAATGGGGACGTCCCGACGCGCACGGAGGTTTGACGGGCGCCGGGGCCGTAAGGCCTGGCGAGTTGCTGTGTTGGCACCAATTTCGGTCGACGCGCGTAGCCGACGTCCCCTCGGCGGTTGGCGTACGCAGGCCGATGGGACCGGTGAGCCGGAGCTCGAACGGCGCCGCGGAGGTCCATGGGACCGGTGAGCCGGAGGTCGAACGGCCTGGCGGAGGTCCCAGGGACGTCCGAGTAGCGTGGGTCGATCGCGAGCGTGGAGGTCCCGGGACGCGCGAGGCGTGGGTCGAACGCGATGCGGAGGTCCCAGGAACCGGTGAGGCGTTCGTCGAAAGCAAGCGTCGAGGACCCGGGACGTCCACGCCGGAGGTGGAACGGCGCGGGTGACGACCCGGCCCCGCCTTGGCGGAGGTCGAGGAGCGTCACCGCTGAGCCCACGACGTTCCCCGGCGAATCCCCCGCCGCCCGCCCGTCCCACTGCTGTAGGTTGACGCAAAGCCCTCAACGCGGCGCATTCCTGCGGCAGCATCCGCTGCCGCGCCGCCTGAGGCGGCGTTAGAAATCGCTCGGAGGGGGAGGTGTCATGGTGTGCAAGTCCTTACGGCGCTCACCCCCTCCTCCCGATTTGCACGGCCTGTTGGCAGGGTGTAAGATTCCTTATCAAGGCAGGTTATAGGTGCGTTGGGTCCTCCTGGGGTGGTTAGTGCTGGTGACCCCCGCCTGGGTGGCGGCGGACCAGGACGCGTTCCGGCAGCTCCGCGAGCAGGTTCTGACCGAGTGCGGTCCGCTCGGCGAGCGCGCGGCCGCTGAGCTGTTCTCGGTCGCGATCCCCGAATACGACGACTTCCTGCGACGCACCCTCGAGTCCCACAAGGAGAACCAGCGCGAGGCGCGGCTGTGCGTGCTGCGCGCGCTGAGCCACGCCGGGCTGCAGCGGCCCGAGGCCGCCTTCGAGCTCGCCGCCGAGGCCCTGATCGACCCCTCGCCCAACGTCGCGACCCAGGCCGCCGACACCCTCGTCGCGCTGGAGGATCAGGACGGGCGGCTGTTCCGCTTCCTCTCGGTGCAGCTCCGGCAGTGCCTGTCCGCGCGCCCGGGCAGCGCCGAGCACAAGCGGGCCGAGGCCCTGATCGACGTGGTCGAGCGCCTGCGCAACGAGATCGAGAGCGCGGGCGTGCTCGTGAGCGCGCTCGAGTCGCGCCCCGCGAGCCAGGACCCGGCGCTGACCGCGGCGATCTGGGAGGCGCTCAACAAGATCACGTTCCAGACCTTCGACAGCGCCCAGGCCGCGCGGCAGTGGTACGCCGACGTGCGCAAGCGCTGCGGCGGCTCGTTGAGCATGTGGCGCCGCGAGAAGGCCGCGAGCATGAGCCAGCGCCTCGAGCGCTACGAGCAGGAGGCGGCGCAGCTCTTCGAGCGCCTGATCCGCGCCACCGGCGACGACCCCACCGCGCTGACCAAGGCGCTGCAGGACACGCTCTCGGGGAGCACCGTCCCCGGCGTGCGCCGCGCGGCGATCGAGCGCCTGGGCGACCTGGCGGAGGCCGGCGAGAAGAACGCGGTCGCGCTCCTGCGCGACCTGGTGACCACCGGCGGCCTGCAGGACAGCGTGCTCGCGATCTCGGCCCTGGGGCGCACCCGCGACCCGGCGCTGCTCGAGGTGCTCGTGCCCTTCCTCGCCCGCGAGCGGCACCCGCGGCTGCGGGTGGCCGCGATCCGCGCGCTGGGGACCCTCGGCGCCAGCGGCGGGATCGACCCGCTCCTGGCCCTGCTCAACGACCTCGAGAACCCGGTCGAGCTGCTCCAGGGCGCGATCTTCTCCCTGGGCCAGATCGGCGAGAACCCCTCGGGCCGCGTGGCGCGCAGCCTGGTGCGCTTCGCCCGCGGGATCCAGGGGCAAGAGGACGCGACCGCGCTGCTCAAGGACGTGGCCGAGGCCCTGGGCAAGCTCAACTACACCGCCGGCGACACCGCCGAGGTCGTGGCCCTGCTCGAGAACCTGGCCTTCGGCACCGACGAGGCCAACGTGCGGCTCTACGCCGCGACCTCGCTCGGGAGCCTGCCCGCCCCCGAGGTGCTCCCGCGCCTCCAGGCCCGGCTGCCCGAGGAGCCCCAGGCCCGCGTGCAGAAGGCGCTCCTGGCCTCGATCGGCGAGCAGGCCCTGCGCTTCCCCGCCCAGGCCGAGGCCGCGATCGGGACCCTGGTCCTGCACCTCGACCACCCCGAGGAGAAGATCCGGCGCAAGGTCCAGGAGTGCCTGGTGGCGCTCTCCTCCGCCGAGCGCGACCCGCAGTTGCGCCACCGGCTGCGGATCCTGAAGGAGCTCGGCCCGGCGCGGCTGGCCCGCGCGCTGCCCTACCTCGAGACCCTCCCCGCGATCGCCGACGCCCCCCAGCAGCCCGAGGGCCGCGCGATCTACGCCGAGCTGCTCGAGGCGCGCTCCCGGGCGCGGCTCGCGGCGCGCCGCGACCTGGCGGACCTCGACCTGCGCGCGCTGATCCAGCTCGGCCAGCCCCTGCGCACGGTGAGCGTGCTCTCGAGCGCCTTCGACGCCGCGTTCCCCGCCGACGTCGCGGCCCAGGAGGCCGAGGCGCGCTGGGGGCTGCTCTACGACGCGCTCAAGGAGGGCATGGTCCAGGACCCGGCCGCCGCCCGGGACGCGTTGGCCCAGCTCCAGCCGCGGCTGAGCGCGTGCCCCGCGCCGCTGCAGGCCAAGTTCGCCGAGCTCAAGAGCGGGTCGTGAAGCGGCGCGTCTTCTCGGCCACTGCCTGGGACCTCACCGAGACCTTCTTCGAGGCCATGCGGGAGTACCGGCAGATCTACATCCTCTACGAGACCCAGGTGCTCGCCCACGCCGAGGAGCAGGCGGTCGACCGCTACCAGCTCCGCCTGGACGCGACCGAGGTCTCGAAGCTCCTCGACTTCGACCGCCTGGTCGGCCTGCGCAACGGCGCGCTGTTCCGGGCCAAGGACATTTCGCACCGGCTGTTCCGCAGCGAGGGGCGCACCACCAAGTTCGACCGCTACATCTCCGAGATCTTCCACGAGCTCTCGATCCTCCGCGAAGAGCAGTACAAGGTCTCGACCTTCGCCGAGGAGTACCGCCGCGAGAACGCGCTGGCGGAGTATGAGAGCCTGCTGGACGAGGTCCACGAGGACTTCCCTCGGCGCGTGAACGCGATCCACGAGCTGTTCAAGAAGGCCCAGCGCGCCCTCGAGATCCAGCTCCGCGCGCGACGCACCGACCCCGTCTACCTGCGCTCGCTGGTCCTGTTCGGGGACACGACCGTGCGCGACGCCTACCCCGACGGGGTCTCGGGCCACGCCTGGGCGGTCTACGAGCGCGGACCCGGCGAGGCCTTCTACTGGGCCGCGCGCAGCTTCGCCTGCCGCGGGTTCAAGAAGGAGGCGCTGGGCGCCCTCGAGCGCGCCCTCGAGTTCTGCGCGAACCACGCCAGCTACCGCGACGTGGAGCTCGGCGACCTGACCCAGGACGTCGTCGCGTTCAAGGACTTCATCGAGGCGCGCTCGCCGGTCGAGCTCGTGCAGGAGCTCGAGGAGCACGTCACCGAGGCGCTGCTCGCCGACGACACCGTCGCCGTCGAGCCCGACGAGAGCGAGCCCGTCACCCAGGGCTGAAGCTCGGCGCTGGGTGGCTGGCGCGCCGTTCGTTAACCGCCAAGACCGCCAAGGAGCGCCAAGGCTCCGCCGGGCCGGCGACGCCCCTCTACAGCGTAGGGGCGGGGCTTGCCCCCGCCCGGGTCTGTGCGTCCCTCGAGCCCTTGGTGGCGGCGGAGCTCCGAGCAGGCGCTGCGGATAGGCCCTCCCCTCCGAAGGGTAGAGGGACGCAGCCGGGCGGGGACAAGCCCATAGGTGTTCGGCACGGGAGGCTCGAATCGGCTGTGCCTCTCTAATCCGCCGCGTGTGCCCTCACAGGGGTAGGGGCGCAGCCGGCGGCCTCCCCGTCGCGGAGCTTCCGTGTCTGGTGTGTCTCCAGACCAGGGACTGCCGTGTCTTCCGTGTTCCTCTCCCAGGCTCGCCGCCGAGCGAGCGTGCCCGCGGAGCTCCGCTGCTGAGGGACCGCACCGGCGACCATGGATTGAACCACCGAGCTCCGCTGCTGGGGAACCGTCCTGCGGACGCGCGACCAAGAACCACCGAAGGCACCGAGCTCCGCTCGGTCGCTCCCTTCGCGACGCTCCATGGCAAGAGACACCGAGCTCCGCGTGGACCCTGCGCGCCGACGTACCGGCCGAGGACTCAGAGGATCAGGGTGCTCGTTGCTCGGTACGGGAGCCCAGGCGCGGAGCTCGGTGTCTCTTGCTCTCGGAGGCGAGCGACGGCCTGTCTCAGCGGGACTCGGTGTCTTCGGTGTCTCTTGCCCGCGGAGTGCGACACCGGCGTGTCCCAGCGGAGCTCGGTGGTTAAATCTCTCCCTCTCCCACTCGACACGGTCAGAGCCCTTTCCCTGCGGACGCTGCCCGACGTCCGCGGGCGGGGATAAACCGTTTACCCCCGCCCGAGGAACGCCGGAACGCCCCCGGATGGGGTCGACCACCCCGAGACCCCCCACAGCCCTCACGGGATCGGTCGACCCACCCCCGAGGGCATGCCCGGCGTCGGTGGCGTTTACGCCTGGCCGTCGAGGAACCCTGCCACGTCGCGGGCCGTCCAGCGCTTGCTGCGCTTGCGCCGGCCCATGGGGCGCTGGGCCGCGAGGGGCAGCGGGTGCTCCATGCGGCGCAGGGCGCAGAGCGCGAGGGCCAACGCGTCGGCGGCGTCGTAGCTCGGGAGCTCGGGGACGGTGAGCGCGCGCAGCACCGCGTCGCGCACGCCGTCCTTGCTCGCCCGGCCGTGGCCGGCGATCGCCTTCTTGACCAACGCCGGCGGGATCTCGTGCACGGGGAGCCCGTCCCCCGCGGCGGCGAGCATGCAGGCCGCGCGGGCCTCGCCCAGGCGCAGGGCGCTGCGCACGTTGCGCCCGGCGAAGGCCTCCTCGATCGCCACCGCCGCGGGCTGGAAGCGGTCGAGGACCGCGCGGATCCCGAGCTGGAGCACGCTCAAGCGCGCCACGATCGGGGCGTCGGGGTCCGGGCGCAGGGTCCCCGAGTCGAGGTAGCGCGGGGCGTCGTCGTGCAGCTCGATCACACCCCACCCGCACACGCGCAGCCCCGGGTCGATCCCGAGGACGCGCGTGGCGTTCACAGGCTGTCCGCGTCGACGGCGTCGCCCTCGTCGAGGTCGAGGTCCCAGCCCTCGCTGGGCACGTCGTCCTCGACGCCCTCGTCGAACAGGTCCTCGAACAGGCGCCGGGCGTCCTCGTGCTCCTCGATCGCGTCGGCGAGCACGTCGAGCTGGGGCGCCGACTGCTCGATCCAGCGCGGCTGATCCGCCAGCGCCTCCAGGCCCTGGAGCTGGCGCCCGACCTCGCCCCCGCGCTTCTTGGCGCTGTCCCGCGGGCGGAACGCCAGCCGGATCGGGATCTCACGCCAGGGCGTGTGCTCGCGGAGCTGCCCCGCGAGGTAGCGCCGGTAGCCCTGGTCGAAGAGCTTGGGGTCGTTGCAGAACAGGAGCAGGGTCACCGGGTTGGTGTCGATCTGGGTCGCGAAGTAGATCTTGCCCAGCCGCCCGCGGAACGCCCGCGGGCGCCGGCGCTCGATCGCGCTCGCCAGGATCCGGTTGAGCTGCCCGGTGCCCACACGCTCCATGGACTGGGCGTGGAGCTGGAACGCGAGCTGGATCGGGGTGGTCTCGCGGGTGCCCTGCAGCGCGGAGATACACACCAGCGGCGCGAAGCGCAGGCCGGGGAGCTGGTCGCTGAGGTAGTCCGCGTAGGCCTCGGGGGTCATGCGCTCCTCGACCAGGTCCCACTTGTTGGCCACGAGCACGCAGGCTTTGTGCTCCTGCTGCAGGAGCCCCATGATCTTCTTGTCGACCTGGACCACGTCGTCCACGCAGTCGAGGAGGAACAGCGCCACGTCGCAGCGCCGGAGCGCCTCCTGGGCGCGGCCGTGGGCAATGATCTCGATATGGTCGTCGGCCTTGCCGCGCTTGCGCAGCCCCGCGGTGTCGATCAGGACCACCGGCCGTCCGCCGACCTCGACCCGCACGTCGACCGCGTCGCGGGTCGTGCCCGCCTGCTCCGAGGCGATCACCCGCTGCGAGCCGAACAGCGCGTTCACGTAGGTCGACTTGCCCACGTTGCGCCGCCCCACGATCGCCAGGCGCAGCAGGTCCTCGTCCTCGCCCTCGACCTCGGGCTCGCCCTCGGGCAGCGGCGGGAAGGCCTCGGCCAGGCGGTCGAGCACGTCCTTGATCCCGGTGCCCTCGCGGGCCGAGGTCACCACGACCTCCGTGGGGAAGCCGAAGGCGTAGAACTCGTTCGAGGCCAGCTCCAGGGCCTGGGTCTCGGCCTTGTTGGCCACGACCACCACCGGGAGCCCGAGCTTCTGGATCCGGCGCGCGATCGACTCGTCGACGGCGTGCAGCCCGTCCCGGGTGTCGACCACGAGCAGCACCGCGTCGGCGTACTCCATGGCGAGGTCGATCTGGCGGTTGACCTCCTTGTCGTGAGGGTCGCCGGTGCCGCCGATCCCGCCCATGTCGCAGAGCTCGATCTTGCGCCCGTTGGGCAGGCTCAGGAGGTAGGCCACCCGGTCGCGGGTCGTGCCCGCGGTGTCCTCGGTGATCGCCAGGCGTTGCCCGACGAGGCGGTTGAACAGCGTCGACTTGCCCACGTTGGGGCGCCCCACGATCGCGACGAAGGGGTAGCTCACACCGCCGCCGCTCACCTCGGGGGAGGCGACGCGGCGCGCGCGGCGGGGGCGGCGGGGAGGACGAACCACGGGGCGTTCCTTTGAACGGTCGACTGGCAACCGAGCGGGATTCTAAGGGAGCCGGGGCGCCGCGAGCGGGAAATTCACTCGGGCGCGCGGGTCGGGTCGGGCTCCGCCCGCAGCCCCAGCGCGCCGCAGACCGCCGCGAGCAGGAACGCCGCCCAGCCCCAGGAGCGCGCGACCCG
Source organism: Planctomycetota bacterium (assembly GCA_041402045.1). GTDB lineage: Bacteria > Planctomycetota > J058 > J058 > J058 > JAGQRJ01. The sequence goes on along the minus strand of JAWKSZ010000052.1, from coordinate 32,745 downwards.
GGGGCGCGCCGCCTCGAGCCCCGCGAGGTCCGCCTCGGCGAAGGGCGCGGGCGGCGCCGCCTCGCGCAAGGGGACCAGCGCGGCCACCGTCCCCACCCGGGGCTCGCCTGGGGGGAACGTCCCCACGTCCAGGGCCGGCGCGCCGTCGACCCGGGTCCCGGCCGGGACCGCCTGGAGCTGACCCCGGGCCTCGCTGGCCAGGGCCACGAGCTCGGCCCAGAAGAAGGGGAAGGCCCGGGCGTCGACCCAGCTCGTGGCCTCCCGCCGCGGCGGGACCCCGCGCGCCCCCAAGAGCGCGCGCCCGCGGCCCTTGACCAGGACCAGCGGCTCGCCCGCGGCGGTCTGGATCAGGGGGTGCGCCCCCTCGAGGGCCGGGAGCGGGCTGCGCGCGACCACCCGGAACGGCGCGGCGAACACGGCGTCGACGGTGCGGGAACGCGCCCTCGGGGTCGAGGGCCGCGCGCACGAGGGTCGCGGGCAAGGGCCTCGCCTCGCGGTTGGCACGACGACCACCGCCGTGGGCGGAAGCGGGGCGTCGCTCGACAGCCGGTCGACCACGAGCAGGTCGTGCGGCCTCGGTGTGCGGGGTCGGCCCGCGCGACCTCGGTCCCCGGCACGGCCCGGAGCGCGCGCTCGACCGCCGGGCCGGGGTCGCAGGCCAGGCCTACCCGCGCCCGCGGCGCGCGCAGCGCCACCCCGCGGTCGTCGGTGGCCAGGGCGTCGGGCTCGAGCAACCGGGCCTCGAGCCGCTCGGGACGAGGCCCTCGGGCCACGCGCTGCGCGGCCAGCCGCCGCGGGCGGTGCCGCGCGCGGGGAGCTCGAGGGCGTGGTGCGGGTCGCCTCGCCGCCGTCCCCGCTGACCCGCAGCTCGACGGCGCAGGGGCTGGGCAGGCCGTCGCTGGCGAGGGCCACCTCGACCCCGTCGGTGTCGAGGCCCAGGGCCACGACCCCGCGGTTGGGCCCGCGCGCGGTCCAGCGCGCCTGGGCGAGGCCCTCGAGCTCCAAGGGCGCCGGCGAGGCCACGAAGGCCGGGCGCTGCCCCGGCAGCGCCTGCGCGGCGCGGCGCACGTCCCCCGCGGCGGCGGCGGGGGTGGCCTGGGCCAGGACCCGCGCCGCGTCGGCCGGGCTCAGGGGCGGGACCCCGCCGCGGTCGGGGACCAGGCTCAGGTGCACGCGGTCCCGGGGCTCGAGCCGCGCGAGCACGCGCTCGAGCTGCGCCCGCTCCCAGTCGAGCACCCGCTGCCCGTCGACCACGAACCCGCTCTCGAGCCCCCGGTCGCACACCAGGTCCACGTCGAGACGCCCGCGCTGGGTCGAGCGCGGGCCCGCCGCGGCGAGGGCCAGCGCGCCGCAGGCCGCGACCCGCCACCAGAACGCGCGGCTGGGGCGGCGCGAGGCGCGGGGCGCGGCGGAGGTCCCCGCGGTCTCCGGGAACAGGCTCAGGTCCGCGACCACGACCCGCAGCGGGCGACGCCGCCAGCGCTCGAGCAGCCACAGGATCGCCCAGGCCAGCGGCGCGAGCAGCAGCCAGCCGGGGGCGTTCAACGCCCGCGCCGGAAGGGGAGCCGCTTGCGCACGGACTCCTTGAGCTTGGCCCGCAGCCCGCCCACGGTCTGCAGCCCGAGCCACAGCGGGCTGGTCATGAGCCCCTTGGCGAGCTGCGCCGAGAGCTCGAGGGGCGAGCCGCCCTTGGCCTCGAGGCTCACCCGCTGCCCGCCCTGGAGGTCTTCGAGCCCGCCCCGCGCCACGGTGCGCGTGCCGTCGGAGCGCACCTCGATCACCAGCCGCGCGACGACGGGGAGGTCCGCGTCCTCGGCGGGGAGCTCGGGCTCGGGGGAGGTCTCGGCGGGGAGCTCGGGGGCGGGGTCGCTCACGCCCCGATCATAGCCAACCGCGACGTCAGGGCCTCAGCAGAGCGGAGGCGGGTCGAAGCTGATTCACCGCCGAGGCGCCGAGAACGCAAAGGGTACGCAGAGGGCGCTGGATCGAGGACGTGGCGCGGGCTCGGCTGAAGCCAACGCCCCGCCGCCAAGGCCAAGGGCCCAAGATTCAGCGGGCTCTGCCGGACGCTCTCCCCGGAGCGGAGCACCCATGACTCCTTCCTCCGGGGGTGCGCCCTGGCGCGCGCGGAGCCTCTGCGTACCCTTTGCGCTCTCGGCGCCTCGGCGGTTCAAGAGCATCTACCCGCCCTCCCTCGCCGCGACACAGCACGCATGCGATCCGCGACACAGACTCACTGTTCCGTCTGCATCCGGTGGGTGACGAGCAACGTAGTCGCCAGGAGTTGCGAGGCGAAGCCGGCCCCCGAAGACCGGGCTGTCAGGCGGTCTGGACGGGGACGCCGGCGGCGTGGGTCACGGTCTCGGTCGAGCTCGTGACCGCGCTCGGGGTCTGGCGCCCGCTGAGCTGCTGCAGGTCCCACACCGGGCCCACGAAGAACGAGAGCGGGTCGTCGGCGAAGGCCGGCGCGTTCTTCTCGAACACCGCGTGCCCCACGAGGTTCAGGACCCAGCCCGCGCTGTAGCTCGAGGCCGAGAGCGCCCACAGCGGGCGGAAGCGGGGGAAGGCGAGCATGCCCGCCGCGCCGCCGGCGATCAGCGGGATCCCGGCAATGTGCAGCGCGCGGTTGATCGGGTTCTGGTGCGTGCGCTGGTAGAAGCCGGCGGCCTCCTGCCAGCGCTCGCTCCAGGTCCCGCAGAACCCGCGGTCCTCGCGCCACACCTGCTCCAGGCCCCACAGGCCCTTGCCGAACAGGGCCAGGGCCCCGAGCTTGCTCCCGGCCAGGAGCCCGGTCATGCCGCCGGCCACGTAGGCCACGTTGCGCCGCTTCTTGCTCGCGATCCGATCCAGCACGCTCATGGAGAACCTCCGCTCGACCGCGAGGATTCCATGCGCCGGCAGCCGGCGCCAGAGATTTCCGCCAGGATTCGGCCAACGGGCCGCTCAGGCCGAGCGAGGCCGGCCTCGCGCCGGGGAGCGCTCGCCTCCAGGCTCCGACCTCGCGGGCCAGCGCGACCCGCGTCGCGCCGCGGGGGCGCGGCCGCCCTGGCCGCGGGGGCGCGCCGCGCCGCCGGGGCGACCTCCGCGGGGCGCGCGGCGTCGTGGGCCTCCGCGGGCGGCGCCGGCGCGGGCTGCTCAGCGCGCCGCGCGGCTGGCGCTCCGCGCGCGGCGCCGCTTGCGCAGCCTCGCCGCCGCGGCCTTCTGCGCCTGCACGGCGCCCCACGCCTGGCGCAGCGCCTCGGCCTGCGCCGCGTCCTCGCACTGGGCCTCCTCCACGAGGAGCGAGAGCACCAGCCGGCGCAGGGTTCGCTGCCCGGCCTCGCGGGCCGCGGCGACCCGGGCGAAGGGGAGCCCGTCCTGTGGCGGCTCGAGGGTCCGGGCGAAGTCCGCGAGCGCCCGCGCGAGGCGGTCGGTGAGCGGGGTCAGGCCCAGCTCCGCCACCGCCGCGCGCAGCTCGGGGTCGTCGTCGAGTCGTCGCAGGCAGTGCTGCACGTCCTCCGCTCGCTCCCGGTAGGGCTGACGCAGGAGCGGGCCCACCCCCCTCGGGAGCAGCCGGCGCTCGACCCAGGCCGCCCGCCGGCCTCGGGGCGAGTCGCCGAAGGCCTCGCGGACGCTGCCCAGGACCCGGGCCAGCGCCGAGAGCGCGCGGGTCAGCTCCGCGGCCAGGGGCCGGGCCCCGGGCCGGTGCTGAGTGCGCCGGGCCGGGGTCCACTCGAGCTCCAGCTCGGAGGTGGCCTCGTCGGCCTCGATCGCGCGCGCGGCCTCGGCGCGCAGGGCCTCGAGGCCCGCGACCGCCAGCCGGTCGCGCACGTCGCGCAGCGCGGACAGCCGCCGCGCGGTGGAGAGGCGCAGCAGCGGCACGAAGTCGTCGACGGGCGCGGTCATGGGGTCCTCCCGGTCCGGGGTTGGCACACCCGTTCACACAGCGGCCCCCTCCGTCGTGGGGGTGCGGGGAGCGCAGAGCGGACGCTCCGCGCCCGTCCGCGGCCGCTCCGAACCTCGCCGGCGACGGGCCCGCGCCGTCGCCGGCGGCGTAACCCTCGGCGGTGACGCTCCCGGGCCGTCCGCGCTGGCGCAGGAGCCGAACGCGGACGGGATCGCCCGCAGCACGGTGCTGGGGAGAGGGAGTCCGGCCGGGGGGCGCGCCAGGCGGACGCTTCGCAGCCCGTTGAACTCCGCTCCGGCGAGGCGCGAGGAGCGACGCGCGACGCAGTCGTCAGGAGTTGCGCAGCAACGCCGGACGATCGAGGGGCGTCGGGCGGCTAGGGAATGAGCTGCAGCGCGGCGCGGAACAGGTCCTGGCTGGTGCAGATCCCGACCAGCGCGCCCGCGTCGTCGACGACCGGCATGCAGCCGATCTTCTCCTGCACGAAGGTCAGGAACACCTCCTTGATCGGGGTGTGCTCGCGGCCGGTGATCGGCTCGCGGCTCATGACCTTGCCCAGGGGCGTGTGGTTCACCACGCGCTCCCACTCGTCGCGCTGGCGCAGGAGCGCGGTGGGCGTGGCGCGCTTCACGTCGCGGTCGGTGACGACCCCTGCGAGCTTGCCCTCGTCGTCGAGCACGGGAATGTGCCGCACGCTCTTGTCGCGCATGAAGGTCAGCGCGTCGAGCAGGGTCGACCCGAGCTTGAGGGTGAACGGGTCGCGGGTCATGAACTCGCCGAGGGTGCTCATTTCGCCGGCTCCTCTACTGGAACAGCTTGGGGTTGGCCGCGGCCATGCGCGCGACCTCCTTGGTGATCGTCCCCGCCTTGAGGTGCGTCATGATCGAGTCGTCCATGAGGCACATGCCCTGCTTCTTCCCGGTCTGGAGCACCGAGATCAGCTTGTAGGTCGAGCCCTCGCGGATCAGGTTCGCCACCGCCGGGGTCCAGAACAGGATCTCCAGCGCGGCCACGCGGCCCTTCCCGTCCTTCTTGGGCAGGAGGATCTGCGAGACCACGCCGCGCAAGGACTCCGAGACCATGGCCCGGATCTGCGGCTGCTCCGCCGGGGGATACACGTCGAGCAGGCGGTCGATGGTCCGGGTCGCGCTCGAGGTGTGCAGGGTGCCGAACACGAGGTGGCCCGTCTCCGCGGCGGTGATCGCCATGGAGATCGTCTCCAGGTCGCGCATTTCGCCGACCATGATCACGTCGGGGTCCTCGCGCAGCGACGCGCGCAGCGCGTTCGACCAGGAGCGGGTGTGCTTGTGCACTTCGCGCTGGGTGATGTTGCACTGAGCGCCCTTGAACAGGAACTCGATCGGATCCTCCATCGTAATGATGTGGTCCTTACGGCTCTGGTTGATCATCTCGATCATGGCCGCGAGCGTCGACGACTTGCCCGAGCCGGTGGCGCCGGTGACCAGCACCAGGCCCTGGGGGAAGGTCGTGAGCTTGGCCAATACCTCGGGCAGCCCCAGCTCCTCGAAGGTCGGGATCTCGGTCTTGACCACGCGGTAGACCGCCGAGACGCCGGTGCGGTTGAACAGCAGGTTGGCGCGGTAGCGACCGAGCCCCGGGATCGCGACCGAGCCGTCCCAGTCCTTGGTCCGCATGAACTGGTCCCAGTCGTGGTCGCTCACGAAGGCCGCGGCGTAGAGCTGCCCGGTCTCGGGGGTGATCTCGGGCATGTTCACGAAGTGCACGCCGCCGTGGAGCCGCAGCCACGGCTTGGCGCCGCAGCTCATGTGCAAGTCGCTGGCCCCCGAGTCGCGCGCCTTCTGGAACAGCTGCTGCATGACCTTGGCGGCCTTGGGGTCGACCGGGCGCTTGAACTTGAGCGGCCCCTTGGCCTCCGCGGGCACGGACGCAGGCGTCGGGTCGTCGTCCTCCTCGACCTCCTCGAACTCGACCTCCGCGGGCTCCTCGGCCCGGGGCGCCTCGTCCGCCGGCGAGCTCCCGTCGCGGTTCAGCCCGCGGGCGACGAACTTGGCCTCCTCGGCGTTGAAGCCCTTGCCCAGGAGCGCCTTCTCCTGCGCGCGGCGGATCGTCTTGTACTGCCGGTCGTCGACCGCGCCGAGCTCGCGCAGCACGCGCCCGAAGTCGGGCTTCCCCCCGTTGCTCGAGCGCTGCGACAGGGCCTGGGCGTACTGGTCCTGGTTGATCAGCTTGTTGTGCAGCGCGATCCTGCCGAACAAGAGCTCTTCTTTGGTGGGGTCGGCCACGCGTCCTGCTCCCTCGCCAGCCGCCCGCGGTAACGCACGGACGGCTCAGCGCTTAGCGGTCAGCCGCCGAGCATATACGACGATCCGGACCCGAGACACCCCAAGCGGGTGGCGGGGTGGGAAGGCGGAAGGCAGGAAGGCAGGAAGGCAGGAAGGCAGGAAGGCAGGAAGGCAGGAAGGCAGGAAGGCAGGAAGGCAGGAAGGCAGGAAGGCAGGAAGGCAGGAAGGCAGGCAGGCAGGAAGGCAGGAAGTCAGGAAGGCAGGAAGTCAGGAAGGCAGGAAGGCAGGAAGGCAGGAAGGCAGGAACCGCAGAGGCGCCGAGACCGCAGAGGACGCGCAGAGACGACCGCATGCAGCCAAGACGGCGCGCGTACGGCGCAGGGATCGCGACTCGCTCCGCTCGGTGGACGCGATCCGCTCCGCCCACGGGCTCCCGCTTCGACTGCCGCGTGGAGAGGGGGAGAAGAGGGAGATCAGCTCCGGCTGACGGGGAGCGAGCGCGGGCGGGCGCGGGCTTCCTTGGCGAGGCCGGCGGTCAGGCGGTCGACGACGCCCCACAGCGCGTCCGCCAGCTCGCCGGTGGGCTCGTCCTGGGCGAGGACCGGGATCCCCTGGTCGCCGCTCACGCGCACGTCTGCGGTCAGGGGCAGGCCGCCCAGGAAGGGGACCCCCCACTCCTCGGCCTCGTCGCGGGCTCCGCCCTCGCCGAAGACCGGGCCGGTCATGTTCTCGACGACCCCCAGCACTTTGGTGCGGGTCTTCTCGAACATTTGCTTCGCCTTGCGCGCGTCGGCGATCGCCACGGGCTGGGGCGTGCACACCACGACGGCGCCAGCGAGCTGGATCACCTGGGTCAGGGTGAGCTGGGCGTCGCCGGTCCCGGGGGGCATGTCGATCACGAGGTAGTCGAGCTCCCCCCACTTCACGTCGCGCAGGAGCTGCTGCAGCGCGCCGTGGACCATGGGGCCGCGCCAGATCGCGGCCTGGTCCGGGTCGACCAGGTAGCCCAGCGACATGGTGTAGACGCCGTGCTTGAGGTAGGGGCGCAGCTCCGGGGTCTCCCCGGGCTGGCACTGGTCGGCGCGGAGCTGCATCTCCTCGACGAAGGCCCGGCGGGGCACGCCGAACAGGAGCGGGACCGAGGGGCCGTAGACGTCGGCGTCGAGCAGGCCGACCCGGGCGCCGGCCTTGGCCAGGCCCGCGGCGAGGTTGGCGGAGACGGTCGACTTGCCCACGCCGCCCTTGCCGCTGCCCACGGCGATGAAGTTCTTGACCCCCGGCGCGAGGGCGCCGTCGCCGCCCACGTAGCTGGCGGGGATCTTGGGGTCGACGCTCAGCTCGACCGAGGTTCCCAGGGGGCTGAGCGCGGCCTCGATCTTCTCCGCCAGGGCCATGCGCGCCGGGGTCAGGGGGCCGGGCAGCTCGAGCCGGAAGCGGATCCCGTCCGGGCGCGCGTCGAGGTCGCGTACGTAGCCCGCAGCGACGATGTCCTCGTCGGTGCCGGGAGCCGGCACCTGCTGCAGCGCGGTGAGCACGGTTTCGCTGTCGATCGCCATGGAGACCCCGTTTCTGCGGGGATTGTCCCCCACCCGCGAGTCGGGTCAATCACGGGGTGGGGAACGCGCCCGGCTACGGTCCTGCGCGCGCTACAGGCCCCCGCGCTCGAGGAACTTCAGGAAGTCCTCCGCCGAGCTGCCGCCGATCTGCTCGGCGAGCACGTTCCCCTCGCCGTCGAGCACGTAGAAGGCAGGGATCGTCGCGGTCTTGAACTGCTCGACGAGGAGCTTGCGGCTCTGGGTCTCCTCGGGGTCGCCGGGCGATCGATGAACAGCGCCACCCGAGGCAGCGCCTCGAGCTTGGCCTCGACCTCGGGCAGGGGCAGGATCGTGTTCTCCATGAGCTGGCAGTTCACGCAGTTGTGCCCGGTGAACACCACGAACGCGCGGGTGTCGCCCTCCTTCGCCGTCTTCAGCGCCTCGGCGTAGCTCTCGTGGGCGAGGGTGTAGGTCAGCGTCCCCCAGCGGATCTTGCGCTGGGTGAGCCCCACCACGCGCTCCGCGGCCTCGGGGTCGAGGCCCAGGGCCTCGAGGTCGGCCGCGGTCTTGAGCGCTTGCCCCGCGTCCCGCGCGGCGATCACCTTCTGCGCGAGCTCGGGGGAGAGCTTGGCCTGCTCCTTCAGGTCTTCGACGGTCAAGGACTCGAGGCCGCCCTCGATCTCGCCCTCGCTGAGCACGAAGGTCTCGAGGGGCTCCCACAGCCGGTTCCCGAGCACCCCCGCGCCGAAGTAGACCGCGCCGACCACGAACACGGCCGCCCAACCCAGGCGCTTGGGCGTCGGCGGGCGGAGCGTCGGGTCGTGGGGGAACTTCACCGGGAGGTAGCCCGCGAGGTAGACCGCGACCACGACGCACAGGCCGGCCCAGCAGCCGAAGATCACCTCGCGGCTGAGGATCGCGCCGTCCCAGAGGTTGACCTCCGCACCGCGGAAGAACTTGAGCGCGAAGCCCAGCTCGAGGAAGCCCAGGGTCGCCTTGAGCACGCTGAACCAGGAGCCGCTCTTGGGCAGGGCGCGCACCGCGCCGGGGACCAGCGAGAGCACGAAGTAGGGGAGCGCCACCGTCACCGCGAACACGAGGGTCGCGAACAGGATCGCGAGCGGGTGCGGGGCGGCGGCCGCCGAGCTGAACAGCGCGAGGACCACCGGCGCCCCGCAGGTGTAGCTCGTGAGCACGAAGAAGAAGCCCATGAGGAACAGGGACCAGGTGGGCACGGCGCCGTCGGAGCCGGTCTTGGCGTTGCCGAGCTGCATCAGGCGCATCAGCGGGGCCGGGAGCCCGAGCTCGTAGTAGCCGAAGAAGCTGAACGCGAAGTAGACGAACAGGGCCCCGATCACGATGTTCACCCACGGGTTCGCCGCGAGCTTGCCGAAGGCGTCCTGGCCCTCGGCGCCGAACACGACCTGCACCAACCCGGCCACGAGCATGAAGCCGACCACGATCCCCACGCCGTAGGTCCCGGCGCGGAGCACCGAGCGCGCGCGGGTGGTCTTCTCGCCCTTGGAGAAGATCGAGACCGTGATCGGGATCATGGGGTAGTTGCAGGGCTGCACGAGCATCAGCAACCCGAGCCCGATCGCGCCGAAGAACAGCCCGAACAGGCTGTCGGCGTCGGGCTCGAGGTCGTCGGTGCGCACCGCGGTCCCGCCCGCGATCTCCACGGGCTGGAGCGCCGTGGGGTCCACGACCTCGCCCTCGACCTGGAGGCTGACCTCGAAGGGCGCCTCGAGGGGTCGTGCAGGTGGTCTCGTCGCAGAGCATGTAGACCACGACCCCGCGCACGCTGCGCGCGCCGCTGGCCTCGGGGCCGACCTTCAGCGGGAGCAGGAAGCGCGCGGCGCCGTGGCGCTCGCGCAGGGTCCCGACCCCCTCCTTCTCGACCACCTCGGGCTCTTCGGCGTCCTGGAGCCCGCCCAGGCGCAGGTCGTCCGCCAGGCCCTCGACCTGGACCTGGGTGTCGAACCCGCCGGAGTCCTGGGTGGCGTAGGTGTAGTAGCCCTCGGGCACCTTCACGGTGACCTCGAGCTGGACCTCGCTCCCGGGCTGGACCGTCGCCGGCCCCGTGACCGTGACCTTCGCCGTCGGGCCCTGGGTGGGGTCGGCGCCCAGGCCGCCGCCGAGGCCCAAGGGGTCGTCGCCGAACAGGGGCGGGCCGCCGTCCGAGTCCGCGGGTCCGACGGTCAGGCTCGCGCTGCCCTGGGCGTCGCCCAGGGTGCAGCCCGTGTTCGCGTCGTCGCACACCTGGTAGGTGAGGGTCGCCTGGACGGTCAGCTCGCCCTCGGCGCCGTCTTGCACCACCAGCGGCTGGCGGAAGGCGAAGCGCCCGCGGTGGATCGCGACCTCGCCCACGGAGGGGATCTCCTCGCGCTCGGGGGCGGGCCCCGTCGCGTCCCCCGCGAGCCTCAGCCCGGCCGGGAGCTCCAGGGTCAGGCTCGTGGGCATGCCGAAGGGGGTCTCGAAGTCGTAGATATGGTCCCCGGGGGAGACCTCCACCTCGGCCACCAGCTCGACGTGCTCGCCGGGCGCCGCGCTCGCGGGCTCGAGGCGAAACTCCACCTGGACGTCGCCGGCCGCGAGGCCGGCGCACAGCAGGGCCAGCGCCGTAACGAAGCGTGCGCGCATGACTTCCACTCCTGTCTCCACCATAGCTGCAAACGAAGGCCGGCGGTCGGGTATTCCCGGCTGCGCTGCGTCCAGATCTCGCGGCTCGGTCCGCAACTGAAACCCGCGGCGCGCTAAGTCTCCTGAACGCGTTGGCGCGCCCTCTGCGGACAGCAGGGGAGAGTGCAGAGAGTGAGCTCCACCATGAACCGGACCCTCGTCACCGCCTTCGCCGCCCTCCTGGGCGCCGCCGCCCTGGTCCACGCCGACGCCGTGGTCTACCAGACCCGGGACAGCGGCTTCGCGACCGCCCCCGCCCCGACCTTCGGGCGCCGCGGGTTCCACGGGCCCCACGTGCAGACGGGCGTCTCGGTCGGCTTCGGCGCGCGCCGGGTCGTGCGCCCTGGCGTGACCGTGAGCACCGGGTTCAGCACGAGCTTCGGCAACCGCACCACGATCACCACCCGCCGCACGATCCAGACCGGCGGGGCCTACGTGCACCAGAGCACCGTCTACCCGGGCGTCGGCTACGACCGCGACTACGAGCGCGAGGTCGGCGACCGCGCCGAGCAGGACGCGCGGCGCCGGCTGCAGCAGCTCAAGCGCCAGGTCGAGGCGGCCGGCGGCGCGCTGCTCGAGGGCGGGATCCGCCCCGCGCAGGTGCGCTGGGACGGCTTCAACGTCGAGGCGGTGAGCGAGGTCCACGCCACCCTCCTCGTCCCCGACGGCGTGCTCGTCCAAGGCACCCAGGTGGCTCGCGGCCGGCTCGAGCTGCAGATCCCCGACAGCGGCGCCACGCTCCCGCTCGCGGTGAGCGAGGCGGTGCGCCTGCTGCAGAACCCCGAGGGCGAGGAGCACACGCTCTTCGGCGCGCTCCTGCGCCGGGCCTGGCGCGACGCCCGCGGCGAGCTGACCTCGACCCGCGGCGCCAAGCTCCGGGTGATCAGCGGGACCCACGCGATCCTGGTCGACATGAGCTCCTTCGACGACGCCCTCGGCCGCCGCGGGGCGCTGAAGCGCGCCTTCGGTCGGAACTTCGACGACCTCCCCCAGCTCAGCACCCGCCAGGTCGGGCTCCACGTGCAGGCCATGCAGCAGGCCGCCAACGCCAAGGCCCACGGCGACGCCCGGCACTACCAGGCCCTCGTCGCCCAGCGGGCGGGCCGCTTCGACGGCGCCAAGGGCGGCCTCCGCGACGGCTTGAACCGCTAGCGGTCTGCAGGAACTACCCGCCGGAGTGCAGCGTTTACCGAGCCTGCGGGCGTAGGCCCTGTGTTCTCGGCTCAGGGCGCGGGCACGCGACGTGCGATCTCCCTCGTGGAAGGAGATCCCATGCTGATCGTCGACGCCCTCGTGTTCCCGTTCCTCGCCCTCTACGTCCTCGTGAGCGCGGCCCTGTGGCTGTTCACCCCGCGCAAGCCCGCGGCCGCCGCGCCTCGTCGCTGACCTATGGGGGCTGGAAGCCGCGGTAGATCGCCAGCGCCCCCCACAGGATCAACGCCCACAGGATCAGGGACAGCGGCGCGGCCCACAGGCAGCCCGTCCCCAGCCGAGTGGTGTCCACCGGCGGGCGTTCGTCGCGGCGCGAGCCTCGGGTCGGGGGACGGCGGTCGGAGTCGGTCACCTGCGCTGTCAGTGTAGCGAGCAGGCCGGGAGGTAAAAAACTTCCCCCCCGGACCCCGGGACCGGGACCTGCCGACTGCATCCGGGAGCACGTATACTCCACGCCCAGGGGAGTGGACCGTGGCCGAGCGGCAGTTGGACGCAGTGTTCTTCGACGTGGACGACACGCTGTTCTCCACCTCGAAGTTTGCCGCTCGCGCGCGGCTCGCCGCGTGCGAGGCCATGCACCGCGTCGGCCTGCGCCTCGACCCCCAGGAGCTGCTCGACGAGCTGCAAGAGGTGGTCGGCGAGTTCACCTCGAACTACGACCACCACTTCGACCAGCTCCTGCTGCGGATCCCCAAGCGGCACTACAAGGGCGTGAACCCGGGGGTGATCGTGGCCGCGGCGGTGATCGCCTACCACGACACCAAGGCCCGCGAGCTCAAGCCCTACCCCGACGCCTACGACCTCTTGCGCGACCTGGCGCCCCTCGAGCTCGTGCGCGGGGTGATCACCTCGGGGCTGACGGTCAAGCAGGCGGAGAAGCTCCTGCGCCTGGGGATCGTGCCCTTCCTCACCCCGGCCGCGATCTACATCAGCGAGCAGATCGGGATCAACAAGCCCAACGTCAAGCTCTATCGCCGGGCCTGCAGCGACCTGAACCTCAAGCCGGCGAACTGCATGTACGTCGGCGATCGGCCCGAGCGGGACATAGACCCCGCCAACGCCCTGGGCATGATCACCGTGCGCCTGGTGCGCGACGGGCGCTACGCCGAACGCAAGGGCGAGACCGAGGCGGCCTACACCGTCGCGCACTTCGACGAGCTGCGCGCCGTGCTCAGGGACGAGTTCGGCCTGCCCCTGCCCGCGGGTCAGTGAACGGGCGCGCGCTCGCCGCGGGCTGCGCCGCCGGCGGGGCCGCGCTCGTCGCGCAGCGCGCGGCCTCCCTCGACGCGACCGCGGGCTGGACGGGACCCGCCCTCGCCTTCGCCCTGGGCGCGCTGCTCCCGCCGGCGGGGACGCCCGGTCCGCGCGCGCTGTGGCTCAGCGCGCTGGGGCTCCTGGCCCTGGGCGCGCTGCCGTGGGGGCTGCCGCCGGGGCTCGCCAGCGCCGCGCCGATCCTCGCCAGCGCCGCCGTCGGCGCCTGGGCCCGCGGCCCCCTCGGCGAGGACGGCGCGCTGCGCCCGGGCCTGGCCGGCGTGGCGGTGGCCTGCGCCGGGGCCGCCGCCCTGCGCTGGGGGCTCGCGGCCGCCGACGTCGTGGTGCTCGACACCCGCCCCTGGGCCGCGCTCGGGCTGCTGCTGCTCGCGCCCCTGGGGTGGATCGCCGCCGCGCCCGCGCCCGCCGGTTCGCGCTCGACGCCAGGGGCGGCGGAGGCCCTGGCGGCCCTCGCCTGCGCCCGGGTGGCCGCGACCGCCGCGGCGACCGGCGGGCTGCTGGTGCTCCTCGACGCCCCGCGGCCCTGGGCCTGGGGGGCGCTCCTCGCGGGGTCCGCGCTCCTCGGCCTGAACGGCGCCCGCCGCCTGAAGACCTGTGTGGCCCTCGAAGCCGGCGGCTGGGTCGCGAGCGCCGCGCTCCTGCTCTGGGGCTCGCCGCCCCTGGGCCTCGCGCTCCTGCTCCTCGCTGGGGCCACGGGCCTCGGCGCCGCCGCGGCGGGGCCAGGGCTCGCCCGCAGCCGCGCCCCGGCCCTGGGGCTGATCGCCGGCCTGCTCCTGGGCCCGGCCCTGGGGCAGGGCGCCTTCGCGCGCCTCGACCCGCCGCTCCAGGTGCGCCTGGCCCTCGCGGCGCGCCCCGGGTCCGAGCTGGAGCAGGGCGTGCGCAGCGGGCTCGTGCGCCTGCGCGACGCGCGGGGGGGCTACGCCGGGGCGCAGGTGATCGACCTCGGCGGCGACCGACCCCTGCGGCTCCTGGTGCGCGAGGGGCGGGTGCGCGAGGCGCTGCCCCAGCGCAAGGACGGCCTCCCCGAGCTCCTGCGCGCGCCCGCCTGCGCGGCGGCCCTCGCGGCCTGGCTCGCCCCGGGGCCGCGGCTGCTCCTGGCCGACGTGGGGACGGGCTACACCGCGGCGCTCTTGTCCGAGGCCGAGGTCGAGCTCGAGGGCTGCGAACCCAGCGCCGCCGTCGCCGCGACCTGGACCGAGCCCGGCGACCCCTGGGGGCTGTGGAACGGTCGCCTGGGCGAGGCCGCCGAGCGGCGCGCGCGGCTGCGGGTCGCGCCGCTGCTCCCGCGCCTGCGCGCGGGTGCCGACGCCGTGTTGCTCCCGGCGAGCCCGGCGCCGAGCGTCGTCGGGCTCGCGCTCCGCCAGCCCCTGGCGGTCGGTCCCCTCGACCTGCGCTCCGGGCTGGCGGAGGCGCGGGTGTGGGCCGAGGCCGAGCACGTGCTCGTGTTCCGCGTGCCCGAGAGCGAGGTGCGCGTGGCGCTGGCCGGGGTGCCCACCCTCTCCTGGGCGCGGCTGCAGGCGGGCTGGGCGCGGGACCGCGTCCTGCGCGAGGAGCTCGTGCGCCTCGGGGTCGCGAGCCCCGCGCACCTCGTGGCTTGCCTCGAGGGCGACCGCGAGGCGCTGCAGCTCGCGCTCAAGAGCCCCGAGCCCGCGGAGACCCTGGGCCGCGCGGCGCGGCCGCGCTTGCCCGGGCTCCTCGTCGACGCCGACGCCGCCGCCCGGGTCGAGGTCACGCGGGCCCTGGCCGAGGCCGCTTCGCCGGAGGCGCTGCGCTGGGCCGAGGCGGCGGTCCAGGCCGAGCGCAGCGCCGAGGCCCTGGCGACCCTGGGGTCCTTGCTGCTCGCGGGCGGCGACGTCGCCCGGGGGGCCGAGCTCTTGCGCGACGCGCTGGAGGTCGACCCGACCCTCGAGGCGCCGCGGTTGCGCCTGGCCTATGAGCTCCAGCGCGCAGGACGCGTCGACGACGCCGAGGCGCTGCTGCGCGAGGGTCTGCGCCCCGAGGCCACGCAACCCGCGCTGCACTTCGCCCTGGCGCAGCTCGCCGAGGCCCGCGAGGATCCGCGCGCGGCCCTTGCCGAGTACGAGGCCGCCGGCGACGCGCCGGGCGCGGCGGAGCGCGCGGCGGAGCTGCGGGCGACCCTCAGCCGGGAGCACGTGCTCGCGACCCGGGTGCGCGCGGCCTTCGAGCTGCTGCGCGCCGCGGAGGCGGGGGACGCCGAGCCGAGCCAAGGCCTCCAGCTCTGCTTCGAGCTCGCGGAGGACCCGCGCCTCGAGCAGGAGGATCGCGTGCTCCTGGCCCGGACCTTGGCGGGGTTCGCGGCCCTCGAGGACCAGCCGCTCCTGCGCGGGAACCTGCACCGTCACCGCGCGCAGGTGCTCGAGCCGCTGGCGGGGGACCCGCGCTTCTGCCGAGCGCGCCGAGGCCTGGCTCCAGGGCGAGCGCCCGGCCCGAGCCCTCGAGCTCCTGCAGCCGCTGTGCGCGGGCGAGGGCGCCCGCGACCCGCAGGCCCAGCGCCTGCGGGGGGACGCCCTCGCGCTCGTGGGCGAGGTCGCCGAGGCGCGGGCCGCGTATCGCCTGGCGCTCGAGCTCGGCCCCGCGCTCACGACCAACGACCGCACCTACGAGCACCTCGCTCAGCTCGAAGCTCAGGAGGGCGACGTCGACGCCGCGCTGGAGCTGCTCGCCCGCGGCGATCGGGCCCTGGGCGGGGTGGCGCGGCTGCGCCTCGCGCGCGCCCTGCTGCTCGAGCGGCTCGAGCGTGACGCCGAGGCGCGGGTCGCGTTCGAGGCCTACCTCGACGTCGCGCCCCCCGGCCCCGAGCGCGAAGCCGTCGAAGCCCGCCTCGGGCATTAACGCAGCGGGTCGGGGACCTCGGGGACCTCGTAGACCGCGTCCGCGACCCGGAGCACGACGTCGTCCCCCTGGGCCTCGAGCCAGGGGCCCAGGTCGAGGGCGGCCTGGGTCGCGAGGCGCACGGTCCAGGTCCCGTCCCGCGCCTGGGCGTAGAGCACGCCCTCGGCGTCGCGGCGCAGGGTCTCCGGCCGCAGGGGCTCGAGCTCCCCGCCGCTCAGCTCGAGCTGCGGCGGCTCGGGCGGCGCGCCGCGCACCGCCCGCGCGTGGAGCGGCGCGCCCTCGACCTTGAGGTAGACGTAGTGCAGGTCGTTGCGCAGGGCGTAACGCCCGGCCGAGGTGCGGCTCAGCCAGCGGGCGAAGGCCGCGGCGACGCCGGGGTGGGCCACGGGCTGAGGGCCTCGCCAGAAGCGGCCCTCGCGGTCGAGGCGCAGGTCGGTCTCGCGGCTCAGCCCGCGGGCGGCGAGGACCTCGTCGCTGAGGTGGTCGCTACGCGTCGGCCGCACCGTCGACTCCTGGCCAGGCGGCCACCGCGCAGGCGACGGCAGCGACCGCCGCGGTCTCCACCCGCAGCACGTAGGGCCCCAGGCGCAGCGCGCGAAATCCCCGGTCGACGAGGCCGTCGCGCTCGGCCGGGGTGAACCCGCCCGGGGGTCCCACGGCGACGACGAGCTCGGCGGGGGGCGGGCCGGCGAAGCGCTCGGCGACCCAGGCCCCGGACTCGGGGTCCGCGACCCAGCCCTCGACCCCGGGGCTCAGGGAGAGCTCGGCGGGGGTCACGGGCTCGGCGACCTGAAGCAAGGTGTTGCGCCCGGACTGCTTGGCGGACTCCAGCGCCCAGCGCTCGAGCAGGTCCGAGCGCAAGCCCTCCTCGGCCCGCTCGCTCGCCAGAGGGATCAAGCGCTCGACCCCCAGCTCGCCCAGCGCCTCCACCAGGCGCTGGGCGCGCTTGCGGTCCGGCAGCCCGACGGCGCGCTGGATCCGCACGGCCGCTCGCGGCTCGCATGGTTCGAAGGCCCCGGCTTCGACCCGCACCAGGCGCTTGTTGACTTCGAGCACTTCGCTCGAGATCCCCGCGCCGTGGCCGTCGAACAGGACGACTCTCTCCCCGGGACGAACCCGGAGGACTCGTCCCAAGTGGTGCGCTGTGTCCCCTTGTAAGTCCAAGACTTGTCCGGGGGACGGCAACTCGGGAAGGTAGGCTCGATGGATTCGACTCATGTCAAGCTCACTTTATCCCGCCCTCTCGGTTTCATCTATTGGCAATTACGTCCCACAATCACACCACCCCGGCAACCTTTTTCTCACCTCCAGGGTCATGACCAGGAAGGTCACGGTCTTGTACCCCTAACCCATCTTCGGCCTCGCGCTTGCTTCTCTGCCCTGCGAAGCGAGAGGTCACCCATGCGTATCCCCACCTTGTTCGCCGCGACCCTGCTCCTGTTCATGGGCGCAGGGATCGGTCAGGACGAACCCCTCCCTCCCCCCTTCGTGCGCCCCGAGCGCGGCTCCGACGAATACAAGGAGTATGCGAAGGAGAAGGACCGGCTCTCCGACCTCATGCGCCCGCTCGAGGCAGAGTACGCGGGCCTGTTCTCCCCGACCCGCAGCCGCTTCGAGGGCAACTGGAAGTTCAGCGGCACCCGCGAGACCCGCAGCGCCGCCGGCGCCACCCCAGTGATCGAGCCCTTCAAGGGCGAAGGCTATATCTACTACTACGACGGCGGCTCGCCCTACCAGGGCACGATCAAGATCAGCGGCAAGCTCCAGGTTCAGGGCGAGCGCAAGCAGTCCCTGAGCGGCTCGAGCGACAAGCCCGACCACGAGCACCGTGACGACGACGAGCCGGTGGTCTACCCCTTCGGCGACGGTCAGACCTCGGTCGAGCTCGACGTGCGGACCAAGTTCCTCGGCGACAGCGGCAAGGGCACCATGACCTTCACCCGCGAGGGGGACGAGATCCGCTTCAAGGCCGTGAGCGAGGACGAGATCGACGGTCAGCCCGTGGTCGTGGTCACCGTCGGCAAGGGCGTGCGCTTCTTCAACAAGACCCAGGCCGAGATCGAGGAGGAGCTGATCGAGCTCTACCGCGAGGACCAGCAGCTGCGCTACCCCCGCCCCGAGCCGGGTGAGTACACCTCCCCCTCGGGCAAGCTCCACGCGCGCTTCGCCCCGACCGTGGAGTTCGACCCCCACGGGATCGAGGCCGAGCTGCTGGCCCTGATCGACAGCGCCAAGGAGACCCTCGACGTCTGCCTCTACGAGATCGGCCTGCACCGCTTCTCGGAGGCCCTGATCAGGGCCCGGGACGAGCGCGGGGTGAAGGTGCGCCTGGTCAACGACAACCACAACCACGGCCCCCACGAGCAAATGGTCGCCACCAAGATCCTGATGGCCGCCGGCATGGACCGCGTGATCGACGATCGCTCGGCCCTCATGCACAACAAGTTCATCATCGTCGACGGCAAGAAGCTGTGGACCGGCTCGACGAACGTCACCTACAACGGCGTCTACAAGCAGGACAACAACGCGCTCTTGATCGAGAGCCCGGAGCTGATCAAGGAGTATCAGACCGAGTTCAACGAGATGTTCGAGGGCAAGGAGTTCGGCCCCACCTCGACCCCCAACACCCGCTGGTCCAAGTGGCACGAGGACCCGGCCCTCGTCGACGACTGGGTCAAGATCGACGGCGAGACCGAGGCTCAGGTCTACTTCGCCCCCGAGGACGACCCCATGGGGCGCCTGATCGACTCCGTGCAGCGCGCCGAGCACTCGGTGCACATCATGGCCTTCCGCTTCACCAGCCACGACCTGCTCAAGATCCTGCTGGACAAGATGAAGAACGACCCGACCTTCGAGGTGACGGTCGTCATGGAGGACAAGGCCGCCACCGCGACCTCGACCAAGCAGGTCGTGCGGCCGCTGCTCGCCGCCGGCGCCACCGTGCGCTTCGACGCCAGCCCCGAGTTCCTGCACCACAAGGTCGCGATCATCGACGAGACCGTGGTCGCCACCGGCTCGTTCAACTTCAGCGCCAGCGCCCAGGACTCCAACGACGAGAACCTGCTCCTGCTGCGCAGCGAGAGCCTGGCGCAGGCCTTCCTCCGCGAGCAGCGGATCATCCTGGCCATGGGCGACCCGAACCACCCCGAGATCGCCCCCTATACCCCCGGCAACCCGAACTTCGTCGAGACCAACGGCCTCGAGGACGCGCTCGAGGGCGCCGAGGAAGACGAGGAGGAGTTCGACGAGTAGCCCTCGTCCGCTCCCCTGACCCCGGGGGGCCTGCGGGCCCCCGCCTGACACCGATCGACCCACCTCCCGAGCGCGACCCGCCGCGGCGCGCTCACCACCTACCCTCTACCCGAGACCCCCCATGACCATTCTTCGTCGCTGCCTGCTCTCGCTGGCCTTGTTCTGCGCGCTGCTCGCGCCCGCACAAGCCGGCACCCGCGCCTACTTCTCGCCCAACGGGGGCGGGGCCGACGCGGTGATCCAGAAGATCAACACGGCCCAGAAGTCCATCGACGTCGCCATGTATTCGATCTCGACCGGCGGCGCGCCGATCTTCAAGGCGCTGGAGGACGCGATCAAGCGCGGCGTGCGCGTGCGGGTGATCCTGCACAAGGGGAGCACCAGCAACAAGTCGAAGGCCAAGGCCCTGGCGGCGATCGGCGCGCACGTGTTCGACACGAGCGCCACGCTGCACGAGAAGTTCTCGATCATAGACGCCGAGGACTGGGCCCGGCGCACGCTGACCAACGGCAGCGCGAACTGGTCCACCAACGCCGACACCACCTACAGCGAGAACACGGTGGTGTTCGACGGGTGGCAGCACCAGCGGCTGATCCTCGCCTTCCAGAAGGAGTTCAACTACCTCCTGACCAAGGCCCGGCCCCTGAGCGACGGCGCCGAGAACCACATGGACCCGGTGGAGTTCAAGGTGTGGAGCTTCGGTCAGAGCGACACCGAGGCCGTGTTCACCAGCGCGAACACGGGCTCTGGGAGCTCCACCGCCGAGGGCGTGGTCAACAGCCGGATCGTCTCCGCGATCCGCGCCGCCAAGCGCTCGATCGTGATCGACGTGGCGCACTTCGACTCGCGCCCGATCGCCGACGCGCTGATCGAGACCGTGCGCGCCAAGCGCCTGGCGGGCGAGCCCCTCGACGTCGAGGTCCTGCTCGAGCAAGGCGAGCTCGGCCCCGGCGGGCAGGCCCGGCGGATCGAGGCCGCGGGGATCCCCGTGCGCTACAAGTACTACAGCCTGACCTACACCCACCCGCAGGCGCAGCTCATGCACCACAAGACCACGATCGTCGACGGCGAGGTCATGGTCACCGGGAGCTACAACTACTCGAAGACCGCGGAGTTCGGCAACTACGAGAACGTGATCGTGGTCGGCAAGGGTGAGCAAGCGCTGATCGACGCGTTCCTCGGTGAGCACGAGCGGCTGTGGGACGGCGGGCGCGAGACCTACCGCGACTTCGTGGCGGCCCTGCGCGCGCAGAAGGGCGACGCGAACTACCAGCGCTACGTGCCCGTGCACTTCAAGACCGACTACCACGAGGGCTACATGACCCTCACCCGGCAAGAGGTCGACCCGATCTACTTCGGCTTCACCGCCTACACCGGGATCAACGACAGCCGCGGCTCGCTGATCTGGGACCGCGAGGAGAACCGGCCCTACAAGGGCAACATTCGCGACCTGGTGGAGGAGCACGGCACCTTCCTCCAGCCCAAGGGCGCGCCGGCGGCGGGCATCAACGCCGCGCTGCAGAACCAGGACTGAGCCGGCTCGAGCTCAGCCACGCGGGCGCCGGCCAGGAGGTCGGCGCCCGTCGGCGTGTGGGGGGAGGGTGCCCCAGAACTACGCGGGAGAGGAGGCCGGGGGACGGATGACGTCCACGCGCTCGACCTTGCCGTCGCGCAGGCGGATGATCCGCTGAGCGCGCAGCGCGACCTCTTCGCTGTGGGTCACGACCACGATCGTGACCCCGCTCTCGTGGAGGTGGTCGAACAGCGCGAGGATGTCCTCGCCCACCCGACTGTCGAGGTTGCCGGTGGGCTCGTCGGCGAGCACGATCGCCGGCTCGACCACCAGCGCCCGCGCGATCGCGACCCGCTGACGCTCGCCGCCGGAGAGCTCGTTCGGGCGGTGGAACGCGCGCCGAGCCAAGGAGACCTTCTCCAGGGCGGCCAGGGCCCGGGTGCGGCGCGTGGCCCGGGAGACCCCCTGGTACGCCAGCGGCAGCTCCACGTTGGCGCACGCGGTCAGGCGGGGGAGCAGGTTGAAGCTCTGGAACACGAACCCGATCTTGGTGCTCCGGACCTCGGCCAGGGCGTCGGGGGAGAGGCTCTCGATGTCGACTCCGTCGAGGCGGTAGTTCCCGCCCGAGGGGGTGTCCAGGCAGCCCAGGAGGTGCATCAGCGTGCTCTTCCCGCTGCCCGAGGGCCCCATGATCGAGACGTACTCGCCCTGGTCCACGTGCAGGTCGACGCCGTCCAGCGCCCGCACCCGGGTCTCCCCGAGCAGGTAGTGTTTGCTCACTCCGCGGAACTCTAAGAGCGACATAGACCTATGGTAGCCGACTCCCCCGCCGAACACTTGTTTGCGTCACACCTCAGCGCCATACTCCACGGAGCCGCGCGGGGGCCGAACCCCGCGTGAGCGAGAGGGTTGTGGACGGGTACCGCGAACAACTGTGGGCGCAGGTCCTCCTGGAGCGCGGGGTCGTGCCCCGAGGCGTCCTCGAGCAGTACGTGCACCAGCGGGACGCGTATCAGCGTCAAGGTCGCGCCTGCACCCTCGGGCAGCTCCTCATGGAGCAGCGCCAGCTCTCGCCCCAGGCTTACACCGAGGTGCACCAGGAGGTCGAGCGCCGGCTGAGCGGCGCCTCGGCCAGCGGGCGCATGACCCCGCCCAGCACCGGACACTTCCCGGGGGTCCCCGTCGAGGACACCGGGCGCTTCCGCATGGCGACCCCAGGGACCGGGCGCTACGCCATGGGGCCCTCGGGGCTGCAGGCGATCGGCGGTCAGCCGGCGGCGTCCGGCCGCTTCGCGCCGCCCGCGGCCTCCGGCGGCTTCGCGGCGCCGGGCTCGGGCCGCTTCGTGACCCCCGGCTCGGGGCGCCTGCGCGCGAGCTGGACGTCGGCGCGCAGCACGCCCGCCGAGGGCGGCTCCACCGGCGAGTTCGGCGTGGGTCGCTACTTCGGGCCCTATCAGATCCTGGACGAGCTCGGCCGCGGCGGCATGGGCGTGGTGTATCGGGTGCAGCGCGAGGGCGTCGCCCGACAAATGGCGTTGAAGGTGCTGATCGCCGGCGAGTTCGCCTCGCCCAAGCTCCTGCGCCGCTTCCGCGAAGAGGCCAAGGTCGCGACCGACCTCAAGCACCCGAACATCGTGGCCGTGCACGACGTGGGCGAGGTCGACGGCGTCCCCTACTACGCCATGGACTACGTGGAGGGCTCCGAGCTGCAGGAGCTGATCCGCAACAGGAACCTCAGCGTGCGCCGCGGCGTGGAGATCCTGATCGACGTGGCCCACGCCGCGCACCACGCCCACGAGAAGGGGATCGTCCACCGCGACCTCAAGCCCTCGAACGTGCTCGTGTCCGGGGACGGCACGCCCTACATCATGGACTTCGGCCTGGCGAAGAACCTGCAGCAGGACCACGGCCTGACCCGCAGCGGCGTCGCGATCGGCACCCCCTACTACATGCCGCCCGAGCAGGCCAAGGGCCAGCACCGCGAGATGGGCGCCTGGTCCGACGTCTACGCCATGGGCGCGATCCTCTACGAGATCCTCACCCGCCGGGTGCCGTTCACCGCGAAGACCCAGAACGAGCTCCTGCGCAAGATCGTGGAGGAGGACCCCACCCCGCCGCGGCAGATCCGCTCGGGGATCCCCGTGCCCCTCGAGCGGATCGCGCTCAAGGCCCTGCGCAAGGAGCCCGCGCGCCGCTACCAGACCGCTCAGGCCTTCGCCGAGGACCTCGAGCGCTACCTCACCGGCGAGGCGGTGCACGCCAAGGCGGACCCGCCCTGGTACAACGCCGTGCGCTGGATCAAGCGCAACCGCAGCGTGGCGATCGCGAGTGTGATCACCGTGTGCGCGCTGGCCGTGGCCGGCTTCGCCCTGGCCTTCCGCGGGGGCGGCGAGGGGTCGGTGGGACCTGAGACCCCCGTCACGGCGCAGGACCTGACCCCCGAGCAGCAGCAGCAGCTCGAGGAGCAGTTCGCCCGCGGGTTCGACCACCTCGGCCGCTACTACCGCACCCACGACGCCCCCACCGCCCGCGACGCGCTGAACCGCGCGGAGCTCGAGTTCGGGCAGGCGATCAAGCTCGAAGAGAACCTGCTGGGCGAGGCGCGGGCCAAGACGGCCTACCACCGCGGGGTGGTGCGGCGCGGGCTCTGCCGCTGGGCCGACTCCCAGAACGACTTCCTCGTGGCTGCGCGCAGCCCGGAGTTCCAGGCCCGGGCACAGCTCGCGCGCGGCCTGATCCTCCTGCGCTGGCACTTGAACCCCGAGGGGGCGCGGGCCGCCCTGCGCCAGGCCGTGGTGGGAGAGGTCGCGGACCCCGAGGAGGCGAAGCTCGAGCGCGCGGCGAACGTGATCGCCACGGCGTACCTCGCCTTCCTCGACGACGAATACCCCCGCGCGCGGAGCTTGCTCGAGGGGCTCATCGATCGGCGCGGGCTGGGCCGCCTGGAGTCCGAGGCGCGCGGCGCGCAGGCCTACATGGCGCGCACCCACGGGCGCATGTTCGGCGAGGACGACGAGGTCGTGCGTGGCCTGCGCCCCTCCGCGCGCGCGCTCGAGCTCGAGCCCTTCCGCTACGAGTTCCTGATCGACCGCAGCATGCTCCTGGCGCGCAAGGGCGTCGGCGACCGGGTCGAGGCCCGCGCCCGGCTCCAGGACGCACGCGAGGTGTGCCCGGCGGGCGAGGGCGCGGAGCTGGCCGAGGCGCTGATCGTGGCCCTCGAGGAGAACGAGCACGGCATGCTCCGCAGCCTGCGCGCCGCGGAGGAGAAGGTCCGCGGGCGGCGCTCCACCGTCGCGGAGCGCGTGCAGCGCTTCGGTCAGCGTCTGCGTCAGGCCTACGCCGAGCGCTTCCCCAACCGCCCCACGGAGGACCCGGCGCGGCCGCCGACCGACCCCAACCCCGAGCAGTTCATCCAGCGCGGACCGCGGGTGACCGAGAACACCGTGGCCCGCTGGCAGATCCCGGCGGGCAAGGCGGCCCTCGTGTTCGCGATCGACGTCACCGACGACGTGCGCTCGCTGGAGCTCTACATCTGCGACAACCTCGTGCCGCTCCAGGTGTGCGGGAACCTCAACCGTCAGATCACCAACCCCGAACAAGCGGACTGGAACGTCCCCTACCTCCCGGGGCAGCCACCCCAGCGGCTGATCCTGCGTCGCGGCGCTCCTCGCGGGCTCGGTACCGGGACCTACACCTGCCTGGCGATCCTGGACCGCGCCCGGCCGCGGCCCTTCGACTTCCGGATCGAGGTGCACCTCGCCCGCACCGCCGAGGACGTCCCTCCCGAGTGGGACGAGTTCGGCAAGCTGGATATCGCGCCCGGCCCCACCGAGCGCCGCGCGTTCAAGGACATCATGGACCGGCTCAACGCCGCGAGCACCGACGCCGCGCGCCTGGCGGTGATCGAGGAGTGGAAGCAGCTCGAGTCGCCCGCGCACCCGGACCGCAAGCTGATGCGCGCCAACTGGCTCTGCGACCTGGACGCCGCCGCCGCCCTCGAGGCCGTGGAGAGCACCGACCTTCCGCCTGAGGACGCGCGGGTGCGCTTCATTCGCGGACGCGCCCTCGGCGAGCTCGGCAGGAAGGACGAGGCGATCCAGATCCTGGAGGAGCTCGCGGCGGACTACCCCAAGGTGATCGACCCCAAGGTCCAGGCCCTGAACTACTACGACCGCGACCAGGGTGAGCTCGCGGTGCAGAAGATCGACGAGCTCATGGCTCAGGATCCGCGCTCACCCAAGCTGCGCATGATCCGCTTCCAGGTCCTGGCCAAGGTCGCCCCCGAGGGCTTCCGCGCGGCGTGGAAGGAGCTCGAGGAGCAGCCCGATCCCCCCATGACGTGGGTCCTGCAGTTGATCACCCTCTGGGGCCACGTCGACCCCGAACACGGCCTGGAGGTCGCGCAGCGCTGGATCGCGCGCGAGCCAGAGCTGCCCTCCTTCGTCACCGCCCGCGGCGTGCTCCTGGCTCGCGCTGGACGCAAGGAGGAGGCGCTGCAGGTCCTGCAGCAGCTCCGCTCGCAGGTCACGCCGGCCGCGCAAGGCGAGATCGACGCCATGATCAGCCGGATCCAGAGCGGCGAGCTCAAGCCGCTGGCCGAGGAGCTGAGCGAGGGCGGGCCCAAGTAGCGGGGCGCCGCGCGCGCCGCTCGTCGTGGGCGTCTGCGCGCCGCTGCGGCGGCTGGCGTGCGGCACGGGAGCACCGTCGGGCATGGTCGAGCTGGCGCTGCGCGGCTTCCGCCTCACGCCCGCGCCTCTCGACCTACCGCCCCGCGCGGAGTTCCCGTCCGCGACCTGGCGGGACCCCTGCCTGACCCCAGCCAGCCCCGACGTGGCGTCCGCCCCCGCCGAGCTCGCTCGCCCGGCAGCGGCGCGCTCGCCCACACGCGACGACGCCGGAGGCGGGGAGCCTCCGGCGTCGCGGATCGAACGGACCTGGAGGGCGGGTTACAGGTTCTGGATCAGCTCGATCAGGGGCAGGAACAGCGCGATGACGATGAAGCCGACCGCGGCGCCCATGCCCACGATCAGGATCGGCTCGATCACGGAGGTCAGCGACTCGACGGCGACGTCGACGTCGTCGTCGTAGTTGTCGGCGATCTTCACGAGCATCTTGTCGAGCTCACCGGTCTCCTCACCGACCTGGATCATGTTCACGATCATGTCGTCGAACACGCCCGAGTCCTGGAGCGGGACCGCGATGGACTCACCCTCGCGAATCGAGGCGTGGACCTCGTCGATGGCCTTGGCCACCACGTCGTTGGGGGTCGCCTCGCGGGTAATGCTCAGCGACTCGAGGATCGGCACGCCCGAGGAGATCAGGGTGCCCAGGGTGCGGCAGAAGCGCGAGACCGTGGACTTGTGGATGATCGTGCCGAACACCGGGATGTGCAGCTTGAGGTTGTCCTCGATGTACTTGCCCTTGGGGGTCGAGCCGATCGCCTTCCAAGCCAGCACGAACACCAGCGGAATGCCGGGGATCAGGAACCACCAGTTCTTGACGAAGGTCGAGATCCCCATCAGGAGCTGGGTCGGCCAGGGCAGCTCGACGCCGACCTCCTCGAACATCTTCTGGAAGGCCGGGATCACGAAATACATGATGCCCGCGAGGATCAGCACCGCGACGATGGTCACCACCGCCGGGTAGATCATGGCCCCGATCACCTTCTTCTTGAGGCGGAGGCTCTTCTCCATGAACAAGGACAGGCGGTCGAGGATGGTGTCGAGCACACCGCCGGCCTCACCCGCCTTGATCATGCCCACGTAGAGCCGGTCGAAGGCCTTGGGGTGCTTGGCCATGGCCTCGGAGAGGGTCGCGCCGCTCTCCACGTCGTCGGCGACCTCGAGCAGCACGTTCTTGAGCACGCAGGGCTTGAGCTGCCCCTCGAGGATCCGCAGCGAGCGCACGATCGGCAGGCCGGCGTCCTGCAGCGTCGAGAGCTGCTGGGTGAAGGTGGTCAGCTGCTTCTGGCTGACGCCGCCGATCGCGAAGACCTTGCCCTTGGCCTTGGCCGGGGCCCCGCCGGACACGGAGGGACCGGCGTCGCCGGCCTTCTCCTTGACCTTGGTCGGGTAGAAGCCCATGTCCTTGATCTTGGCCATGGCGTCCTCGCGGTCCTCCGCCTGGACGTCCTTCTTGACCTTGTTGCCTTTCCCGTCAACTGCCTCAACGGTGAAACTGGGCATGCGGAGCCTCTCTCAACGGCGTGGATCCACGGATCTTAAGCTCCCGGCGGGGTCCGATGCAACCTGGCCCCGGGGGGGGCGTCTGCTACTGGAACACGGTCTCGCGCACGATCTCCTCGATCGTGGTCCGGCCTTCATAAATCGCGATGATCCCTGCCTCGCGCAGGGTGCGCATGCCCTCCTTGCGCGCCTGACGGCGCAGGTCGGAGAGCTTGGCCTTGTCGGCGATCAACTTCTTGAGGCCGGCTGAGCCGAGGAACATCTCGAAGATCGCTTGTCGGGCCTTGTAGCCGGTGGAGTTGCAGGTCTTGCAGCCCTCGCCGTAGTAGAAGGTCCGGTCCGCCACCGAGTTCGGGCGGAGCCCGAGCTCCATGAGCTCCTCGGGCTCCGGGGTGTACTCGATCTTGCAGCCCGCGCAGATCTTGCGCACGAGGCGCTGCGCGATCACCCCCTCGAGCACGGCGCTGAGCAGGAAGGGCTCCACGCCGAGGTCGATGAGGCGGGTCACGACGCTGGGGGCGTCGTTGGTGTGCAGGGTCGAGAGCACCAGGTGGCCGGTGAGCGCCGACTCCACGGCGATGCTCGCCGTGACCAGGTCGCGGATCTCACCCACGAAGATCACGTCGGGGTCCTGACGCAGGATCGCGCGCAGGGCCGCCGAGTAGGTGAGCTCGACCTCGGGGTTGATCGGGACCTGAATGATCCCCTCGATGTCGTACTCGACCGGGTCCTCGGTGGTGATGATCTTGCGGTCGTCGGTGTTGATGTCCGCGAGCGCCGAGTAGAGCGTCGTCGTCTTGCCCGAGCCCGTCGGGCCGGTGACCAGGATCACGCCGTTGGGCTTGTTGATCAGGGCCCGGATCACCTCGAGGTCCTTGGGGCGAATGCCCAGGTTGTCGAGGTTCAGGTCGACGTTGCTGCGGTCGAGGATACGCATCACGACCGCCTCGCCGTTGACCACGGGCAGGGTCGAGACGCGGATGTCGACGGGCTTCCCGCCCACGTTGAGCTCGATGCGCCCGTCCTGGGGCAGGCGCTTCTCGGAGATGTCGAGCCCGCTCATGACCTTGATGCGGGAGGCGATGGCGTTGGCCAGCTTGGGCGGCGGGGGCGGCTTGATCTCATACAGCACGCCGTCGATGCGCTGGCGCACCTTGAACACCTTCTCGAAGGGCTCGAGGTGAATGTCCGCGGCGCGGTCCTTGATCGCCTGCAGCAGGATCAGGTTCACCAGCTTCTTGACCGGGCTGGACTCGCTGAGGGCCTCGTCCTCGAGGTCGCCGCCCTTGCCGTCCACGACCTCCATGTCGTCGAGGTCGAACTTGGCGGCCTCCTCGAAGGCCGCGCCCAGGGCGTTGTCGTCCTCGATCCCGCCGTAGTAGCGCTCGAGGGCGCGGTCGACGGCCTCGGGGATCGCGACCGCGCCGCGGATCTCGAGGTTCAGCATGAACCGCAGGTCGTCGAGGACCGTGGGGTTCATGGGGTCGGCCAGGGCCACGATCAGGATCCCGTCCTCGTACTCCACCGGGCACACCCGGTGGGGCACGGCGATGGTCTTGGGGACCAGGTCGATCACCGAGGGCTGCACGTCCTGGCTGTCGAGGTCCGCCACGTCCATGCCGAGCTGCTCGCCGAGGGCGTAGACCACGTCAGCCTCGGTCACGAGGCCCATTTGGATGAGGATCTCCCCCAGCTTTCCGCCGCGCTTGCTCTGCAGCGCGGTCGCCTCCTGGACGTCCTCTTCCTCGAGGAAGCCCATGTCGATCAGGATCTCACCGATGCTTCGGCCGGCCACGGGGCGTCCTACTCTCTATGCCTGGGTCGCGGCGCTGCGCGAGTGGGGAGCACGGGTCATCTAGCGGCGTCCCTTGCGTTGCTGGCCGCTGCTGGCGCTGCCCACGGCGCCACCGAGGCCGTGCTCGCGCAGCTTGAGCTGCATCTCCGCGGGGTTCACGCACTTCTCCATGACGTCCTGGAAATTGACCTTGCGCGCCTTGAGCAGCTCGAACAGCGCGTCGTCCATGAGCTGCATGCCGTAGCGGCTGCCGGTCTGGATCTCGGAGTTGATGCGATAGATCTTGCCCTCGCGGATCAGGTGGCCGACCGCGGGGGTCATGACCATGATCTCATGCGCCGCGATCCGCCCGCTGCCCTCGGGCTTGGGGAGCAGCGTCTGGCTGATCACGCACATCAGGGCCTGGGAGAGCTGGGTCCGCACCTGCTCCTGTTGATTCGTGGGGAACGCGTCCACGATGCGGTTGATCGTCTCCGCGGCGCCCATGGTGTGCAGGGTGCCGAACAGGAGGTGGCCCGTCTCCGCCGCGGTGATCGCCGCAGAGATCGTCTCCAGGTCGCGCATTTCGCCCACGAGGATCACGTCGGGGTCCTGGCGCAGCGCGCGGCGGATCGCCTCGTCGAAGCTGCCGACGTCCACGCCGATCTCGCGCTGGGTGACGATGCTCTTCTTGTGCGGGTGATAGAACTCGATCGGGTCCTCGATCGTGATGATGTGCGCGTCGAGCTCGGTGTTGATCCAGTCCACGCAGGACGCGAGCGTCGTGGACTTGCCGGAGCCGGTCGGACCCGTGACCAGGAACATCCCGCGCGGCCGGGCCAGGAGCGTCTTGATCGCCGGGGGCAACCCGATCTGCTCCAGGGTCAGCAGGTCGTTCGAGATCTGGCGCAGAACGAGCCCGACCTTGCCCTTCTGCTTGAACACCGAGACGCGGAAGCGCGCCTTGTCGCCGAAGCTGAAGCCGAAGTCGGCGCCCCCGGTCTCCTCGAGCTCCTGCTGCGAGCGCTCGCCGGTGATCGACTTCATCAGCGCCTGGGTGTCCTCGGGGCGCAGGGGCGGGGTGTTCAGCGCGCGCAGCCGGCCCTGCAGGCGAACCACGGGGGCGCTGCCCACCGCGAGGTGCAAATCCGAGGCGCCCTTGTCGACCACGAGGTCGAGGATCTTGTCTATCGCTAGCGACGTCACCTGATTGCTCCGAGCTCGACGGGGTTAGCGGCCTAGGCCAGCGAGAGGTCCTGGCGGTGGGTGATCTTGAGGATCTCCTCCACGGTCGTGCCGCCGGAGAGGATCTTGCGCACGCCGTCCATCTGCAGCGAGGTCATGCCCCCTCCATGGCCGCCCGGCGGATCTCCTGGTGGGCCTCGGCGAACACCAGCTCGCGCAGGTTGGCCTGCATCTCCATCAGCTCGTAGACGCCCATGCGGCCCTTGTAGCCGCCGCCCGAGCACACCTCGCAGCCGCTCGGCTGATACAGGGTCTTGCCCTGAATGTGCTCCGGGCGCAGGCCCACCGCCTTCAGCTCCCACTCCTCTACGTCGCGCGGGTCGAGGACCTGCTTGCACTTGCAGAGCTTGCGGACCAGGCGCTGGGCGAGGACGGCGAGCACGGCGCTGGCCACCAGGAACGGCTTGACCCCCATGTCGGTCAGGCGGCTGACCGCCGAGGGCGCGTCGTTGGTGTGCAGGGTCGAGAACACCAAGTGGCCGGTGAGCGCGGCCTGGATCCCGACCGAGGCCGTCTCCTCGTCGCGGATCTCGCCCACGAGGATGATGTTCGGCGCCTGGCGGAGCATGGCCTTGAGGATCGTGGCGAAGTCGCGGCCGATGGTGTGGTTGACCTCGGCCTGGTTGATCCCCTCGAGGTTGTACTCCACCGGGTTTTCGGCGGTGATGATCTTGATGTCCGGGCGGTTGAGCCGCTTGAGCGCCGCGTAGAGCGTCGTGGTCTTGCCCGAGCCGGTCGGGCCGGTGACCAGGAAGATCCCGTTGGGGCGCTTGATGATCCGGGTGAACTTATTGAAGTCCGTCTGGTGCATCCCCAGGATCTCGAGGTCGACCAGCGCGTTCTCCTTGTCCAGGATTCGCAGCACGCAGGACTCGCCGTGGGTCGACGGGAGGAAGCTCACGCGGAAGTCGACCTCGCGCCCGCCGAGGCGCATCTTGATGCGCCCGTCCTGAGGGACCCGCTTCTCCTCGGGCTTGCAGTGGGCCATGATCTTGGCGCGGGAGAGCAGCGCGCCCTGCAGGCGCTTGGGGATGTCCTCCTGGGGCTGGCAGCGGCCGTCGATGCGGTAGCGCAGGCGGATCCGCTTCTCCATCGGCTCGATGTGGATGTCGCTCGCGCCCTTGCGCACCCCCTCGGCGATGATCTGGTTCACGAGGCGCACGATCGGCGCGTCGTCCTCGTCGAGGCCCTGGTCGATCTCGCCGCCGCCGCGGACGCTGATCTGCTCGTCGAGGTCGCCCTCGTCGCCTTCGACGATCATCTCGCCGTAGTAGCGGTTGATCGCGGCCACGATCTCGATCCGCGAGGCGATCACGGGTTCGACCTCGACGCCGAGCATGAAGCGCAGGTCCTCGAGGTCGTAGAACTCGAGCTTGTTCTCGATCGCCACGGTCAGCGCGCGCTTGCCCCGCTTGAGCGGGAACATGGTGCGCTCCTTGGCGACCTCGACCGGGACGAGGCCCACGACCTCGGGCGGGATGTTGAACTTGCTGATCTGGCAGTACTTGAGGCCGCCCTGGCGCGCGATCCCCTTGGCGATCTGCTCTTCGTCGCAGGCCTTGTTCTCCACGAGGAGTTCGCCGACCTTGCGCGAGTCGCCGTCCTTTTGCGCCTGGAGGGCCGTGGCGACCTCCTCCTGGCTGACGTAGCGCATCTCGATCAGGATCTCGCCGAGCTTCTTGGCCACGCGCCGCTGCCTTTCCTCGAGGGCTTCGCCCACCCATTGGACCATGCTGGCCCGGGGACCTCACAGTCCCCCCAAGTTCTGTGGTAGCACACCCCTCGGCAATTGGACAATCCCGGCGCGGGCGGGGGGGCGAAACGCCCCACCGGGCTCGCGTCCTACCCGGGCCCTCGAGGATCGGGGGGCCGCCAGGAGGTTTACGGTGAAGCGCTGGGTCTTGATCGGGCTGGTCGCCCTGGCGGGGTGCTGTACCTCGCCCGCTTGCCTCCCGGAGAACCTGCCTCACGGCGGCAAGCCCCACGACAGCGCGGAGCTGTTCGACCTGATCCAGTACGCGGCGCGCAACGACTGCTGCGAGCAGCTCTACGAGCAACTGACCCAGGCCAGCCGGGACGAGTACTCGGAGACCGCGTTCTGCCTGGCCTGGGAGGGGATCGAGCTCCCGGACTACGGCTACTACCTGGTGGACGTGGTGATCGGCGGATCGCTCATCGGCAGCTTCCCGGGCAACGAGCCTGGCGAGGAGTTCCTCTACATCGAGTTCGAGGAGCCCGGCCGCGAGAACCTCCTGGCGCGGATCCTGCTCAAGCAGGAGACCGACTCCAGCGGGCTGACCCGCCCGTTCCTGGCCATGATCGAGCAGAAGGAGCACATCGAGGCCGGCCAGGCCGCCTACCACTGGGACGGCAAGTAGCCCACACGACGACGGAGCGGACGCCGAGGCGCCCGCTCCGTGCTCGAGTCGCTGGAGTGGGTGCGCGGGCTAGAAGCCCATGCCACCCATGCCCATGCCGCCCATGCCGCCCATGCCGCCCATGCCGCCCATGCCGCCCATGCCGCCCATGCCGCCGGCGGGAGCGTGCTCCTTGGCCTTGGTGGGGACCTCGGAGACCATGGCGTCGGTGGTCAGGAGCAGGCTCGCGATCGAGGCCGCGTTCTGCAGCGCGCTCTTGGTCACCTTGGCCGGGTCGACGATCCCCGCCTCGAGCATGTCGACGTAGCGCCGGTTCAGCGCGTCGAAGCCCTGGGTGTAGCCGTTCTGCTTGATCGCCTCGAGCACGACGCCGCCGTCGAGGCCCGCGTTCTCCGCGATCTGACGCACGGGGGCGGTCAGGGCGCGGCCCACGATCTCGACGCCGAGGCGCTCGTCACCGCTGAGGCCCAGGCCGTCCTTGAGCACGCGCGAGGCGCGCAGCAGGGCCAGCCCGCCGCCGGGGAGCACGCCCTCGTCGACCGCAGCCCGGGTCGCGTGCAGCGCGTCCTCGACCCGCGCCTTCTTCTCCTTCATCTCGACCTCGGTCGCCGCGCCCACGTTGATCTGGGCGACGCCGCCCGAGAGCTTGGCCAGGCGCTCCTGGAGCTTCTCGCGGTCGTAGTCCGAGCCGGCG
>JAWKSZ010000051.1:0-60173 GCA_041402045.1 Planctomycetota bacterium | reverse complement strand
AGGACGCCAAGGCTCCGCACACGCGCGAACGCTTTGCCCTCCGAGATTGAACCGCAGAGCTCCGCTGAATCGTGAGCGAGCGGTGGTGGGAAGGGAAGAACCAGTGAGTGCATGGAGAGGGGCTCCGCCAGCGCGAGCGATCGGGCGGAGCTCGGTGTCTTCGGTGTTTCTTGCCAGCGGAGGGCGTCACGGCTGCCCGCGAGCGGAGCTCGGTGGTTCAACCTCTATCGCCGGCGCGTGAACGGGCGAGCGGAGCCTTGGCGTCCTTGGCGTCCTTGGCGGTTCATCCCTTCTTCCGGACGCGGGCCCGGGCCCGGGCACGGGCATGGGCTCCGCTGGAGCGGGTCGTCGCGGATCACGCCCCCCGTGAGGCGCCGCCCTACGCGTCGGACTTCTTGCCCGCGCCCACGACCTGGCCGTGGGTGTCCTTGATCACGAGCTCGGCGTCGGCGGGCCACTCGATCTCGACCTTGCGCTCGGCGAAGAAGGCCTTGAGGTCTTCGAGGTGCAGGACCTGCTTCTCGAGGAGCAGGTCGGTCATGTCGTCGAGGAGCGCGCGGTGCACGGTCAGGAGCTCGCGGGCGGCCTCCTCGGCGCCGCTGAGGATCCGGGCCACGTCCTCGTCGATCGCGGCCTCGCGCCCCTCGCTGAGCTTGCGTCGGCGGTAGCCGCCCTCGGGGTGCTGCTCGTAGCAGAACTCGGGGCTGCCCCCCATGCCCCAGGCCTCGACCATGGCCCGCGCGATCTGGGTGGCCTTGTGCAGGTCGTCGGACGCCCCGGTCGAGACGTCGCCGAAGCAGATCGCCTCGGCGGCGCGGCCGCCGAGGGAGACCGCGATCCGGCCCTGGGCCTCGCTGCGGGTGAGCACGATCCCGCGGTGGTTGGTGTCGAAGCGCGTGTAGAACGGCGCAATGTCCTCGTCGTCGCCCTCGATCGTGACCTTGTCCGGGCGCGCGACGCCGGGGGTCAAGGCGGCGACCAGGCAGTGCCCGGACTCGTGGGCGGCGATCACCCGCCGCTCCTCGCTGGTGGGGGTGCTCATTTCGAAGGCGTCCCCGATCACCTCGTCGGCGTCGGCCTTGGTCAGGTCGCGGGGCTCCTTCTGGCGGATCTTCTCCCGGGCCAGGCCGCGGCAGATCGCGTAGATATGGTCGCCCGAGAAGCGCACGCCGCGCTCGGGGTTCACGTGCCCGCCGGTCTTGCGCACGAGGTACTCGAACAGCTCGTCCGAGAGCTCGAGCCCGAACTTCTTGGCGTAGATCTCGAGGATCGCGCGGCGGTCCTTCTCCTTGGGGTAGGGGATCTTGATCTTGAGCTCGAAGCGGCCCGGGCGCAGGAGCGCGTCGTCGAGGGCCTCCACGAAGTTCGTGGTGGCGATGATGAACACCAGCTCTTCCTTGCGGAAGCCGTCCATTTCGGTGAGGAGCTGGTTGACCATGGAGTGCTCGACGCCGCTCGAGGTGTAGCTCCCCCGGCGGTGCGCGAAGCTGTCGATCTCGTCGAAGATGATGATCGAGGGCGCGCTCTTGCGGGCGCGGGTGAAGATGTTGCGCAGGTTGCCCTCGCTCTCCCCCACCCACTTGCTCTTGAGCTCCGGCCCCGAGACCACGATCGCGGTCGCGTCGATCGAGGTCGCGATCGCCTTGGCGAAGTAGGTCTTCCCGGTGCCCGGGGGCCCCTCGAAGATCATGCCCCGCGGGATCAGCTCCTCCACGAGCTTGACCTGGTCCTCGCTCGAGAGCTGATCGCGCCGCTTCAGCAGGGTCAGAATGTCCTTCTCGATCCGGTCCTTGACCCCCTCGTAGCCGCCAATGTCCTGACGCAGGTCGATCTTGGGCACGGCCAGCTCCTGGCCGCGAGTCAGGTCGCGGATCTCCTGGTAGAGCCGGTCGCGGGTCTCGGGGGAGCGCGCGTCGAAGTCGATCCGGTCCTGGAACTGCTCGAGGATCTGGCGCAGGCGGATCACGTTCAGGCCAGAGACATACTTGTAGAGCGCGAAGGGGTCGAACACCTCCTCGCCGAACTTGCGCGCCTCCTTCTGCTGGATCACCCGGGTCAGGCGCTCGCGGGCCAGGCCGATCACCGCGCGCCGCGCGGTGAACACGCCCTCCACGGTCTTGGGCAGCTCGAACTCGGGGTCCTTGAACCCGAGCAGCAGGACCTCGGGGTTCTCGTAGACCAGCGCGATCACCTCCTTGGCCTCGAGGCTCAGCCCGCTCTTGGTGGTCGTCGTGAGCAGGTCGAGGTGCGGGATCACGATCACGGTCCCGGGCTCCGCCGAGCGCACCATGTCGGTGATCTGGCGCACCATGAGCTGCAGCAACGACGGCTGCGGGCCCGAGGGGTCGGCGTCCGCCGGGGGCTGCCCGCTCACGAAGCGGCAGCGCAGGGGCGCCCCCGCGTTCTCGTCGCGCAGGCGCCCGCGCACCGCGGCGTAGAAGAAGGTCACGAGCTGCTTGTCGCACTCGACCAGGCAGCTCACCCCGCGCCGCAGCTTCTCCGCGATCCAGTCCAGGTCTGGCCCGTAGGCCTCCTCGACCGCCTCGTCGGGCGAGAGGAAGGTGGGGAGCTTGCTGATCGGATACTCGATCGGCATGGGAGGCGCCTCGCGGGGTGGGGGTTCACGGTCAGTGTCGCCGCAGGGCGTAGGCGCGCAAGGGAGGCCCCCTCTATAGTCGGCCCATGGACGAGCTCGACGGGTTCTGCGACAGCTTCCTCGACGACTCGCACCGCGCCTTCCGCGCGGCGGCGGCCCGCTTCGCGGCGGAGGCGATCGAGCCCCACGCCTACGCCTGGGAGGAGGCCGAGGCCTTCGACCGCGACCTCTACCGCCAGGCCGCCGAGGCCGGGCTCCTCGGCCCGAGCTTCCCCGAGGCCCTGGGCGGCGGGGGCGGCGACGTGTTCCACGCGCTGGTCATGACCGAGGCGCTCCTGCGCGCGGGCTCGACCGGCGCGGTGGTCGGGCTGGGGTCCCTCGAGATCGCGCTGCCCCCGATCCTGACCCTGGGCACCCCGGAGCAGCAGCAGCGCTTCGTGCCCCCGGTGCTCCGCGGCGAGCGGATCGCGGCGCTCGCGATCAGCGAGCCCGGCGCGGGGAGCGACGTGGCCGGGCTCCGCTGCCAGGCCCGGCGCGAGGGCGCGGGCTACCGGCTCTCGGGCAGCAAGCTCTACGTGACCTCGGGGGTCCGCGCGGACCAGGTCACGGTCCTCGCGCGCACGGGGCCCGACCCGCACCAGGGCTTGACGTTCTTCGTGGTCGAGCGCGACTGGGAGGGCTACCGCGTGTCCCGGGCGCTGAAGAAGACCGGCTGGCGCGCCTCGGACACCGCCGAGCTCGCCTTCGAGGACGTGTTCGTCCCCGAGAGCCACCGCCTGGGCCCCGAGGGCTCGGGCTTCGCCTGCCTCATGCGCACCTTCCAGGGCGAGCGGCTCTACCTCGCCGGGCAGGGCTACGCCCTGGCCCAGGCCGCCTGGCTGGACGCCTTGGCCTACGCCCGCGAGCGCGAGGCGTTCGGGCGCCCGCTCACCGGGTTCCAGGTGATCCGCCACACCCTGGCCGACATGGCGGCGCGCACGCTCTCGGCCAAGACCCTGGTCTACCAGTGCGCGGCCCAGGTCCGCGCGGGTCAGGCGACGCCGACCCAGGTCGCGCTGGTCAAGAACGAGGCCGCCCGCGCCGCGGAGTGGGTGTGCCGGCAGGCGGTGCAGGTCCTGGGCGGCATGGGCTACATGCGCGAGACCAAGGTCGAGCGCTACAGCCGCGACGCGCGCCTGCTCGCGATCGGCGGGGGCACCAGCGAGATCATGAACGAGATCGCGAGCAAGGGCCTCGGGCTGAGCTAGCGCGCGCCCGAGGCCGTCGGCGCGCGCTGGCCGCTGCGACGGACCCGAGGTCCACCCGGCGGACGCGGAAGAAGAAGACATCCAGTACCGCCAAGGACGCCAAGGACGCCAAGGCTCCGCCTCGCGGCCTCGGGCCCGGGTTGGGAATCATCATGTTCCTACCTACGCAACGTGACCGAATTCGCGGAGCCTTGGCGTCCTTGGCGTCCTTGGCGGTTCCCTGCATTCTTCCGGCTCCGGGAGCGAAGCGCGGTGTACCAGCAGCCTCACGGGCAGAGGCAGGGCAGGGGCAGACTCGCCCTCAGCGCGCCCCCGAGGCCGCGAGCAGCTCCGCCGCGTCGACCTCGACCGCGAGCAGCCACCCGCGCCCAGGCACGTGGGACCAGGCCACGAAGCGCCCCTCGAGCTCGAACACGCCCTCCTCCTGGGCGTCGACCCGCGCCTTGGAGGCGACGACCCGCGCCGCGGCCTCCGCCCCCGCGTCGTCGCTCACGATCGGGCGCAGCTCGCCGTCGAGGAGCGTGGCCGAGCGGAAGCCCGGGACGCCCGCCAGGCTGCGCTGGAGCTCCCCCGCGAGCTGCCCCAGGGACACGTCCAGCGCCGCGACCCCCAGCACGTCCTCGCCCCGGGCGAGCACCTGGCAGCAGGTCATGACCGTGCCCTGCCCGAGCTGATCGACGTAGGGGGTGGACCAGCTCGGCCCGGTGCGCCCGCCGCGGTGCGTGGCCACGGCCTCCTGATACCAGGGCCGCTGGCGCGGGTCGTAGGTCGGGTCGACCTGACCCCGCGAGCCGGGGAAGAACACCACCGCCCCCGAGCGCTCCGCCGCGACGTAGGTCCACTCCACCGGGACCTGGTGCTCGAGGATCCGGCGGTCGACCTCCTCGGGGCTGGGCGAGCCCTCGGCGTAGGGCGCGCGCAGCCGCGGGTAGAGCCGCCCCAGGAGCGCGAGGTCGCCCAGAAGCTCGGGGCCCGCGGGCCCGCGCCCGGTGAGCTGACGCGGCGCGATCCAGCGCCCGCCGTAGTGCGCCGAGCGCTCGCAGCCGAGCTCGGGGGCGGGCTCGTCGAAGGCCTCGGGGGGCGTGGGCGCGACCCCGCCCTCGGACACCCCCGCCAGGAGCACCTCCTCGGCGGCGGCGCCCAGCGCGCGGGCGTGGCCCTCGAAGTCGGCGAGGGTCAGCGCCAGGCTGCGCGCGCCCCGGGTGACCCCCACCGCCAGGTCGCTGAGCGCGGCCTCCCGCGCCTCCGCCGCGCGCTGCGCGGCGAGCCGGCGCTCGCGGGCCCTGAGCCCGGTGTAGACCCAGCCGCCGACGAGGAGCGCGCCGGCGCCGACCACGACCCAGGCCGCGAGCTGCGGGTGGTGCTGGATCCAGCGCCGCAGCTTGCGCCAGCCGCGGTCGGGGTAGGCCTGGGTCTCCTCGCCCCGCAGCGCGCAGCGCACGTCCTCGGCCAGCGCGGCCACCGAGGGGTAACGATCGGGGGTCTCCTTGGCGGTGGCGCGCTCCCAGATCGCGCGCAGCTCGGGGGACGTGTCGAGCTCGTCGGGGGGCTCGCGCCGGGTGTTGTCCCAGGCCTCGACCAGGGCGCCGTGGGCGTCGGTCGCGCTGCGCGCGCGCTGCAGGTAGAGCAGCTCGTAGAGCGTGAGCCCCAGGGAGTATTGATCGCTCGCCGGGCCGATCTTCTCCAGGTAGCCGCGGGCCTGCTCGGGGGCCATGTAGAGCGGGGTGCCCTTGATGATCCCGGCGTGGGTGCGCTCCGCCGCCGAGAGGCCCTCGAGCGCCGGCGGCGTCGCGGCCTCGGGGCTCGCCGCCTCGTCGGTGACCTTGGCCAGGCCCCAGTCCACGACGTAGACCTCGTGGTGCTCGCCGAGCATGACGTTCTCGGGCTTGAGGTCGCGGTGCACGACCTCCCGCGAGTGGGCGAAGGCCACCGCCTCGCACACCCGCACGAAGCGCTCGAGGAGCCCTTGCCGCAGGCGCTCGACCTTGGGCGAGAGGCCCTCCTGCTGGTAGCGCTCGCGCAGCTCGCGGATCGCGGTCTTGAGGTCGCGGCCCTCGATCGGCTTCATGGTGTAGGCCACCGCGCCGTCGGCGGCGACCTCCAGCGCGTAGACCGGGACCACCCCCGGGTGGTCGAGGAGCGCGGTCACCTGGGCCTCGAGCACGAAGCGGCGCAGCGCCTCCTCGTCGCCCTGGTTCCGCGCGCACTTGAGCGCCACCTTGCGCCCGAGGTTGCTGTCCCGGGCCAGGTAGACCACGCCCATGCCGCCGGCGCCGAGCTCGTCCACGACCTGGTAGTGGTCGAGCACGACCTCCTGGTCCTCCCCGCGCTCGGGGGCGAGGGTCGAGCCGCCGGACATGCTGGTCACCGTGGCCGAGAGCGGCGGCAGGCCCTGCCCCTCCCGCAGCCAGTCCAGGGACGAGTAGACGGTCTCCGCCGTGTCTCCGCTGTCGTCGGGCTCCCCCACCGGACCCTCCCCGCGGGAGGATAGTCCGCCGGCGAAGGTCACGCCAAAACGGTGACGCGGTGGGTTTACAACCCGGCCAGGACCTCCGGCAGCCGGTCCTTCTCGGCCTTGGGGCAGGCCGCGGTCGCCCGATCTCATGGGGGGTCTGTCCCAGACCCCCTCGCCCTCGGGGCAGAGCCCCACGGGCTCACCCCCAAAGGGCTCGCCGCCGGCCTCGCCGGCGGCTGCGCGCTCGCGGCTCACGCCACTCGCCGGGCGTGCCCTGATCTACACCCCAGCCAGGACTTCGGGGAGTCGGTCCTTCTCGGCCTTGGGGCAGGCCACGGTCGCCCCGGCCTCGAGCAAGGCCTCGTTGCCGGGGGCGTGGGCCGAGATCGCGACCACCGGGGTCGGGTCCTCCAGCGCGCGGAGCTGACGCACGAGCCGCGCGCCCTTCCCGTCGGGGAGGTCGTAGTCCACGAGGATCGCGTCGAAGCTGCCGCCGCCGCAGGCCACGAGCCCCTCGCTCAGGGTCGCGACCCAGGTCACCTCGTGGGCGGACAGCACGTCGCGCAGCAGGTGCTCGGCGAAGGCCGCGTGGTCCTCGACGAGCAGGAGCTTCACCGGCCCGCCGCCAGGCAGCACTTCTTGTACTTCTTCCCGCTGCCGCAGGGGCAGGGGTCGTTGCGCCCGAGCTTCGTGGCCACGTTCTTGACCGGCGGGCGCTTGCCCCCGGCCAGCGACTGGTAGCGCTCGCGCATGGCGCGCAGCGTCGCCCCCAGGGCGCGCCCGCCTCCGAGCCGCCCCTCGCCCTCGAGGAACCCGAGGAACCCGGCCACCAGATCGGGCATGGCGCGGTGCACCGCCTCGGGGAAGGCCTGGGGCGCGAGTGCCTCGAGGAAGGCCACGCTCAGCTCCTCCTGCTCGAGCTCGCCCGGGGCGCGGTCGGACTCGGCGCAGGCCACGAACAGGAGGTGCGTCAACGCGGTGGGGGCGTGCTCGCGCAGCTCCCGCGACGCGTCGGGCACCGCGTCGTCCAGGGCGTCGGAGTGACAGAAGTCGCCGACCCAGTTCTCGATGGTCTCGCGGACGTAAGGGCTGTCGCTGCTCAGGGGGCACCTCGTGGGGCGGAGCATACCCCACGTCGTGCGTGACCTCCCGGTGGCGTATCGTCTGCGGGGAGGCAGGCCCGCAGGTGGCAGAGGCTGAGCGGATCGACCGCTTCGAGCTCGAGCGCGTGCTCGCTCGAGGCCCCAAGGCGACGGTGTGGCGGGCCTGGGACCCCGTCGCCGGGCGACGTGTGGCCTTGAAGCTGCTCGCGGCCCAGGTCACGGGCCAGGCCGCGGCGCGCTTCGACCGCGAGATCGCCGCGGCGGCGACGTTGCGGCACCCGCACCTGGTGTGCGTGTTCGACGCGGGGCGCGCCCACGGACGGCCCTACTACGCCATGGAGTGGGTCTCGGGAGGGACGCTGCAGGGGGAGATCGACCAGCGCGGCGCGCGGCTGGAGACCGAGCAGGTGCTGGCGTGGGGGACCCAGCTCGCCTCGGCTCTGGCGGCGCTCCACGACGCGGGCCTGATCCACCGCGACGTGAAGCCCGACAACGTCTTGATCGACGCCCACCGCACCGCGCGGCTCGCCGACCTGGGCCTGGTCAAGGACCTGCGCTCCGACGCCGAGCGCCTGACCCTCAGCCACGCCCCCCACGGCAGCCCGGGCTACTGGTCGCCGGAGCAGGCCGGGAGCGAGCTCGACGCGCTCTCCCCGGCGACCGACGTCTACGGGCTGGGGGCCACGCTCTTCGCCGCCCTGGCAGGGCGCCCCCCGATCGTGGACGAGACCCTCGCCGGTCACGTGGCGCGGGCCATGGCGGGGAACACCGACTCCCTGGCCGAGCTGCGCCCCGACCTGAACCCGCGGCTGATCGCCGTGATCGAGCGCTGCCTGCACCCGACCCCGGAGCGCCGCTACCCCGACGGCGCCGCGCTCGAGGCGGCGCTGCGAGCCCTCGACGCCCCGCCCCCCGTCGCCCGCCGGGTCCCGCAGCTCGTGCTCGCGGCGCTGGTCCCGCTGGCGGTCGTCGCCTGCGGCCTGGCCGTGCTCTGGACGGGTCCGACGCCCGCCCCCGCCGAGCGCAGCGGCGCGGCCCCAGCCCCGGCCCCGCCGCCGGAGCCCGCGGCGCCCGAGGCTCCCCCCGGGGGGTCCTGGCCCGCGCCCGGCGCCCCCTGGCGCTGGGTCCTCACCAGCCGCGCTAGGACCCCCGCCGGCGGCGACTTCCGCTGGAGCTGGACCCTGGAGTGCGAGGTCCGCGAGCGCAGCGCCGCGGAGGTCGTGGTCACCGCCGAGATCGCGCGCCTGGTCCTCCACGCCAGCGACGGGGCGGGCACGGTGCTCGACGCCTTCGACACCCAGAGCGGAGAGGCCGTCACGGGAGCCACCGGCAGCCACCTGCAGCAGGCGCTCGGGCAGCGCGCGACCTTGAGGTTCGACCGCGACGGCGCGTGCCGCGTCGAGGGCTTCAGCGTGCCGCGGTTGCCCCGGGTGCAGGGCGCCCCCATGCAGGGCTACGCCATGGTCTACCGCACCTTCTCCGCCGACGGGCTCGGCGCGGCGCTGACCCAGCTCCTGCGGTTGCCCGACCCCGGCGGTGCACGCCAGGCCTCGAGGACCCTGTGGATCCTCGGCCACCGGCTCACCTGCGTGACCCGCGGGGACCGCACCGCCGACGGCGCGACCTGGAGCGGCCGCGTCGAGGGCTTCGAGGGTCGGGCCTCCCCGGGGTTGCGCCGCTCCCTCGGCTCGCTCGTGGGCGGCACGTTCCGGCTCCAGGCTCGGAGCGACGACGGGCCGCCCCAAGCCAGGCTCACCGTCGCCGCCGGCGAGAGCAGCTTCGAGTCCACCCTCGAGCGCTGAGCCCGTCTACTCGGGGAGCGCCTCGAGGTAGCCCTGGAGCTGGACGCGCTGCGGACCCGGAGGGGTCTGGCGCAGCGCGCGCTCGAAGGCCCTGCGCGCGGCGGGCGCGTCCCCCAGGTCGCGGCACACCAGCCGAGGTTCGTGAGGGTCTGCGGGTCGACGGCGGCGTCGGCACGCGCGCTGGGGAGGCCGCGCCTCCTCGAGGCGCCCGAGCTGGGCCAGGGCCGCCGTGGTTGCCCCAGGTCGAGCTGGGCGCCTCAGGGTCGCGCTGGACCACGTAGTCCAGGTCGGAGAGCGCCTCGAGCGGGCGCCCCACGCGCATGAGCGCGACCCCCCGCCCCTCGCGCGCGATCATGTTCGTCCCGTCCAGGGCCAGGGCGCGGTCGTAGCTCGCCAGCGCCTCCTCGGTCCGGCCCAGGAGAGCAGGCCCTGGCCGCGGTTCGTGAGCGCGTCGCGGTCGTTGGGGTCGAGGTCCAAGGCCGCCGCGTAGGCGAGCACCGCCTGCTCCAGCCGCCCCAGGCTGCTGAGGATCACCCCGCGGTTGTAGTGCGCGGTCTCGGTCCGGGGCGCGAGCTCCAGGCAGCGCTCGACCGCGATCAGCGCGCCCTCGGCCTGGCCGAGCTTGCGCCGCACGTGGGAGAGCGTCAGCCACACCGTGGCCTGGCGGGGAGTCGAGCTCGAGCGAGCGCTCGAGGGCCGCCGCCGCCGGGACCGATCCTCGTCGTCGCTGGCGAGGGTCCCTGCAGCGC
Source organism: Planctomycetota bacterium (assembly GCA_041402045.1). GTDB lineage: Bacteria > Planctomycetota > J058 > J058 > J058 > JAGQRJ01. Next base: position 50,221 of record JAWKSZ010000051.1, on the reverse strand, counting down.
CCACCCGCGGGTCCTCGCTCCCGGCAGCGGTGGCTTGGGCCACCCGCGCCCGCGCCTCGGCGTCCTGCCCGGCGGCGAGCAGCGTCTGCACCTGGGCCACGACGTCGGGCGCCGCCTCGGCGCCCACCTCCGTGGGCGCCGGCGCGACGAGGGCGCCGCGGGCGGGGCAGGCGTGGACGCGGGCTCGAGCAGACGCTGGCGCAGGAGCGCCGCCCCAGGCCCGCGGCCAGGGCCAGGCCGCCGAGGGTCGCCGCGACCCAGGGCAGCGCGCCCCGGGTCGCAGCGCTCGGCGGCTCGAGGGCCGCGGCCAGCGCCCCCGCCGAGGGGAAGCGCTCCGCCGGCTCGTCCCGCAGGCAGCGCATGCACACCCGGCTGAGCCACGCGGGCACCCCCGGCTGCGCGCGGTCGGGGGGCGTGATCGGCGCCGACAGGGCCTCCATGCTGAGCTCGCTCGGCCGCGGCGCGCTCCCGGTGAGGCACGCGTAGAGGATCGCGCCCAGGCCGTAGACGTCGGCGGGCGGGCCGGTCTTCTCGCGCTGTCCGAGGGCCTGCTCCGGCGCCCAGAAGCCGGGGGTCCCCACGAAGGCCCCGGTGTGGGTCAGCCGCGTGGCGCGGGGGTCGACCTCCCGGCTCAGGCCGAAGTCGGTGACCCACACCCCGCCCTCGCCGTCGAGGAGCACGTTGTCGGGCTTGAGGTCGCGGTGCAGGACTCCGCGCTGGTGCGCGTGCTCGATCGCCAGCGCCACGTCGCGGACCAGGGCGCGGGCCTCCTCGGGCTCGAGCACCCCCTCGGCGCGCAGTCGCTCCCCGAGGGAGGCGCCGTCGATGTAGTCCATGACGAAGTAGGGCCGCCCGCCGACCACCCCCGCGTCGCGCACGCGCACGATCTGCGCGTGGTCCAGGGACCGCATGGCGTCGACCTCGCGCCGGAAGCGCACCTCGGCCCGCGGATTCCCCAGTTGCCCGGCGTGGACCTTGATCGCCACGGCCTCGCCGCTGGGGCTCTGCCCGAGGAACACCGCCCCCGCGCCGCCGCGCCCCAGCTCGCGCACGATCGTGTAGTCGCCGACGCGCTGCACTCCGCCCTCCGTCGCCCTCTCCTCGGGGAGTGTAGCGGACGCGGCCCAGGCGTCCCGGGCGGCCCCCTGAACGTGCGCGGGGCGCACCTTCCGGAGGCGGGCCCCGGCGCGGCGGACCACGGCGCGCCCCGGCGCGGCGTGCGTGGGCGGGCAGATGCTCTTGAACCGCAGAGGCGCCGAGAGCGCAGAGGGCACGCAGAGGACCTTGGATCGTGAGCGGGCTTGGAACACGAGAAAGAAGGAGGGTAGCTCCGCCTGGACAGCGCGACCCGAACAGCCCCGTCCGGCCCCCCTCACCCGAGCGGGCGGGGCTCCGATCCGTGCTCGTCAGGTCATGCGGCCCGCAGCCGGCCGCTCGGCCTCCGCGTCCGTGAAGGTGACGGGCTGGCCCTCTGCCGTAGGGGCGCAGCTTGCCTGCGCCCATCCCACCCCCGCAGCGCTTCCGCTGTGCGCCGCGGGAGTCGTACGCGGTTCGCGGCTGGGATGGGCGCAGGCAAGCTGCGCCCCTACGGAGGCAACGACTGCACGCGTCTGGCGGAGCTCCCCGGATTCCCTCCGTCGGTCCGACCCGTGTTCGCCCGGGTCATGCGTCTCCGTGGGGATCTCGCGGCCTCTGCGTGCCCTCTGCGCTCTCGGCGCCTCTGCGGTTCAAAGACATCTGCCCGCTCACGCACGCCGCGGCACGGCCCGCCCACGCACGCCGTGGCACGGCCGCCCTCGCACGCTGCGGCCCCGCCCGCCTCGCACCGCGGTGCCGCCCGTCCGTTAGCGGAACAGCGCCTGGAACTCGGCGAGCTCGCGCAGCGGGGCGAAGTCGGGGTCGCCGCTGCGGGCGCGCTCGAGGTGCAGGGCCAGGGCTGGGCGCAGCAGCGCGAGGCGCCGGTCGCGCTCCGGACTCGGATCCTGGGCTTCCACGCCGCGGACCAACGCCTGCCGGCGGGCGAGGTCGGTGGCCAACCACAGCAGCGCTTGCCGCTGCCAGCCCTCGCGCTCCGTGGCGTCGTCGACCGCGGCGCTGGCCAGGCTCGCGACGCAGGCGCCGTTGTAGAGGTGCGCGGCGTCGAGGTCGTGGGCGAGGTCGTCGTCGGAGAGCACGCAGCGGTAGGCGTGGGCGGCGGTGACCCAGCGCTGGTCGCGGGCGGCGATCTTGGCCGCGCGCAGCGCCACCCGCGGGTCGGTCAGGCCTTGACCCCCGCGCTCGAGGGCCAGCTCGACGCGCACATCCTCCACCAGCGCGCGCATGGTGTCCAGGTCCGACCCGAAGCGCTCGGGGGCGGCCTGGGCCAGGGGCTCGATCACGCGCACGGCCTCCTCGCGCTCGCGCAGCGCGCGCTCGAGTTGCCCCTGCTCGCGGCTCACGTCCCCCAGGCGCGTGAGGACCACCGCGACGTCGCGGATCGTGGTGGAGAGGTTCGGCTCCGCCGCGTGGCGCGCGCGCGCGACCCGCAGCGCCTGCTCGTAGGCCTCCTGCGCCGCGGCGTAGTCCCCGCGCGCGTAGGCCCCGGCGCCCGTGGTCACGAACACGAGCAGCATGGGGCGCTCGGGGACCTGCCCGCTCGCGCGTTCCGGCAGCGCGTCCATGGCCTGGCGGTAGGCCTCGGCCGCCTCCTCCTGGCGATCCTCGCGCCGCAGCACGTTCCCCAGGGACTCGAGCAGCGTGTAGAGGTTGGCCCGCGCCTTGAGGTCCTCCGCGTCCACCTGCACGACCCCGCGCATGACCTCGACGCCCTCGGAGATCAGCGCGCGCGCCTCGGCCAGCTCGCCGCGCTCCTTGCGCCGGTTCCCCAGCCCCAGGAGCGACGCGCAGAGGTTGCTGCGGTCCGACGCCGTGGCGCCGGAGTCCTGAACGATCGCGCGCTGCAGCTCGAGGGAGCGCGCCCAGGCGCGCTCCGCGTGCTCGGGCGTGCCGCGGGCGCTGGCCAGCTCGGCCTCCTCTACGTAGCTGTAGGCGATCCGCCGGCGCACGCTGCGGTCGGCGGGGTCGATCGCAGCCAGCTCCTCGAGCACCCCGCGCGCGAACACGATCGAGGCGAAGGCGGCCTCGGGCTGAGCCTGATCCCGCGCGAGCCGCGAGCGCTCCAGGTGGCAGGCGGCGAGCTCGCTGACCACGCTCACGTCGCGAGGCGCGGTCGCCCGGGCGGCGAGCAGGAGCGCGATCGCCTCCTCGATGACGGCCCGCGCCTCCGCGCCGTCTCGGGAGCGCAGGAGTTCGGCCTGGCGCCGCAGCGCGATCGCGAGGTGGCGAGGCTGGACGACGGAGGCGGGGTTCGTCGCGAGCACGCCGCGCTCCAGGGCCACCGCCTCTCGCTGGGCGGCGACGGCGCCCTCGGGGTCGCCGCCCCGGGCGCGGAGCAGCCCCAGCTTCTCCAGGCCCGTGGCCAGGGCGCGCCGGCCCTCGACCTCCTCGTCGGTCTCGGTCGCGCGCAGCAGGCTCACCGCCTCCTCCGCCAGCCCCAGCGCCTCGCGGTGCTGGCGGGCGAGGATCAGCGCGTCGCAGCGGTTGATCAGGGACCCCGCGAGGCGGATCCGGGCCTTGGTCGAGGCGCGATCGAGCTCCCACAGCGCGCGCCGCAGCGCGAGCCCTTCGGTGGACAGCCGCAGCGCGCGCTCGAGGTCCCCGTGTTCCCGCGCCGCGATCCCCAGCCGGTCGAGGCCGTTGGCCAGGCTCCGCCGCGTGCGCAGGGACTCGGGGCGCTCGCGCAGGAGCTCGCGCAACAGCGCGACCCCGGTGCGCAGGTGCTCCCGCGCCTCCTCGCTGCGCCCGGCCCGCTCGGCGATCCCCGAGAGGCGCTCGTGCACCACCGCCAGCCCGCTGCGCACGGCGAACGCGTCCTCCGCGTTCCCCTGCAGCAGGTCCTCGCGCAGCGCGCGGGCTTCGTCGAGCAGGGCCTCGCCCTGGGGGTCGTCCCCCAGCTGGCAGCGCGCGGTGCCGAGCTGCACCAGGACCACGGCCAGGGTCTCCCCGGGCGGGTCGTCCTGCCGCGCGAGCGGGAGCGCGCGCTCGAGGTAGGGCAGCGCCGCCGCCGGGTCGCCGCGCACGGTCTCGATCTCCCCGCGGATAGCCAGGCACCCCACGAGGGCCGTGCGCGCCAGGGCCAGCTCGGAGTTCGCCCCGTAGAGCGGCTCGGCGTAGGCCAGGGAGCGCTCGCTGGCGAGCAGCGCCTGGTCCGTCTGTCCGGCCTCGAGGGCCAGCTCGGTGATCTGACGCCAGAGCGCGGCGAGCCGCGCGATGTGCATGCCGCGCCCCTCGGCGTCGCTGCGCTCGAGGCGCTCCAGGCGCACCACCGCGTTCTGCAGCAGGCGCAGCCGCGCCTCGCGGACCTGGGTCCCGGGCACGTCCTGGAGCTCGTCGCGGACCTCGTAGACCAGGGCCTGCATGGCCTCCCGCGCCTCGTCCGCCGCGGCCTCGGCCCGGTCGCGCTCCTCCCGCAATCGGGCCATGAAGCCCAGGCTCCCGGCCACGATCACCGCCAGGGCCACGCCGCCGGAGACCCCCAAGGCCCAGGTCACGGCGCGGTTGCGCCGGGTCCACTTGCGCAGCCGGTCGAGCACGCCTGGGCGGCGGGCCCGGATCGGCTCGTGGTCCAGCACCCGCTGCAGGTCGAGGGCCAGCTCCTGAGCCGAGGCGTAGCGCCGCTCGGGCTCCTTCTCGAGGCAGGTCAGGACCACGGTCTCCAGGTCGCGGTCGAGGCCGTCCTCCCGCAGGCGCCCCGGCGGCGCGGGCTCGTCCTTGAGGACCTGCTGCAGCACGCTCCCCACCGACTGGCCCACGAAGGGCGGGCGTCCGGTGAGGCACTCGTAGAGCGTGGCCCCCAGGCCGTAGACGTCGACCCGCCGGTCGACGCGGTCCTTCTCGCCCCGGATCTGCTCCGGCGGCATGTAGTGCGGGGTCCCCAGCGCCTGGCCCGAGTGGGTCACGCTCGCGGCCTCGCCGGTCACGTCCTTGGCCAGGCCGAAGTCGCTGAGGCGCACACGTCCGTCGGCGTCGAGGAGCACGTTGGCCGGCTTCACGTCGTGGTGGAGCAGCGCGCGGGAGTGCGCGAAGTAGAGCGCCTCGGCCACCTCGCGCCCGATCCGCGCGACCTCTCGCGGCGCGAGGGGCCCTTCGCGCTGGAGCCGGCTGGCGAGGGACTCGCCCTCGACGAGCTCCATGACGAGGTACGGCACACCGTCCTCGTCGCCGACCTCGTGCAGGCCCACGATGTTCGGGTGCTCGAGCCGCGCCGCCGCCCGCGCCTCGAACTGGAAGCGCTCCTTGGCCTCCCGCGAGGCGAGCTCCGGGGTCAGGAGCACCTTGAGCGCGACCCCGCGCCCCAGGGTCCGGTCGTGGGCTTCGAGCACCGCGCCCATGCCGCCGCGCCCGATCTCGCGCTTGAGCTCGTAGCGCGCGAAGCTCAGCTTGGCGAGCAGCGGCTGCTCGTCCTCGCGCTCGCGCTCGTGCCGCTTGAGCCCGCGCAGGAGCCGCGCCCTGAAGCCGGCCGGGCCCGGGGGCGGGGCGTCCTGCGGCAGCTCCTGCGTGTGGCCCCCCGGGCCGGCCGCGTCCGCAGGAGACGCAGCAGCGTCGCCGTCTGCCGACGGGACCTCCTGGGTCTCGCCGCCGACGTCGACGGTGGAGGGGACCTCCGGGTACTCGCCGGAGTCGGCGCTCACCGCGCCTTGACCACCCGCCACAGCGCGTCGCAGAACCGGCGCTGGCCGTCCCACTCCCGGGCCTCGACGGCGAAGCCGGTCTCCTCGGCCATGCGCAGCACGTCCTCGTCGAGGTACTTGAACGAGTATTCGGTGTGCAGGGGCTCGTAGGGCTTGAAGCGGAAGCTGCGGGCCACGGCGTCGATCGCGACCTCCTGGTAGCGCAGGCTGAGCAGGTAGCTCTCCATGGCGCCGGAGAACACGTTGTAGGTGCCGAAGTGCGCGAACTGGCTGGGGTCGAAGTGCCCGCCCAGCTCGCGGTTGATCCGCTCCAGGAGGTTCAGGTTGAAGGCGCGGGTCACGCCGCCCGGGTCGTTGTAGGCCGCGAGCAGGGTGTCTATGTCCTTCTTCAGATCGAACCCGATCAGGAGCCGGTCGTCGGGGAGCAGCTCGTTCCAGATCCGCCGCAGGAAGCGGGCAGCGGCGGCCCGGTCGAAGTTCCCGATGTTGCTCCCCAGGAACGCGACCAGGCTCGGGCGCCGGGGCTCCTGCCCCACGAGCCACTCGATCCCCGAGAAGTAGTCGCTGACCACCCCCTCGATCTCGAGCTCGGGGTAGCGCTCGGCCATGCTCTCGATCAGCCCTTCGAGGGCGGCCTTGGACACGTCGATCGGCACGTAGCGGCAGGCGAGGCCCAGGCGCTGCGCGGCGTCGAGGAGCAGCACCGTCTTGCGCCCGTCCCCGGCGCCGAGGTCGACGAGGTTGAAGGGCTCGTCGCCGAAGGCGCTCACGAAGCGCGCGGCGTGGGCCTCGAGGATCTCGTGCTCGACCCGGGTCAGGTAGTAGGCGGGCTGATTGCAGATCTCGGCGAACAGCTCGGACCCGCGGGCGTCGTAGAACCAGCGCGAGGGGAGGCGCTTGGGCCGCTCGGTCAGCCCCACCAGCACGTCGGTGGCGAACTCTCGCTCGGCCGAGCCCGGGACCTCGGCGCTGAGCACGTGGACACGAGGGGTCATGGGGCCTCCTGGTTTGCGACCATACCGCACTCCGCCCTGGGAGGTCGCCGTGAGTCCCGTCGCCGCCGAGCCCTCGTCGTTCACCGCCTACAGCGCCGTCCGCGGCCTGACTCGGGCCCTGTGCGCGCCCCTGGCCCCCGACGACTTCGGGGTCCAGCCGCGGGAGGAGGTCAGCCCGCCGAAGTGGCACCTGGCGCACACGACCTGGTGGACTTCGAGACCTTCGTGCTCGCGCACCACGCGGACCCCGACTACCGCCCCTGCGACCCGCGCTGGGCCGCGCTGTTCAACTCCTACTACCAGGGGGTGGGCGTGCCCTACCCCCGCCCGCGGCGGGGCGCGCTCTCGCGTCCGACCCTGGAGCAGGTGTGGGCCTACCGCGCCGAGGTCGACCGGCGCATGCAGGCCCTGCTCGAGGGCGGCGGGGTGAGCGAGGAGCTCGCGTTCCGGGTCACCCTCGGGCTCCATCACGAGCAGCAGCACCAGGAGCTGCTGCTCATGGACGTGAAGCAGATCCTGGGGAGCGCGCCCTGCGCGCGGCGTATCGCGCGCAGGACCCGCCGGTCGCCCCGCCCGAGCTCCCGCTCGCCTTCCTCGAGGTCCCCGGCGGCGACGTCGAGCTCGGCACGCGGGCGCGGGGTTCTGCTTCGACAACGAGCGCCCGCGCCACGTGCAGCGGCTGGCGCCGTATCGGATCGCCAACCGCCCGGTGACCAACGCGGACTACCTGGCGTTCGTGGAGGACGGCGGCTACCGCCGCCCCGAGCTGTGGCTCGCCGACGGCTGGGCCACGGTCCAGCGCCAGGGCTGGACCTCCCCGGACCTGTGGTTCCACGCCGACGGCGCCTGGCAGGAGTACACGCTGCACGGCGCGTTCCCGCTCCAGCCCCAGGCCCCGGTCACCCACGTCAGCTTCTACGAAGCCCAGGCGTATGCGGCCTGGGCCGGCGCGCGCCTGCCCAGCGAGGGCGAGTGGGAGCACGCCGCGGCGCAGGCGCCGCTCGAGGGTCAGCTGCTCCAGGGTCCGAGCGACTGGCTGCACCCGCTGCCGGCGACCCCCGGCCCGGGGCTGCGCGCGGCCTGCGGCGGGGTGTGGGAGTGGACCCACAGCCCCTACGCCCCCTTCCCCGGGTTCCGCCCGTTCCAGGGCGCCCTCGGCGAATACAACGGCAAGTTCATGTGCAACCAGTTCGTGCTCCGCGGCGGCTGCTGCGCCACCCCGGCCGACCACCTGCGCTGGACCTACCGCAACTTCTACTACCCCCACGACCGCTGGGCCTTCACCGGGATCCGCCTCGCCCAGGACCCGGACTGACGGGAGCGGCGGCACCTCGCGGAGCTCGCCGGGGCGCAGCATGCGTGCAGCGCGCACAGCCCTGCGCGCCCACCCACACGGGGTAGGGGTGTTCGGCACGGCCTTCGCCACCGAGGTTCGAATCGGCAGAGCCTCTCGAATCCTGCGTGCCCGCCCACTCGGGGGTAGGGGCGGGGGTAAACCCCGCCCCTACCCCCGAGTGGACACACAGGCTGCATTCGAGAGGCTCTGCCAATTCGCGCCCCCCCCTCATAACGCAGCGCTGGCCGCCGACCGTCCCCGAGTGTTACCGTCGAGGCATGCCCGTGCTGGTGCTGCTCCTGGCGGTGTTGCTCGCGCTCCCCTGCGGAGGCGCGATCGACCTGTGCGCGTGCTCCGCGAGCGGGCACGGCGCGGGCTGCGCCAGCGCCGCGCCCACGCCGGCCCCGCGCAGTTGCTGCGGCGAGGCGCCTGAGCCCGAGGAGCACCCCGGGCGCTGCCCCGACTGCCCGACCCTCGAGCTGCCCCAGCTCCCGAGCTCGGTCGTCCCCACCACCGCCCCCGACCTCGCGCCGCCCCCCGCGGTGACCCTGGCCCCGGTGGAGGTGCTCCCGGCCCCGCCCAGGCGGGTCGTGCCCGGTCACGACGCCTGGCCGCCGCCGGACCCCGTCTCGCTGTTCCTCGCCCTCGGCGTGCTGCGCTTGTAGCGAGCGGGTCTCGCGACCGTCGGCCCTGTCGTGGACCCACGACGCGCCGCCACGGAGCGGGTAGACCCGGCGCGCCTGCGCCCTGGGCCCGCCCTGCGGGGACGAGCCTCCTCGAACCGGAGGTCCCGACGCCGTCGGACGCCCGTCTCCCGCCCCTCGTGGGCGGGCTCCCCCGCTCGCTCCGCTCCCCGGGCGCGCCGCGCGCGCCTCCGACCTCGAGGACCGCCCATGCTCCGTCCCGCCTTCGCCCTCGTCGCCCTCGGGCTGACCGTGGGCTGCCACGGCGCGCGCGAACGCGACGCCCGCGCCGCCTACGACGCGCTCACCGCGAGCTTCGCCGCCCGCGCCGAGACCCCCGCGCCCTTGACCTCCGAGAGCCCGCTCGCGCTCTACGTGGACCTGGCCCTGGCCCGCAACGCCACGCTCCAGGCCGCGGCCCAGCGCTGGCGCGCCGAGCTCGAGCGCGTGCCCCAGGCCTGGGCGCTGCCCGAGCCGAGGCTGAGCTACGGCGGGTTCGTGGAGCCGGTCGAGACCCGGGTCGGCCCGCAGCGGCACAGCGTGGCCTTGGCCCAGCGGATCCCCTGGCCCGGCAAGCTCGACGCCGCCGAGGCGTTGGCCCTCGAGCGCGCCGAGGCCGGCCGCGCCCGCACCGAGACCGCGCGTCGCCGGGTGATCGCCGAGGTGACCCGGGCCTACGCGGCGCTGTGGATGCTCCGCCGCGAGCTGGCCCTGACCGAGGACACCCTGGCCCTGCTCCAGCACTGGGAGTCGGTGGCTCAGGTCCGGCTGCAAGCGGGCGCCGCCGGCGCGCACCGCGACGTGATCAAGGCCCAGGTCGAGATCGGGCGGCTCGAGGATCAGGTGCAGAGCCTGCGCCACCAGCGCCGCCCGCGCGCCCAGCGCCTGATCGCGCTCCTGGCCCTGCCTCGGACCACGGAGCTGCCCTGGCCCGCGCGCCTGCCCGAGCGCGCGCTGAGCGTGGCCCCGGCGGCCCTGCTCACGACCTTCGCCGAGCGGAGCCCGCGCCGGGTCGAGCTCGAGCGCGAGGTCGCCGTGCGCGAGCGCGCGCTGGCCGCCTCGCGCCAGGCCTACTTCCCCGACGTCGTGCTCGGGTTCACCCATATCAACGTGGGCCACGCCCGCAGCCCCGGAGTGCGCGGCAGCGGCGACGACGCCTGGATCGTGAACGCCGGGATCGACCTCCCGGTGTGGATCGGGCGCTACGCCGCCGCGGTCAGCGAGGCCGAGGCCCGGCTCGAGGCCGCGCGCCTCGAGCGCGACGCCCTCGACGACGGCCTCGCCGCCGAGCTCGCCCAGGGGCTCTTCGCCTACCAGGACGCCGAGCGCAAGCTGCGGCTCTACCGCGACTCCCTGGTCCCCAAGGCGCTCCAGTCCCTCGAGGCCACCTCCGCCGCCTACGAGACCGGCGCCGGAGACTTCCTCGACCTGCTCGACGCGGAGCGCGCCCTGCTCGAGCTGCACCTCGCTCAGGAGCGCGCCCTCGCCGACCGCCTGACCGCCCTCGCCGACCTCGAGCTGCTCACCGGCAGCGACCTCGCCCACCCCCTGGAGGACTGACGTGAACGCCGACGACACCCCCCAGCCCGCCGACCCCTCCCCGCCCCAGGACGCGCCGGCCGCAGACGCCCCGCCGCCCGGCCCGACCCCGCTCGCCCGGCTGCTGCCCGCGGCGATCGCCGGGGTCGTGCTCGCCCTGTGCCTGGGCCTGCTCCTCGGGCGCTGGAGCGCCCCGGCGCCCAGCCCCCAGGCACCCCCCGCCCCCGAGGCCGCCCCCACGGTGTGGACCTGCTCCATGCACCCCCAGATCCGCGCCGCCGAACCCGGGGCCTGCCCGGTGTGCGGCATGGACCTGATCCCGCTGACCTCCGCCGGCGACGACCTCGGCCCCCGGGAGCTGCGGCTCTCGCCGGCCGCCGCCGCGCTGGCCGAGGTCGAGACGACCCCGGTCCAACGCCAGCGCGTCTCCCGCGAGCTGCGCCTCGTGGGCAAGGTCGACTTCGACGAGTCGCGCTTCGACTACATCACCGCCTGGGTCCCTGGGCGTCTGGACCGGCACTACGTCGACACCACCGGGACCCTCGTGCGCGAGGGCGACCACCTGGTCGAGCTGTTCAGCCCAGCAGCTCCTCTCGGCGCAGGAGGAGCGCTGCAGGCGCTGGAAGCCCAGCGCCTCGGCCGAGGGCGGGTGGCAGCGAGCTCCTCACCCGCTCCTCCGCGCGCACCGTGGAGTCGGCCTCGGGAGAAGCTCCGCCTGTGGGGGCTCGGCCGCGACCAGATCGCCGAGGTCGAGCGCACCGGCCGCACCTCGACCACGTCACGATCCGCGCCCCGTAGGCGGGGTCGTGATCCACAAGAACAAGAACCCTCGGGACTACGTGCAGACCGGCGAGCGCGTCTACACGATCGCCGACCTGGAGCCAGGTGTGGGTCGTGCTCGAGGCCTACGAGCAGGACCTGGCCTTCGTGCGCTTCGGCCAGACCGTGCGCTTCGAGACCGAGGCCTACCCCGGCGAGACCTTCGCCGGGCGCGTGGTGTTCATTGATCCCGTGCTCAGCGGGAGCACGCGCACGGTCAAGGTCCGCCTGAACGGTCGAGAACGGCCCAGCGCCGGCTGAAGCCGGGCATGTTCGTGCGCGCGGTGCCTCGCGAGGCCTCCGAGGCCGAGGGCCAGACCTCCTGGACCCCAGCCTGTTCGGCACCTGGATCTGCCCCATGCACCGGAGAGGAGATCGCGCCGGAGGCCGGCGCCTGCGCTCCGCGCATGCCCTCGTCCCCGCCGAGAGCCTGCACCCGCGGGGCGACCCCCAGGGTCAGCCCCCGCTGGTCGTGCCCGCCTCCGCCGTGCTCTGGACCGGGGTCCGCTCGCTGGTCTACGTGCGCGTCCCCGGAGAGGAGCCCGTGTTCCGCGGTCAGGAGGTCGTGCTCGGCCCGCGGGCGGGGGACGTCTACGTGGTGCGCGAGGGCCTGGAGGAGGGCCAGGAGGTCGTCACCCGCGGGGCCTTCAAGCTCGACAGCGCGCTCCAGATCGAGGCGCGGCCGGCCATGATGCTCCCCGAGGACCGGGGACCGGCCCGCCACGCCGCCCCCGCGAGCCTGCTCGCCGCGCTGGACCCGGTGTTCGCCGCCTACCTCGACCTGCAGCGCGGGCTCGCCGGCGACGACCTCGCCGCGACTCAAGCCGCCGCCCGCGCCCTCGCCGCCGCGGTCCAGGGCGTCGACCCGGACGCGCTCCAGGGCGAGGCCCTGGCCGCGTGGCTGGGCCTCGCTCGCCGCCTGCGGGACGACGCGGCGAGCGTCGCCGCGGCCCCGACCTTCGAGGCAGCTCCGCGTCGACTTCGAGGCGCTGGCCCAGGGCCGCCCTCGAGCTCGAGCGCGGCTTCGGCCACCGCAGCGGCGAGCTGCAAGAGGCGTTCTGCCCCATGGCCTTCGAGAACCGCGGCGCGCGCTGGCTGCAGGCCGAAGACGGCGTGCTGAACCCCTACTTCGGGGCGCGCATGCTCACCTGCGGCGAGGTCACCGAGCGCTTTCCCCCGCGGGCGGACCCGGCCGCCGCGGGCTTCGCCGCGGAGCTCGCGCCGCTCGTCCGGGTCTACCTCGAGCTGGCCGAGGAGCTCGCGCAGGACGCGGCGACCGGCCAGGCCCGCGCGGCGGAGCTGCGCGCGGCGCTCGACGCCGTCGACGCTCAGAGCCTCTCTGCCCAGGCCCGCGCGACCTGGGAGGACGAGCGGCTCCCCGCGCTGCACGGCGCCCTGGAGGCCCTCGCTGCCGCCTCGGACCTGGCGGCGCAGCGCGCGGCCTTCGAGGCCCTGTCCCAGGCGTTGATCCAGGTCGTCACGGCCCACGGGGCCCCGCCCGGGGTCGAGGTGCGGCGCTTCCACTGCCCCATGGCCTTCGGCCACGGCGCCGACTGGCTGCAGACCGCCGCGGACACGCGGAACCCCTTCTACGGCTCGCGCATGTTCGATTGCGGGAGCGAGGTCGAGCTGGGAGGCCCGCGGTGATCCCGGCCACGATCCGCTTCTGCCTGGAGAACAAGCTCGTCGTCGCGATCGGGGTGCTGCTCGCCCTCGGCTTCGGGCTGCGCCACGCCCCCTTCGCCTGGGACGTCCCGCTCCTGCCCCGGGACCCGGTCCCGGTCGACGCGATCCCGGACATCGGCGAGAACCAGCAGATCGTGTTCACCGAGTGGCGCGGCCGCTCGCCCCAGGACGTGGACGACCAGATCGGCTACCCGCTGACCAACGCGCTGCTGGGGATCCCCGGGGTGCGCACCGTGCGCAGCTACTCGTTCTTCGGCTTCTCCTCGATCTACGTGATCTTCGAGGAGGACGTGGAGTTCTACTGGTCGCGCTCGCGGGTGCTGGAGAAGCTCTCGAGCCTGCCCGCGGGCACCCTGCCCCCGAACGTGCAGCCGGCCCTGGGCCCCGACGCCACCGCCCTGGGCCAGGTGTTCTGGTACACCCTCGAGGGCCGCGACCCCGAGGGCCGCCCCAGCGGGGGCTGGGACCTGGCCGAGCTGCGCCGGGTGCAGGACTTCTACGTGCGCTACCGGCTGCTGGGCGCCAAGGGGATCGCCGAGGTCGCCTCGGTCGGCGGCTTCGAGCAGGAGTATCAGGTCGACGTGGACCCGGACGCCCTGCGCGCCCACGGGGTCGGGCTGACCCAGGTCGTGCGCGCGGTGCGCAACAGCAACCTCGACGTCGGCGCGCGCACGATCGAGATCAACCGCGTGGAGTACGTCGTGCGCGGGGTCGGCTTCGTGAAGTCCCTCGAGGACCTGGAGCAGGTCGTGGTCAAGGTCGACCAGAACGTGCCGATCCGGATCCGCGACGTGGCCCGGGTCAGCCTGGGCCCGGCCCTGCGCCGGGGCGCCCTCGACAACGCCGGGGCGCCGGCGGTGGGCGGCGTGGCCGTGGTGCGCTTCGGCGACAACCCGCTGGCGGCCCTCGAGCACCTCAAGGCGCGGATCGCCGAGCTCTCCCCGGGCCTGCCCAAGAAGGTCGTGATCGACTGGACGCGGACCACGCCCCAGGCGGTGCAGGCCTTCGCCCGCGAGCAGGGCTTCGTGGCCTACGCCGGCCCCGCCCTCGACCAGGCCGCGTGGACCGCCTGGGCCAGCGCGCACCCGGACGCGCTGCCCGAGTGGGCGACCCTCAGCCAGCTCGCGGTCGTCCCGTTCTACGACCGCACCGGCTTGATCCACGAGACCCTGGGCACGCTGAACACGGCGCTGACCGAGGAGATCCTGATCAGCATCATCGTCGTGATCGCCATGGTCCTGCACCTGCGCAGCTCGCTCCTGATCTCGGGGGTCCTGCCCCTGGCGGTGCTCCTGTGCTTCGTGGCCATGCGCTACGCCGGCGTGGACGCCAACGTCGTCGCGCTCTCCGGGATCGCGATCGCGATCGGGACCATGGTCGACGTGGGGATCGTGCTCTGCGAGAACATGCTCCGCCACCTGGACGAGGCGCCCCCCGACGCGAACCGGCTGGAGGTGATCCACCGCGCGGCGAGCGAGGTCGGCGGCGCGGTGGTGACCGCGGTCGCGACCACGGTGATCAGCTTCCTCCCGGTGTTCGCCATGGAGGCGGCCGAGGGCAAGCTGTTCCGGCCCCTGGCCTACACCAAGACCTTCGCGCTCGTGGCCTCGGTCCTCGTGGCGCTGACGGTGCTCCCTCCGGCGGCGCACCTCCTGTTCCGCGGCGCGGGCGCCGCCCGCGGCTGGGCGCGCTGGGTCGGCCCCGCGGCCTTCGGGCTCCTGGCCCTGCCCTGCGCGCTCTACGTCGGCCTGGCCCCGGCGGTCCTGCTCCTGGGCCTGGCCGCGGTGGGCGCCGCCGAGCCCTGGTGCGCCGCGCGCTGGACCCGCGGGGCGGAGTACGCGACCTGGGCGCGCAGCGCGCTGGCCGGGTTGGGGGTGGCCTGGATCCTGATCGAGCACTGGATGCCGCTGGGGCTCGGGCGCGGCCTGGCGCCGAACCTCGTGTTCGGGGTGGGGCTGATCGTGGCGGTGCTCGGCGGGTTCCTCGCGTTCCTCCGCGTCTACCCCGCCTGCCTGCGCTGGTGCCTGGCGCACAAGCTGGCGTTCCTCGTGCTCCCCGCCGGGCTGTGCCTGTTCGGCGCCGCGGCGTGGTTGGGCGCAGAGCGCGTGTTCCCCCTCGGCCCCGGCCTGCTCCTGGGCGGGGTGGCCGCGGGCCTCGTGTTCCCGCGCGTGCTGCGCGCCGGGCGCGAGACCCTGACGCCCAGCGCGCGCCTGACCCTGGCCAGCCTCGCCGGCCTCGGCGCCCTGGCCGCGGTCACGGCCCTCGTCGCCGCGGCGTATCTCTCGCCCCTGGGGGCGGGGCTCCGCGCCCGGGCGGCGGCGTGGTTCCCCCCGCTGGGGCAAGAGTTCATGCCGCCCCTGGACGAGGGCAGCTTCCTCTACATGCCGACGACCATGCCCCACGCCTCGATCGGCGAAGCCCAGGACGTGCTCGAGAAGCTGGACCAGGCCCTGGCCAGCGTGCCCGAGGTCGAGCAGGTCGTGGGCAAGCTCGGCCGCGCCGAGACCCCGCTGGACCCGGCCCCGATCTCCATGATCGAGACCGTGGTGAACTACCTCCCCGAGTTCAAGAGCGACGCCCAGGGCCGCCCGCTGCGCTTCTCCTACGACGCCGAGGCCGGCGCGTTCCGCCGCGACGGCGCGGGCGAGCTGATCGAGGACCCCGACGGGCAGCCCTTCCGCCAGTGGCGCGACCACATTCACTCCCCCGACGACATTTGGCAGGAGCTGGTGCGGGTGGCCCAGATCCCGGGCACGACCAGCGCGCCGCAGCTCCAGCCGATCGCGACCCGGATCGTCATGCTCCAGACCGGCATGCGCGCGCCCCTGGGGCTCAAGGTCCAGGGCCCCGACCTGGAGACGATCGAGCGCGTGTGCCTCGAGCTCGAGCGCCTGCTGAAGCAGGTGCCCCAGGTGAACCCCGACGCGGTGATCGCCGACCGGATCGTGGGCAAGCCCTACCTCGAGCTCGAGATCGACCGCGCCGCGATCGCGCGGCACGGGCTCGAGATCGCCCAGGTCCAGGACGTGGTCGAGGTCGCGATCGGGGGCAAGCCCCTGACCTCGACGGTCGAGGGCCGCGAGCGCTTCCCCGTGCGCGTGCGCTACGCCCGCGAGCTGCGCGACTCGGTGGAGGCGATCCGCGGGATCCTGGTCCCGACCCCCGACGGGCACCAGATCCCCCTGGGGCAGCTCGCGCAGGTGCGCTACGAGCGCGGCCCGCAGGTGATCAAGAGCGAGGACACCTTCCTCACGGGCTACGTGCTGTTCGACAAGCGCCCGGGGGAGGCCGAGGTCGACGTGGTCGAGGCCTGCCGCGCCTTCCTGCGCGAGAAGGTCGCGCGCGGCGAGCTCGTGCTCCCGCCAGGGGTCCCCGAGCCGACCTTCACCGGGACCTACGAGAACCAGGTGCGCTCGACCCGCCGGCTGCGGGTGCTCGTGCCCCTGGCCTTGATCCTGATCTTCCTGATCCTCTACCTCCAGTTCCGCGCGGCCAGCACGACCCTGATCGTGTTCAGCGGGATCGCGGTGGCCCTCGCCGGCGGGTTCTGCATGCTCTGGCTCTACGGCCAGCCCTGGTTCCTCGACGCGGCGCCCTTCGGGGTCGACCTGCGCGAGCTGTTCCAGGTGCACCCGGTGAACCTCTCGGTCGCGATCTGGGTCGGGTTCATCGCCCTGTTCGGGATCGCCACCGACGACGGGGTCGTGATCGCGACCTACCTCGACCAGTCCTTCGCCGAGAACCCGACCCAGAGCGCGGCAGGGATCCGCGCCGCGACCGCCGAGGCGGGGGAGCGCCGGATCCGCCCCTGCCTCATGACCACCGCCACCACGCTCCTCGCGCTGCTCCCGGTCCTGACCTCCACCGGCCGCGGCTCGGACATCATGGTCCCCATGGCGATCCCCAGCTTCGGCGGCATGTGCGTGGAGCTGATCACGCTGTTCGTGGTGCCGACGTTGTATTGCCTCGTGGCCGAGCTGCGGCTGGAGCTGCGCGCAGGAGGTCCCCCTGGCGCAGAGATCGACTAGGCTCTGTCCCCAGCCGAGAGGGAGGGCCCTCGCCCATGAAGGTCCATCAGATCCGCACCGCGACCCTCGTGCTCGAGCTCCAGCCCTCGGTCGGCTCCTGAGCGCGCCGCCGCCGTGAACGCACCCCCCTGGAGCCTGGACGCCGTCGCCGTCGCGCGGGAGCAGCGCGTGGACCCCGCGCGCGGACTCGACCCGGCCGAGGTCGCGCGCCGCCGCGCCGAGCACGGGCCCAACCACCTCGCGGGGGTCGCCCGGCAGCGGCTGAGCCAGATCCTGCTCAACCAGATCAAGAGCCTGATCGCGCTCCTCCTGCTCGGCGCCGCCGGGGTCTCCCTCGCCTTCGGCGAGCACGTGGAGGCGGCGGCGATCGGGGCGGCGCTCCTGGTCAACACCGCGATCGGCTTCGTCACCGAGCTGCGCGCGGTGCGCAGCATGGAGGCCCTGAACGAGCTGAACCGGGTCACGGCGCGGGCGCTGCGCGCCGGCCACGAGGTCGAGCTCCCGGCGGAGGAGCTCGTGCCCGGGGACGTGGTCCTGCTCGAGGGCGGCGACCTGGTGACCGCCGACCTGCGCCTGGTCGAGGGGGCGAACCTCGAGGTCGACGAGTCCGCGCTCAGCGGGGAGTCCCTCCCGGTGACGAAGGACCTGGCGCCGGTCGCCGCCGGGACCCTGCTCGCCGACCGCGGCTGCATGCTGCACAAGGGCACCTCGCTCACCCGCGGCTTCGGGCGCGGGGTCGTGGTCGCCACCGGAGCCCGCACCGAGCTGGGCAAGGTCGCGGCCCTGGTCGCCGCTGCCGAGGACCAGACCACGCCCCTCGAGCAGCGCCTGGAGCGCCTGGGGCGCCGCCTGGTCGGCGTCGCCCTGGTCGTCGCGGCGGGGGTGACCCTCACCGGGTTCGCGGCGGGGCGCGACCTGCTCCTGACCGTGGAGACCGGGATCGCGCTGGCCGTCGCCGCGATCCCCGAGGGCCTGCTGGTGGTCGCGACCATGGCCCTCGCCCGCGGCATGTGGCGCCTGGCGCGGCGCGACGCACTGATCCGCAACCTCGCCGCGGTCGAGACCCTGGGCGCCACGACCCTGATCCTCACCGACAAGACCGGGACCCTGACCGAGAACCGCCTGGCCCTCGCGACGCTGGCCCTGGCCGAGGGCGAGCCCCTCGCCGACGCGGCGCTGGCCTCGCCCCCCGCGGAACGCGCCGCGCAGGTCCGCGCCGCGCTCACCGTGGGCGCGCTCTGCGGCCACGCCAGCGTGGAGGGCGAGCAGACCCTGGGCGACCCGCTGGAGGTGGCGCTCCTGCTCGCCGCCCAGCGCGCGGGCCTCGACCCCCAGGCGACCCTCGCCGCCCAGCCCCGGGTGCGCGAAGAGGCCTTCGACCCCGCGCTGCGCCTCATGGCCACCGTGCACACCCGCGCGGACGGCGCCTGGGTGGCGGTCAAGGGCGCCCCCGAGGCGGTGCTCGAGGCTGCGACCCACGAGCTGCGCGGCGAGGGCGCGGTCCCGCTCGGGCCCGCCGAGCGGGCGGCGTGGGAGGCCCGCGGCCGCGCCCTGGCCGAGCGCGGGCTGCGCGTGCTGGCCCTGGCCGAGAAGCAATCCCCGGACCCCGACGTCCCCGCGTATCAGGACCTGGTGCTGCTCGCGCTCGTCGGCCTCCAGGACCCACCCCGCCAAGACGTGGCCGAGTCGCTGACCGCCTGCCGCGCCGCCGGGGTGCGGGTGGTCATGGCCACCGGCGACCAGGGGGTCACCGCGGGCGCGATCGCCGACGCGCTCCAGCTCCGCGAGCCCGGGGACGAGGTCGTGACCGGAGACGCCCTGGACGCGGTGCTGGCCGACCCCGAGCGCCTGCGCCGGGTGGCGGTGTTCGCCCGGGTCGACCCCGCGCAGAAGCTGGCGCTGGTCGAGGCCTACCAGCGCGCGGGGGAGGTCGTGGCCATGACCGGGGACGGGGTCAACGACGCCCCCGCCCTGCGCCGGGCCGAGATCGGGGTCGCCATGGGGCGCCGCGGGACCCAGGTCGCGCGGGAGGCCGCGGACATGGTGCTCCGCGACGACTCCTTCGCCTCGATCGTGGTCGCGATCCGCCAGGGGCGCGTGATCTTCGCCAACATTCGCAAGTTCGTGCTCTACCTGCTCTCGTGCAACGCCGCCGAGATCGGGGTGATCGCCGGGGCCGCCGCGCTGGGGCTCCCCCTGCCGCTGCTCCCGCTGCAGTTGCTCTACCTGAACCTGGTCACCGACGTGTTCCCGGCGCTGGCCCTGGGCTTCGGGGAGGGCGACCCCCGGATCCTCGAGCGCCCGCCCCGGGACCCGCGGGAGCCGTTCGTGACCGGTCGGCACTGGCGCTGGGTCAGCGCCTGGGCCGCCGCGCTCACGGTGTGCGTGCTCGGCGCGCAGGTCCTGGCGCAGCAGGCGCTGGGCTACGACGACCGCGCGGCGACCTCCGTCGCGTTCCTGACCCTGGGCTTCGCCCAGCTCCTGCACGTGTTCAACATGCGCGACTCGGGCTCGAGCTTCCTCACCAACGACGTGCTGCGGAACCCCCACGTGTGGGGCTCGGTCGCGCTCTGCACCGGGCTCCTGCTCGCCTCGAGCTGGCTCCGCCCCCTGGGTGAGGTGCTCTCGGTGAGCGACCCCGACCCGCGCGGTTGGGCGCTGATCGCGGGGTTCGCCCTGGTGCCTTGGGCCCTGGGCCAGCTCGCCCACGGCCTGGGCCTGCGCCCGCGCGAGGGCGACCCGCTCAGCCCGGCGGCTCCCCGAGCAGCAGACGGTTCTGGGGCGTGATCTCCCCCGGGATCTCCTGGGTCCAGATCCGGTAGCCGGCGGCGCGCAGCCGCAGCGCGCGGACCACGTCCACCGCGACCTGGGGCTCGAGCCAGCCCTCGAGCCCTCCGGTGTCCCCGCGCTTGGTGTCCTGGCAGCAGGGGAGCACGGCGACCCGGGCGCCGGCCGCGAGGGCCAGGTCGAGGGTCACGTCGGTCAGCCGCCCGCAGCCGTGGACCGAGGCGACCAGCGCCCCGGGCTCGACGGTCGCCTCCTGGGCCCGGGTCGCCTGGAAGCGCACGCGGCCCGCGAGCCGCGGCCAGCGGGCCACGAGGGCGGCGTGCACCCGGGCGAAGCTCGCGGGCTCGCGGGTGTCGACGCACACCGCGTGGGGGCTCGTGTCGTCGAGCAGGAGCAGGATCTGGCTGAGGAGCCCGTGCCCCGCGGCGAGCTCGAGCACCGGCCCGCCGCGAAAGCGCCGGCGGATCCGGCGCGCGGTCTCCCAGGCCTCGTAGAACTCCTTGCGCGGGAGGCACTCGGCCTCGGACAGCGCGCGCCCCAGCGCGTCGCGCAGGGTGTCCCCCGGGAACTCGTCCAGGGTGTAGCGCGTGAGCCGCGCGCGGGAGCCTTGCTTGAGCGACATGCGCGCAGTCTAACGCCTGACCGAGGCGCACCTTCCGGGACGTGGGTGGCGCGACGCCGGCCCCGTGGCAGAATCCGCCCTCCCACCCCCGGAGGCATGATGAAACCCACCCCCACGGCGCTGTGCGCGGCCCTGATCCTGGCCCTCAGCGCCTCCGCCAACGACGCGCGGACCTACCGCAAGCTCACCCTGGAGAACGGCCTGAGGGTCGTGCTCACCTCGGACCCCGACGTGAACGTCGCCTCGGCCTCCATGGCCGTGGGGATCGGCGCCAACGCCGACCCCGAGGGCGCGGCGGGTCTGGCGCACTTCCTGGAGCACATGCTGTTCCTCTCCACCGAGAAGTACCCCGAGCTCAACGGCTACTCGGACTTCCTCCAGGCCCGCGGCGGGTTCAGCAACGCCTACACCGCCGCCGACCACACCAACTACCACTTCGAGGTGCAGAACGAGGCCCTGCCCGAGGCGCTGGACCGCTTCGCCCAGTTCTTCGTCTCGCCGACCCTCGACTACGCCCACGCCCAGCGCGAAATGATGGCGGTCAACAGCGAGCACCAGAAGAACGTCATGGACGACACCTGGCGCCTGATGCAGCTGCAGCGCTCGCACCTGCGCGAGGGGCACCCGGCGAACTCGTTCTCGACGGGCAACAAGGACACCCTCGCCGAGACCAAGCAGGAGACCCTGCGCGGGTTCTTCGACAGCTACTACCAGGCCAGCAACATGGCCCTGGCGGTGATCGGCAAGCAGCCGCTGGACACCCTGGAGCAGCTCGTGCGCGAGCGCTTCGCCGGGGTCCCGAACCAGGAGCCCAAGCCCTGGACCGCCCCCGCCGACCTGCTCGAGGACTCGGACGGGCTGCGCCTGCTGAAGGTCGTCCCGATCAAGGACATGCGCGAGCTGCGGATCTACTTCGAGGTCCCCGACCAGCGCCCCACCGCCCTGCAGAAGCTGGGCAACCTCGTGGGCATGACCATGGGCGACGAGGGGGAGGGCAGCCTCCTGCTCTACCTGAAGAACCTCGGGCTGGCGACCTCGCTCAGCGCCGGCGTGCAGGAGACCCGCTACTACAGTGCCTGCCAGGTGACCGTGGGCCTGACCCCCAAGGGCCTCGAGCAGTGGCGCCAGGTGCTGCAGCTCTGCTTCGCCTACACCCGCATGCTCCAGACCACCGAGTTCCCCCGCCACGTGTGGGAGGAGCTGCGCACCCTCAGCCAGCTCCAGGACCGCTACGGCGCCAAGCCCGAGGGCACCCAGGCCGCGATCGACCTGGCGAACCAGGCGCTGGAGTACGGCCTCGAGCACGCGGACACCTTCGCCACGACCTTCGAGGAGCCAGACCCCAAGGCCTACAAGGCGCTGGTCGACGCGCTCCAGCCCAAGAACGCGCTGGTGTTCCTCGTGGCCAAGGGCCTCGAGACCGACGCGCAGGAGACCTTCTACGGCACCGAGTACGCCTACAGCGTGGAGGCGCCGGAGGCCGTGGAGGCGCTGACCACCGGGGAGATCCCCGCCGAGCTGCACGTCCCCCCGCCGAACCCGTTCGTGCCCAAGGACGTGTCGCTCGTCCCCGAGCAGCCGGTGCTGATCCAGGAGGACGCGGGGGTGACCCTCTACTACCACCAGGACACCGAGTTCCAGCGCCCCAAGGTGACCCTCGTGCTGCACGTGCTCAGCCCCGAGGCCTACGGCAGCGCCGAGAAGGCCGCGCTGACCTCGCTCTACGCGGCGACGATCAACGAGCAGCTCAACGCGCTGTCCTACCCCGCCCTCGTGGCCGGTCTGGCCACCTCGCTGGGCGCGACCAACCAGGGCCTGCAGCTCACGATCTCCGGCTACTCCGAGTCGGCGTTCAAGATGCTCGAGCTGGTGACCAAGGCCCTGACCGCCGACCTCGACGCCGAGGCCTTCGCCCTCGTCCACGAGCGCTCGGTGCAAGGGCTCAAGAACTTCCCCCTGGGCCAGGCCTACACCGTGGCCCAGCAGCTCAACCGTGAGCTGACCCACCAGTTCTACGTGACCCCCGAGGAGCAGCTCGCCGCGGTGCAAGCCGCGACCCTGGACCAGGTCCGCGCCCACAAGCAGAAGCTGTTCGCGGCGACCCATATCGAGGGCCTGTGCGCGGGCAACCTCACCGCCGAGGCGGCCAAGGGCGCCGTCAAGACCTTCCGCGAGGCCCTGGGCTCCAAGCCCTTCCCCGCGGAGAAGGCCTACGAGGACGCGATCCTCGTGCTCGAGGAGCCGGGGGACGTGGTCCTGAAGCAGGTCGGCGTGACCAACAACGCCTGCCTGCGCCTCGACTACCAGGTCGGCGCCGGCGACGTGGAGACCCGCATGGCCGCGGGGGTCCTGGCCCGCGCGGTGCAGAACGCCTTCTACACCGAGATGCGCACCAAGCAGAAGCTGGGCTACATCGTGTTCTCCGGCGAGTACAACCGCAAGAACGTGGAGAACCTGGTGTTCATCATTCAGTCCGGGACCCACGACGCCACGGACCTCCTGGCCCGCGCCACCGCGTGCATCGACGGCTTCGGCGAGCTGGTCGCCGGGCTGCCCGACGAGGCCTTCGAGGCGATCCGTCAGAGCCTGATCGAGGACCGCAAGAAGGCGCCCAAGACCATCGCCCAGAAGGCGGGCGAGCTCTACTTCGGCGCGTTCGAGAAGGAGCGCGACTTCGGCTGGCAGCAGCGCGAGATCGAGGTGCTCGAGGCCCTGACCAAGGAGCAGGTCGTCGCGCTGACGAAGCGCACGGTGAACGCCGAGACCCGCAAGCGCGTGGTCGTGCTGCTCAACGCCGAGCAGCAGGGCGAGTTCGCCGAGCCCGGGACCGTCACCAACTGGGACGCCTACCGCGAGGGCCACACCTTCTCCGCCGAGCCCGCGGGCAAGTAGCTCCACCCCCGAGCGCGACGAGGGCCCGGCCGGTCGGCCGGGCTCTCGGCGTTCCGGAGCGGCGCGCTCAGAACGGGCTGCGCTCGCGCCGGCGCTCCCCGCGGAGCATGTCCTCGAGGTACTTGACCCGCGCCGGGCAGGGCGGCGGGCCGCCCCGCAGCGCGGCGATCAACGGCTCGAGCTCCTCTGCGCGGCCCTCTTCGCACAGGGCGCGCCCCAGCTCCAGCGCCAGCGGCGTCGTGCGCACGAGGCTCGGGTCCGCGGCGAACGCCTGCAGCCCCAGCTCGACCGCCCGCGCGTAGTCCTCGCGCCGCCCCTCGGCGCAGGCCTCGAGCGCCAACGCCAACGGCCCCTCGCCGGGGAACGCTCCCAGCCGCCGCGCGGTCCGGACCGCGTCCGGCGCGCCCCACCCGCGCTGGACCCGATAGCGCGCCCAAGCCCGCCAGGTCTCCACCGCCTGGGGGTCCGCCTTGGCGGCACGGGAGTAGGCTGCGTCCGCGGGGACCCCCTCGCCGAGGGCCCAGAAGGCGTCCCCCGCGGCGCGGTGCTCGGCGGCGCTGGCGCGGCCCGGCGCGTAGGCCGCGACCACCGCCTCCGCGCGAGCCTGGCCCGCGGCGTCCAGCAGGCACAAGGCGCGGAAGCGCTCGAACTCCGAGTAGCCCTGCGCCGCGGCCTCGAGCAGCGGCTGGGCCTCGGCGCGGCGCCCGCGCGCGAGCAACGCCTGGCCGAAGCGCAGGAGCCCGCCGGTCCAGTGTCCGGCGTCCTTGGTCCGCAGGCAGCAGGCCTCGAGCTCGGCCCGCGCCAGCTCCAGGGATCCGCGGTCGAGGTGCACCCGCACGAGCAGGTGCGCGACCCGATCGGAGCTCTGCGTGGCCCAGCGCACCCGCTGCAGCTCCGCGAGGGCCTCGTCCAGGCGACCCAGCCGACGGTGGTCCTCGGCCAGGAGGAAGTGCGCGTCGGCGAAGGGCATTTGGAACTGGGTGGCCCGCGCGATCTCCTCGATCCCCTGCTCGAAGCCGCCGTCGAGGTAGGGGTCCACCACCTCGCAGATCCGCCGGGCGTGCCCCGCCGCCTCCTCCCAGCAGTCGTCCCAGCGCAGCTCCTTCATGCGCGAGCTCAACGCCTCGATGTACTCCCGCTCGAACCCCAGGCGGTCCAGCCCTGAGCCGGCGCCCAGGAGGCGCGCGTGCTCGAAGTAGAGCGCCGCCTGACCCCACTCCTCGGCGACGACCGCCGCCCGGGCCTGGGCCAGGGCCTCGTCCAGGGACAGGTCCAGCTCGGGAAGCCCCCCGCGCTCCCAGGGTACCTCTCCCGGCGGCGCCGGCACCTCCGGCAGCGCGGGGCCCGGGGCCTCCGGCCCGACCCGCGTCGGCGACGGCGGCGCGGGCGGCGGACCCCCGACCTCCACGCGCCACCGGTCGCGCGCGAGCCACAGCCCCGCGAGCGCGAGGCCGACGCCGCCCAGCGCCCAGGACCCGCGCCTGCGGCGGGCCGCGCGCGGGGCGAGGCAGGTCTCGAGCGCGGCGGCCAGCTCGGTGAGGCTCGGCCGCGCGGCGGGGTCCTTGGCCAGGCAGGCGAGGACCCACGACTCCAGCGCGGGGGGCACCCCGGGGACGCGCTGCGAGGGCGGGGTGGGCGGGGGGTGTTGGGTGGCGAGCAGGACCTGGGCCAGGTTCGGCCCGGTGTGGGGGGGCTCGGCGCACAGCGCGTAGTAGAGCGTGGCGCCCACGCCGTAGACGTCGGTGGCCGGGCCCTGCCCGGCGCGGTCGCCCGAGGCCTGCTCCGGGGCGAGGTAGCCCGGGGTCCCGAGGAAGGCCCCGGTCCGGGTCAGCGCCTCGCCCGTCAGGTCCCGGGCCAGGCCGAAGTCCGCGAGGAGCGCGCTCCCGTCCCCGGCGAACAGCACGTTCTCGGGTTTGAGGTCGCGGTGCAGGATCCCCGCCGCGTGGGCTGCCTCCAGGGCCGAGCACAGGGCGAGCCCCACGCCCACGACCGCCGCGGGGTCGAGGGGCCCCCGGTCCTCGACCCGCTCCTGGAGCGAGCCTCCCTCGACCAGGGGCATGACGAAGTAGAGCTCGCCCGCGACCTCCCCCGCCGCGTGGACCGGGATCACGTGAGGGTGCCGCAGCCGGGCCAGGGCCTCGCGCTCGCGCTGGAAGCGCTCCAGGCGCTGGGGGTGCGCGCGGCCCGAGAGCGTCTTGAGCGCCACCCGCCGTCCGCTGGGGTCGGTGGCCTCGTAGACCACGCCCATGCCCCCGCGCCCGAGCTCACGCTCGAGGCGATACGGACCGAAGGGGGCCGGCAGGGAGCGCATGCCTCACGGTGGCGCGCGCCGAGGGCGCGAGCAAGCGGGCGCCAGGGCGCACCGACGCGTCGGACGGCGACGCCGTAGGACGACGAGGGAAAGAAGCACGAGAGGAAGAGTGAACCGCCAAGGCCGCCAAGGACGCCATGGCTCCGCCAGGACCCACCCGTCTGTTCCCGCACTCGCTGCGCTCTCGGCTGGGCGGAGCACCTTGGCGCCCTTGGCGGCCTTGGCGGTTCACATCTCCGCTGCGGCGCGAGTCGTCCGGGGCAGGGGCAGGGGCAGGGAGGTCGCGACCGCGCGGATCAGAACAGGATCGCGACCTGGATCCGCACCCCGTTCAGCTCGGTGCGGTAGGTCTCGCGCTGGCTCGAATCGCCGCGGCGGAAGGTGTGCTCGAGGGAGAACCACTCGCCCATGATGTGCGCGTGCTCGATCAGCTCGAGCCGCACCCCCGCGCTCCACTCGCGGTAGGCGACCTCGTACTTGCCGTCCTCGCCGCCGAACAGGCTCGTACGGAAGTCGAGCCACTGCATGTTGCCGTAGACCGTGACCACGCCCCAGGCAAAGATGTCCACGCCGCCGCCGATCGTGGGCACGAAGGTCTCGAGGGAGTCGCGGGAGGAGACGAAGGTCCGCTGGCTGCTGAACGCGCGCACGCGGAACTCGTGCTTGACGTAGCGCTGGATCGTGGTGATCCGCAAGAGCGCCCACTCCGCGAGGGGAATGTGCAGCTCCCCGCCCGCCGCGATCGTGCGGTAGGCATAGCGCGAGTCGATGAACGACTGCGCCGGAATCACCTGCTCCTCGAAGAACAGGGAGTTGGCGGTCTGGGTCTCGCCGTTCCAGCGCGCCTCGAAATACTGCACCCACAGCCGCCCGCCGTTCTGCCAGCCGAGGCTGACCTCGAAGGTCGGGAGCACGTAGAGCGGGTCGAGGTCGATCGTGCGGCGGAAGGAGAAGCGGTTGCTGCGTTGGCCGTTGTTGCCGTCGACCCGCACGTAGCCCGCGAGGTCCGGGACGAAGTAGCCGAGCTGGACCCGGGTGGTCAGGTCGCCGATCTGCGGGCCGACGCCGCCTCGGGGCGAGGGGGTGAAGATCTCCTGGCCCTGACTCGGCGCCGCTGCGGCGCAGGCCAGGAGCGCGACGACGGCGGCCGCTCGCGGCGCGGGGAGCGCGCGCCCGCTGCGCCGCCAGAGCGCGGCGACCCCGGCCAGGAGCCAGGCGAGGCCGGCCGCGGCCGCGGCCCAGCCCAGGGCGACGGCCGGGCTGAGGTAGCTGTAGGGCGTCTCCTGCACCGCCTCGAACTCGGTGTAGAGCGCGGCGCGCAGCACGTCGAGGTCGGCGAAGCTCCCGCAGAGCACGGCCAGGGGCGAGCGCACCGCGGCGGCGAGGGCCGCGTCGGCGGGCAGCGCGCCGCTGAGGCCCAGGTAGGGCCAGGCCAGGAGCCCGAGCCCGACCGCGGTCCCCAGGGCCTGGCCCCGCGCGCCGCGGGCGAGGCGGGTGAGGCCGACGAGGGCCGCGGCGAACAGGAGCAGCCACAGCAGCGCCAGGGGCCGCACCCCGGGGCCCAGGGCGCCGAGGACGCCGCCGGCGCCCACGCACACCGCCGCTCGGGTCGAGGCGCCGCCGGCGCCTTCTCGGGCCCAGGCCGGGGCGAGCACCGAGAGGGCCACCGCCAGGAGCAGGTAGACGCTGGCCGCGGCGTCGCCGCTGCCCTCGCTCGCCAGCGCGGGCAGCGCGCACGCGCCGCCGACCAGGCCGGCGAGGACGAACGAGGGCGCGGGGTGCGGGGCGGTGTTCATGGCAGACGCAGGGTGCACGACGGTCGTCACCGGGGGGTCACCGGAACGGGTCCGTATCGGAGTCGTCGATCGTGTCCTCCGAGGTCTGGGCCGACTCGGGGATCCCCGCGCTGGAATAGAGCGCGTTGCGCAGCGCGGCCAGCTCGTGGGCGACCTCCATGGCGCTCGCCGGGCGGTCCTCCGGCTCCTTGGAGAGCATGCGCTCGATCAGCTCCGCCACCGGGGCCGGGACGCCTGGGCGCTTGGTCCTGAGCGGCGGCGCCGGGGAGTGCATGATCTCGATCAGGACCCGGGCGCTGGTCGGGGTGAACGGCGGGGCGCCGGCGAGGGCGTGGTAGAGGGTCGCCCCCAGGCCGTAGATATCGGTGCGGGTGTCGACCTTCTTGGCCTCGAGGGCCTGCTCCGGGGAGACGTAGGCCAGGGTCCCCAGGCCCTCCCCCAGCCGGGTCAACGACTCGGCGCTCTGCTTGAGGTCCTTGGCGATCCCGAAGTCCGAGACCTTGGCCACCCCCTGCGGCGAGAGCAGAATGTTGGCGGGCTTCACGTCGCGGTGGATCACCCCCGCCTCGTGGGCGGCGGCCAGCCCCAGGGCGACCTGCTCGCCGATCCGCAGCACCTCCGGGACCTCGATCGGCCCGCTCTGCAGGCGGTCGAGGAGCGAGGGGCCGTCGACGAGCTCCATGATCAGGACCACCCGCCCGTAGGAGAGGCGAATGTCGAACACCTCGACCACGTGCGGGCTGCGGATCCGCGAGGCGAGCTGACCCTCGCGCACGAAGCGCTGGCGGTCTTCGTCGCCGAGGGCCGGCTGCTGGCGCAGGACCTTGGCCGCGACGGTGCGGTCGAACATCTTCTGGCGCACGGCGTAGACCCGCCCGGTCGCCCCGCGCCCGATCTGCCCGATCAGCTCGAACTCCTCGGCGGGGAGCAGGGGCGCGTCCAGCCGCGCGGTGCGGTGCGCCTCCTGGGTCGAGGCCGGGTCGACCCCCTGCAGGTCGAGGTTGATCTCGTTCTGACCCAGGCACACGCTCTCGCCCACGGGCACGCGTGTGCGCACGTTGGGCGGGATCTGCTTGCCGCCAATGAACGTGCCGTTGCTGCTCCCGAGGTCGGTCACGAACACCCAGCCGCTGGTCTCGAGCTCCACGATCGCGTGCTGCCGCGAGACCCCGGGGTCGGGGATCTGCAGCGACACGTCGAGGCCGCGGCCGAGCACGAAGCGCTGCGCGATCTTCACGGCGACCTGTTGGCCTCGCAGCGGCCCGTTGAGGAAGCTCAGTTGCGCGTGCACGGGGTCCCCGCCGGTGTGGGGTAGCCGAGCTGTCGCGCGACCTCTGCCAGAGAGACGGCGACGGCGTTGGCCAGGTTCAGGCTGCGCACGCGCTCGTCGAGGATCGGGATCCGCAGCGAGGTCGTGCGCGCGAGGGTCTCCGGGGGCAGGCCCTTGACCTCGTCGCCGAACAGGAGGCAGTCGCCCGGGCGATAGCTCACGTCGGTGTAGCAGGTCGTGCCGCGGGTGCTGAACCCGAAGACCCGCGTCTCCGCGGGCAGGCTCTGCTCGAGGGCCTCGACGCTCGGGTGTCGCGCCCAGTCCAGGTGCTGCCAGTAGTCGAGCCCCGCGCGGCGCAGGGCCTTCTCGTCGGTGTCGAAGCCGAGCTCACCCAGGAGGTGCAGCCGGCCGCGGTAGGCCAGCACCGTGCGCCCGATGTTCCCCGTGTTCTGGGGAATCTTGGGCTCGAGCAGCGCGACGTGGACCAGCGGACTCACTCCTTCGAGGATAGCACCTCCGCCGTGTGGGTCGTCGCCCCGGCGGAACGCTGGCGTCAGGATGGCGCGGCGGGAAACTCCCCGCAAGCCAACCTCAGGTCGCGCGGGGCAGCGGTCGCGGCGCGGGCGCGTGCTGCCGCGCCCAGTCCAGGATCGCCGCGTGCGCGGCCTCGGGCTGCTCGAGGTGCGGCCAGTGCCCGACCCCCGGGAGCAGGCTCAGGGTGAGCGGCGCCCGGGCGCCGTCCGCCGCCCCCGCGAACAGCCGCGGCCCGAGGCAGCCGTCCGCCTCGCCCCCGAGCACGAGGGTCGGCACCTCGAGGGGGCGCGTCAGGAGCGCCACGGTCCGCGCCAGAACCCAGGGCCGCGCCGAGAGCAGCCCGCGGTAGTAGGCCAGCGCCGCCTCGGGGGTCCCGGGGTAGTCGAAGGTGTGCTTGATCCGGGCCAGGTGCTGGGGATCCGCGGACCAGCCCGGCGACCAGCGCCGCCACAGGCGCTCGATCAGCGCGTAGTTCCGCGCGCGGAGCAGCTGCGCCCCGCCGGGCAAGCGCGCGAGCCCCATGTAGGCGCTGCGCCGGAGCTGCCCCGGGTCGCGGCGCAGGTTCCGCACGATCGCCCCCGGGGGCGGGACCGCGAGGGCCACCAGCGCCCGCAGCGCGCGGGGCTCGAGGGCCGCGGCGGCGTAGCCGGCCACCGCCCCCCAGTCGTGACCGACCACCAGCGCCCCCGCCCTCGAGCCGGCGGCCTCGATCAGCCCCAGCACGTCGCGCCCCAGGGTCCGGGGGTCGTAGCGTCCGTCGGGGGCGGGCCCCGTGGGGCCGTAGCCCCGGAGGTAGGGCGCGAGCACGCGGTAGCCGGCCGCAGCCAGCGCGTCGGCCAAGGGCAGCAGGCTCCGGGGGTCGTCGGGGAAGCCGTGGAGCGCGAGGGCCAGCGGCGCGCGCTCGGGGCCCCGGGCGTAGGCGCGGAAGTCGACGCCGTTGGCGCGGAGGGCGATCAAGGCGCGGTCAGTCGCGCTCGGGGGCCGCGCCCTCCTCGAGGCCCTCCGCCAAGCCGGCCTGCGCTGGCCCGCTCGCCGTCCCGGCCTCGACCCGACGCCCGGTGCGGGTCAGGAGCACCGGGGTGGGGTGCGAGCTCGTGCCGCTCAGCCGCGCCATGCGGTGGCGCAGCGTCCAGCGCGCGGGGTCGGCGTCCGCCGGCGGAGGGGGCAGCGCGCGCCCGAGCACCTGCCGCGCGAAGGCCTTGAGCCCCTCGACCTGCTCCCAGCGCGCGGCGAGGACCGCGGTGCCCCGGTCGGCGTGGGCGAAGACCTCGACCACGACCGCGCTCAGGCGGAGGGCCAGCACCTCGCGCCGGGGGGCGTCGAGCCACTCCACGTCGAGCTCGGCCGCCTTCTCCCGGGCCTTGTCGCGGGTCACGAGCAGCTGCTCCTGGAGCACCCCCTCGCCGCGGTTGAGCAGGGCGAACCCGCCGTCCCCGGGGATCACGGCCACCAGGCCCCAGGGCGCGGCGGCGGCCAGCCCGCCCTTGGTCGGCGCCCAGGCGGCGTCCCGGAGCTTGCCCACCGCGGTCGCGGTGGCCTGGCCGAGGGCGGGGCCGCGCAGGAGCACGAGCTCCGCGCCGCGGCGCTCGACGAACCCCGGCTGGGTCAGGTCGACCCCGAAGCAGGCGTAGGCCTCGGCCTCCGCGGGCGAGGGGAACGCGCAGCGCAGGACCTCCAGCTCGCCGCTGGGGAGCTCGAGCCGCAGCGCCTCGGCGCTCCCGGCCGCCGCCGTCGGCGCGGCGCCTTCGCTGAGGCTGGGGAGCAGCGCCTGGGGCTGGGCCTCGAGCACCACGTCCCGGCGCCCCGACTCGAGGACCGTCGGACGCTTGCCCTCGGGCCACACCTCCAGCACGCGGGCCTCGAAGCCCCGGGCCGTCGGCGCGGGCAGCCCGCGCGCGGGGCGGCCTTGCCCCAGCGCGACCCCCGCGGTCAGCGCGACCCACAATCCAGCTCGCAGCATGCGCCCTCCTGCTCCCAGGCTACGGCCGCCTACGACCTGGCGCCAGCGGGATCGCGGCGCCGCCTCCCTACAGGAAGCGGAAGGGCTGCGTGTCGACCGCGCTCTCGAGCACCTCGACCTCGAGGTCCGCGAGCCGCGCGCGGAGCCCCTCGGCCAGGAGCTCCGAGACCTGACGTTCGCTGGCCCAGTGCCCCACGTCGATCAGGTCCAGGCCTCGGGCCCGGGCCTCGAGGGCGGTGTGGTGGTCGACGTCGCCGGTGACCAGCGCGTCGGCCCGGCCCGCACGGCGGCGGAGAGGAAGCGTCGCCCGTCGCCGCCGAGCACGGCGACCTTCTCGATCGCGCGGGTCGGGTCGCGGGTCACGAGCCGCACCCCGGGGGCGCCGAGCTCGCGCTTGAGCCGCGCCGCCAGCTCGCCCACCGGCTCGGGCTGCGCCAGGCGCCCGACCCGCCCGATCCCGCGGGGGACCCCGGCGTGGCTCAGGGGCAGGAGGGTGGGCTCGACCCCCTGGCGCTCGCAGAAGCGCAGCACCCGCGAGAGGTCCGGGGCGGGCACGCGCCCCTCGAGCACCTGGGGCGGATTCGGTGAGCCCCAGGCCGGGCCGCCCGCGGCGTCCAGCCCCTCGACCCCGCGCTCGCGGAGCCCGGCCTCGAGGGCGGGGCGCGCCGGGACGCGCAGCAGCAGGCGCTCGTCGCGCCCAGTCTCCTCGAGGAAGCGCGGGGCCTCGAGCCCCACGCTCCGGGCCAGGTGGTCGTTCATGCCGTCCGCGACCACGTCCATGGCGGTGTGCGGCACGTAGACCGCCACGTCGTGCTTGACGAGGGTGGTCACGATCCGCGCCTTGAAGTCGTCGGCGCGCAGGTGCGAGAGCGGGCGGAACAGCACCGCGTGGTGGCTGACCACGAGCCCCGCGCCGCGGGCGACCGCCTCCTCGGCGACCTCGAGGGTCAGGTCCAGGGTGCACAGCACGCGCTCGATCTGGCGCCGGCCGTCGCCGATCTGGAACCCCGTGCGGTCGCCCTCCAGGGCGAACCGCGGCGGGCACTGCTCGCGCACCGCCTGCAGCACGCGCTCGACCGAGACCGTCATGACACCTCCCCAGGGTCCCCCTCGAACGGGGCCCGCGAGGGCGTACACTACCGCCATGAAGCAGCTCCTGCTGACCGCAGCGCTCGCGAGCCTGGCCTGGGGGCAGAGCGCCTCCGAGGCGCCGCGCGAGTCCCCGGCGGAGGTCGCGGCGCGGGTCGACGCGCTCCTGGCCGCGGCCTGGAAGCGCGAGGGCCTGACCCCGGCGCGGCAGGCGCGCCCCGCCGAGTTCTTGCGCCGGCTGAGCCTGGACGTGCAGGGCGCGGTCCCGCGCCCGGACGTCGTGCGCGCCTACCTCGAGAGCAAGGGCGCCGACCGCCGCGAGCGCCTGCTCACGAGCATGCTCTGGAGCCAGGGCTACGCGCGGACCCTCGCCGAGCGCTGGGCCAACCAGCTCGTGGGCCGGGGCTACCTCCTGGGGCGCGGCGGACAGCGCGCGCCCTTGGTCACCTGGCTCGCCCAACAGGCGGCGGCGAACCGCCCCTGGGATCAAGTGATCGCGGACCTGCTCACCGCCGAGGGGCCGATCGCCGCGAGCGGCGCCGGCGACTACTTCCGCCGCTACCGCAACGCCCCCGAGGAGCTCGCCGGCAACGCCGCGCAGGCGCTGCTCGGCCGGCAGCTGCAGTGCGCGCAATGCCACGACCACCCCTTCGACGACAGCGTGGGCCAGCGCGAGTTCTGGGAGCTGGCGGCGTTCTTCGCCCGGGTGCAGGTGCGCGAGGAGGCCGTGCTCGAGGGCCCGCGGGGCGAGGTGCGCCTGGGCGGGGAGGGCGAGGTCGTGGCCCCCAAGCTGTTCGCGGCGGCGCCGACGGCGGGGCAGCCGCGGCGCGCGCGGCTGGCGGAGCTGATCACCGGGCACCCCGACTCGGGCTTCGCCCGGGCGACCGTGGCCCGCACCTGGACCTTCTTCTTCTCCGAGCCCCTGGTCGACCCGGACGACGTGCAGCAGACCGCGGCGCTGCCCGAGGTCCTGGAGCTCCTGGTCGAGGACTTCCGTCAGGGCTACGACATGCGCCGCCTGATCAGCGTCCTGACCCTCACCCGGGCCTACGGGCTCACGAGCCACGGCGAGGCGAAGCCCGCCGCGGTGGCGCGCTTCGCCGCGCGCGGCGTGCGGCCCTTGAGCCCCGAGCAGCTCTGGAACGCGCTGTCCTCGACCCTGAACCTGGGCGCCGCCCAGAGCGCCGAGGAGACCCCGGAGCAGGCCGAGGCCCGGCTCGAGGGCTGGCGGCGGCGGTTCTTCGCGCTCTTCGCCCGGGACGACCGCAGCGACAGCGCGCAGAACACCGTGGCCCAGGCCCTGGCCCTGATCAACGGGCCGCTGCTGAACCAGACGGTGAGCGCCTCCGGACCCCACGCGCTCCTGCAGCAGGTCCTGGCGCTGCCTCGGGGGCAGCGCCTGGAGGAGCTCTACCTCCGGATCCTGGGGCGGCTGCCCACCGCCGGCGAGGCGCGCGCGCTGCGCCTGCGCGACGCGAGCTCGGAGGAGGAGCGCGAGTTCCTGGGCGACGTGGTGTGGGCGCTGTTCAACAGCAGCGAGTTCTTCCACACCCACTGATGCAGATCGGGCGCTATCAGGTCCAGCGGGAGCTCGGGCGCGGCGGCATGGGCGTCGTCTACGCGGCCTGGGACCCGGAGCTCGGGCGCCCGGTCGCGATCAAGCGCCTGAGCGCGCTGGGCACCGACCCCGAGGCGCTGGCGCGCTTCGCCCGCGAGGCCGAGCTCCTGGCCCGGGTCGATCACCCGGGGGTGGTGCGCGTGCACGAGTTCGGGCGCGACCCCCAGGGGCCCTACCTCGTGCTGGACCTGGCGGAGGGGGAGGACCTCCACGCGTGTTACCCGCACGGGTGCACCGCGGAGCGCGCCACGGAGCTCGTGGTCGCCCTCGCGTCCGCGCTGGAGGCGGTCCACGCCCAGGGGGTGATCCACCGCGACCTCAAGCCGCAGAACGTGCTCCTGCGCCCCGACGGCTCGCCCCTGCTGCTCGACTTCGGCCTGGCCCGAGACCTCGACGGCTCGCGCCTGACAAAGTCCCACGAGATCCTGGGGACCCCGGGCTACCTCTCCCCGGAGCAGGTGCGAGGCGGGGGCAAGGCCTGCGACGCGCGCGCCGACGTCTACGGCCTGGGCGGCGTGCTGTTCTTCCTGCTCACCGGGCGCCCCCCCTTCGACGCCGCGGGGATCGTGCCCCTCCTGCCCGCGGTGCTCCACGACCCGCCGGCCTGGGGCGACGCGCGGGTGCCCGCCGAGCTGCGGGCGATCGCCGACGTCGCCCTGGCCAAGGACCCGCGCGAGCGGTTCGCCACCCCCGGAGCGCTCGTCGACGCGCTCCGGGTGGGGAGCGCCCCGCGCCGACGATCGCTCCCCCTGCTCGGGCTGGGCGCGGCCCTCGGCTGCAGCGCCCTGGCGCTGGTCCTCACCCTGGCCCTCGCGACCCGCCCCCCCCAGCCGGAGCCCGACCCAGTCCCCGCCATGAACCCCACGCCGCGCCCCGAGGAGCCCGCGCCCCAGCGACTCGAGCCACGTCGGGCGCGTTGGCTCCGTGGGCCGGTCGGCGGCGAGGGCTGGATCCCGCGCCAGGACCACGCCCTCGCCCACGACGAGGCCCGGGCCCAAACCGTGTTGTTCGGCGGGCGCAGCGCCGACGGCAAGACCCTCGGCGACACCTGGACCCTGGAGGGCGAGCGCTGGGTGCGGCGCCCCCTCCCGGGGGCCGCGGTAGAGGCCGCGGCGGTCCAGCCCTACCCCCGCGCGGAGCACACGCTCACCTACGTCCCCGAGCTCGAGGCGGTCGCCAGGCGGAGGCGAGGGGGTGAGTCAGGTCCTGGACGACGTGTGGGTGTGGAAGGAGACCTTCTGGAACAGGGTCTCGCTCTCGCCCCTGCCCCAGCCGCTGCGCGCCCACTCCGCGACCTACGCCGAGTTCCCCGGCCGCGAAGGCCTGCTCGTGTTCGGCGGCTACGCTCCCGACGAGTCGGCGCAGCACCGGCTCTACCTCCTGCGCCTCAACGCACGGGGGAACGCGGCGTGGAGCGAGGTCGCCTCCCACCAGGCGCTCCCCTCGCGTCGGGCCCACGCCAGCTTCGCCTACCTGCCGGCCGCCCAGCGGGCGGTGCTGTTCGGAGGGCGCGCCGACCACGGCGAGCTCCTGGGGGACACCTGGCTCTGCGACGGGCAGGACTGGACGGAGCTCTCGGGGGCCGGGCCGCCCCCCCGCTGGAACGCGACCCTCACCCGCTTCGGCGACCTGCTGCTCCTCTACGGGGGCTCCGACGCCGACGACCGGCCGCTCAGCGATCTGTGGACCTTCGACGGCAGACCTGGCGCGCCCTCGAGACCGAGGACCCGCCCGCTCCGCGCCGGCGTCACGCGGCGGTGGCGGAATGACCCACCGTCCGTGCTGCTGATGGGGCAAGACCGACCGCGCGTTCGGGGTCAAGGCGCCGATCGACGAGTGTTAGTTCCTCGTCCACTGAGGCGGAGTGTTATGGGTGTGTTGCGCGCCCTCGACGCGACTCCCTGTGATGCGCCGTTCGCTGGAGAGCTGGATATCCATGGAAGAGTTGTGGCGGATCTTCCGCACCCAAGGCGGTCAAGGCGAGGCGCTCACGCGCTGGGAGACCCTGCTCGCCCCGACGCCGTGCAGCGCTGGATGCTCTCGTGCAGGTGCGGGTCTACCGCTTCACCCACAAGAGCAGCAGCTACTCGCAGTCCTACGTGCACACCCTCGTGCTCATGGGCCTGATCACCACCGTGATCATGATCGTGATCGGCCGGAACATCGCCTCGCGCGTTCTCGCTGGTCGGCGCGCTCTCGACTACTGCTTCCGCAACGCCGTGAAGGAGACCCGCGACGTCGGCTACATCTTCGCGATGGCGATCGCCATGGCCTGCGGCACGCGCTTTCCTACGTGCTGGGCTGCATGGCGACCGACTGACGGCTCGATGATGATCCTGCTGCACGTGCTCAACTTCGCCGCGCCCACCCGCCGCGCCGAGCGCCTGCTCAAGGTGCAGATGCCCACGGACCAGGACGCCGAGCGCGCGCTGGAGCCGACGCTGCTCGAGCTGTTCCAGACCTTCAGCGTGATCTCCATGGAGACCGCGCGGCAGGGGCTCTACACCCAGGTGGTCTACAGCGTGCTCGCCAAGCCCGGCGTCACCGGGGCCCAGGTCCTGGACGCGGTCACCAAGGTCAACGGGAACCTCAAGGTGACCTACAGCTACGCCGCCCACACCGACGACCTCTGAGCCCGGCAGCTTGCGCGTCCGCCTGGGGCTGAAGGGGTTTCGCGTCTCGAGCCGGGACGGCACGGTCCGCCAGTTCAGTTGGTGGCCGCTGCTGCTCCTGGTGGGCACCCC
The DNA here is from genome assembly GCA_041402045.1 of Planctomycetota bacterium. Classification (GTDB taxonomy): domain Bacteria; phylum Planctomycetota; class J058; order J058; family J058; genus JAGQRJ01. Next base: position 13,783 of record JAWKSZ010000051.1, on the reverse strand, counting down.
CGTGTTCTGCGTCGGGGTCCAGCTCTTCCAGTCCGAGCGCCTGGTGCGCAACTACGTGAGCCGCGCGCGCCACGACCCCGCGCTGATCGGGAGCGCGGCCCGGGTGTTCCTGCACGTGAACGGGAAGACCCTGGAGAACCTCCTGTTCGCGCGCCCCGAGCACCACGAGAGCGCGCTGCCCACCCTGCGCCTGGTGGTGGGCAACAACACCTTCGACGACATGCAGCGCGCGCTGAGCGCGGGCGACCCCACGCTCGGCCACGACCCCGGAGGCAACAAGCCCTGGTTCGACGCGTACCTGTTCGACGAGCACGACACCCTCAAGGACGTGAAGATCTGCCTGCGCGGGCAGGGCGTGTGGCACCACCTCCCGCAGAAGCCGTCGCTCCGGATCAAGGTCGCCAAGGGCGACGTCGACGACGGCATGCGCTACATGGAGCTCAGCCGCCCCGAGGACGTGCTCGCGCTCAAGAACTGGCTGCCCGATCGGATCGGGAACGAGGCCCTGGGCCTGCTCTCGGACCAGGGCCGCCACGTGCGCCTGTTCGTCAACGGCAAGTACCGCGGGGTCTACCTGCAAACCATGCGCCCCGGCGAGTCGTTGGCCCTGCACAACGGGCGCATGCCCGGGGCGTTCTTCAAGGGCGACTTCCGCGACGACCTGTGGACGAACCTCGAGGCCTGGAAGATCGACGGCGAGGACTCCCCCGGGAACCGCGCGCACTTCCAGCGCTTCCTCGACGCGCTGGCCGCCGAGCCCTCCCCCGCGAGCCAGGAGGCCCTGGCGCGCACGGTCGACCTGGAGGTCTTCGCGCGCTGGGCGGCGCTCATGGTCGGCACCGGGAGCGTGCACACCGACCACGAGCACAACCACCTCTACTTCCTGTGCACGAACCAGGGGCGGCTCGAGGCCTTCCCCTGGGACGCGAACAGCTTCGGCATGCACGTGACCCCAGACGTCGACGTCGACATGGTCCTGTTCCCGCTCATGGACCGCGCCACGCGCAACCCGCTGTGGGTCCACCGGCGCAACCAGCACCTGTGGGCGCTGCTCCAGGGCCCGCTCGAACCCACGGCCTTCGCCGCGCGGGTCGACGCCGAGCTGGTGAAGCTCTACCCCGACCTCGCCGCCGACGTGAACCTCAACTCGATCGAGTTCACCCACGCCGGGCTCGCGGTCTACCCCTGGTCGGTGCTCGACATTCCCGACAAGGTCGAGGAGCTCAAGGACTACGCCCGGACGCGCCACGCCTTCCTGCGGGACTACCTGGGAGACGCGCGGGTCGCGGTCGAGGCCGACCCCGAGGTCCCTGGGCGGAGTAAGGTCACCGTGTTCGGCCGGGCCGGGGTGCGGGTCAGCCGCGCCGACGGACGCCCCCCGGTCACCGACGCCTGGCCCGGCGACCCCACGCTCCTGCTCCCCGGGCTGAGCGAGGCGCTCAGCGAATACACGAAGTTCACCTTCGACCGCGGGTTCCCCGGGCGCTACCACTACGCCGAGCCCGCGCCCCTGGTCTACACCGTCGAGGCGCCGCCCGAGGCCTTGCGCTTCAGCCACGCCCTGAGCGGCGCGCCGGTGCAGCCCACGAGCGCCCCCGCCCCCGCCAGGGCCGCGCGCAGCCTGCACCCGGGCAGCCTCAGCGCGCCGCGCACCGAGGACGTGGTCCTCGGCCCCGGGGTGCTCGAGCTGACCGAGGACCTCACGACCGACGTCGGGCAGCGGCTGCGGATCCGCGCCGGGACCACGGTGCGCCTCGCCGCCGGGGTCGGGATCTACGCCCACGGCCAGACCCTGGTCGAGGGCACCGCGGAGGCCCCGGTGGTGGTCGAGCCGCTGGAGGAGGCGCCCTGGGCCTGCTTCGGCGTCGCCGGCGAGGCGACCCGCGGCTCGCGCTTCGAGTACCTCCGGCTGCACGGCGGCTCCACCGGCACCGACGGCAGCGTGCGCTTCAAGGGCATGTTCAGCGTCTACGGCTGCCCGGACGTCGCGCTCCGCGGCTGCTGGTTCGGGCGCAACCACCTGGGCGACGACGCCGTGAACCTGGGTGAGAGCCGGATCCGGGTCGAGGACTGCGTGTGGGAGGACTCGCGCTCGGACGCGCTGGACCTCGACATGTGCCGCGGCAGCGTGCGCGCCTGCCGCTGGATCCGCAGCGGCAACGACGGCCTCGACCTCATGACCTGCACCCTCGAGGTCTCCGAGTGCAGCTTCAGCGGGAGCGGCGACAAGGGGGTCAGCGTGGGCGAGGCCACCCGGCTCGTGCTCTCCGACTGCCGGGTCAGCGACTGCCACATAGGCATGGAGCTCAAGGACGACTGCCGGGCGCTGGTCTACCGCACCGACTTCGTGGGGAACCGGGTCACGCTCAACGCCTACCAGAAGAAGTGGCTCTACCCCGGCGGCGGACGCGGGGCCCTGGTCGACTGCACGATCTCGGGGAGCCGCAAGAGCGACGTGAGCCTCAAGCGCCGCACGCGGCTCTACCTCCTGCGCACCGAGGTCGCGGACGCTGACGCCGGGGGCCGGCTCGAGTCCGTCGAGGCGTTGCCCCAGGAATACGCCGAGCTCCTGGATCGGGTGCGGCAATGAGCGTCCAGGGTCGCTACGAGCTCAAGTTCCCGGTGGACCGGGCCCTGGTCCCCGAGATCGTGGCCGCGACCAAGCACGGCCTGGTCGTGGACGAGCACACCCAGAACTCGGTCTACCGCGTGTCGAGCCTCTACTTCGACAGCGCCGACCTCGTCGCCTACTGGGAGAAGGTCGACGGCGAGCGCGTGCGCAAGAAGTTTCGCCTGCGCTACTACTCGGTCAGCGAAGGCCTGCACGACAACCTCGTGCAGGGCGCGTTCATGGAGATCAAGCACCGCATCAACAACACCGTGTTCAAGGAGCGCCTGCGGCTCTCCGACGAGGGCGCGAGCGCGATCCTGGCCGACCCCAGCGAGCTCAGGAACCTGGAGCAGCACCTCCAGCCCGACCGCCCCGCCGACAAGGTGACCGTGGAGACGGTGCTCCGCGCCGCCGCGCGCCCGGGGTTCCGCCCGGTGGCGGTGATCACCTACATGCGCGAGGCCTGGATCGGCGAGGTCGACCCCCGGCTGCGCCTGACCTTCGACAGCCTGTGCGAGGCCTACCTCCCCGGGGCCTACGCCCAGGTCGGAGAGCCCGGGGGCGTCCCGATCCTGGAGCCGACCCGCGCGATCATGGAGGTCAAGTTCGACGACGCGATCCCGCGCTGGATCCGCGACGCCGTGGGGACCTTCGGCCTGGCCCTCGACCGCTTCAGCAAGTACGCCGCCGCGGTCGAGGCCCTGGGCCTCGTCGCACCGCGGTAACGGACCCGCTCAGCCTCCACCAGGCTGCGTCGAGGGGGTCGACTGTCTACGCTGGCGACAAGGGAGCCTGCGTCGAGGGGGTCGACCCACCCTGCACAGCCTCCACCAGCCTGCGTCGAGGGGGTCGACCCACCCTGCACAGCCTCCACCAGCCTGCGTCGAGGGGGTCGACTGTCTACGCTGGCGACAAGGGAGCCTGCGTCGAGGGGGTCGACCCACCCCTGCTCAGCCTCCGACGGCCTGCGCCGAGGGGATCGGACCGGCGTCGCCTGGTTGGGATCCGGGGCTGCCTCCGCTGGCGTCTGCCGCTGCGCGCCAGCTAGGACGTTGCCTTGGTCGACTTCTTCTTCCTCGCCCGCTTCTTCGCCCGCTTCTTGGCGGGCAGCGCGGCGTGGGCGTGGGTGTGCCAATCGGGGCCGGCGTGGCCGTGGCCGTGCTCCACGGGGCGCGCGTCGACCGGGAGCAGCGAGACCCGGGCGCGCTCGACGCCGCGCGCGTTGGCGATCCCGCGGGCCAGCTCGCGCACGCGCTGACCCGGACCGCGCAGGATCAAGACCTCGAGGCAGCGCGCGTGGTCGAGGTGCACGTGGGTCGTGCTGACCACCAGGTCCAGGTGCTGGTGCTGGAGGTGGGTCAGGCGCTCGAGCAGCTCGCGCTGGTGGTGGTCGTAGACGTAGGTCACCGTGGCCATGGCGGTGCCGTCGGGGGCGCCGTCGCTGCTGCCGGCGAGCTCCTCACGCACGAGGCGCTGCAGCGCCGCCGAGCGCCCCGAGAACCCTTGCTCGTCGACCCAGGCGTCGAGCTGCTCCAACAGCTCGCCGTCCAGGGAGAAGCTCACGACCTTGCTCCGCGCTGCCATGGTCTGCCTCCTGTCGACCACACGACCGCGGGCCCGAGCGCGCTGCGCCCGGGCCCGGAGGGGAAGGGGTCGCTTCAGATCGACTTGTAGTCGCCGTTGTTCATGGACGCGAGCTGACGCATGAAGTTGGTCAGGATCTGCAGCCACTCCGGCTCGGTGGGCAGGGTGATCGGGCGGGGCTGGGTCCACTTCTTGTGCCACACCCCGGGGCCGTCCATGCCGAAGGTGTAGATCCGCACCCCGCGGAAGCGGTTGTTGATCCGCACCCACTCCAGGATCTCGTCCACCGCCTGCTTGGCGAAGAGCTGCGCCTCCTCGCCGGGGTTCCCGAGCTTGCCGTTGCTGTGCTGGGGGGCGCCGTCCGAGAGCAGGAAGATCGTGTCCACCTTCTCGTCCTCGAAGGCGCGCTGCAGCGCGGCCAGGGTCCGAGTCCCGCCGCCCTCGGCGCGGCCCTCGAGCCAGGCCACCGCCTCCTGCTTGTTGGCGTCGCTGGCGGGGACGACCCCCGGCTTCCAGGGCTGGTTGTTGGAGGAGAACGCGATGATGTTGAAGTGCTGGGTCGGCTGGAGGGCCTTGACCGCCTCGATCGTCGCCTTCTTGGCCCGCTCGATCCGCTTGTACTGCTTGAACTCGGGCTCGTCGGGGTTCTTGGCCTTGAACTCCTCCTCGGTGAGGGTCGTCTCCTCGGGCATGTCGGTCATGATCATGCTGCCCGAGCAGTCGAGCACGAACAGCACGCGGTTCGACTCGATCTGGCTGCCGAAGAAGGTCGGAACCTGGTCGGCCTTGCTCGCGTCCCCGGTGACCTCGCGCACCCGGGTCCCGGTGTCGCGCTCGGCCTCCTTGGTCTCGCCCTTGGCGTCGAAGCTCCAGCCGTTCTTCTTGGCCTTCCACCACTCTTCCCACTTGGCCTGGGTGTAGAAGTCCTCGCCGGTGAGCTTGGTCAGCGCGTCGCGGATCTCGAAGTACTCCCAGCCGCCGGCCTCCTCGACCCGCCCGAGGCAGGTGATCAGGCTCTCGATCACCCGCGGGTCCTCCTTGGTGGAGACCGCCGCGATCGCGCGGTTGAACAGGTGGGGGTTCTCCTCCTTCTCCAGCACCTTGAGGAAGGCCGGGATCACCGGCTCGGCGCTGGAGTATTCGAGGGCGCTCGCCGCGAGCATGCGCGCGTGCCAGGGCTCGCCCGGCCCCTTCCACTTGAACTTCTTCTTCTCGTCGCTGTGCGGGCCCTCGAGGGCGTGCACCAGGAGCGCGATCGCCTCCTCGTCGGTGAGCTCGCCCAGGGCCTCGACCGAGCGCTCGTAGAGCGTCTGGTCGTTGACCGCGATCGCGAAGGTCATGAGCGCCAGGGCGGCCTTGTCGTCGTTGGCCGCGGCGACCTTGGGGATCTGCTGCAGCGCCGCGGTGCGCTGGTCCTCGATCTGCTGCTCGAGCGCCTTGCGCGCGGCCTCGTCCTTGTAGGAGGTCTGGAGCAGCTTCTGGTTGAGCTGCTCCAGGTTCTCGCCCATGGCGTAGACGATCTTGAGGTTCTTCTTCAGGGCGCGGCGGGCGTCCTTGGTCTCCTTGTCGACGGAGTCCTTGGGCAGGGCGACCACGCTGGGGGTGATCCCCAGGGTGAACACCAGGGCCAGGAACCAGGCCAGGCGGTAACGAGTCATGAAGCCTCCGTGGGGGGGTCCGATGGGCGCGAGGCGCGATTGTAGCCCTGGGCACTGGCGCGTCCAGGGAAGCGCCTCGGGGATGACCGACGCGTGACCGGCGGCGGGGCTTCAGCCCACGCCCGCGCGAGCAGGTCCCAGGCGCGCTCCAGGCCGTCCTGCGCGAGCGCAGCGCGGGCCGCGTCCACCCAGCCGAGCTGCCGCGCCGTGAACGCGCAGGGGCCGCTCCACACCGCCGCCGGCACCAGCGCCTCGGCCAGCGCCGCGCGCAGCGCGTCCAGGCCCTCCCCCGTCGCGGCGGAGACCCACAGCCCGGGGCTGCGCCGGCCGAGGTCGACCCGGTCGGCCTTGCCCCAGAGCACCAGCCGCGGCTCGGGCTCCGCGCTGGCCCAGGCGGGGAGCCCCGGGTCCTCGGGGTCGAGCAGCAGCAGGCGTAGGTCGGCCTCGGCGCCCAGGGCCCGGGCGCGCGCGATCCCCGCGCGCTCGAGAGCGTCCGTGGCCTCGCGGTCGCCGGCGGTGTCCACGAGCCGCACGGGCACGCCGGCGGCGAGGGTCAGGGCCCCGACCCCGTCGCGGGTGGTGCCAGCCTCGGCAGAGACCAGCGCGCGCTCCCGGGTCAGGAGCGCGTTGAACAGGCTCGACTTGCCGGCGTTGGGCGGCCCCGCAGGACCGCGGTCGCCGGGTGCAGGAGCCGCGCCGCGCAGGCGCTGCGGGCCAACGCCTCGAGCCGAGCGCGGGCGACCTCCCGATCGGGCGGCGGCTCGAGCAGCGCCGCCCAGCGCGCGGGCTGCGCGAGGAAGAGCTCCAGGGCGCGCCGCGACGGCGCGCGCCCAGCGCGTCCTCGAGCTCCTCCGCCAGGCTCCGGGGCTCGGGCGCCGGGCGGGCCCCCGCGGCGCAGAGCGCCTCCAGCACCCGCGCCTGCACCGCCGGCCCCGCGTGGCAGCCGAGCTCGTAGCCCGCGGCGGTGCGGGTCAGGAGCACGTCGTCGATCCGGACCTCCCCCTGGCGCAGCTCGCCGTAGGCCACCTGCCCCGGCGCGGGCCAGCGGCGCCCGCGGAAGCAGGCGCGGAGCAGGGCCTCGGCCCCGGGTCCCTGGACCCGGACCAGGGCCACCCCCCCGGCTCCAGGAGCCGTCAGCCGTCGAACCACCGCGTCGTGCACCCGCGCAGGGTAGTGCCCGGCGCCCGCGCCTCCCAGCCCGAGGTGCCCGCCCCCTGAGGCCGAGCTATCGTCGGTCCATGCGGATCGCCGACTACGAGGTCCAGGGGGAGATCGCGCGCGGGGGCGCGGGGGTCGTCTACCGCGCCCGCCACCGGATCCACGGGACCCCCGCCGCGATCAAGCTCCTGCTCGAGCCGCTCTCCGCCGAGGCCCAGGAGCGCTTCCGCCGCGAAGCCCACGTGACCTTCCGCCTGCGCCACCCGCACGTGGTCGGGCTCCTGGAGTGGGGGACCCACCAGGGCCACCCCTACCTGGTCCTCGAGCTGGTGGAGGGGTCGTCCCTCGAGCGCCGCCTGCGCGCCCAGGGACCGCTCCCCGCGCGGCTCCTGTTCCAGGTCGGGCAGCAGCTCGCCGACGCCCTGCACTACGCCCACGGCCTGGGGCTCGTGCACCGGGACATCAAGCCCGCGAACGTGCTGCTCGAGGCCAGCAGCGGCCGCGCGGTGCTCACCGACTTCGGCCTGGCCCAGGTCGCGGGCGCAGACCAGGAGCGGATCACCGTCACCGGCGAGGTGGTGGGCACCCCGGCCTACATGTCGCCCGAACAAGCCCAGGGCCTCGGCGCCGCCGTGGGTCCGGCCAGCGACATCTACTCCCTGGGCGCCACCCTCTACGCCGCCCTCTGCGGCCGCCCCCCGGTCGAGGCCACGACCCCCTTGGCCACCATGACGGCCGTGGTCCAGGACACCCCGCCCCACCCCCTGGACGTCTACCCCGCCGCGCACCCCGCGCTGGCGGAGATCGCGCTGCGCTGCCTGGCCAAGGACCCCGCCGCGCGCTTCCCCGACGCGGCCGCGCTGCGGGAGGCGCTCGCGGACGCGAGCCGCAGCGCCCCGGCCCCCGCAGGCGGGCGACGCCTGGGCTGGGCCCTCGGCGCCGCGCTCGTGGCGGGCGGGGTCGGCCTGGGCTGGGCCCTCGGCCGCGGCAGCGGGTCGCGAGCGCCGGCCCCGGCCGCCGCGCCCCCGCCTCGGACCGCGGCCCCCGAGCCCGCGCCCCTCGGCCCCTTGGACGCCTGGGTCACCCCCTACAGCCACCTGCTGGCGCTGCGCGCCGCGGCCGCGAGCGGCGACTGGCGCGACCAGGCCCGCCTGGCCCTGGGCTACGCCGCCCAGCGCGAGCCGCGCCTGGCCTACGACGCCCTCGCCGCCGCCCTGGAGGGGGCCGAGGACCCCGCGGCGGCCCGCGCGCTGCGCTGCCTGCGGGCGCGGCTCGCGTTCCAGGTGGCCGACCCCGAGCAGGCCCTCGCCGACGCTCAGGTGCTGCTCGAGGCCGACCCCCGAGACGTGACCGCCTGGCGGCTCAAGGCCCAGGCCTTGCTCGAGACCTCTGCGCCGGAGGCCGCGCTCGCGGCGCTGGACGAGGCGCGCCGGCTGGGGAACCCAGAGGACCTGGAGACGACCCTCCTGGGTGCGATCCTCGACTCGGCGCGGGCGCGGTTCGCCGACGCCGAGGGCCGCGCCGCGGAGGCCGAGGCGCTGCGCGACGCGGCCCTGGGGCGCCTGCAGCAGGCGGAGGCGCGAGGCTGCGCGCTCTCGCTGATCCCCAGGCTCAGGCTGCGACTCCTGAGCACCTCCGACGGCGAGCTGCGTCGAACGGTCGATCGCCTGCTGGAGCTGGACCCCATGGACCCCACGCTCTGGCGCCAGAGCGCGATCCTCGCCGAGCAGGAGCTGGACGCCGAGCGCTTGCTGACCGACGCCTACACCGCCTACGACCTCGACCCCAACGACTTCACCAGCGCCTCCCTGATGCTGGGGCTCCTGCTGCGCATGGAGCGTTACCAGGAAGCGGCGAGCCTGGGGGAGGTCCTGCTCCAGAGCGCCCCAGGCGAGCTCGTCCCGCGCTTCGAGGCCGGGCTGGCCTACGCCCTCAGCCATCTCGACCCCCTGGGCCAGGGCGAGCGGATCCTCGAGCTGGCCGAGACCTACCGCGGCGAGCCCACGAGCGAGGCGCGGCTCCTGACCCACGCCGAGCTCGGGCTGGCCCTGTTCGACGGCGACTACCCCAAGGTCCTGCGCTGGCTCGAGCCCCTCGGGAGCTACCCCGGCGCCCCGGCAGCGGCGGTGGGGTTGGACGCCGAGCTGCTGCGAGCCCGCTGGGACGCCGAGCGCGGGCTGCGCTCCCTCGGTCACGCCCACCAGGACCTGGCGGCCTGGAGCGGGCTCGGGGCGGACCCCACGGGCGCGGCCAGCCTGCGGGGCGCGCTGTTCCTGCGGCAAGGGCTGCCTCGGCTCGCGGTCTCCGAGCTGGGGGCGGACCCGCTGGCTCGGGGCTCGGCGCTGCTCCAGCTCGAGGCCTGGCCCGAGGCGCTGGAGGCCTTCGAGGAGGGCGCGCCCCGGGGGACCTTGCGCGTCCTGGCCTACGCCCGGGCCCTGCGCGGGGCCGGCCAGGAGCCGCGGGCGCTGACGGTCCTGCGCGAGAGCTTCCCCCAGCTCTCCGGCGCGGAGGCCGCAGCCCTCGAGCGCGCGGGGCGCGAGGAGCTCTTGCGGCAGGCGCGCGCGGTCCTGGACGCGGCGCCCGCGCAGGCCCTGGCGGTGGTGGACGAGCTCCTGCTGCTGGACCCCGAGGACCTGGAGCCGCGCCTGCTCCTGGCGCGCGCCGCGCAGGCCCTGCCCACGAGCGTGCAGCTCGTGCAGCTCGTGGAGGAGCTCCTGCGCGACACCCCCGGCGCTTCCCCCGCGCTGCTCGAGGAGCTGAGCCTGCTCTTGCGCGACCGCCGCCCGGGCGCCGCGTCCATGCTCCAGCTCGAGCGGTTCCGCGACGACCCGTCCCGGGTCGACGCCGCGACCCACGTCGCCGGCTACTACTGCCGGCTGGGGCGGTTCGCGGCGGCCGAGGCGCTGCTGGACGACGCCCTGCGCGCCAGCCCCGGCGCCCCGTCCCTGCGCGCCCTGCGCGCGGTCACTCGCGAGGCTCAGGGGCTGCCGGAGGCCGAGGCCGAGCTCGCGGCGTGCTTCGCCGACCCGGCGACGGGCCCCGGGCTGAAGGACCTCGTCGCCCTGCACCTCGGGCGCGCCCGGGTCCGAGCGGGCGCCCACGAGGCGGCCCTCGCCGCCCTCGAGCCCGCGTCCAGCTCGCAGGTCGCCGACCTCGCGCTCGCGGGGGAGGTGTGGCTCGCCGTCGCGCTCCATGCCCTCGGGCGCGACCCGGCGCGGGTGCGCGGGCTCCTGGGGTCGACCCGGGAGCGCCTGGCCCAGGGGGTCTACCTCGGTCGCGCCGAGCGGCGCGCGCTGACCGAGCTCCAGGTGCAGGTGCTCGGGGTGCGCTGAGCCCGGGCGCGGCCCAGCCCCCAGCGCTATCGTCCGGCATGGAGATCGGGGCCTACGAGGTCGAGCGCGAGCTGGCGCGCGGGGGCGCGGGGGTCGTCTACCGCGCCCGCCACCGGGTGCGCGGCACCCTCGTGGCGATCAAGGTGCTCTTGGCCCAGCACACCACCCCCGAGGAGACCGAGCGCTTCCGCCGCGAGGCCGAGGCCACGTTCCGCCTGCGCCACCCGCACGTCGTCGGGGTCCTCGAGTTCGACACCCACCAGGGGCACCCCTTCCTCGTGCTCGAGCTGGTCGAGGGGGAGTCGCTCCAGGCGCGGATCGAGCGCGAGGGCACGCTGGTCGTCGAGGACCTGATCCGGATCGGGGAGCAGATCGCCGACGCCCTGCACTACGCCCACGGCATGGGCCTCGTGCACCGCGACCTCAAGCCGCACAACGTGCTGCTCGAAGCCCGCACCGGACGCGCCGTGCTCACCGACTTCGGGATCGCGCAGTTCCTGAACGACGCGACCAAGGAGACCCTCACCGTCACCGGCGAGGTCGTGGGCACCCCGGCCTACATGTCTCCCGAACAAGCCCTCGGCGACCGCGCGCGGATCGGCCCCGCGAGCGACATCTACTCCCTGGCCGCGACCCTCTACGCGGGGCTCACCGGGCGGCCGCCCTTCGACGGGGGCGCGCCCCTGGTGGTCATGCAGCAGGTGGCGACCGACCCGCCGCGGGACCCCCGCGAGCTGAACCCGCGCGCCAACCCCGCGCTCTCCAAGCTCGTGGTGCAGTGCCTGGCCAAGGTCCCCAGCGAGCGCGGCCACGACGCCGAGTCGCTGCGCGAGGCGCTGCGCGACCTCCTGGCCCGGACCACCGGCTCGGGCCAGGCCCGCTATCGCCCGGCCAGCAAGGCCCGCTCCTCGCGAGCGTCGCCGCGGTCGGGGTCGCCTGGCTCCTGATCGGCCTCGCGCTGGGCCGCGCGAGCGCGCCGGCGGCCGCGCCGCCCGCCGCCGCCGCCCGCGACGGCGCGAGCGCGTGGTGGACCGAGCTGCCGCGGGAGGGCGCGGACCCCGCGGCGGCCGGGCTGCGGGACCTGCTGGCGGACCGCCCCGAGCCGGCGCGGGTGGCCCTCGCCGCGGCCGTCGACGCTCCCCACGGCGAGTCCCCCGGGCTCCTGTGGGCGCTGGGCCTGGCCTGCGAACGCCTCGGACGCTGGGAGGAGCTGGCGGTGGTCGGCGCGCGCCTCGCGGCCCGCGCCCCGGAGGACCCGCGGGGACGTTGGTTCCAGGCCCGGGCCGAGCTGGCCCTCGGCCGCGCGGCCGACGCCCTGGCGCGGATCGCCGACGACCCGAGCCCCGAGGCCGCGGCCCTGCGCGCCCTGGCCACCCGCCGCCTGCAGCCCAGCGTCGAGCCGCCGCTGGGCGAGCTGCGCCCGGAGTCCGAGGCCCTGGACGCCTTCCCCACCGCGGTCGAGCTCTACCCGCCCCAGGACCCGCGACGGGAGGCGCTCCTCCGCGCGCGGCTCGCGCGTCACCCCCGGGACGTGCTGGCCTGGGTCGACCTGGCGCTGCTCCTGGGCGCGCGCGGCGCCCACGCCGACCTCCCCGAGCTCCTGCAGCGCGCCCAGGCGCCGGTCGGGCTGCACCCGCGCCTGACCGAGCTCGACGTCGCCAGCCGCCTGCGGCGCGGCGGCCGCATCGAGCTGCCTGGGCTGGAAGAGACGCAGGGGGAGCTCGAGCGCCTGGACGTCATGGCCCGCCAGGACCCGCTGCGCACCCGCGGACAGGTCTGGCGCAGCTACCTCGCCCTCGAGCTCCAGGCTCAGCAGCGCTTGGAGGACGCCTTCGCCGCCGCCCTCACCGACCTCGGCTTCGAGTTCGGCCTGCTCAACGGCGTGCTCGCGACGCGCCAGACGGAGAACGGCTACGCCGAGCAGGGCGAACAGTTCGCCGTCCTGGCCGCAGGGTTGGCTCCGGAGCTCGCGCTGCCCAAGCTGGCGGGGTTCGAGGCGAGCCTGATCCGCAGCGACGACCCGCGCCGGGGCGAGTTCGCGCAGTGGCTGACCGAGCACGCGCCCGACGCGGTGCACCCGATCCACTGGGCCGAGGTGTTCCTGGCTCAGGGCCTGGACGCTCGCGCCGCGCGCGAGCTCACGCGAGCTCCCCGCGCCGCGCCGCCGGTCCTGCGCCTGTCCCTGATCCTCGCCGCTCGGGCCGGCGACGCCCAGGCCGCGGCCCGAGCCTACGAACAGCTCCCGCGCGACCTCAGCGGGCCGCTGGACGGCTACGCGCAGGGCCTGGCCCTGATCCGGGCCGGGGGCGCGCCGTCCCCCGACGCGACCGCCGCGCTGGAGGAGCTGCGCCGGCGGGCCCTCGCGCGGAGCGAGGCCGCGCTGCGCCAGGACGAAGGGGACGCCGCGCTGCGCGAGGTCACCCAGCTCTCGTGGCTGGGCCCGGACCCGGAGGTCCAGGCCGCGCGCGCCCGCGCGCTGTTCGCCGGTGGGCTCCCCGAGCAGGCGCGGCGGGAGATCCGGCGGCTCACGTCGACGAAGGTCGACCCGCGCACGCTGCTGGCCGTGGCGGAGGCCGCCCTGCGCCTGAACTACCCCGGCGAGGCGCTGGCCCTGGCCCAGGCCTGCAGCCCCGCGGACCCCGCCGACGTCGCGCAGGCCCAGTTGCTCGTGGCCGCGGCCCACGAGCGGTTTGGGTCGCACGCCCTCGCGGTCGAGGCGTGCGAGGCCGGCCTCGAGGCGACCACCGGCGCGCTCCGCGCCCCGCTGACGGTGCTGCGCGGGATCGCCCTCGAGCGCCTGGGCCGCTGGGACGAGGCCTCGCGCGACCTGAGCCGGATCGACGGCGGTGTCCCCGCGGACGAGAGCCTGTGGGCCCTGATCCCGCTGGTCTCGGAGGTCCGCCTCGCCCAGGGACGGGCCTACCTCGCCCAGGCCCACCCCGAGCAAGCGCTGCGCGCGTTCACCGACTACCCCCGCCTGCGCGAGCTCGAGCGCCGGGGCGCGCGGGACAGGAGCCCGGTCCTCGAGCGCGCGCTCGAGGTGCGGATCCAGCTCGAGGGCTTCGCCCTCGAGGCGCTGATCGGCATCGCCGACGCGCGGCTGCTCAGCGACGACCCTGAGGGCGCTCAGTCTGCGCTGACCCTGGCGGAGCGCCTGGTGTGCACGGGCCACCAGCCCCGCCCCGAGACGGCCGCGCGCATGAACGCGCTCTGGCGCCGGCTCATGCGCTGACCCAGGTCCGTGGTTGCTCGCCCGCCCAGGGGGCGTTACCCTCGCAGCAACAGGCGGTTGGGTCGCGCGCAGCGGGCCGCCTGGGGAGCCACCATGGCGGAGCGAACCGAAGACCCCACCGTCAGCCGCGTCGTCGTCGAGACCCGTTGCCAGATCTACAGCCAGGCGGCCGGGCTGCACATGGACCTCGAGGACGCGCTCGCCGACG
>JAWKSZ010000050.1:0-60613 GCA_041402045.1 Planctomycetota bacterium | reverse complement strand
GCGAGGGCGAGGTGACCTCGACGCTCATGGCCGAGGGGCACACCGACCGCTCGATCAAGAAGCTCAAGGAGATCCTGAAGCCCGACTCGCTGGGGCTCTACTACTCGACCATGACCGAGTACCTCGGCTTCCGCTCCATGAACGGAGAATACAAGGTCATGGGCATGGCCCCCTACGGGGACCCGTCCAAGGTCGACCTCAAGGACATGCTCAAGCGCACCGACCAGGGCTTCCGCTGCGACGACTCGCGGGTGTGGGTGAGCAAGAAGAACCGCTACCAGGGCAAGCACTATTCCAAGCGCATGGTCGAGGAGCTGGGGCCGCCGCGGGAGGGCGACGGGCTGCAGGAGCCGTTCATCCACGTCGCCGCCGCGACGCAGAAGATGCTCGAGGACACCGCGCTGCACCTGATCGAGCGCTTCCTCAAGGGGCCGCTCGAGCGCAACGGCGGGCGCCTGGCCTACGCCGGCGGCGTGGCCCTGAACGTGCGCCTGAACCGCAAGATCATCGAGCACCCCCTGGTCAACGAGCTGTTCGTACAGCCCGCCTCGAGCGACGCGGGGATCGCGCTCGGCGCGGCCACCTTCGCCGCGGAGAAGCGCGGGCAGCGGGTCAAGCCCATGGGGACCGCCGCGCTGGGCCCGAGCTACACCAACGCCCAGGTGCAGGAGGTCCTCGAGCGCTTCAAGATCCCCTACGAGCGCCTGGAGGACGCGCCGGCCAAGGCCGCCGAGCTCCTGGCCCAGGGCGAGATCGTGGCCTGGTTCCAGGGGCGCATGGAGTTCGGCCCGCGGGCGCTGGGCCAGCGCAGCATCCTGGGGAACCCCGGGGTCAAGGGCGTCTCCGACGAGATCAACGCCCGGATCAAGTTCCGCGAGGCCTGGCGCCCGTTCTGCCCGTCGGTGCTCAAGGAGTACGGGCCGCAGCTCTTCGACAACGCGCACGACTCGCCCTACATGACCTTCACCTTCGGGGTGCGCCCGGAGTGGAAGGACCGGATCCACGAGGTCGTGCACGTCGACGGCACCGCGCGGCCTCAGCTCGTGCGGGCGGAGCACTCGCCCAAGTTCCACGCGCTGTTGACCGCGTTCCACGCGCGCACGGGGCTGCCGACGGTGATCAACACCTCGCTCAACCGGCGCAGCGAGCCCATGGTGTGCAGCCCCGAGGACGCCCTGGCCATGCTCTACGGCAGCGGGCTCGAGTTCCTCGTGATCGAGGACTTCCTCGTCACCAAGCGCAAGTAGTCGTACACGCCGACGGGCGAGGCCAGCGGCCTCGCCCGCGCGTGCATGGATCGGGAGACGGACTAGCCTGCGTGCAGCAGGCGGATCGTGCGCATTTCCTTCCAGGCGAACTCGTCGGCCGCGGCGCGGCGGCGACGGGAGCCCCGGGGGCGAGGTTGGATCCCCTCGACCGAGGGCGCGAGGTAGGTGGCCGTCGCGCGGTCGAGGTGCTCGAGGGTCACGCCCCACTTGAGGCAGAGCTGCTCGACCGAGAGGCCCCGCACCGCTTCGTAGCCGCGCTTGGGCTTGACCTCTCGAGCTTCGCCGCCCTCGAAGGTGATCAGGATCTCTGGGGAAACCGCCAGGTAGTAGTTGTTGCCCCGCGTGTAAACGACACCCACTTCGAACTTGCTCATGCGTCCTCCTCCCGCCTCGCTCAGGGTCCCGGTGCTCTACCCTTCACACCCCTAAGGACGGTGAAAGTGCGCCGCGGACACAAAGTTTTCAGAAAATTGCCGGCGGCTCCCTCCCGGCCGCCAAGCCGCCCCCGCGGGTGTCCAGCGCAGGCGG
This sequence comes from Planctomycetota bacterium, assembly GCA_041402045.1. Classification (GTDB taxonomy): domain Bacteria; phylum Planctomycetota; class J058; order J058; family J058; genus JAGQRJ01. The sequence continues at coordinate 58,817 of JAWKSZ010000050.1, read as the reverse complement.
GCTCGTGCTCACCCTCGCGTTTCGACCCACGAATGCGTTTCAGCAGCGTTCCAGCAACCGGCGCGCCAATGCACCGCCTGGCCCCGGCCACTGCCATTACGTCGGGTATGGGCTTCGCTTTACGCGTAAAGCTCCACGGGAGGTGGGCAGCTTTCCACGCACCCAGCGCGTAGGATTGCCGCAGCGGTGAGGAAGCGCATGGCACGACGGATCTCGAGCTTCTTGGTGCTGGCCCTGGGCGCGTCGTTTGCCCAGGCCGACGTGATCTGGCTGCGCAACGACCCGGAGATCGTGAAGGAGGTCGGCAACCGCCTCGACGCCCCCCACCGCCTGTTCGAGGCGGACCGCGGGCGGAACCCCGACGGGACCCCGCGCAAGATGTTCTACATTCGCGGGCGGATCGTGGACGTCGACCCCACGGAGCTCGACGAAGAGCGCCTGCTGGTCCAGCCGTGGACCCGGCGCGACCCCAACTCGCGGCTGCTCGTGTTCGCGGAGCCGATCTGGATCAGCATTCGCTCGGTGCAGGACATCGAGCACGAGTTCGACAGCTTCCTCGACATGGAGTTCATGTTCTCCAGCCGCAAGAACTTCGCCTCGAAGCGCTGGAAGGAGCGGGTGCAGCGCCTGCTCGACCCCACGAACGAGCTCGAGCTCAACCGGGGGCCGCTCCCGCCCAAGGAGACCGAGCAGGAGTTGGCGGAGGTGCGCCTCGACGGCTGGCTCCCGTTCCTGCTGCGGGAGCTCGTGGCCACGCCGCCGCCGGAGGCCATGACCACCGCCGAGCCCAGGCCCGGCGAGACCCACGAGGAGATGCTCGCGCGGCTGCGCACGGAGACGGCGGAGGAGGACCTGCAGCGCTTCCGCCCTGCGTTCCACCCCTTCCGCCACGTCATGTCGCCTCAGCTCGCCGTGCGCCGCCTGCTCGAGGGCGCCGCGGTCGCCGGCTCCTACCGCGAGGAGCTGGAGAAGGACCTCGAGCGGCGCTACCCCGACCCCGACGACCGCTCCAAGCTCGACTTCCCCGAGCAGTGCCGGTTCGCGGTCGGCTTCCTCTGCGCCCTGGCCAAGATCCCGGCGCCGCCGGCCCTCGACCCCGAGGGCAAGCCGATCCCCCAGACCTACGACAACTACCTGCGCCGACACTTCCGCCAGATCGGGCGCTTCGCCCGGGCCGAGGTGATCGCGATCCTGGAGGAGGGCGCGCCGGGCGCGTCCTGCTACTACGACCACTTCCGCCGCGACGCCGTGGAGGAGGTCGAGGGCAAGCTCGACGCGATCCGCCCCGAGGTGCGCCGCCAGCTGATCCCGCTCTATCAGTCGCTGCTCGAGAGCAAGGGCGGCCGCGGGCGGCTCGATCCGCGCTCGCGCCTGGACCCGACCCCCAGCGAGTTGGCCCTCGAGGCGCTGAAGGTCGTGCGCAACTACCCCACGTGGTGGATCGTGCAGCTCAACGCCCAGGACTTGACCGAGGGCGTCGACCCGCGGCACAAGCGCCTGCTCGACGCCGGCGAGCTCCCCCCGACGGCCGAGTCGACCCAGTTGATCACCGCGCTGATCCACCTGGCCCAGCGCCGACCCGGCGTGCCTGGCTACCCCAGCGACCCCGACGACCCCCCGCTCCCCGACCCACGAAGCCTCGACGGCGAGGACCTGCGGGACGACGTCCAGCTCATGGCCGAGGCGACCCTCAGCGGGCTGCTGCTGCCGGTGGGGACCGACGGCGCGTCGGGCGCCTGGCGCATGCCCCTGGACACCGTCAGCCCAGCGGTCGCCGACATGGCGACCAAGTCGGCGCGGGCGTTCCGCATGGCCCTCGAGCCCCTGTTCTACACCGAGAACCCCGCGGTCCAGGAGGTGCTCACCCAGCCCCTGATCAACGTCGTGGGGCGTCTGGACCTGTTCTCGTTCCCCGGTGTGCTGGACAACCTGTTCGCGACCATGAACCACGAGCTCGAGCCGGATCCCACGGCGAGCAAGTTCGAGGTGCGCCGTGAGCGGCGCAAGCGCGCCTACGCGGCGCGGTTGATCCTGATCCTCGCCAGCCAGGCCGGCCCCGACGACGGGAGCAGCCTCGAGGCCTCGCGCCTGCGCGAGTTCGGCAACCAGACCGTAGAGCGCCTGCTCGCGCTCCGGGTCTCGCGCGCGTCGGGCGAGATCAGCCCGGGCGAGCGGCGGCTGGACGACGCGATCCAGAACGCGAGCCAGGGCGACTCGGAGCTGGGCGAGCGCGCTCGGATCGCCGAGGCCGAGGTCGAGCGCCAGCGGCAGGCCGCCGAGGACACGGCCCGGGACGAGCTGGCCCAGGCGCAGGAGGCCTACGCCGGCGCCCAGGCCGCCAAGCAGGCGGCCGCCCCGGACCTGAACGCGGTGCAGCGCGAGGCCCTCGACGTCGAGGTCGGGCGCACCCGGCGGGAGCTGGAGGCGGTCGAGCGCCGGCTGAAGCTGCTCCTGGCGGCCAAGCGCTGAGCCGACCCCGCGCGTCGGTCCTGCTCCCGGTCAAGGACGCCGAGGCGACCCTCCCGGCCTGTCTGCAGAGCCTGGCCTGGCAGACCGAGGGCGACTACGAGCTGCTGGCGGTCGACGACGGGTCCCGCGACGGCAGCCGCGCGCTGCTCGAGCGCGCCGCCGCCCGCGATCGCCGGATCCGGATCCTGACCCGCGACGGGCCCCCGGACCTGGTGCAGGCCCTCGAGCTCGCGCGGCGCGAGGCCCGCGCGCCTTACCTGCTGCGCATGGACGCCGACGACGTGGCCCACGCGCGACGCCTCGAGCTCCAGGCGCGGACCCTGGACCTCGACCCACGGGTGGTCGCGGTGGGCAGCCTGGTGCGCTCCTTCCCCGCCGAGGCCGTGACCCAGGGGCGCCTGCGCTACGACCGCTGGCTCAACGGGCTCCGGACCCACGCCGCCATGGCCCGCGAGCGCTTCGTGGAGAGCCCGCTGGCCCACCCCTCGGTGCTCTTGCGCGCCCAGGCGGTGGAGGAGGTGGGCGGCTACCGGTCCCTGGACGGGCCCGAGGACTACGACCTCTGGCTGCGGCTGCTGGGGGCCGGGGGCCGGCTGAGCAAGGTCCCGCGCACGCTCCTGTTCTGGCGCGAGGGCGAGGACCGCGCCTCGCGCACCGACCCCCGCTACCGCGCCGAGGGGTTCGCCCGGGTGCGGGCCGAGGCGATCGCAGCCCTCGTAGGCCCCCGGCCGGTGTGCCTGGTCGGGGCCGGGACCGCCAGGCGCCGGCTGGCGCGGCAGCTCCTCGAGCGCGGGGTCCAGGTCCAGGCGTTCTGGGAGCTGGACCCCAAGAAGGTCGGGCGCGCGCCGTACGGGGTGCCCGTGCTGGCCCACGCCGACGGGGTGCGGGAGCGGGGCGACGCGCTGGTCCTGAGCTGCGTGAACGCCTGGGGCGCGCGGCAGCGCGTGCGCGCCTGGCTGAGGGAGGCCGGCCTGGAGGAGGGGCGGGAGTTCTTCCTGGCGGGCTGAGCCCAGGGAGAACGCTTGCCGCCCGCTGGACCCCAGGCTAGGGTGAGGCGGCGCCGGAGAGGCGCCCTGAAGGAGTCTCCCATGCGTGCTCGCACCGTCCTGGCCTTGATCTTGCCGCTCGCCGTCGCCGCCCCTGCGGTCGCGCAGGCGCCGCCGAACATCGACCCCAAGCAGATCAAGGAGAAGGTCAAGCAGGGCGTGGCCGAGGTGCTCGCCGCCTCGGAGGAGAAGACGGTGACCCTCGAGGGGATCGTGAAGATCACCTACAAGGCCATGCCGACCAACCCGCAGAAGATCGCCGAGATCCTCAAGCAGGAAGGCAAGCTGGGTCAGCTCCCGCCGAACGTGGACATCGACCAGTACATCGGCATGTTCCGCGACGACATCACCGAAATGCTCAACGAGAACCTGGCGACCCTGGGCACGATCGAGCCCCTGGTCCCGCTCAAGCTGCGCTCGAAGAAGCTCCCCGTGGGCAGCTACCCCTTCGGCCTGGCCTTCGAGGGTGAGCTCCCGGTCGCGTTCGTGATCACCTGCGAGGACGAGGAGGTCAACAAGGGCAAGCCCCTGGCGATCAAGCTCAAGACCGCGTCGGTGGACCTCCTGGACGAGCTCGCCGTAGAGCTGATCGAGCCCAAGAAGCAGAAGGAGGGCAAGGAGAAGTTCGACATTCGGATCTCGTTCATGCGCTCCCTGGCCCAGACCAAGAGCTCCCTCGAGCGCACCAGCGACGACTGAAGCGAGCGTTCGCTGTGACACCGAGGCCCGCCGATCCCGGCGGGCCTTCGCCGTGTACGGGCGCTAGCGGCCGTATTCCTGGAGGTACCAGTTCCGCCAGGAGCGCGCGTCGTTGCCCCACTCCTGGCCGGTGAGGGTCTTGAGCGTGCGCACCGCGGCGCCGGCCACCCGACCCCGGTGGTCCTGGATCAGGTCCACGAGCTGGCGGAACACGCGCTGCACCGGCAGGTCGAGCTTGGCCACCGTCTCGCAGGCGGCCACGAGCACCTCCTGCTCCTCCTCCTCCTCGAGCACCTGGCACAGGTAGCGCTCGACGCCGAGGGACTCGCCGTTGTGGATCAGGCCGTCGAGGGCGGCGACCCGCACCGTGGGCACCGGGTCCTGGATCGCGAGCTGCCCCAGGAGCGGGACCATGATGTCCTGCTTGTACTTGCCGCAGGCGCGGGCGCAGGCCCCGCGCAGGGCAGGAGACTCGGCCTTGAGCCCGTCCAGCAGGGGCTGGCGCGCCCCGGGCAGCGGGCCCTTGAGCGCCAGAATGTAGGCCGAGAACGTGGCCAGCCCGTTTTGCTCCTTGACGTTTTGGATCATGGCCTCGTCGGCGAAGTAGGCGTAGCCGCCCACTCCCGCGGCGGCGAGGAACACCAGCGCGAACCCCAGGGTCACGATCTTGCTGGTCCGCTTGCGGCGCGGGTCGCGGTAGATCTCGAACCCAGCGGCGGACGAGGAGTCGGAGAGCCGAGACGACGGTCGTCGAGCCATGGAGCCTCGCGTGCAGGGCCGGGACGTGGCCCTCTCACCCCCCTGAGGGTAACGCCGGCGCTCGCGGAGCGCTCGCCTCGGAGGTGACTCAGGAGCCGCGCAGCGCCGCCGCGAGCAGGAACAGCTTCGAGTCGGTGAGCTTGCTGCAGGGGGTCGGCATGCACACCTTGAGCGAGCCGTCGCCGCACTTCCAGCCGACGAAGCGCAGCTCGCCGTCTCCGACGACGTAGCGCCGTCCGTCGGGGAGCTCGCGCTCGCTGCCCACGTGGGCGTGGCCCCCCGGGAGCGAGACGTAGCAGATCTCGTTGGAGTCGGGCAGCGTGAAGCGCACCAGGGGGTGGCAGGGGCAGCCCTCCGAGACCAGGGTCTGGCAGCCGCTGACCCGACCGCCCACGAGCTCGGGGTAGTCGACGGTGCGGTGGATCTCCTGCTCGACCTCGTCCAGCGGGCGCGGGGGCTCCTGCATGCGGACCTGGGCCTGGAGCAGGAGGTCGTGGGTCGAGCACCCCCACAGGCACAGCGGGTCGCTGCGCACGAACCAGGCGCCGCCCGCGACGAGCGCCGCCAGCAGGGTCAGCGCCAGGAGCCAGCGGCCGTTGTGGGGCGCGGCCGGCGGGGGCGGGCTCGCGTCCTCCGCCTCGACCCGGGCGAACACCCCGGCCAGGAGCCCCGCCCGGGCCTCGGGGGTCAGCGGGTGTTGGATCGCGTCCACCAGGCGGGTGTGGAGCTGGCGCTCGTCGCTCACCCGCCGGGCGCAGGGCGCGCAGAGCTCGACGTGCTTGAGGCAGGCCACGTTCTGGTCGACCTCGAGCTCGCTGTCGAGGAAGGGGCTCAGCAGATCGCGGAACTCGGCGCAGTTCATGACGTGGCCTCGGTGACGGGGATCCCGCGCTCGGCGGCGTAGTCGCGCAGGGAGCGCCGGAGCTTCTGTCGTGCGCGGAACAGGCGAGACATGACCGTGCCCAAGGGGAGGTCCAGGGCCTGGGCGACCTCCTTGTAGCGCAGCCCACCCAGGCTCGAGAGCAGGAGCGGGAGCCGGAACTCGTCGGGCAGCTCGTCCAGGGCCTGCTTGACCTCGTCGTCCACGACCTCGTGGTAGACCGCGCCCCAGTTGGTCTCCGCGTCGTAGACCTCCTGGTGCACCGCGCTCTCCACGTCGGGGACCGCGTCCAGGTCGACCGCGGTGGGTCGGCGCTGCTCCTTGCGCACCCGGGAGATCCAGGCGTTGGTCAGGATCCGGAACACCCAGGCCCGGAAGTGCGTCCCGCGCTCGAACCCCGCCAGCCCCCGGAAGGCCTTGTAGAGCCCTTCCTGCAGCAGGTCCTCGGCGTCGGGCTGATTGCGCGCGAGGCGCATGCAGTAGCCGAACAGGGCGTCGAGGTGCGGCGCGACGAGCGCTTCGAACTCGCTCCTCTTGGCCTCCGACATGCGTCCTCCTGAGGTGAGAACGGGGGCGACGCCCCGCGTATTCCCGCGGCCTCCACGCCGCCGCGCCAGCGTATCCGGGCTGGGCGGGCCGTGGGGCGCGAGGTTGGCAGTAGGGCTACACGCAACCCTTATCGGAGTCGAGGTTTGGGGGCTATACTCCTCGGGGTGCTGGACCTCCTCACGCTCACCCAAGAGCGGTTCTGCTGGCCAGGGCTGCAGGCGAGTTGTAGCGCAGCGCGATCGAGACCTTGCTCGACCGCCTGCTGGAGGAGGAGGCTGCCGCAGGACGCCCGCGACGACCTGCTCGACGCGGTGCTCCAGCGCGAGCGCCGGCTGTCCACCGCTTCCAGCACGGGATCGCGATCCCCTTACGGCACGACGCCCCACGTGGCCCGGGAGGTCGCCGCGCTGGGGATCTCCCCGACGGCGTGCCCTTCGGAGTCGGTGTGGACGGGAGCGTGACCCAGATCGTGATCCCGCTCATGACGCCGCAAGACCCGCGGCACCGCACGTGACCAACTCCTCGCGCACCTCGCTGCGCGCCAGCTCTGGAAGCGGGACCTGCGCTGGCGCGCTGCTCGAGGCCACCTCCCAGGCGGAGGTGCTCGACGCGATCCGCCGTAGGCAACCCGAGGTGGCTGTGGTCCCCGGTCCACGACGTGCCCCGGCGCGTTCTTGACCGCCGCCTTGCTCGCCAGCCTCGCCACGTTCATGGCGCTCAACGGCAGCGACGCCTGCCGGCGGCGCGTGGCCTGGGACCGCTTCCGCGCCCTGGTGCGGATCCGGCGGCGTCGCCTGCCTTCTGCGGGACGCGCTGAACACCTGGGCCCGCGTGCATCCGCCCGGCGACCCCGCACCTCGTGCTCTCCCGGCGCCAGGACTTCGACCGCTCGCGCAGCGAGGCCCAGCGCCAGCGCCACGACCCCCGGGTGCTCGAGGCCCTGGCCGACCTGCGCCAACGCCTGGGGTTCAACGCCCGAGCACGCGCCTGCGCTCGACCCACGACCTCGTGCCCGGGGAGCGCCTCAGCCTGCGCACCGACGACGGGCAGGTGCTCGACCTCAAGGTCAGCGAGGTCGATCAGGCCAGATCGAGGTCACCTCGCTGAGCCGTGGCTTCGAGCGCGGCCAGCCTCGTTCTCGCGCGAGGGCGAGGGCAGCTACCGCTTCCGCACCGAGCCCCAGAGCGCCACGAGCCTGGCCCACGGCTCGTTCCTGATCGAGGACGCGCCGCCGCGAGCCGCGGATCGAGCTCACCTGCCCGCCGTTCTGGCTGGCGAGCGGCTGCCCGATGCAAGGCCCCCGACGACCCCGAGGGGTGGAGGTCGAGGTCTCGACCTCCGCGAGCGGGGTGGCCCTGCTCAGCGACCGCGCGGTGCGCCGCGGGTCGGAGCTGGGGCTGGACCTGCCTCGGCGACGGACACCCGCGCCTCGCGCGACCTGCGCGCGCTGGTCCTGGCCCACGGCTTCCGTCAGCAGGCGGGCCGCGCCCGCACTTCCTGCACCTGTCGCTTCGTGGACCTGCCCGGAGCCCAAGCGCAAGGTGCTCGAGAGCTTCAGGGCCTGCTGGGCGTGGCTGAGCCCGCCCCGCGGGCCGGCGGTTATGTAAGGTTGGCAGGTAGCGGAATGACCGACGACGTCGAGCGCATGAACCACGCGCTCGCCCCGCTCTCGAGGGCGGAAGATCAAGGCGATTGCCGACGGCGACCGGCCTACCTCACATCCAGACGCGCCGGATGAGCTGCGGCGCCTGGCTGACGCGCTGGAGAAGCTGAACGTCAATGAGATCAAGGCGCTCGTCGCCCACGCCGAACTCGCGCGCGCCGCGAGCCAGCGCCTGGCGGCCCTCGAGTCGCCCTCCTCGACCTGGAGCCGGAGGAGGACTGGAGGCAGCGGGAGCGGGGCTCCACGCCGGGCTCCTGGCGCAGCGCCCTCGCCGCGGGGGCGCAGGCCCAGGAGCGGCTCTACCTCCCCTCGACCCGCAGGGCAGGAGCGCCCGACCCAGGTCGACCGATGCTCGAGCGCGAGCAGTGGGATCGCGCGGTGACCGAGTTGACCTGCCCTGGCCGAGGGCGCATGGAGCCTCGTCGAGCGCGACGGCTCCTACCTCAGCCTGCGGGCCGAGGCCCGCCGGCGCCTGCGCGCCCTGCCTCCGCCGGGGCAGGCGGCCTACGCCCTGGTGTGCACGAGGCCCCGCGGAGCGCCTGTTCGCCAGCGGCGCCCACAGCGCCGACCCCGCGCCCTCGAGCGCCTGATCGCCGAGCACGTGGCCTCGCCGCGCGTCGAGCCCGCGCGCAACGTGCTGATCTCGACCTACCCTCGAGCGCGCCGAGCCTGGCGGCGGCCGTTTCACCTCGACGCGCTCCTCGGACTACCCCGAGCTGCCCGCGGGGAGCGCGAGCGGCCCTGGCTCGAGGTCCTGGCCCTCGCCATGCTCGGGCGCGGGCGAGGTGGCCCAGGCCCGGACGCCCTGGCCCGCCGAGGCTCGGGAGGCGGCGCGCGCGGTGGCGGAGCGGCTCGAGCCTGCCCGGCGGCGCTGCCCCAGAGCGCGTTGGAGCTGGCCTGGGTCTGCGGCGAGGCCGGCCACTACGAGGTCGAGGACGACGGGCGCGCGCCCGGAGCTTCGCGGCGACGCCGCGCGGGTCTACCTCCACGACGGCAGCCACGCCCAGGCCCTGGACCTGAGACCGGGCGGGTGAGGGCGCACCCTGCTGCGCGAGGCGGCGCCGCGGCTTCGTGCGCCCGGCCGGACATTGCCGAAGCCGGGCCTCGCCGAGGACCAGGTGGTGTGGGTGCGGCTCCCGACGAGGGCGGCATGGTGGCCCCGACCGCGAGCGGGGGACCTGCGAGCTGGCGCAGAGCCTTCCCCGAGCTCAAGGCGCGCGCGAAGCTCGAGCTCCCCGGACACTTCGGGCAGCGGGCGCCCCGAGGTCCTGGGCGACGTCGTCGCCTTGACCGGTCACCGAGCACGAGGACAAGGAGGTCCACGTCGTGGGCGTCGACGCGCCACCGGGCAGGTGCGCTGGCGCGCGTTCCTCGCCAGCCAGGACCGGCGGGCCGCCGCCCTTGCCCTACCCGGCCCAGGGCGAGGGTCGGCTGGTGTGCGTCACCGGGCTGGGCGCCCTTGGCTGCGCTCCGCCGCAGGGCGAGGTGCTGTGGGTCGCGCTACCCTGCCAGCGACGTGCGTCGTCAGCGCCAGGGGGCCGCCGTTCGAGCTGGGGCCAACTCCCGCGGCGCTGCCCGAGCGCGACCCGAGCGGGCTCGTGCACCGCGGGTTCGCCTGGCCGCCCCCTGCCGACGCCAAGGGGCTGTTCGCCTACCGCCTGGCAGCGGGCGAAGCCGCCGGGCGGATCGAGCGCCGTCGAGGCGGGCGGATCCTCGGCGCCGGGCGTGGCTGTGGCCTCGAGGGCAAGGCGCTCCTGCGGGTGACCCGCGCCGAGGCGACGCCCTTGGGCCAGCCTCGAGCCTGCTCGCCGGGCGGCCGGTCGGGGCCGGGGTGGCCTTCGTGCCGACCGCGCGGGGGTGACCTCGGCTCGACCGGAGAGCGCGACCGTGCCGAGCTCGCGCCCTGGGGCGAGCTCGGCGCGGAGCCTCGGCGGGGGCGGCGGCTGATCGCCGCCGGGCGCGGGGCCTACGCGCTCGGGACCCGGTCCCCGGAGAGCGCACCGACACCGTGCGCGGCGACCTGGCGCACTTCGCTCGGCGCGTATGGGCGACGCGCAGCAGCAGTGCTGCTCGCCGCGGGCGAGGCCGCGCGGGAGACCGTCGCCGCCCTGGCCGAGGACGCGGACCCCGAGGTCGCGCTGCGGGCCAGCGAGGTCCTGGGCGAGCTCGACCGCGCCGTGCGCGTCGCGCGCTGGCGCCCGCTGATCCAGGACGCCTGGGCGCGGCAGGTCCCCGACCTGCTCAACCGCCTGACCCACCCGAACCCCCACGTGCGCCTCGAGGCCTTGCGGCACCTGGGCGCGATCCAGGGCGACCCCGAGGTGGCCGCGCTCCTGCGCGAGCTGATCGGGGACCTCGACGCCCACGTGGCGCGCACCGCCGCGATCGCGCTCCTGACCCGCGGCGACCGCGCGGGGATCGAGGTCCTCGACCAGGCCCTCGAGGCCGACGAGGCCCCGGGGCGGATCGAGGTCCTCGACGCGCTCGCCGCCCACGGCGCCCCCGAGGACGTCGGGCGGGTCCTGCCCGCCCTCGACGACCCACGCCCCGCGGTGCGGGCCGCGGCGGCGGTCGCCGCGCTGAGCCTCGACCGCGAGGGCGCGGTGGCCGGGCTCGCCGAGCGCTTCGCCGAGGAGCCGGCGGAGGTCCAGCTCGCGATCCTGCGCGGGCTGGGCGACCTGGGCGCGGTCCAGGGGCCGGCGCTCTCGATCCTGATCGCGGCCTCCGAGCAGCAGAACGACGAGCTGCGGCTGGTGGCGACCACGGCCCTGGCGAACCCCGCCCTCGGCGGGCGCCGCCCATGCGCTGCGCTGGGGCGCGTAGCTCGGCGACTCGGTGCGCGAGGTCCAGCGCGCGGCGGCCCAGCGCCTGCTCCAGGTCGCGAGCCGGGGCGACGTGCTCGCGATCCCCGCCCGCGGGCTCGAGGCGGGGGCCAAGCTCAAGGACGACCTGGCGCGGCTGCACGTCTCGGATATCGCGGTGCAGTTCGCCCACCGCGGCGGGCACCTGACCGTCGAGACCCTGTGCACGCTCATGGTCGATCCGCTGGACCAGGTGCGGGTGATCGAGAACTAGCTTCAGCACCGCGTCCTGGGCCACGCGCCTGATCGCCGAGGCCAAGGAGAGCGCCCGCTGCGCGAGGACGAGGTCGCCGCGATCAACAGCTTGACCCTGCGCCCCGAGGCCCACGTGCGGCACAACGGGTTCCTGGCCTTGGCCCGCAGCCCCTACGCCCCGGGGCGGGCGCCGATCCTGGTCCGCGCCCTGGGCGACGGCGACGCGCAGATCCGCAAGGAGAGCGCGAGCTGGCTGCTCCCCGACGCCGACCGGCCCCTCGAGCTCGGCGCGAGCTCGATCGCGGTGATCCTCAGCCACCTCGCCGTGCCCGAGGCGCCGGGGCACGCGCCGTCGGAGGAGGTGCTCTCGCGGCTGACCCACCCCCAGCTCGTGCCGCTCCTGATCGTGTGCCTCGAGCACGCGAGCCCCGCCGTGCGCGGGCAGGCGGGGACGCGGCTGCAGGAGATCTCGGGGCAGGCCGTGGTCTACGACCCCGAGCTCGAGCCGCGGGTCACCCGGCGCGCGTTCGCGGTGTGGTGGTGGAAGCGCACCCACCCCGACGGCAGCCTCGAAGGCCTGCTGCGCGACCTGGGCGCCGAGAACCCCTCGCTGCGCTGGCGCAGCGCGAAGGAGGCTCGGAGCTTGCCCTTGCCCGAGGTCCGGGACCGGGTGGCCCAGGTGCTCGCCAAGGAGCGCGCGGCCTGGGTCCAGGACGAGCAGCTCCGCGCGCTCGAGGCGCTGCTTGAGCTCGACCTCGAGCTGCCCCAGCGCCTGGACGCCCGCGCTCGCGCCGAGGCGGTGGAGCGCGCCCTCGAGGCCTGGGCCCGGGCGCGGGTGCAGGAAGCCCAGCGGAGGAACCGGTGAGTCGCTCGCAGATCCTGAGGGCCGAGCAGGTGCGTCGCGCGGACACGCGCTCGCGGCAGACGCCCTGGCGCCAGCTCCGCCAGGTGTGGTTGACCCCGATCCTGGCGCTCTCGGCGGTGACCGCGGTGGTCCTGTTCGGCGTGTTCCTGATCGACTGGTACGTGAACCGCCCCGAGGCCCTGCGCGACCTAGGCCCGCTGGACCTGCTGTTCCACTACGACCTGGAGACGCTGCAGAACGCGCTGGGCAACCTGACCCAGACCGTGGTCGCCGTGCTCGGGATCGTGACCACCGTGGTGGCGATCGTGGTCCAGCTCGCCGCCACCCGCTACACGCCCCGGGTGACCGAGCTGTTCTTCCGCGAGAAGACGAACTTCGTGGTGTTCGGCTTCTTCCTCGTGACCTGCGTGCTCGCGCTGTGGGTCAGCCTCGCGGTGGGCAACGGCTTCCTGCCCCGGGTCTCGGTGGCGGCGGCGGTGATCCTCGTCACCGCGAGCCTGCTGCTCATGTTCCCCTACTTCATTTACGTGTTCGACTTCCTGGACCCCGAGAAGATCGTGATCCGGATCCAGGTCAAGGCGTTCAACGCCACCGAGAAGCTGCGCCCCGAGCGGATCGAGCAGGCGCAAGAGCTCATGTTGACCTCGATCGAGCAGCTCGCGGACATCGCGCTCACCGCGACCTCGCAGCAGGACAAGATCATCAGCTGCCGGGCGGTCGACGCGCTGCGGGTGCTGGCCGTGCGCTACACCCGGGCCAAGGCCGACCTGCCCCTGGACTGGTTCGACGTCGGCGGGCAGCTCAACGAGAACCCCGACTTCCAGGCGCTCTCCGCCGAGGCGGTGCGCGACCTGGTGCTCAAGCAGCGCTGGGTCGAGTGGACCGTGCTCCGCAAGTACCAGACGATCTACAACGAGGCCCTCGGGACCAGCTCGGACATGTGCTACCTGATCGGGATCAACACGCGCTCGCTGGGGGAGGCGGCCCTCGCCGCGGACACCCAGGGCGTGGGGCTCGTGGTCAAGTTCTTCAACACCTACCTCCGCGCGACCCTCAACCGCGGCGACGTGCGCACCGCCTACAACGTGCTCCACCAGTACCGCCTGCTGGTCGAGTCGGCGGTGACCGCGGGCAAGGACTCGCTGGTCGCCGAGATCGCCAGCTACTTCCGCTACTACGGCCAGGTCGCCCACACCCAGGGGCTGGGGTTCGTGACCGAGACCACGGCCTACGACCTGGCCTCGATCTGCGAGGCCGCGCACCGCGCGCGGCTGCCCTGCGCGCCGGGGCTGCTCGACGAGCTGCTCGAGCTCGACAAGGAGGCCGAGACCGAGGCCCAGGAGAAGACCCTGCGCGGCGTGCGCAAGGCCCAGGCGCGGCTCGCGACTTACTTCCTGATCGCCAAGGACGAGGCCAGCGCGCGCCGGATCTACAGCGACATGGAGCACGAGCGCCCGGAGCGCCTGGCCTCGATCCGCGACGAGCTGCTCGCGGTGCGCAGCAAGGACTTCTGGGAGGTGATCGACCGCGGGGCGAACTTCGACTACATGAGCGAGCGCCGGCGCGCGAAGCTCACCGAGTTCTTCGGCTGGTTCCCCAACGTCGACCCGCACACCCCGGGCGCCGAGACCTCGCGGGTGGCCGCCCCCGCGCATGCAAGCGACGAGTAGGATCGGGGGACCCCCGGAGGTCCAGGCATGACCGATCCCCGCGAGCCCGACGCCCCCGACCCCGCGCCCCCGACCGAGGCCGTCCCGGCCGCCGCGCCGCCGACCGAGGCCGTGAAGGCCCCGCCGCCAAGCGCGCACGCCGCCGAAATCGCCACGGCGACCTCGTCGGCCAGCCAGGCCCGGGTCGCCGCCGAGGCCGCGCGCAAGGCGAGCGAGGTCGAGGTCGAACGGCGCGGTCGGGGCTCGGTGCCCCTGATCCTGATCGTGCTCGGGCTGGGCTGGGCCGGCGCCTGCCTGGCCGCGGTGGCGACGGTGGTCTACCACTCGACGAACCTGGGCGAGGCCAGCCTGCGCCAGGCGATCGCCAAGCAGAACTACATGGGCTCGAGCGGCTACGTCCCCGCGGGCCCGATCCCCGCGGACTTCGTCGTCGACGCGAACCTGTTCATGGAGGAGGACTACGCGATCCTGACCGTGGGCAAGGTCCGGCTGGCCTACAAGGCCAACGGCGGCTACTCCTACGGCAACTACCAGCTCAACGCGAACCCCAGCCCCGACGGCCCGGGCTACACCTCGGCCAGCAGCGGCTACGACTTCGAGTTCCGCGTGACCTCCGCCGAGGACCGCACCGAGGTCACCTGGAACCGCCTGCGCTTCTACCTCAAGGGCGGCAAGCTCTACCTGGGCGATCAGGCCTGGGCGATCAACGGGCCGGTGGTCACCGTGTTCTTTGATCGCGACGGGAAACTCGTCGAGGCGTTGGGGTATCGGTAGGCCGAATGGCCAGGGATCACCTCCCCTCGCTGATCCGCGTGCGCGACCGCTTGTTCGCGTCTGGACGGCGAACGGGCACCTTCGAATGCGTCGCCTGCGACGCGCCGTCGCTCGAGGTCTCGCTGGAGGTCTTCGAGGGGAGGGGCACGCTGTCCTTCGAATGTCGCTCGTGCGGATTCCTGGACCACGTGAGTCGCCTGAGCCTGCCCACGTGGGCTGCCGAGTAGCCGCAGAGCGCGGAGCTTACACCTGGTTCAGGCTCCAGTCGTAGCGGCGGTAGGTCCAGCGCGCGTCCGGCGCCGCGGCGAGGGCCTCGCGCAGGCGGGGCGAGCCGTGCTGCTCCAAGAAGGCGCGCACGTCGCCGAAGTCCGCGGGGTAGTAGCGGAACACCAGGGGGAGCTCGACCGCCGCGGGGGTGACCCGCACCTCGGCGTCGAGGAAGCCCTGGGTCGCTCGGGCGAGCTCCGAATCGAGCCCCTCGGGGCTGAAGAAGGCCACCGGGGGGCAGCTCGCCGAGGCGCACACCAGGGCCATGTGGATCCGGGGGTCGACGGCGCTCGGCGACCAAGCCAGGCGCGGGTCGTCGGGGGCGAAGGGCAGCCCGCCCTTGGGCCCCGCCTGGTTGCGGCGCAGGACGCCGTTCTCGACCTCGTCCAGGGTGAAGCGCTGGTCGCCCACCCGGTAGGCGGTGGTCGCGAAGAAGGTCGGGATCTGCATGACCGAGCGCGTGATCCCGCGGGCGATCACGCCGTGGATCGCGAGCACGTTGTAGACGTTGAGCCAGAACGCGATCCGCTCGGCGTCGCTGGGGAGGTCGCTCAGGCGCACCGCGTGCAGGTGCGAGG
Organism: Planctomycetota bacterium; assembly: GCA_041402045.1. Lineage (GTDB taxonomy): Bacteria > Planctomycetota > J058 > J058 > J058 > JAGQRJ01. The sequence continues at coordinate 43,542 of JAWKSZ010000050.1, read as the reverse complement.
CGGCGCGCTCGAGCTCGGCCAGGAGCGGGCTCCCGCGCAGGCCGGCGTAGTCGACCCGCCCGTCGACGAGGGCCGCCAGGGCGAGCTCGTTCTTGATCCGCTTCAGGGCCTGGGCCGCGGCGCTGGCGTCGGGGGAGGCCCCGCGCGGGGGCTCGGGGTTCAGCACGTGCACCTTGAGCGCCCGCGCGGGGAGGGCCAGCTTCGCCGCCTCCAACGGGCTGCGCAGGTGCTTGAGCACGTCCCAGGCGTCCCACAGTCGACCCACGCGGTGGCGCTCCTTCACCCGCCTGCAGGGCGCACGCCCTGGCTTCTCCAGCGGTCCGCGCATGCTACAACCCCCGGCATGAGCGACTTCATTTACACCGTGCGCAAGCTGCGCAAGTCCTACAACCAGAAGCCCGTCCTGGACGGGATCACCCTCTCGTTCCTGCACGGGGCCAAGATCGGCGTGATCGGGCGCAACGGCTCGGGTAAGAGCACGCTCTTGCGCGTCATGGCCGGGGTCGACAAGGACTTCGAGGGCGAGGCCTGGGCCCGGGACGGGATCAAGATCGGCTACGTGCCGCAGGAGCCCGAGCTCGACCCGAGCCTCGACGTGAAGGGCAACATTCTGCTCGGGGTCAAGGAGACCCAGGCGCTGCTCGAGGAGTTCGACAAGCTCAACGAGCGCATGGCCACCGACTTCGACCACATGGACGAGATCATGGCCAAGCTCGAGAAGGTCCAGGACAAGATCGAGGCCAAGGGCGCCTGGGAGCTGGACCGCAAGGTCGAGCAGGCCATGCACGCGCTGGCCACGCCCCCGGGCGACGCCGACGTGAGCAAGCTCTCGGGCGGCGAGAAGCGCCGGGTCGCGCTCTGCCAGACCTTGCTCTCGGAGCCGGACATGCTGCTCCTCGACGAGCCCACCAACCACCTCGACGCCGACACCGTGCACTGGCTCGAGCGGCACCTGGCCGCGTTCAAGGGCACCGTGATCGCGATCACCCACGACCGCTACTTCCTCGACAACGTGGCCGGGTGGATGCTCGAGCTCGACGGCGGCAAGGCCTACCCCTACGAGGGCAACTACTCCACCTTCCTCGAGCAGAAGGCCTCGCGCCTGCGCGACGACGAGAAGCAGGAGGCCGCGCGCAAGCGCCGCCTGAAGCGCGAGCTGGAGTGGATCCGCACCAGCCCCAAGGGCCGGCAGTCCAAGAACCGGGCGCGGATCGGGCGCTTCGAGGACCTGCAGAAGCAGGTGTCCGACGAGCGCGAGGGCTCGATCCAGCTCACGATCCCGGTGGGCAACCGCCTGGGCAACGACGTGCTCAAGGTCGAGGGCCTGACCAAGGCCTACGACAAGCCCTTGTTCCAGGGCCTCGACTTCGAGGTGCCGGCCGGCGCCTTCGTGGGGATCCTGGGCCCCAACGGCGCGGGCAAGACCACCCTGTTCCGCATGATCGTGGGCCAGGAGCAGCCCGACGCCGGCAAGCTCGAGCTCGGCAAGACCGTCGAGCTCTGCTACGTGGACCAGAGCCGGGCGAACCTCGACCCCGAGAAGTCGGTCTACGAGGAGATCTCCGAGGGCAACGACGAGGTCGTGCTCGGCACCCGGCGCATGAACGCCCGGGCCTACGTGAGCCTGTTCAACTTCCGCGGGCCGGATCAGCAGCAGCTCGTGGGCAAGCTCTCCGGCGGTCAGCGCAACCGGGTCCAGCTCGCCAAGACGCTCAAGACCGGCGGCAACGTGCTGCTCCTCGACGAGCCGACCAACGACCTCGACCTCTCCACGCTGCAGGTGCTGGAGGAGGCCCTCGAGCAGTTCCCGGGCTGCGTGTTCGTGATCAGCCACGACCGGTTCTTCCTCGACCGGCAGGCGACCCACGTCCTGCACCTCGACGGCGAGGGCAACGCGCACTTCTTCGAGGGCGGCTACACCGCCTACCGCGAGCGCATGCTCGAGCAGGGGATCGATATCGAGAAGACCGGCGGCACCCACCGCCGCATGAGCTGACCTACTCTCGACGCAGGCAGGCCGGGCGCGCTTGCAGGTCGGTTTCAACGCAGAGGCGCTGAGGCGCTGAGGAACGCAGAGCCAGCGCGCGCGAGCGGGTCGAGTCGACGCTCCGCTCGCGCGGACGCTGCCCCGCGGGTGACGAGGAAGCAACAGGGGCTCCGCTCCTGAGGGAGCGACCCGCGCGCGGCAGAACTCCTCCCTCCCGTACCCGCGGAAGGTGTGATCCTCACCGGGCTCTGCGTTCCTCAGCGCCTCCGCGCCTCTGCGTTGAACCGACGAACCAGCACCCTCTTCCGTGTCTTCGTCCGACCGCGCCGCGCGCCCTCGGTCGAGCGGAGCCAAGGCTCGCTCGACTCCGGTCGGCGCGACGCGTCACGGCAGGCTAGGGCGCGCCGTTCCTCACTGGCGCGTTCAGTCCTCCTTCACCCGGAGCACGTAGCCCACGCCGCGCACGGTGTGCACCAGCCGCGGGCCCCAGGCGTCGAGCTTGCCGCGCAGGTAGCGCACGTAGACCTCGAGCAGGTTGGTCTCGGCGGGCTCGCGCCCCCACGTCGCGGTGAGCACGGCCCGGGTCAGCTCGGCCTCGGGCTCGCGCGAGCGCGCCAGGAGCTGGACCTCGCGCCCGTTGAGCCCGAGTCCGCGCCCGCCGCGGGTGGCGACCCCGCTCTCGGGCTCGAGCTCGAGGTCCGCGTAGCTGCAGAGCGTCGCCCCGGAGGGGTTCGCCCGGCGCAGGAGCGCGTTGACCCAGGCCCGGAGCTCGAGGGGGGCGTAGTCCCGCGCCAGGGCGTCGTCGGCCCCGGACGCTAGCCCCAGGGAGCGCACCGCCGGGGTGTCCTGCGCGACGAGCCCCAGGACCGAGAGCCGCGAGCCGCGCTCGCGCAGGTCCGCCAGCAGCCGCCCCAGGCCCAGGCGCTGGCTGAGGTCGAACACCGCGGCCTGGGGCGAGCCGCGGAGCACGAGCCGCCGCGCGCGGGCCGCGTCCCCGGTGGCCACCACGCTGTGGCCGTCGCTGGCCAGGGTGGCCGAGAGGGCCTCGCGCAGGGTCGCCTGCTCGCTGACCACGACCAGCTCCAGGGCCTGAGCGGGGGGCGGGACGTGCACGACGGGGCTCCGAAGGGCGGCGGTCGGGGTCATAGGGGGCGAGCCTCCTCGCTCAGCCCCTACAACCCGACCCCTGGGAGACCGTTTCGGAGAATCTTGGGGGGCGCCCCGATGGGCGTCTATCAGGTCCCCCTGCCCCTGCCCGCCCCTGCCCTGCCCTGCCCCTGCCCCTGCCCTGCCCCTGCCCCTGCCGCTGTGCCGGAAGAAGAATGGAACCGCCAAGGACGCCAAGGACGCCAAGGCTTCGCCGAATCAGACCGCCCCGAGAGGCCCGGAAAGGGTGTTGCTTCGCCCGGCCCGAACGCTGCCGAGGTTGCGGAGCCTTCGCCCACTTTCCCACCCCGCGGCGGAGAGGACCGGGCGGAGCCTTGGCGTCCTTGGCGTCCTTGGCGGTTCAATGCTTCGTCGGTGCGCCCTTGGCGGTTCAATGCTTCGTCGGCACCCGGGCGGTTCAACGCTCCAGCGCTGCGCCGGTAGGCCCCGTCAGTGCCAGTCGCCGTGGGCGGTGTGCAGGCGCACCCACACCGCGTAGGTCTCCCCGCCGCGCTCCAGCCACGTCGCACAGGCCGCCGTCCTGGAGGGCGCGGCTCCAGGTCCCAGGTCGTGCGCAGCGCGCGCCCGCGGGCGCGCAGCAGGCGGTCCCCCGGGGCCAGCCCCGCGCGGGCGGCAGGGCTCTCGGGCTCCACGGACTCGACCACGAGGCCGTCCAGGCGCACCCCCAGGCGGGGGGTGGCCTGGGGCGTGGGCAGGCGCAGGAACGCCAGGGCCTGCTCGACCACGATCCCCAGGGTGCGCTCGGGCGCGGCGACCCAGGTCGGGGTGCGCGGGGCGCGGGCCGCGCGCAGGGCGACCCCGGCGGCGAGCCGCGCGACCTGGGCCACGCCGTCGGCGTTCACGCGCTCGAGGTCGTCCGACGGGCGGTGGTAGTCGCGGTGCAGCCCGGTGAAGGGCACGAGCACCGGGACCTCGCGCTCGTAGAACGGGTAGTGGTCGCTGTTGGGGTAGACCGCGCGCTCGGGGCGGACCTGGAGGTCGATCGCCCGCGCGGCGTCGGCGAGCCAGCCGCTGAGCAGCGGGCCGCCGGACTCGGCGCCGGCCACGGTCAGGGGCCCCTCCAGCCGGCCGACCATGTCCAGGTTGAGCATGAGCACCAGGCGCTCGGGGAAGCAGGGGTGCGCGGCCAGGTGCTTCGAGCCCAGGAGCCCGCGCTCCTCGCCGTCGAACAGCGCGAACACGATCCGTCGGCGCGGGCGGACGCCCGCAGCCACGAGCCCGCGGGCGACCTCCAGCACCGCGGCCACCCCGGAGGCGTTGTCGTCGGCGCCGTTGTGGATCTGGCCGCGGCTGAGGAGCGCCATGGACCCCGAGCCCCCGCGGCCGAGGTGGTCGAGGTGCGCGCCGATCAGGATCGCCTCGTCGGTGGTGCCGTCGCCGGGGAGCGCAGCCAGCACGTTCGAGAGCTGACGCCCGTCGGCCTCGAAGGGCTGGGCGTAGCCGGCGCTGCCGGCGGGCTCGAGCCCCAGCTCCCGGAGCACGGCCGCGGCGTAGCGCGCGCTGGCCGCGAACCCGGCGCTCCCGGCCTCGCGGCCCTCGCGGGCGTCGTCGGCGAGGAAGGCCACCGTCTCCCGGGCGCGGGCCGAGGAGATCGCGAGCTGGACCTGGGTCTCCGGGTCCTGGGCCCCCGCGCTCGCGAGCAGCGTCAGCCCCAGCGCCGCGGCGCGCAGTCCCTGCATACGTCCTCCTCGAGGCGCGCAGTGTCGCACGTCAGGGAGGGCCGAAGCGCTGCTCCAGGTGGGACACGATCGCGCCCTGGTGGACCTCGACCCGCACCCGGCCGTCGGGGTCGACCGCGATCGCGCGCACCTCGCCATGGAGGAACGCGTCCCCCGCCTGGACCGTCACCTGACGGCCGGGGGCGCCGAGGATCGCGGTCGGCGGGCCGCCCGCGGGCTCGAGCAGCGCGACCACCTCCCACCCGGCCAGGGGGCTCGGGGCCTGGGGCTGCGGCGCCTCGGGCTCGGGCTCCGGGTCGGGCAGGGGGGCGTCGAGCTCCTGGGCGACGAGGGCCACGAGCCCGGCGAAGGCGGGGGGCGGAGGCTCTTCGTCGAGGGCGCGGGCCACCGGCGCGACCCGGGGCAGGGGGTCCGGGAGCGCGCCCCAGAACAGGCCGTGGACGAGCTCTCCCAGAAGCCCGAGCAAGACCAGGTTCAAGGCGAGGAGCAGCCCGCGGAGGGGGGCGGCGGCGGGTCGGGTCGAGCTCCGGGACACGGGGGCCTCCTGCTCTGCAACGTCCCGGGAGCGCTCAGGTTCACGCGCAATGCCGCTGGACCTGAGGGTCCGGGTGGATTAGGGTCGGTGGCCCTTCGGGACGCGGGACTTCCGTCGCCGCCGGAGGCGGCGCGGCACCGTCCGGTGCCGCTTAGAGAGCGGAGGCTCATGAGCACGCAGACCCCGGTCGAGGAGCTGGACCAGGTCACCGTCATGTTCGCCGGAGATTCGGGCGACGGCATGCAGTTGACCGGCACGCAGTTCACCAACACCTCGGCGATCATTGGCAACGACGTCTCGACCTTCCCGGACTTCCCGGCAGAGATCCGCGCCCCCGCGGGGACGCTGCCCGGCGTCAGCGGGTTCCAGGTCCACTTCGGCAGCGTGAACATTCGCACGCCGGGTGACGCCCCGGACGTGCTCGTGGCCATGAACCCCGCCGCGCTGAAGGTCAACCTCAGCCGGCTCGAGGACGGGGCCACGATCCTGGTCAACGAGGACGCGTTCACCGGGCCGAACCTCAAGAAGGCCGGCTACGACGCGAACCCGCTGGACGACGGCTCGCTGGCCGCCTACCGCGTGGTGCGGATCCCGCTGACGACCCTCAACCGCGAGGCGCTCAAGGACCACGAGCTCGACTCGGGCGCGATCGACCGCTGCAAGAACCTGTTCGCCCTGGGCGTCATGTTCTGGCTCTACGACCGCCCGCTGGAGCCGACGCTGGAGTGGCTGGCGAAGAAGTTCGCCAAGAAGCCGATCCTGGTCGAGGCCAACAGCGCCGCGCTCAAGCAGGGCTACTACTACGCCGAGACCGCCGAGGTGTTCACCACCCACTACAAGGTCAAGCCGGCGACCCACCTCCCCGCGGGCGAGTACCGCCAGGTCAACGGCAACGAGGCCCTGTGCCTGGGCCTGGTGACCGCGTCCCACAAGGCCGGGGTCGAGCTGTTCTACGGCAGCTACCCGATCACCCCGGCCTCGGACGTCCTGCACCACCTCAGCGCCATGAAGCACTTCGGCGTGCGCACGTTCCAGGCCGAGGACGAGATCGCCGCGGTGTGCGGCGCGATCGGCGCGGCCTACGCCGGCGCGATCGCGGTCACCGGGACCTCGGGCCCGGGCGTCGCGCTCAAGGCCGAGGCGATCGGGCTCGCGGTCATGACCGAGCTCCCGCTGATCGTGATCAACGTGCAGCGCGCGGGCCCCTCGACGGGCATGCCGACCAAGACCGAGCAGGCCGACCTGCTGCAGGCCATGTACGGCCGCAACGGCGAGTGCCCGGTCGGGATCCTGGCGCCGGCGACCCCCGCCGACTGCTTCGAGATCGGGCGCGAGGCCGTGCGCCTGGCGCTGACCCACATGGTCCCGGTGTTCGTGCTCTCCGACGGCTACCTGGCCAACGGCGCCGAGCCCTGGAAGCTGCCCGACCCCGACGCCTTCCCCGCCACGCCGGTGACCTTCGCCGAGGCCGGCGAGGGCGAGTTCGAGGGCTACCGCCACGACCCCGAGACCCTGCGCCGCCCCTGGGCGCGCCCGGGGACCCCGGGCCTCGAGCACCGGATCGGCGGCCTCGAGAAGTGGGACGTGACCGGGCACATTAGCTACGACCCGGAGAACCACCACCACATGACCGCCCTGCGCGCGGCCAAGATCGAGCGCATGCAGGTCCCCGACGCGGTCGTCGACGGCGACCAGCAGGGCGACCTGCTCGTGGTGAGCTGGGGCTCGACCTTCGGCGCGGTGACCAGCGCCGTCGAGGAGTTCCGCAAGGGCGGCGCCGGGACCGTGGGTCACGTGCACCTGCGCTACCTGAACCCGTTCCCCAAGAACCTGGGCGAGGTCCTGGGCCGCTTCAAGACGGTCCTCGTCCCCGAGCTGAACATGGGGCAGCTGTGCATGCTGCTCCGCGCCCGCTACCTGGTGGACGCGGTCAGCTTCCCCAAGGTCAAGGGCCGCCCGTTCCAGGTCACCGAGCTCGTGACCCGCTTCCGTCAAGCCGTGAAAGGTTGAGCATGGCTACCACGCTGCCGCTGAAGAAGAAGGACTTCGTCTCGGATCAGGACGTGCGCTGGTGCCCGGGCTGCGGGGACTACGCGATCCTGGCCGCGATCCAGAAGACCATGCCCACCTTGGGGATCCCCAAGGAGAAGTTCATGTTCGTGTCGGGGATCGGCTGCTCCAGCCGCTTCCCCTACTACATGAACACCTACGGCTTCCACACGATCCACGGCCGCGCCCCGGCGCTGGCCACCGGGATCAAGAGCACGAACCCCGAGCTCTCGGTGTGGCTGATCACCGGTGACGGCGACGGGCTGAGCATTGGAGGCAACCACCTCCTGCACGTCCTGCGCCGCAACCTGGACATTACGATCCTGCTGTTCAACAACCGGATCTACGGGCTGACCAAGGGCCAGTACTCGCCGACCTCCGAGGTGGGCAAGATCACCAAGTCGACGCCCCTGGGCTCGATCGACGCGCCGGTCAACCCGCTGCGCTTCGCCCTCGCCAGCGAGGCGACGTTCGTGGCGCGGACCTACGACACCGACGTCAAGCACATGGGCGAGATCTTCGCCCTGGCGGCGGCGCACAAGGGCGTGTCGTTCATCGAGATCCTGCAGAACTGCGTGATCTTCAACGACGGCGCGTTCCAGGCCCAGGTCGACAAGAAGGTGCGCCACGACAAGCTGCTCTACCTCGAGCACGGCAAGCCCATGACCTTCGGCAAGGGCGACACCCGGGGCGTGAAGCTCCGCGGCCTCGAGCTCGAGACCGCGACCTGGAACGAGGGCGACGAGGTCCCCGGCGACGTGCTCGTCCACGACGCCCGCGCCGAGAACTCGACCCTGGCCTACCTCCTGACGCAGTTCGAGGACCCGCTGCCCGTCGGCGTGTTCCGCCAGGTCGACCGCCCGACCTACGACGAGGCCCTGAACCACCAGGTGCAGCAGGCCAAGTCCAAGAAGCCCGCCGACCTCGCGCAGCTCTACCGCGCCGGGGCCAACACCTGGACGGTCAAGTAGCGCAGGTCACGACCCAGGTCGTCGCCGCGGTCCGTGGGGGGGTCCCCCGCGGACCGCGTTGCGTTCCGGAGGGCGTGGCGCGGGGACGAGGAAGGCAGGAACCGCCAAGGCCGCCAAGTCCGCCAAGGCTCCGCCCGCGCGGCTGCGCGCCGGCGGGAGGAAGATTTTTTGTGCCACCGAGCTCCGCAGGGACACCCCTGCCCGCCGTTCGAGAGGAAGAGACACCGAAGACAGCGAAGACACCGAGCTCCGCTCAGCCCCACCGTCCTGGGGCGCGGAGACCAGGCTCCTACCGCGCTGCGTTCCGGAGGGCGTGGCGCGGGGACGAGGAAGGCAGGAACCGCCAAGGCCGCCAAGGCCGCCAAGGCTCCGCCCGCGCGGCTGCGCGCGGAAGGACAGCTCAGCGACTTCCAGAGCGCGCTGGGGGCGCGGGAGGTGAGCTCCGCCCACTCGGTCGCGCGCCGACGGGAGGAAGATTTTGTACCACCGAGCTCCGCAGGGACACCCCAGCCCGCCGTTCGAGAGGAAGAGACACCGAAGACACCGAATGCACCGAGCTCCGCTCAGCCCTACCGTCCTGGCTGGGTCGCGGAGACGAGACTCCTGCCTCTCTTCTGCGCCGCGGAGGAGGTCGACGAACCGGCGGAGCTCGGTGTCCTCGGTGTTTCTGAGGTAGGGCGCTAGAGGCGCGTTCCCGAGGGGGCGGAGGCTTGGTGGTCAAAATCTCTCCCGCCGGCGCGCGACCGAGTGGGCGGAGCTCGGTCGTTCGATCCGGGCTCGCCGGCGCGCGCCCGCGCGGGCGGAGCCTTGGCGGCCTTGGCGGCCTTGGCGGTTCCTGCCTTTCCTGCCTTCCTCTTCGCTCCCGCGGAGCGCCTACCCCAGGAGCGAGAGGCGGTGCTTGGCCTGCAGGCCGTGCTCGCTCTCGGGGTCGATCTGCAGCGCGCGCTGGTAGCAGTTGCGCGCCTGGATCAGGTCGCCGAGCTGCTCCCAGCGCAGGCCCTGCTGGATCAGGATCACCTGCAGGGTCGCGTCGGTGAGGATATCCCGCACGTTGTCGGGGACGCCGAGCTCGTCGAAGCGCAGCGCGCGGCTGGGGTCGAAGGCGAGCTGCGACTGCACCGCCGCCGCCGTCGAGCGCCGGTTGAGGTCGTGGTAGAAGGCCGCGGGCACCACCAGCGCGTCGGGCTTGTCGCGGAGCAGGGTCGCGACCTGGCGCTGGCGCAGCAGGGGGTCGCTCGCGGACTGGGCGCGGCGGTAGTCCTGGATCGCCACCAGCTCCTGGCGCACCTGCTCGAGCAGCTCGGGCTCGGCGCGGGTGCCCTCCAGGATCAAGCGGTAGTTCTCCTCGGCGATCGCGAAGCGCCCGTTGAGCGCGGCGAAGTCGGCGGTGCGCTTGAGCGCCCTGACCCCGTGCGGGTCGAAGCCCTGCGGACCGCGCGCCCAGCCGCCGAGGGCGACCCCGACCGCGAGCAAGGCGACCGCGGCCGCAGCGAGGAGCGTGGCCACGAAGGCGTTGGGGAAGCGCACGAGCTGGCCGGCGGGGGCGCCGACCTCCGCCAGGACCCGCGCCTTGAGCCCGTCGAGGGCGGCGGGGCGCTCCACGTCCTCCCACAGGTCGAGGGCGGCCTCGACCTCGGCGCGCTCGTGGGCCGTGAGCTCGGGCTCGGCCTGGAGCTGGCCCAGGACCGCGCCGCGCAGCCCGGCGAGCCGCGCGGGCAGGGGCACGTCGCCCAGGAGGTCGAGGGCGGCCTCGACCTCGGCCTGCTCGTCGGCGGGCAACGCCTGCTCGGCGTCGACCTCGGCCAGGACCGCCGCGCGCAGGCCGGCGAGGCCCGGGTGCAGGGGCACCTCGACCAGGTCGAGGGCGGCCTCGAGCTGGGCCCGCTCCGCGGCGGACAAGGGCTCGACGTCGGCGGTCGCGGGCTCGCCCGGGGCGACCGGCGCCTCGACCGCGAGCAGGACCTGCTCCTTGAGCGAGCGCAGGCGCTCGGGGTGGGGGTGCTCCAGGCTCAGGGCGTCGAGGGCGTGGGCCACGCCCTCGAGCTGGGCGCGGAGGTCGCTCCCCGGGGGCAGGGCCTCGAGGTGCTCGAGCACCTGGGCGACTTGCTCGGCGCTGAGCTCGTCCTGGTAGCGCAGGAGCGGGAGGTGAGTCTCGAGCCAGGTCGGGTCCATTACGCCACCCCTTGGATCGCGGAGGCCCGCGAGAGCGCCTGCGGGCCCAGGCTGTTGCGCAGACTACGAAACGCTTGGTGCAACGTCGACTTGACCGTGCCCACGGCGCAGCCGCGGATCTCGGCGATCTCCTTGAGGCTGAAGCCCTCGTAGTGCCGCAGCGCGACCACCGTGCGCTGGCCCGGGGGCAGGTCCTCGATCGCGAGCTTGATCTCCTCCACCAGGCGCTTGCGGTCCTGGGCGACGAGGCCGGCGTCGGTGGTGTCGTCGAGGTAGGCGGGCTCCTCCTGGGCGCGGTGCTCCCAGGCCTTGCGCTCGCGGGTGCTGCGGCGGATCCGGTCGATCGCCAGGTTCGTGACCACGCGGAAGGCCCACGACGAGAACTTGCTCGCGGCGTCCCACTGCTCAATGCTGCGGTGGATCTTCACGAAGGCGTCCTGCACCACGTCGAGCGCGGCGTCGGCGTCCCCCAGGATCCGATAGGCCACGCGGTAGAAGCGCTCCTGGTAGGCGTCGATCAGGTCCGCGAAGGCGGGGGCGTCGCCGTCCTGGAAGTTGCGCGCGAGCTGTTCGGGGTCGATCGCCATGCCACCTCTCGTCCGCGGGGAGGACGCCCGACCGGGGGCGGGGGTTGAGCGTCGATTGGAGTTTTCTCGGCTCAGGAGTCGGCGATTCGCCGCTCTAACTCCTTGCACGGGCGGAAGGTCAACGCCTTGCGCGGGGGCAGGTGCAGCACGCTCCCGTCCCGGGGGTCCCGCGCCTTGCGGGCCTTGCGCTGCTTGACCTCGAACACGCCGAAGCGCCGCAGCTCGAGGCGGCCCTCGGCGACCAGGGTGTCGGCGATCACGTCGAGGGCGAGCTGCACGACCTCGTGGGTCTGCGCCTGGGTCAGGGCCGAGAGCTCGGCCACGGTCTTCACGATCTCGCGCTTCGTGGTCACCCAGGCATGTTACTGGGCCTTGGGCCCCGGGGAGGGGAGGAAGAAGGGGAGAGGAAGAAGAGGAGAGAGGAGGAGAGGGAAGAAGAGGAGAGAGAGGAAGAAGAGGAGAGGAACACGGAAGACACGGAAGACACGGAAGGAGCCCTCGGCGAGGCGGGGGCGGGGCGGCGCGCCGGACACGGAAGCTCCGCTGGACGGGGGCGGGCCGCAGGAAGGCAGGAAGGCAGGGAAGGCAGGAAGGCAGAAGGCAGGAACCGCCGAGGCGCAGAGGGCGCAAAGGGTACGCAGAGGCTCCGCCAGGCGTCGCCGCCCCGGCGATGCCAGGGATCAAGGGGGGCTCCGCTCACGCGAGAGCGTGCGGGAGGGTCGGGGACCTCGCGTCGCGGGGTTTTTGGAGGCGACGGGAGGGTCTGGACCTCGCGTCGCGGGGCTTTGGAGGCGCGGGAGGGTCGGGACCTCGCGTCGCGGGGTTTTTGGAGGCGACGGAAGGTCTGGGGACCTCGCGTCGCGGGGTTTTTGGAGGCGACGGAAGGTCTGGGGACCTCGCGTCGCGGGTTTTGGAGGCGCGGGGAGGGTCGGGGACCTCGCGTCGCGTGGTTTTTGGAGGCGCGGAGGTCAGGGACCTCGCGTCGCGGGTTTTTGGAGGCGCGGGAGGACGGGGACCTCGCGTCGCGGGGTTTTGGAGGCGACGAGGGTCGGGGGACTCCGCGTCGCGGGGTTTTTTGAGGCGCGGGAGGGTCGGGGACCTCGCGTCGGCGGTGGTTTTTGGAGGCGCGGAGGGTCGGGACCCCCGCGAGCTTCGAATCCTGTGCGCCGGCCCATTCCGAGGTAGGGGCGGGGCTCGTCCCACAGGTGTTCGGCACGCAGCGTGCGCCAGGTCGTCGCGTCTGGACAGCGCGGAGCTCTTCAGAGGCGTTGTTCCAAACGGGGGGGGCTTCGTCCGCCCGGTATGTGCGTCCCTCCACCCTTCGAGTGGAGGCCTACCCGCGGCGCGGCGGAGTCCGCCGCCACGGAGGCTCTAAGGGACGCACATACCCGGCAGGGGACAGCCCCGCCCCTACCCTTGCGGAAGCGGGCCGACGCCCGCGGGCGGTAAACCGCTCGTCCCCGCCCGGCAGTGTCCCTCCACCCTGCGGAGTGGAGGGCCTACCCGCGGCGCCTGCTCGGAACTCCGCCGCCACGGAGGCTCGAGGGACGACATGTCCCGGGCGGGGACGAGCCTCGCCCCTACCCTTTGCGGGAAAGCGGTCCGACGCTCCGCGCGGCGGGCAAACCCCGCCCCCTACCCCTGTGAGGGCACACGCGCCGGATTGGAGAGGCACAGCCGATTCGAACCTCGACGGCGAAGACCGTGCCGACGCCTGTGGGACGAGCCCCGCACCTACGTTGTGTGCGAGACAACGCCTCCGCAGGAGAGCCCGCACGCACGATCCAGGCGCGTGGACCGGGCGCACGCTGTGCGCCGAACACTCCTGGGTTTTCTTTGCTGGCTCTTCCCACCAACGACAAAGGGCCGCCCCGAAAGGCGGCCCGTCGATCTTCCTTCGTTGTTACGCCCGCTTAGAGCCTGCGCAAAACGTGTTGGTTTGAGTCGTTCGTCCTAACCCGTAGCACCCGAAGGAGGGAGACGTATGACCTTGCGTCGACGATCAATCCAACAGTAGAGCCGGTCCAGAGAGCGTATCGAGCTGCGTCAGCTTCACCTCCGGGGTGCCGGCCGAGGCCGGGATTCAAGCGCCCCAAAACCCGAAGCGGGAGTCGGGGTTCTCAAAGACTCTTCAACCCACCCAATCTCTCGACAACTCCACGTATGGACGCGTCGCGCGGGTTTGTCAAGGCACTTTCAAGGGAAACCTCGAGAATTCTTGGCAGCCTTTTGCGGAAGGACTTAGGAGCGCGCGCGGTCGCTCGATCGGGCCTCGAGGGCGAGGGAGAGGCCGCCTTTGGGGCGGAGGGTGGTCAGCGGCTGGGGCACGACCCGCGCGCCGGCGGCCGGGCGGAGGTCGAAGCGCCGCAGACAGCCGCTCACCGCCAGGCGCAAGAGCGCGTTCGCGAAGTGGTTGCCAATGCAGATCCGCGGGCCGTTGCCGTAGGGAAAGTAGGCGCCCTTGGGGGGCTGCGGACGCTCGGGGAGCCAGCGGTCGGGGTCGAAGCGCGCGGGCTCGGGCCACCAGCGCGGGTCGTTGTGCACGACGTACTGCGAGATCAGGATCGCCGCGCCCTTGGGCAGCGCGAAGCCGCCGAGCTCCCGCGCCTCGTAGGGCGTGCGCACGATCACCCACGCCGGCGGGAGGATCCGCAGCGCCTCGAGCAGCACGCGGCCCAGCACGTCGGGGGGCCCCGGCGGCGCGAGGGCCGGCGCGTCGAGGGCGCGCGCGGCTTCGGCCACGTCGGGGTGCGTCGAGAGCAGGTGCAGGAGCCAGGACAGCGCGTTGGCGGTGGTCTCGTGGCCGGCCACGATCAGGGTCATGAGCTCGTCGCGGATCTGCGTCTCGCTCAGGGGCTGGCCGTCGTCGTCGCGGGTCGAGACCAGGCGGCTGAGGAGGTCGTCGCCGGGGTGGTCGGTGGCGCGGCGCGCGCGGATCAGGCCGTAGGTCGCCTCGTCCAGCGTGCGCAGCGCGCGGGCGAAGCGCCGGTTGCGCGGGGTGGGGATCCGCTCGGGAGCTTGATCAGCTCCAGGCGGTGGCTTATGTGCTCGTTGGCCACGAGCACGGCCTCGCCCAGCGCGCTCTGCTGCGTGGGGCTGAGCCCCGCGCCGAACAGCGCGCGGAACAGCGCGCGCAGCACGAGGTGGTTGCTCGCGCGGGCCACGTCGACCGCGCCCGGGCGCCAGCCCGCGAGCTGCTCGTCGACGGTCTCCTGCAGGGCCTCGACCACGCTGCCCAGCGCGCGGGGCTGGAACGTCGGCTGCAGCAAGCGGCGCATGCGCTGCCAGGGCTCGCCCTCGTTGGTCGCCAGCCCGCGGCCCATGACCGCGGCGGCGGCGGCCAGGCCGTCGCCCTTCCAGTAGTGGCGCGCGTCCTCGACCAGCACCTGCTGGATCAGCTCCGGGCCGCTGAGCAGGTAGAGCGTGAACTTCCCCAGCCCGACCTTGGCCAGGGGCCCGCACTCCTGCGCGACCTCCTGGAAGAAGCTCAGCGGGTCGCGCCAGATCCGGGGGAGGACCCCGACCACCGGGTAGCCGCGGGGGCCCGGGGGCTCCGCGGCCGTCAGCGTCCGGCCTCGGTCGGGCGCAGGGTCTCCTCCACGTCCGGCGGCGGGGTCTCCGCGGGCTCGGGGGTCGGCGGCGGAGGGAGCGTGAGCGCGTGGCCGGCGGGGAGCTCGCCCTGGGGACGCTCGTCCTCCTCAGGGCCCTCGGCGCGGTAGCGCGGGACCGCGACCCAGCCGGGGCAGTGGGGGTCGGGGTTGGGCACGAGGTCGTAGCCCACGACGTCGTCGCCGGCGGGGGGCGCGACGCCCGCCGGGCCCGCCGGGCCCGCGACCCAGCCGGGCTGGCCGGGGCGCGCCGGTCGTCCGGGGCCCACGGTCACCTGCACCCGGCCGCCGTCGCTCGCGTCGAGCTTGCTCTCCGGCGGGGGCGGCGTGCGGCGCTCGCTCGCGGTCCAGGTCGCCCGCGGGCGGGGCTTGGGCGGCGGCGGGGACGGCGCCGGCTCGGGGCTCGTGCACGCGCACGCCCCGACCACGATCCAGAGCCCGATCGCCTTCGCCCTCACCGCAGTCCTCCGCTTGGGTCCAGCGGTTACCTTACGAAGTTCCCGCGGGCGCGAGAAGCGAGGGCCTCCTCCCCGCGCGCGGCGGGGTCCAGGAGGCGACATGATCCGACGGGTCGCGGCGGTCCAGCTCAACTCGCAGGACGACGAAGCCCAGAACTTCAGCCGGGTGCGCGAGCTCGCGCACCGCGCCCGCGAGCGCGGCGCCGAGCTGATCGTGTTCCCCGAGAACAGCCTCTACGAGGGCCCGGGGACCAAGGAGCGCCGGCACCCGCCGGAGGAGTGGCAGCCGCGCTTCGCCGAGCTCGCCCGCGAGCTCGGCTGCTGCCTCGTCCCGGGGTCGGTGCGGGTCGAAGCCGGCGACGGGCGCGCGCACAACACGCTGTGGGCCTTCGGCCCCGACGGCGCGTTGCTCGGGAGCTACGCCAAGATCCACCTGTTCGACGTCAACGTGCCCAACGGCCCCGTCGAGCACGAGAGCGCGGCGGTCGCGCCGGGGAGCGCGCCGGTGTGCGTCGAGCTCCCGGGCTTCGGGACCGTGGGCCTCACGGTGTGCTACGACCTGCGCTTCCCCGAGCTGTTCCGCGCGCTGGTGGACCAGGGGGCGAAGACGATCCTCGTGCCCGCCTCCTTCGCGCTGGGCACCGGCAAGGACCACTGGCTGACCTTGCTCAAGGCCCGCGCGATCGAGAACCAGGTGTTCGTGATCGCGCCCAATCAATACGGCTCCAAGCTGCCGCGGCGGCCGAAGTGCGGGCGGACCTGCGTGGTCGACCCCTGGGGCACGGTGCTCGGCCTGGCGCGAGAGGTCGACGAGGACGTGGTCGTCGCCGAGCTCGACTTCGAGCACCAGGCGCGGATCCGCTCGAGCCTGCCCTGCCTGGACCACCGCCGGCTGTGAGCGTCGCCTGGCGCACGACCCCCTTCGCCGAGCTCGCGCTGCTCGAGCTGTATCGGATCCTGGCCCTGCGCCAGGCGGTGTTCGGGGTGGAGCAGGCCTGCGCCTACCAGGACCTCGACGGGCACGACCCGCGCTGCTGGCACCTGGGCGCCTGGGACGGCGACGCGCTCCTGGCCTACGCCCGGCTCGTGCCCGCCGGCGTGTGCTTCCCCGAGCCGAGCATTGGGCGCGTGGTCACCGCGGCGGCGGCGCGGGGCACCGGGCTCGGGCGCGCGCTCATGGCGCGGGCGCTGGAGGAGGCCGCGCGCCTGTTCGGGCCCGGGGCGCTCCAGATCGGCGCCCAGTCCTACCTCCGGCGCTTCTACGAGAGCTACGGCTTCGCCGTCGTGGGCCCCGAGTACCTCGAGGACGGGATCCCGCACCTGCACATGGTCCGGCCCGCCCAGTAGGATCCGCCCGCAGGAGGCCTCGACATGGCGCGCGGATACTGGTTGGTGAAGAGCGAGCCCGAGGCCTACTCCTGGCAGGACCTGCTCGACGAGGGCGTCGGCGTGTGGGACGGCGTGCGCAACTACCAGGCGCGCAACAACCTGCGGGCCATGCGCAAGGGCGACCACGTGCTCTTCTACCACTCGGTCAAGGCCAAGGAGGTGGTGGGCATTTGCGAGGTCACCCGCGAGCACTACCCCGACCCCACCACCGACGACGACCGCTGGTCCGTGGTGGAGGTGAAGCCGATCTGGGCGCTGGGCACCCCCGTGACCCTGGCCCAGATCAAGGCCGAGCCCAGCCTGAGCGAGGTCCCCCTGATCCGGCAGTCGCGGCTCTCGGTCATGCCCCTCGAGCCCGAGGCCTTCAAGGCGATCGTGGACCTCGGCGGCCGTAAGCGCCGGCCCTGACGGGGCGCGCGCGAGCGCTCGGAGCGGCTCCCCCACCCACGGGACGTCACCCTTAAGTCACGCCCGAGAAAAACCTTGGGCCCCTGCAAACACGCGCAACCCCAGCGCGTAGGGGGAGGCGTCACGGGCTGCCGGCAAGTTCGCGGTGAAACCAACGACCCTTTGCGGGGTCTGAAGCGTGGAAGGAATTGGCCGGGTCGTTCGTTAGGGAGGGGTGGGCGTTCGCGCGCGCTCCGGGAAGCAAAGCGAGGGTGAACGTGAAGTCGATCGAGCGCTGGACGCACCGAGGCCGGGTGGAGTCCCGCAAGTGTGGCGCGTCCGGCTGCGCGGCGGCCACCCGCGAGGGCAAGCCGTTCTGCCCCGAGCACGTGCTCAAGAACCCCTACGTCGCCGGGCTCCTCGAGCGGATCGCCGAGCGCGAGGCCGAGGAGGCCCGCGTGCTGCGCGTCGGCCAGCGCGCGGTCGACCCCACCGGGATCACGGCCCAGGAGATCCTGAGCTACGTGCGCGTGCACGGGCAGCGCTCGCTGCCCCAGCTCGGCCGCGAGCTGACCCTCGACCTGCAGCTCGTGACCTCTTACGTGAAGGTCCTCGAGTCCAAGCACTGGCTGAAGACCAAGCGCGACAAGCGCGGCATGACCTTCGCCCTCCCCGCCGACGTCCCCAGCCCCCCCGAGGACACCCGCGACGCCAAGAAGCTCGCGGCGGATCCCAAGCCCTTCGACACCCCGTCCCGAGGCACGCGGATCGCCTAGACCGCTTGTTTCTAGGGGGCCTGTCCCAGGCCCCCTCGGGCTCGGGGCAAAGCCCCTCACCCTCACCCCACAGGAGCCTCGCGGGCTGCGCCCGCTCGGCAGGAGGCCCGCAGACGGGCCTCGTCCCGCGCTGCGCGCGGGACATTCGCGGGCTGCGCCCGCTCATGCTCCGCCCGCGCCACGCCGCGGGCTCCGCACGCGCCACGCGGCAGGCTCCGCTCTCACCACGCGGCAGGCTCCGCTCCCGCCACGAGGCGGACTCCGCTCGCGCCACGCCGCGGGCGCCGCTCGCCTTGCGCCGCGGGCTCCGCTCACGCCACGCGGCAGGCGCCGCTCACGTTGCGCTCCGGGCTCCGCTCGCGTTGCGCTCCGGACGGTCGAGCGCGGGTCAGGCTCACGGGAAGCGGAGCTACCCTCCTCTTCCTGGCCTCCCCCAGCGCTCACGATCCAGCGGAGCGGGTCCTCTCGTTCAGCTCACGCGCGAGCGGAGCCCGCCTCCTTCCTGGCTTCTCAGCAGCGCCCGCGCCTCAACGGAGCGAGTCCGCCCGCACGCTCTCGACCCCCGAGCCTTGGCGTCCTTGGCGTCCTTGGCGGTGCATGCCTTCCCGCTCCGTCAGCGCGCCCTGTCCCTCCGCGGAGCCGCGCGCTTCTCCCACCGCCGGCGTCCCGCCTTGGAGCGCGCGCCGCCGCCCTCTGCGGTGAATGTCTTCCTGGATCTCCGCCGCGCTCGCCCGAGCGAAGCGAACCGACCTACCTGCGCCCGAAGGCGACGACCTCGGTCTCCAGGTCGGGATCCGCGGCGTCCGGCAGGTAGTGCTGCCAGGGCGGGAGGCTCCCGTCCTGCACGCGGCGGTAGAGCTCCTCGGGCAGCAGGAACTGCAAGCACACCACGCTCGACAGGCGCAGGCGTGAGCCGCTGCGCACCGGGAACGGGTGCTCCGAGGGGAGGACCTTCCCGTCGAGCTCGGTGCCGTTGAGCGAGTTCGCGTCGCTCACCGTCCACGACTCACCGATCTTGCGAATGTAGGCGTGGAACTTCGACACGTTCGAGTTGTGCAGGACCACGTCGTTGTTGGCCGCGCGCCCGAGGGTCACCATGCCCGTGAACGCGTTGGCCCCCTCGCGCTTGCGCACCGGCGCGATCACCACCCGTCCGCCCGCGAGCTTCCCGCTCAGCGCCTCGGGGCTGAACGCGTTGGTGAGGAAGGGGGTGTCCGCGGGGTTGTCGTGGGCCAGGGCGAAGGGCGGGACGAGGAGCACCGGCCACCGCACGCGCGCGAGGAACTCTGCCTCGCTCAGGTCGCGGTGCGCGTCGACGAACTCTTCGTAGGGAACCGGCTCCATGGGGCGAAGTCTACACCCTCGAAAACGCCCGGTGGGGGCCTTGCGAAGCCAGTCTTTGCACCTCAGCGGCGCCTTCAGCCCAAGGGAGAGGACGTCGAGCTACCCGTGAGCACCAGACCTGGGGGCGCGCGCATGCGCCCCGCGGGGTCGGAGCGACCTCACCCCCCGCGCGAGGTCGCGTGCACGAGCACCAGGCTGCTCTCGAGGAGACCGCGCGACACGCGCCGCGGGTCGAAGCGCCGGACGAGGTCGACGGTGGGGCACACCTCGGCCACGTCGAGGCCGCTCCGGGACACGACCCGCGCCAGGTCGAGCGGCGACGGCGTCCAGAGGAAGGGCTCCCCCACCACGCGCAGCGCCGCGGAGAGCGCGCGCAGGCTCGCGCCTTCGAGGCCGCCGGGGTTGGTGAGCGCGTCGAAGCTGACCCAGGAGCCAGGGCCCGAGAGCCCAGCGATCCGCTGCAGGCACTCGAGCACCCCCGCCTCGGGGAGGTACATGCTCACCCCCTCCCACACCCAGGCGGTCGGGGCGCCCTGCTCGAAGCCGTGGGCCAGGAGCGCGTCGGCGAAGGACTCGCGCACGAAGTCGACCTGGACCTCCTGCGCCGGGGCGAGGCGCGCGCCGCCGAAGGCGCCCGCCGCGCGCTCGGCCTTCGCCCGCGCGGTGGCGGGGTGGTCGACCTCGAACACGCGCTTGCCGACGAGGTGCTCGCGCAGCCGCGCGCGGCGGCTGTCGTAGCCCGCGCCGAGGAGCACGACCTGCTCGCCGTCGAACGCGCGCAGGCGCTCGTCGATCTGGCGGTGGCGGGCGATCACGAAGCTGTAGGTGCCCGAGAGCGAGACGTCGATCGCCCGCGCGGCGCCGAGGCGCAGGCCAGAGGGCAGCCGCCGCAGCGCGCCGAGCCACCCAGCGCGCAGCCCGCGCAGGAACCCCGCGGCGTAGGGGTCGTCGAGCAGGCGCCGCTCGGGGGGGAGGCACGCCTCCAGCGCGCGCCAGGAGCACACGATCTCGGCGGTCGTGCTCCCGCGCTCCTCACGCACGGGGGCCGCCCTCGAGCCGCAGCTCGGCGCCGGTGCGACGGTCCCGGAGCACGACCTCGAGCCCCGCGGGGAGGTCGGGGGCGAGCTCCGCGGCGAGGGCGTCGAGGGCGGGGAGCTCGCCTTGCGCCGGTGCGCAGCGGATCGTGGTCCCGCGGTCGGGGCCCTCGTCCGAGGCGAGCGGGCCTTCGAGCACGCCCGGCGCGGCGAAGTCGTAGCGCTGACGGTAGACCCCCTCGTCTCGCCCCACGCGGACTTCGAGCCAGAGGCAACTGCGGGTGACCCGGGCCAGGGTGTTCAGCGGGCCGCGCCGCGGCCCCGTGAGGATCACCTCGAGCAGCGAGCGCCCCGAGCGTGGGTGGGGGTGCACCGGCAACCCCGGGCCGTCGTCGCGGACCTGGACCCCGTCGCCGTAGACCTCCACCTCTACGCGGGAGGCGCCGGCCCCTCGCTGGGCGAGGGCGTTCTCCCACAGCGCGCGCAGCACCACGATCGCGTCGAGCACGTCCATGGAGTCATCGTAGCCCGCCAGCCGCGCCGCGACGCGCCCCGCTCGCCCCCCGAACAACGCCCAACCATCCTTGTCGGAGGACCGAGGTAGGCTCTCGGGATGTCCAGGGACTGGGGAAGACACAGGGGGGGCTCCGTGAGGAGGCTGGACCCGGACGACTGGGAGCGATCCCTCGCCGAGGACCAGGAGGTCATGGCTCGCCGCGAGCTGAGCGAAGCCTTGGAGCAGCAGTGCCTGCGGCGCCTGGCCGAGTGCTGGGGCGACCTGTCCTTCATTTACCTGCGCTCGACCCTGCGCGCGCCGAGCTTTCGCCTGACCTGCAGCGAGCGCCAATGGGGGTCGTGGGACCCCGAGCGCCGCCTGATCTCGATCGCCCGGCGCCAGGTGCTCTGCTACACCTGGGAGTCGGTGGTGGAGACCCTCAAGCACGAGGTCGCCCATCAGTACGTGAGCGAGGTCCTGCGCCGCGACCACGAGCCGCCCCACGGCCCGGCGTTCCAGGAGGCCTGCCGGCTCCTCGCCTGCGACCCCTCCCCCACCGGCGACGGCGGCGTGCCGCTGCACCGCGACGCGCCCCTGGCCGTCGAGCTCGGCGAGGGCGACGCGCGCCTGCGCAAGATCCACAAGCTCCTGGCCCTCGCCGACAACAACCCCGACGAGCACGAGGCGCAAGCGGCCTTCGCCCGGGCCAGCGAGCTCATGCTCAAGTACAACCTCGACGGCGTGCGCGGGCCGACCCGCCACTACACCTATCGCTACCTGGGCAGGGCCTCGGGCCGCACCCCGCACTACCGCTACCAGATCGCCTCGATCCTGCAGGAGTACTTCTTCGTGCAGTGCATTTGGGTGGACAGCTACGACGTGGCGCGCGGGGTCCGCGGCAGCCGGCTCGAGGTCATGGGCACCCGGGCCAACGTCGACATGGCGGAGTACGTACACGACTGCCTCGAGCGTCAGTGCCAGAGCCTGTGGCAGCGCTTCAAGGCGGAGCGCGAGATCACCGACCGCCGGGCCAAGCGCCACTACCTCGACGGCTTGCTCGCGGGGTTCCGCCGGCAGCTCAACCAGAGCCAGACCCAGAGCGCCGAGCGCGGGCTGATCTGGATCGGCGACCCCGAGCTCAACGCCTTCGCCCGCGAGCGCTACCCGCGCACGACCCGCACCCGGCTCGACGCCGTCGGGCACTCCGACGTGCGCAGCGAGGGCGTGCGCGCGGGCGAGCGGATCCGCCTGCACCAGCCGGTGGCCAGCGCCCGCGACGCGGGGCTCGCGCTCCCCGGCTGAGGCGGTCCCGCGTCATGATTCGGCGGTCCTCGAACGTCCGCTGACCCCCGGGGTGGGTACCCCCCCCACCGGGGTCAATGCACCTAACCCCTTGAATGCAAGCGTCACAGCGATGTGAACCGCGGCGCGAGATCCACGCGAGTGTGACGTGGGATCCGCGGGGCTGAACGCTAATTGCTACCGTTTCAGCCCCTTGAAGACTGGCCCCCGCCTTGCATTGGGCGCCGCCGTAACTCCCACCCACGCTCCTGGAGTATCGATGGCTCTCGAGAAGTTCTCCTACGACGACAAGACCCCGCGGCTGTTCCTGGCCGCGACGATCGTGTGGGGCGTCGTCGGCATGCTGGTCGGCCTGATCCTGGCCCTGCAGCTCGCCTTCCCCGTCCTCAATATCGAGTGGCTGACCTTCGGTCGGCTGCGCCCTCTCCACACCAACGCGGTGATCTTCGCCTTCGCCGGCAACGCGTTCTTCACCGGCTGCTACTACTCCATGCAGCGCCTGCTCAAGACGCGCACGTTCAGCGACGCGTTGAGCGCGGTCCACTTCTGGGGCTGGCAGTTGATCATCGTCGGCGCGGCGGTGACCCTCCCGCTGGGGATCACCCAGTCGAAGGAGTACGCCGAGCTCGAGTGGCCCCTCGACCTCGCGGTCGTGCTGGTGTGGGTCGCCTTCGCGGTGAACGTGTTCGGCACGATCTACCGCCGGCGCGAGCGTCACATCTACGTGGCGATCTGGTTCTACATCGCGAGCATCATCACCGTCGCGATCCTCTACATCTTCAACAACCTGGCCGTCCCCGCCGAGGCCTTCCGCAGCTACTCGGTCTACGCCGGCGTCCAGGACGCGTTCATGCAGTGGTGGTACGGGCACAACGCCGTGGCCTTCTTCCTGACCACGCCGTTCCTGGGCCTCATGTATTACTTCCTGCCGAAGGCAGCCAACCGCCCGGTGTTCAGCTACCGGCTCTCGATCCTGCACTTCTGGTCACTGGTGTTCATTTACATCTGGGCCGGCCCGCACCACCTGCACTACACCGCGCTGCCTGAGTGGGCCTCGACCCTGGGCATGCTGTTCTCGCTCATGCTGTGGATGCCGTCCTGGGGCGGCATGATCAACGGGCTCCTGACCCTGCGCGGCGCCTGGCACAAGGTCGCCGCCGACCCGGTGCTCAAGTTCTTCGTAGTCGGCGTGACCTTCTACGGCATGTCGACCTTCGAGGGCCCCATGCTCTCGATCAAGAGCGTGAACGCGCTGAGCCACTACACCGACTGGGGGATCGCCCACGTGCACTCCGGCGCCCTGGGCTGGGTCGGGTTCATGACCTTCGGGACCGTCTACTGGATGGCCCCCCGGGTGTTCCAGACCAAGCAGCTCTGGAGCCGCGGCCTGTGCGAGGCGCACGTCTGGCTGGGGACGATCGGGATCCTGCTCTACATCGTCCCGCTCTACGTCGCCGGCCTGACCCAGGGCCTCATGTGGCGTGAGGTCACCGACGCCGGCGGCCTGGCCAACGGCGACTTCGTCGAGACCGTGCTCGCGATCATGCCCATGTATTACCTGCGCGCCCTGGGCGGCACACTCTACCTGCTGGGCACGATCATCTGCGGCGTGAACCTGCTCATGACCTGGGCCGCGCGCCCGCGCCCCTACGACGTGCCGGTCTACGAGCACGCCCCCCTCAGCCCCGACTGGACCCCGGACCCGGTGGCCAAGGGCCCCCTCGAGGAGAAGGGCGTCCCCGTCCTGGACGCGGCCTACAAGCTCGAGCGCCTGGTCGGCGCCAACTGGCACCGCAACTGGGAGGGCCTCCCCTTCAAGTTCACGGTGTGGGTCACGATCTCGGTCGTCGTCGCGTCGCTGGGCGAGGTGATCCCCACCTTCCTGATCAAGTCCAACGTGCCCTCGATCAGCACCGTGCGGCCCTACACCCCGCTCGAGCAGCTCGGCCGCGACGTCTACGTGAGCGAGGGCTGCTACAACTGCCACTCGCAAATGGTCCGGCCGATCGCGTCGGAGACCCTGCGCTACGGGGAATACTCCAAGCCCGGCGAGTTCGTCTACGACCACCCGTTCCAGTGGGGGTCGCGCCGGATCGGCCCCGACCTGCACCGCGTGGGCGGGAAGTACCAGCACAGCTGGCACGTGCTCCACTTCCGCAACCCGCAGGAGACGAGCCAAGGCTCGATCATGCCGGTCTACGGCTTCCTGTTCGAGACGGCCACACCCTTCGACTCGGCGCCGGCGCGCCTGCGCGCGCTGTCCCGGGTGGGCGTCCCCTACAGCGAAGAGGAGATCACGGGCGCCGCGGACGCCGCGCGCACCCAGGCCAAGCGCCTGACCAGCGAGATCCTGGCCCAGCTCCCCGACGCGAACCAGATCAAGGACGAGGACGGCAAGGTGCTGCGCACCGTCGAGCTCGAGAACCAGCAGGTCGTCGCCCTGATCGCCTACCTGCAGCGCCTGGGCACCGACATAAAGCCCCCCCAGTCCACCGAGGCCGGCGCGACCGCCGCCCCCGGCGCCCGCCCCCAGGAGGGTAAGTAAATGAGCATGGGATCCCTGAGCCTCCTCGTCGCGCTGTCGGGGTTCCTGGCCCTGGCCAGCTACCTGTTCCGCAGCCGACACGAAGCCTGGGGCGGCTGGGCCGCCAGCATGCCCCTCGCAGACGACACCCCGATTTCCACCCCCGCCACCGAGGAAGCCGCGTGAGCGACGCCACCCACACCCCCGACACGAAGACCCCCGCCTCGGACCCCCACGAGGCCGAGATCCTCGACCACAACTACGACGGGATCCAGGAATACGACAACCCGCTCCCCGGCTGGTGGAAGGCGCTGTTCCTGGCCACCTTCCTGTTCTCGCTGGCCTACCTCGCGTTCCTCACGCCCTTCAGCGTGGCCCGCGAGTTCGAGCACGAGGACGCCGACCTCAAGGAGCGCGCCGCCAGCGCGAACCTGCTCGAGGGGATCAGCAACGAGGGCCTGGAGGCCCTCTCCCAGGACGCCGCGGCCATGGCGGCGGCCAAGGAGAAGTTCCTCGCGGTGTGCGCCAGTTGCCACGGCGACCAGGGCCAGGGCAAGATCGGCCCGAACCTCACCGACGACCACTGGATCCACTGCAAGCAGACCACGGACATCTACCTCACGATCTATCGGGGGGTGGAGGCCAAGGGCATGATCGCCTGGGGCAAGTCCCTCAAGCCCGACGAGATCCAGCGCCTGGCGGCCTACGTCCAGAGCCTGCGTGGCAGCAACCCTCCCAACCCGCGGGCGCCCGAAGGCGACGTCCACGAGTTCTAGACGAGCGAGCAGCGACGCCGTGAGCGACCCCGACGCCGACCACCCCGACACCTTGCTCAAGCCCGAGCCCCGGGTGCTGGCGACCCTCAACGCCGACGGCACCCGGCACACGATCCGCCCGCGCCTGTCCAAAGGCCGCTATCACACCGCGCGGGCGGTCGTGGCCTACGGCCTGATCGCGGTGTTCATGCTCGTGCCCTTCGTGCGGATCGGCGGCGACCCGCTGCTCCTGCTCGACGTCATGGAGCGCAAGTTCTGGATCTTCGGCGCGGCGTTCTCGCCCACCGACACGCCGCTCCTGGCGCTGCTCATGCTCCTGGTGTTCTTCTCGATCTTCCTGCTCACCGCGGTCTTCGGCCGGGTGTGGTGCGGCTGGGGCTGCCCCCAGACCGTCTACATGGAGTTCCTGTATCGCCCGCTGGAGCGCCTGTTCGAGGGCAACTACGCCGCCCAGCAGCGCCAGGATCGCCAGGGGCTGACCCCCCGGCGGGTGCTCAAGAACCTGACCTTCGTCGTGGTCTCGTTCGTGGTGGCCAACACCTTCCTCGCCTACTTCGTGGGCACGGACCGGCTCCTGACCTGGATCACGCACTCGCCCCTCGAGCACCCAGCGGCCTTCGGCGTCATGGCGGTGACCACCGCGCTCATGACCTTCGACTTCGCCTACTTCCGCGAGCAAATGTGCACGGTCACCTGCCCCTACGGGCGCTTCCAGTCGGTGCTCCTCGACCGGCAGAGCATGATCGTGAGCTACGACGCGGCCCGCGGCGAACCCCGCGGCAAGCGCAAGAAGAACGCCCCCGCGGACGCCCCGCCGGTCGGTGACTGCGTGGACTGCAAGGCCTGCGTGATCACCTGCCCCACCGGGATCGACATTCGCAAGGGCCTGCAAATGGAGTGCATCAACTGCACCCAGTGCATGGACGCCTGCGACTCGATCATGGACAAGCTCGAGCGCCCCCGCGGGCTGATCCGCTACAGCTCGCAGGACGGCCTCGAGGGCAAGCCGCGCCGGATCGTGCGCCCGCGGGTCCTGGTCTACACCGCCCTGGTGCTGGCCCTGACCGCGGGCCTCGCGGTGGCCCTGTTCACCCGCGCCGACGGGAAGGTCACGATCCTGCGGCGCACCGCCGCGCCCTTCGCGGTCCTGCCCGACGGGCAGATCCAAAACACGATCCGGCTCAAGCTGCGCAACCGCACCGACGAGCTCCGCGGCTACCGGGTCGCGCTCCAGGGGGTGGAGGGCGCGCGCCTGATCCCGTCCTCGGACCCCCTCGAGCTCGAGGGCGGCGAGCAGGCCGAGCTGACCCTGATCGTGATCGCGCCGGCAGAGGCCTTCAGCGGCGGGCGGCGGCGAGTGCCCGTGAAGCTCGTGGTGAGCGACGGCGAGACCTTCGACGAGACCCTGGACTACCGCCTGGTCGGGCCCGGGTCGGACGGGAGCCAGAAGTGACGGAGCACGAGCCCACGACCCCCGAGCGCGCCTGGCGCTGGCCCCTGTTCCTGGTCGGCCTGCTCGCCATGTGCGTCCTGACCCAGACCGTGCTGATCGTGGTCGCGGTGTCCGACCCCCGGCAGCACGTCGAGCCCGACTACTACCAGAAGGGCCTGGCCTGGGACGCCCACGTGGCCGAGGCCCAGGCCAGCGCAGCCCTGGGCTGGACGATCGCCTGCAGCCTGGACGCGGTCCCCGGCGGCGCGCGGATCCTGAACGTGGACGCCCGCGACGCGAGCGGCGCGCCGCTGGCCGGGGCCGAGGTCACCTGCGAGGCCCGGCACCGCGCCGACCTCGACCACCCCCTGGAGTCGACGCTGAGCGAGACCGAGCCCGGGCGCTACGCCGGGGCCTTCGCCATGCGCCGGGTCGGGGTGTGGGAGCTCTCGCTGACCGTCGTGCGCGGCGGCGAGCGCTTCGTCTCGAGCCAGGTCGTGGACACCCGGAGCGATCGCCCGTGATCGCGCTCCTCGTCGCCGTGTTCAGCGCGAGCCTGCTCGGCAGCCTCCACTGCGCGGGCATGTGCGGCGGGATCGTGGCCCTCTGCTCCCGCCGCGGCGGGGGCCTGCTCGACCAGCTCGCCTACCACGGCGCGCGCGGCTCGACCTACGTGCTCGCCGGCGCGCTGGCCGGCGCCGTGGGGGGCGCCCTCGACCTCGGCGGGCGCCTGCTCGGGCTCCAACGCGCGGTGGCCTGGGTCACCGGCGCGGCGCTGATCGCGGTGGGCGCGGCCGCGCTGTGGCGCGCCTGCGGCCTGCCGCTCCCCCGCTCCCGCGGCGCCCTCGGCGCGCGACTCCAGGGCTGGATCGCCCGCGCGGTGTCGGCGGGCGCCGACCTCCCGCCGCGGACCCACGCCGCGCTGCTCGGGCTCCTGACTCCGCTGCTGCCCTGCGGTTGGCTCTACGTGTTCGTGCTCGCCGCCGGCGGCACGGCGAACCCGCTCCAGGGCGCCGCGGTCATGGCCGCGTTCTGGCTGGGGACCGTGCCGATCCTCTTCGCCCTGGCCCTCGGTCTGCGCGCGCTGGCCGATCGCCTGCGCGGCGCCGCCCCGGTGCTCGGCGGGTTGGTGCTGATCGCCGTCGGCGCGCTCCTGATCGCCGAGCGCGCGCGGCTGAGCTACGTCGTCGCGCCCCCGGCCCCCGCGGCCGAGGCGCCGCCGGTGCCCCACGACGCCCCCTGCTGCACCGACGAGGCCCCGGCCCCGGTCGTGCCCACCCGCGCGCCGTGCTGCGGCGAGGCCGGAGGCTCCTCGTGACGCCTGCCGCGGTGGCTGCGCCCCCCGACGCCTGCCTGCACTGCCGGCAGCCCCTGGGCTCGACCCAGGTCGACGGTCGCTTCTGCTGCCCGGGCTGCGCCAGCGTCCACGCCCTGCTCCAGTCCCAGGGCCTCGAGACCTACTACCGCCTGGCGCCAGAGGAGGGGCGCCCCGCGCCGCGCCCCACCGGCCGCGAGTACGCCGACTTCGACGACCCCCTGTTCTGGACGCGCTACGGCCGCGAGCTCCCCGACGGGACCTGCGCGATCGACCTGCGGCTCGACGGCGTACACTGCGGCGCCTGCGCCTGGCTGGTCGAGCGCCTGCCGCGCGTGATCCCGGGGGTCGAGAGCGCGCGCCTCGAGCTCGGCCGCGCCCGGGCCGACGTGCGCTGGGACCCGCGGCGCACGTCTCTGGGCGCGATCGCCGTGCAGCTCGACCGCATGGGCTACCCCCCGCACCCCTACCGCGCCGACGCCGCCGAGAGCGCCGACGAGCGCGAGGACCGCGCGGCGCTGGTGCGCCTGGCCCTCGCCGGCGCGCTGGCGGGGAACGTCATGCTCATGGCCTTCGCGCTCTACAGCGGCGAGCTGGCGAGCATGTCCCCCGCGTTCCGCAGCGCGTTCCGCTGGGGCTGCTTGGCCCTGACCCTGCCCGCGGTGTTCGGCCCCGGCCGAGTGTTCCTGCGCGGCGCCTGGGCCGGGCTGCGCGCGCGCAGCCTGGGGGTCGACGTCCCGGTCTCGCTGGGCATGCTCGCCGGCCTGATCGCCGGCCTGGTCAACACCCTGCGCGGCGTGGGCGATATCTACTTCGACACGGTGTGCGTACTGGTGTTCCTCCTGCTCTGCGGCCGCTGGCTCGAGCGCCGCCAGCGCCGGCACCTGGCCAAGGTCGGCGACCCCCTGCAGACCTTGATCCCCACCCAGGCCCGGCGCGTCGTCGACGGCGAGCCCCGCGAGGTGTTCCGAGACGCGCTGCGCGTGGGCGACACGGTGCGCGTGCTGCCCGGCGAGCGCTTCCCCGTCGACGGCGAGGTGGCCTCCGGGCGCAGCGAGGTCGACGCCTCGGTGCTCACCGGCGAGTCGCGCCCGCAGCCCGTGGGCCCCGGCTCCCCGGTGTTCGCGGGCTCGCGCAACCTGAGCTGGCCCGTCGACGTGAGCGCCCAGGCCGCGGGGGAAGCCACCCGCGTGGGCAAGCTGCTCGAGGCCGTGACCCGCGACGCGCGCCAGAAGGTCCGCGTCGTGCAGCTCGCCGACCGCGTGGCCAGCGTGTTCGTGGTCGTGGTCCTCGCCCTCGCGGCGGCGGTCGCCGCGGCCTGGTGGTCCCACGGCCCGAGCCTGGCCCTCGAGCACGCCGTGGCGCTCCTGATCGTGACCTGCCCCTGCGCCCTCGCCTTGGCCACGCCCCTGGCGGTGGGGGTCGCCCTCGGCCGCGCCGCGCGCCGCGGGCTCCTGATCGGCGACGGCTCGGTGTTCGAGCGCCTGGGCACCCCCGGTCAGGTGTGGCTGGACAAGACCGGGACCCTGACCCAGGGGCGCTCGCGGCTCGTGGTCTGGGAGGGCCCCGAGGCGCTCCAGCCCCTGGTGCTCGGCCTGGAGCAGGGCTCGACCCACCAGCTCGCGCGGGCCTTCCGCGAGGCCTGGACCTGCGGGCCGGAGACCCCGAGCGACGTCACCCACGGCCCCCAGGGCGTCGAAGGCACCGTCGCTGGCCGCCGCCTGCGGGTGGGCGCGCCTGCCTGGATCCTCCCCGCCGAGGCCCCCGCCTGGTGGAGCGGGTTCCTCGCCCGCGCCGGCGACGCCTCGCCGGTGGCGATCGAGGTCGACGGGGAGCTGGTGGGCGCGGCCGCCTTCGGCGACCCCCTGCGCCCGGACGCGCAGCAGGTGGTCGACGCGCTGCGCGAGCGCGGCTGGGAGGTCGGGATCCTCTC
This sequence comes from Planctomycetota bacterium, assembly GCA_041402045.1. Lineage (GTDB taxonomy): Bacteria > Planctomycetota > J058 > J058 > J058 > JAGQRJ01. The sequence goes on along the minus strand of JAWKSZ010000050.1, from coordinate 13,621 downwards.
CGGCGACTACCCCGCGGCGGTCGCTGCCGTCGGCGCCCAGCTCGGCCTCGACCCCGCGCGCTGCCACGGCGGGCTCTCCCCCGAGGACAAGCTCGCGCACCTCGAGGCCACCGACGCGCCCACGCTCATGGTCGGGGACGGGGTCAACGACGCCCTCGCGCTCTCGGCGGCGAGCGTGGGCCTCGGCCTGCGCGGCGGCGCCGAGGGCACGCTCACGGTCGCCCACGCCTACGCCACCCGCGACGAGCTGGCCGTGCTCCTCGACCTGCTCGACGTGGCCGCGAGCGCGCGGCGCACCGTGCGCCGCAACCTCAAGCTCTCCCTGGGCTACAACGTGCTCGCCGCGTCGTTGGCGGCGGCGGGCTGGATCAGCCCGCTCCTCGCCGCGGTCCTCATGCCCCTCAGCTCCCTGACCGTGGTCGGGAGCTCTTCCCAAGCCGGACGGCTGCCATGAGCGTGCTCTACCTGTTGATCCCCCTGGCCCTGGTCCTCGCCGCCGTCGCGGCCTGGGCCTGCGTCTACGCGATCAAGAGCGGACAGTTCGCCGACCTGGACACCCCCGCCGAGCGGATCCTCTGGGACGACGAACCCGTCGGACGCTGAGCTACTCGAAGCGCACCGCGTCGACGACCACGGACCGGGCGTTCTGGGCGTCGTCGCGCACGAGGATCACGTCCAGGGCGAGGAGCTGGTCGAGGTTCAACGGCGTGGCGCTCCCCGCGAGGAGCTCGCGCTCGAGGTCCACGTGCACGTCGGCGAAGCGGCGGTGCCGTGAGCCGTGGCCGGCGGCGCCGAACTCGGGGAGGTGCCCCAGCCCGCCCGGCTCGTGGAGCTGGACCCAGGCGACCTGGTTCTGGGCGTCGATCAGGCGCAGCCACACGCTGCCCCAGGACCAGCCCACCGAGCTGGTCTGGGTCATGCGCAGCACGAGGCGCTTGTGGTCGGCGACCTCGAGCGGGCGGTCGGCGGCCATGCGCCAAATGCTGATCCGCTCCTGGGGCGAGAGCACGGTGTGCTTGAGGCCCAGGCTCGTCATGTTGCCCACGGTGGGATAGACCGCGTACTCCTGCCGGCGCAGGTCGAGGATCAGGTTCTGACCGAGGGCGTTGCGCGAGGCGTCGGCGTCGTCGGCCGCCTCCCACACCAGGGTCCGGGCGCTGGGGTTCCAGCTCGCGACCGCGGCGTCCTCGTCGGCCTGGTGCCCGCCGGCGTAGAGCCGGCGGTCGAGGTCCGTCTCGCCCTCGGCCCAGCGCTTGACGAAGGCCACGATCCAGTCGGCGACCTGACGCTGCTCGGAGCTGCGGCTGATCGTGTCGTTGCCCTCGGCGCGCTGACGGTCGGAGATCAGGTTGTGCACGGCGCCGTAGACGGTGACCTGGGTCGTGGGGCCGGTGGCCCGATCGATCAACTGGTCGGCGATCGGGTAGGTCAGGTCGCCGTCGTTCTCCGCGGCGATCACCAGGCTCGGGGTCCGCGGGCTCTGGTCGAAGATCGGATACGCCGGGGAGAGCCCGGGGGGCGCGCACTCGGCGAAGTAGCGCAGGTCGAAGGGCATGAGGTAGATCAGGCCCTTGAGCCGCAGGCGCAGGCTGCGCTCGTGGCTGGCGTGGACCGCGCCGCCGCCGCGGCTGTGGCCGCAGAAGAACAGGTTGTCGGCGTCGAAGGCGCCGAACAACGCGTCCGAGGGGTCGTCGGCGAGCTGGAACAGCAGGTCGCTCACGCCCTCGAGCACGCCCGAGGCCGACTCCATGCCCAGCTCGGGGCGAATGAAGTCGTAGTCGAAGGACTGCGCGCCGAAGCTCCCGCCGGCGAAGCTCAGGGTGTCCTGCACGCTGGCGACCGCGATCCCGTGGGAGGCGATCTGGCCCAGGAGCGTGTTGTACATGTCGTAGTCGAAGCCGCGCCCGCGGTGGAACAAGATCAGAGGCGCGTTGCGCTTGCCGCTCGGACGGTAGAGCCGCACCAGGGTCCGGACCTCGGCCTGGTCGAAGGTGCTGCGGATCCGGACCTGGAGGTCCTCCTGATCCACGGAGAAGCTGCCCGAGGAGCGGAAGCTGCGCGCCTGGGCGGGGAGGTCCGACTCGTCGGCCTCGTGCACCGTGAGGCTGATCCGCGCGGGGTAGCTCAGCCCGCCGGCCTCGCGCACCGAGAGCACCGCCTCGAACAGGCCGGTCTCGCTGGGGGTCCCGCTCAGCCGCCCGTCGCTCGCGAGGCGCACCCCCGCGGGCAGGCGCCCGGTGTCGAGCTGGTAGGTCGCGCCGCGAGGGAGCGCGTCCTGATAGGCCGCGCCGCGGTGGCCCCCGACCAGGGGGAAGAACGGACCGGGGTCGTTCACCGGCACCGCGCGGCTCGGCAGCGAGACCGCGAGCGCGCCCGCGAGCGCGCACCCCATGACGACCAGCGCCTTCCCGTTCAGCTTGCGAGGACCCATGCCTCTCCCTCTCTCCGGAGTCGAATCCGATAGCTCCCGGCGGCGCCGCCCACGTGCGCCACCAGCCAGGCCTCGTCCGGCGTCTCGCCGGGGACCCAGTCCACGTTCCCCTCGCGGACCGCCTCGGCGACCCGCCCCCAAAACTGCTGCGCCGAGGGCGCCAAGAAGCGGAGCTCGGCCCGCGCGGCGTCGTCCTCGGTCAGGGCCCCGCCCGGTCCGCGCAGCGCGCGCGCCAGGGCCAGGACGTCCCCCGCTGCCAGCGCCGCGAGGGTGTCCTCGATCAGCGCCTCGGGGGTCTCGTGGGCGATCGCGCGCGACGAGTCGTCGAGCTCGCGAGCCGCAGGCGCCCCCAGCGCCGCGGCGGAGCCCAGGTCGAGGGGCAAGGCGTCGAGCTTCAGCCGCTGCAGCGACGCCAGGGCCGCCGAGCTCGCCACCGGCGCGACCGGCGCGCGCCCCGCGAGGGCCTCGCTGACCACCGGCGCCACCCCCGCCCCGGGGGGCGGCGGCGCGTCGTCGGCGCAGCCCATGAGGCCACGAGCCCCAGGAGTAAGCCCTCGTCCGTCCACGGTCGCGTCAGAAACAAACCAGGGTCCGGGGACCCTAAGCCTCTTGTCGCGAGCTCTTTGTACACTTCGGTGAAGTCCGGTTTCCCGATCTTGGGCAGGAGAAACGCCACCATGGACACAGGGCGAAACCGCTCGGCGCCGGTCCCCAACCTGGGGACCGCCTTGCTCGCCGCCGGGGTCCTGGCGGCCCTCGCGGCGAGCGCGACCCGCGAGCAGCTCACGACGGAGCGCGCCCGCGCGCGGCGCGCGACGCCCTCGCGCAGGCGCTGCTCGAAGACGTGCGGACCGGCCGCCGCCTCGACCAGGCCGCGGCCTGGCTGGAGCCCAGCCCGGCGAGCGCCGCGCTGCGACGCGCGCTGGAGCTGGCCCGGGTGCGCGCGCGCTTTCCCCAGGCCTGGCGCTCCCCCGAGGCGCTGCGCGCGGTGGCCGCGGCCTACGCCGCCGCCACCCCGGGGGAGGACGACCTCGGGTTCCTCGCAGAGCGCGCGACCCTGCGCTGGGCGCTGGGGGAGCCCGACGCCGAGGCGGCCGCGTGGCTCACCCGCGCTCCGCGGGCCGAGGGCCTCGACCCCGAGGCCTGGCTCACCCAGCCGGGCGGACGCCTCGCCGCCCTCGCCGCCTGGAGCGCGGTCCGCCGCGGGGACCCCGAGGCGGGCTTCGTCGGCCTGGCCTCGGCTCCGAACGCGCTACGCCTGGAGCTCGACCTCGCGGGCTACGCCCTCGCCGACTCGGCCAGCGCGCGGCAGGTGTGGATCAACCGCGGCCTGCAGCACGCGGTGGGGAGCGTGCTCCCGCTCTCACCGCCGCTGGTGTGGCGCTTCAACGTGGCCCGCGCCGCGCTGAACGGCGGCGCGCCGGGCCCCTGGCCCCCGCGCTTCGACGCCGCCGCGCACCTGCTCGCGGGCGAGCTCCTGCTCGCCGAGGACCCCGAGCTCGCCGCCGAGCACTTCGCCCACGCCGCGGACGCGCGGGACGCGTTCCCCTTGGCGGCGGTCGAAGGGCGCGCGCTGCTCCTGGCCCACGCCGCCGCCCTCGGCGAAGCCCGGGCCTGGGAGGCGGCCGGTCGCCCGGAGGCCGCGGCCTCGGCCCGCGCGCGCGCGCAGGCGTGGGACGCGCTCGCGCCGCGCTAGAGCTGGCGGCGCGTATCCGCGCGACGCCGAGCGGCGAAGCCAGTCAGCGCACGCCCGCCCCCGCAGGGTCGTGTGCGAATCGGCAGAGCCGCTCGGATCCCGCGCGTGAGCCCCCACAGGGGTAGGGGCGGGGTTTATCCGGGTTTATCCCCGCCCGCGACCGTCGGGCCGCTTCCGCAGGAGAAGGGCCGGCCCCGAGCGGCCGGACCTAGTGACCGTGCCCGTGGTCGTGGTCGTGGTCGTCGCTCTGACCCTCGAGGGCGTCGGTCACGCCGGGGGCGTACTTCGTGTAGGCGCTGCCCGGGATCCCCGAGACCTTGCGCACCAGCCAGGACTTGAGCCGGTTGGGCGCGCCGAGGGAGGGGGCGGCGAGGTAGGGGAACTCGTCGGAGGTGCGCTTGCTCGGGGCGTCGACGCCGTCCGACATGCGCGGGCCTTCGCCGTGGTTGATCAGGGTCGTGAACAGGGTGTCCATGATGTCGTCGGTCAGCAGGCGCCCGCCGGCGGCGGTAGGCTCGCGGCCCGCGAGCACGGCGTCCTCGATGGTGAAGTAGCCCGCGCTGGAGGTCGGCTTGCGCACGTCCACGAGCAGGAAGTCGTCGGCGACGGTGGCGGCGTAGCGCTCGGCGTCCTCCGCCGTCCACTGGGTCGCGCCGTCGAGGGCGTCGTAGTAGGCGATGTTGTCGACGAGGCGCGCGCGGGTGGCGCTCGCCGCCTCGGCGGTGGTGTCGAAGGGCGCGAGGCCGTTGAACCCGTCGCGCAGGTCCGGCTCGTCGTCGTGGTTCACCATGGAGACGTTGGTCACCTCGGGGCGCCCGAGGCGATCGAGGCGCTCACCGCCGTCGGCCTTCACGCTCTCGGCCACGATCGCGATCAGGCCCGCGTCGGCGCCGAACAGGCGGCGGGCGTCGACCTCGACCACCACGCTCAGCACGTTCAGGCCGCTCATGGTGACCTTGGCCCAGCCCTTCTTGGCGATCTTGCCCTTGCTCGCGGTCTTGGTCGCCCACAGCGCGTCGAAGAAGAACGGGTCCGAGCGGTGCCCGGCGAACAGCCGCAGCCCGTTGGGCATGTCGGGGTCGACGGCGTTGAACATGACCGTGCGGCTGAGCTCGGCGCCGGAGCAGCTCATGGTGTGGGGCTCGGCGGCGTCGTCGAAGTGCAGGGTCAGCACGCGCTCGGAGTCGGCCTGGGTCTGGATCGCGCGCCCGGCGACGTCGACCGCCGCCGCCCGCAGGGTGAGGCGGTAGTCGATCTTGGAGGAGAAGTGGTTCTTGCCCACCGCGAAGGGGTGGGTGTTCAGCACCACCGTCAGGTGCCCGGGCGCCCCCGGAGTGGGGAACGCGTAGAGGTCCGAGAGGTCGGCCAGGGGGTGGGTCTTGGTGACCTCCCCGTCGATATGGTCGCTGGCCTGGGCGCAGAGGGTCAGGCCGGCGGCGAGCGCGGCGATCCAGAACGTGCGGTGCATGGAGTCTCTCCCTCGGCCGGCGGTCCGGCGCGAGGGGCGAGCTTAACGGGTGAGGGCAGCCAAGGGGAGGACGCAATCCCTCAGTGCGGGTGCCCGTGATCCTCGAGGGCGCCTTTTACCCCGCCCTGACAGCTCGGGACGCCCGAGATCTTGCGCAGGAGGCGTGTCTTGATCCGATCGGTCCAACGATCGCGGGGCGCGCGCAGGTAGGGGAAGCGATCCGTGGGCGCGAGGTGCGGGGCGTCGACGTGGTCGCTGACCGTCGGCCCGCGGTCGTGATTCACGAGGGTCGTGAGCAAGCGATCGATCACGTCGTCGGTCGGCCAACGTCCGCCAGCGGTGGCAGGCTCGCGCCCGGCGAGCAGCGCCTCCTCGATCGCGTAGTAGCCCTCGCCCGCGACGGGCTTGGACACGTCGACGAGGAGCACGTCGTCGGCCATGAGCGCCGCGTAGCGCGCGGCGTCGGTGGCCGACCACTGGCGCACCCCGTCGAGCCCGTCGTAGTAGGCCACGTTCGACCCCAGCCGGCGGCGGAAGGGCGCGGTCTCCCCGTCCGCGGCGAAGGGCGCGAGCTGGTTGTGGGCGTCCTTGAGCACGGGCTGCTCGCCGTGGGCCACGAGGGAGAGGTTCGTGGCCTCGGGGCGCGCCACGCGGTCGAAGCGCGCGCCGGTCTGGGCGTTCAGGCTCTCGGCGACCAGCGCCAGGAGCCCCACGTCCGCGCCGAACAGCCGGCGCAGGTCGACGTCGACCGCGATCGCGAGCACGCTCATGCCGGCCATGCTGTCGTTGCCCTTGCCCGGGGGGAGCTTGCCCTTGCGCGCGATCTTGGTCGACCACAGGGCGTCTATGAAGAACGGGTCCGAGCGGTGCCCGGCGAACAGCCGCAGCCCGTCCTCGAGCTCGCGCTCGATCGCCTCGAACTCCACCGTGCGCGAGAGCCCGTGGCCGCTCGCCGTCATGACGTGAGGCTCGACGGCGTCGTCGAAGCGCAGGTCGAGCACCCGCTCGCTGGCGGGGTCCGTCACCGCGCGGGACGTGCCGAGGTCCAGCCGCGCCCGGCGCAAGGTGATCCGGTAGTCGACCTTGGCCGAGAAGTGGTTCTCCGGCAGGGCGAAGGGGTAGGTCGTGAGCACGACGGTCAGGTGCCCGGGCTCCCCGGGCGTGGGGAAGGCGTAGAGGTCGGCCAGGTCGCTCAGGGGGTGCGCCTTGGTGACGTCCCCGTCGATATGGTCGGTCGCGAAGGCGGACAGGATCAGGCTCAGGCCGAAGGCCACGCTCCAGGTCGTCGAGTTCATGCAGGCTCCGTTGGACGGCGCCTCTCCCGCCGACGCCCCCGCAGCCCCCGTTCCGCGCGCTAACCCCCGCTCGGTCCCTGCCCCGCGCGCAGACTGACGGATATCCGCGACGCTTCTGGACCAGGGCCTGGGCCGAATCCGGCCTGCGCTCCGCACGTCTCAGGTAGAGTGCAGTCGAGGCCGTCGCGCACGGCGGGCGGCGGCCGAGGAGGGTCGGGTGAAGCAGTTCTGTCTCGCGCTGGCGCTGATCGTCGCGGCGCCGCTCCTGGCCGAGGACGTCACGGCCGAGGTCGGGGTCACGGTCACCGTCCCCGCCGGCTTCGAGCACCTCCCCGACCTCAAGCCCAAGCCCACGACCGTGCTCGCGTTCAAGGCGCGGAAGGGCGAGGCCGCGATCCTGATCAACTCGATCAAGACCGCAGGGATCGGCTCCCTCGACGAGCTCGCGACCTCGGCCAAGGAGGAGCTCGAGCGCGAGGTGACCTTCGTCACGGTCCCTGCGGGGCGCCTGTTCTTCTTCGACCTGGAGTTCAAGGACGGCGACCCGCCGCGCAGCTTCCGCGAGCGGATCTACATGACCCTCGAGGACGGCCGGGTGTTCCAGTTCGTGCTCCACGACCACGTCTCGTCCTTCGAGTCGCACCTCGCGGCCTTCGACGAGCTCGTCGCGGGCGTGCGCTTCGGCGCGACCCCCGCCGACCCGGCGCCGGCCCCTGCGGAGCCGGATCCCGCCCCGGCCGACCCCGCTCCGGCCCCCGCCGATCCCGACCCTGAGGACGCTCCGCCCTCGGCCGTGGACCCCTCGGACCCCGATCCGGCCCCGGCCGACCCGCCCGAGGACCCGACGCCGCCCTCGGTCGTCGACCCCGCCCCGGCGCCTGCGGACCCGGCCCCCGCGGACCAGGCCAACCTCCTGCGCGGCGCGACCCTGATCTCCTTCAGCAGCGAGTACGCGTCCGACTACTGGGCGGCCAAGAACCTCCACGACGGGAGCGTGGCTCGCACTCAGAGCTGGGCCTCGCGCCCGGGGACCCGCGCCCCGCACCGCTTCGTGTTCCGCCTCGCCGGTGAGCGGGTCCTGACCCGGGTCGAGCTGGAGAACACGAGCGGCGAGAGCGGGATCGAGGGCGCGTCGGCCAAGGCCTTCCGCCTCGAGGCCTCGGAGCTCGGCCCGGAGGAGGGCTGGTCGACGGTGCTCGAGGGCGCCCTCGAGGACGCCCCCGGTCCGCAGAGCTTCTCGCTCCCCGAGGGCACCCGCGGTCAATGGGTGCGGCTCACGATCCTCGGCAACCACGGGAACCAGACCCTGACCGAGCTCGCCGAGCTGCGCCTGTTCGGGCCGCGCGCGGCCGCACCCGCGACCGGCGGTCCCCAGGGCGAGCTCCGCGTCGAGCGCCTGCGCGTGTCTGCCCAGGAGAACGGCCCGGCCCACGAGGGCGCCTTCGCCCCCGGCGCGCGGGTGTGGGTGTGCTTCAAGCCCCGCGGGCTGAGCGCGGGCCCCGACGGCGCCTACGCGCTGGAGGTGGACCTGATCCTCGAGGACGACGCCGGCAACGCCCTGCTCACCCGCGAGCGCGTGCTCGCCCACCGCGCGCGCCTGCCCCAGCCCCCGCTCTCGCCCTTCGTGGCGGTGTTCCTCGACCTCCCCGCCGAGGGCTTCCCCGCGGGCACCTACGGCGTGCGCCTGGCCCTGCGCGACACCCTCAGCGGCAAGAGCGCCGCCGGCGCGACCCCGTTCCAGGTCGAGTGACCCCCGAGGCACTCGAGGCCTTCGTCCGCGACGGCTTCCTGCGGCTCGAGGGCGCCTTCGACCCGGCCGACGCCGCCCTGGCGCGGAGCGAGCTCAGCCGCGACCTGGGCTGCGACCCCGAGGACCCCGCGAGCTGGAACGAGCCCGTGGTGCGCCTGGGGGTCTACGCCAGCGCCCCCTTCGCGCGAATCGCGGCGGCGCCCGCGCTCCGCGCGGCCTGCGACGCGCTCGTCGGCGCCGACCGCTGGCTGCCGCTGGGCGGCCTCGGCACCTGGCCCGTGCGCTTCCCCTGCGCGACGCCGCCCCCGACGCTGGCTGGCACGTGGACATGAGCTTCGGCTGCGAGGCCCCGGACTTCCTGGACTGGCGGATCAACGTGCGCTCGCGCGGCCGCGCGCTGCTCCTGTTGCTCCTCGCCTCCGACGTCGGCCCCGACGACGCGCCGACCCGGATCCGCGTGGGCTCCCACCGCCCGCTGGCGCGGCTGCTGGCCCCCGCCGGGGAGGCTGGGCTGAGCCTGCGCGAGCTCGTCGCCGCGGACTTCGCCCGCACCTCGGACCTGCCCGAGGCCCTGGCCACCGGCCCTGCGGGCACGGCCTACCTCTGCCACCCCTTCCTCGTGCACAGCGCCCAGGCCCACCGCGGCCGGACCCCGCGCTTCATGGCCCAGCCGCCGCTCCTGCCCCGGGGCGAGCTCGCCCTCGACGGCCCGAGCCCGGTCGAGCGCGCGATCCGCGAGGCAGTCCAGCGCTAAACCAGAGTTCACGATTCTGAGCGGGCGAGAGTGGCTCCCATGTCGTCAGCGATCCGGCGCTCGCTCGCCCGCTCAGGATCGTGACTCTGGTTTGGGAGGTCAGCACGTGGACTCAGTGCTGACCACTCAGAATCGCGCACTTCCGTTTAGTCGTCGCTCGGGGTCTGCTTCTTCTGCTTCTTGGAGCCGGCGTAGAGCTCGTAGCGCAGGAGACGGCACTCGATATCGCCGTTGTGGAAGGTCAGCCGGCGGGACGTGCGCAGCCCGACCTTCTTGGCGAGCTGCAGGTTCCCGGTGAACACGAACCCGGTCCAGCCCTTGTAGCGCTGCTTGAACTGGTCGCCGATCTCGCCGTAGGTCTCGGCGAGCTCCGCGGTGTCGCCCAGGCGCAGGCCATACTCCGGGTTCAGGATCACGATCCCGCCCTCGCCCTCCGGCACCGGCGCGTCGCGGAAGTCGCTGACCACGAACTCGATCAGCCCGTCGACGCCCGCGGTCTGGGCGTTGTGCTGGGCGGCCTCGATCGCCCGCGGGTCGTGGTCGCTGGCCACGATCGGCGCCGGTCGGCGGGGGGGCCGCGCCTTGACCTCGCGCCGCAGCGCCTGCCAGGCGTCGGGGTCGTAGCCCTTCCAGTGCTGGAGCCCGTAGTCCGGACGCAAGAGCCCGGGCGCGCGCCCGCTGCCGAGGAGCGCGGCCTCGATCGCGATCGTCCCGCTCCCGCACATGGGGTTCGCCAGCGGCTGGCTGCCGTCGTAGCCCGCGCCGAGGAGCAGCCCCGCGGCCAGGGTCTCGCGCAGCGGCGCCATGTGCGGGCGGTGGCGGTAGCCGCGGTCCGAGAGCTTCTGCCCCGAGAGGTCGGCGAAGATCAGCGCCTCGTCCCCCCACCAGTAGAGCCGCACCACCGCGCCCTTGCGCCCGGGGCCGCTGGCGGGGCGATCGCCGAGCTGCTCGCGCATGCGGTCCACGATCGCGTCCTTGAGCCGCAGGTTCGCGAAGCGCGGGTCGCTGATCGTGGGGGTGTCGACCCGGCTGACGATCGAGAGCGTGGCGTCGAGGCCCAGGTGCTCCTCCCAGGGCAGGGCCCGCGCCTCGTCGAACAGCATGTCCGGGGTGTCGCAGCGGAAGCCGGCCAGGGGCCAGAGCACGCTCAGCGCGGTGCGCAGCTCGAGGTTCAGGCGCCAGGCGTCGTGGAGGGTGCCCTCGACCTCGAGCGCGGTCGGCGCCAGCTCCCGCACGCTGAACCCGAGCCCGACGAGCTCTTGGGTCGTCCAGGGCGCCATGCCTCGGGAGCAGGTCACACGGATCCAGCGGCGGTCGGTCATGGTCGGAGGTCCTTCGCGGCCCGTATCCTGGGCCCCGCGGCCGCGGATCGTATGTCACTCGGGGCCAAGACTTAGGAAGAATCTCGGATTCGGCGTCAGGATCCGAGGGCGGCTCCGACTTACGGGGTGTGAGTCAGGCGACCATGGACCCCGAGCGCGCAGCCGAGCCCCGCGACCTGCGCGACCCCGAGCGCTTCCGCAGCGCGGCCCTCGCGCACCGCGCGGCGCTCTACCGCGTGGCCGCGCGCATGCTCGACGCCCAGGCCGCCGAGGACGCGCTGCAGGAGGCCTTCGCCCGGGCCTTCGCCGCCCGCGAGCGCTTCCGCGGCGAGGCCAGCCCCTTCGCCTGGCTGTGCGCCGTGCTCTTGAACGTGTGCCGCGACGAGCTGCGCAGGCGCGCGGTGCGCCGCGCGCTGCGCCTCGACCGCGTGCTCGTCGAGCCCGAGCGCGTGCCGGACGCGGAGGCCACGCCGCCCCAGGCCCTCGAGGCCCAGGAGCGCGCGCGCCTGCTGCGCGAGGCGATCGCCGAGCTCCCCCGCACCCAGCGCGAGGCGCTGGTGCTCGTGAGCCTCGAAGGCGTCGCGGTGCGCGACGCGGCCCAGGCCCTGGACACCAGCGAGGCCGCCGTGTGGCAGGCCCTCTCCCGCGGGCGCGCCGCGCTGCGCGCCACGCTCTCGGAGGTGACGTCGTGAACGACTCGGACCTCGACGCGTTCCTCGCCGGCTGCGCGCCGCCGGAGCTCGCCCCCGACGCCGACCGGCGCCTGGTCGCCGGGCTCGACGCCCTCGTCGCCGCCCCCCCCGCGACGGCGGAGGCGGAGGCGGTGGTGTGGAGCTGGCGTGACCTGCCCTGGGCCTGGCTCCTCGCGGGCGCCGTCGCCCTGGCCCTGACCTTCGCGGTCGAGCTGGGCGCGCCGCGCCCCGGCCCCGCCCCGCGCGAGGTGTGGCGCTACCTGCCCAACCCCCGCCCCGAGGTCGACCCGCCCCAGGAGCGCTTCCTGGGCGACCCGACCCAGCTCTTCAACTGAACCCAGCACCGCCCCCCCACCGAGGTTCCTCATGGCTCCGTCTCCCCGCTTCGCTCCGCGCCACGTGTTCGTGGCCGTGGGCCTGACCCTGACCGCCCTCGGGCTGTGGCGCGACCGCGACCTGCTGGCGCTCCCCTTCCTGGGGACCCACGTCTATTCGCTCTCGAGCCCCGTGCCCACGAGCTCGACGCCGCCTCGCGCGACCGAGGCCCTCTACGAGGCGGTGCGCGCGCACTCGCCCCTGACCTTCGTCGCGGCGCTCCCTCCCGCGGACCGGCTCTCCCCCGGCTATCCGCTGAAGCCGGAGCAAGAGCCCGACCGCGCGGCGCTGTGGCGCGCGTACGAGGCCGCGCGCGCGGAGGCCTTCCCCGCCTACGCGCCCCAGCTCGAGGCGCTGCTCGCCGCGGCGGAGGCCACCCACGCCGCCGACCCCCAGAACGGCGCGCACCAGACCACGGCGGGCTTCGCCGAGCTGGGGCTCGCCCTCGAGCCCGCGGCCTGCGAGTACGCGCTCGTGCACCGGCTCAAGGCCGAGGACGTAGACGGGCTCGAGCACCTGCGGGTGCTCGACCCGGCGCGGCTGGAGTCCGCGCTCGATCGCCTCGAGCAGGGGCTCACGGCGCCGCGCTTCGACTTCGGCGCCGCCGAGGTCCAGCGCGAGGTGGAGCGCGAGCCCCTCGGCGAGCTCCCCCTGCACGCGTTCTTCGAGCGCCTCGGCCGCAAGTTCGCGACCCCCTGCCCGGACTTCCTCCAGGTTCGGACCACCGCCGAGCTGCTCTGCCTCCTGGCTCGGCACCGCGCCCACTTCGGCGGCGGCGACCCCGAGCGCCCGCTGCGCCTGGCCCGGCTCCTGGGGCTCCGGATCGGCGCCGAGGGCAGCTCCCAGCTCGAGCTCATGATCGGCACCGCGGTCAGCCAGGTGGCGGACGAGGCCTGGCTCCTGCGAGCGGTGGAGACCCAGGACGGCGAGCGCGCCCAGGGGGTGCGCGACGAGACCCTGCGCCTCGAGCGCGCCTACGCCGCGGGCTTCCAGCTCGAGTACAGCGCCCGTCGCCTGAGCTGGCTCGACTCCCTGCTGATCCCCTGGGGCGGCTACGCCCTGGAGTCGGGCTACGACCCCGCCCTCGGCCGGCGCAGCGACTACGCCGTGGTCGCCTCCCTCGTGACCTGGGGCCTGACCCTGCTCGCGCTGGTGCTGCTGCCCGTGGCCTGGTGGGAGGCCCGCCGCGCCCCGCTCGAGCCCTCAGCGACCGCGCCCGCCTGGACCCTGGGGGACGTGCTGCGCGTCGTGCTCCCCAGCTTCGGGGCCGCGGCGCTGGGCGCCCTGCTCCTGCTGCACCTGCACCCCAGCACGTCCTTCGGCCTCGAGGCCGGGGTCCTGGCGCTGCAGCTCACGACCCTCCTCGCCTGGGGCGGCCTCGGGTTCCTGTGGCAGACCCGAGCTGCGACCCTCGCCAAGCTGGGCGCAGACTGGACGCGCCCGCGGCGGGCGCGGCTCGTCCCCTGGGTGTTCCTGGGAGGCGCCTACCTCGCCACCGCTTGGGTCAGCGCCGGCGCCCAGGACACGCCGTTGACGGTGGTGGCCTGGGGGCTCCTCGGCGTCAGTGCTCTGGCCGGGCTCCACGTGTATCGGCTCCCCGGCGCGAGCCCGGCGTTCAAGCGCGCGGTCAGCCGCGCCGAGGGACGGGTCAGCCTGGTGAGCCTGGGCTTGGCGCTGTGCGGGCTCGCCGCGCTCCAGCTCGCGGTCAACGGGCCGCTGCGCGACCGAGCGGTGCGCGCCTACGCCGACATGCAGCTGCGGATCGTCGAACCCGAGGCCTGGGGCTCGGGCGCCCTGCAAGAGGCCATGCGCAAGTCCTTGCAGCAGGCGCCCGACGC
>JAWKSZ010000049.1:0-61216 GCA_041402045.1 Planctomycetota bacterium | reverse complement strand
CCGGGCTCAGCGCGTCGAGCCCGCGCTCGCCCACCACGCGCAGCAGCGCGTCGAGGCGCTCACGCTCCGCGGCGCTCAGCGCGGCAGGCGCCGCCGCTGCGGGCTCCGGCGCTGGCGCGGGAACCGCCGCGACGGCCTGGGCGACCCGCTCCCGACGCCGCCCGCGGCGCGCGAGCCACGTGTCCAGGCGCTCCGGCAGGCTCCAGTGCCAGGCGGCGGCGCCGACGAAGGCCCCCGCCAGGTGGTAGCCGTGGTCGAGCGCGGTCTCGTTGGGGACCGTCTCCGCCCGCAGCTTCCCGGTGGGGTCGAGGATCCCGAACAGGAAGATCAGGCAGGCCACCGCGCCGAGCGCGGGCTCCGCGGATCCCTCGCGCCGTGACCCGAGCCAGGTCAGCAGCGCCATGAGCAAGAGCGCCCAGGCGGGCCCCGAGGCCCCGTAGATCCGGGGATCCAGCCAGGCCTCGTCGAGGAGCGCGCCCTCGACGGCCCCCGTCGGCTGGCGCACCTCGAGGCGCACGATCGAGGCTTGGACCCCCTCCGGGGGCACCCCGACCGGGGAGGCCTCCCCCTCGGCGCGGAGCACGGTGTGGCCCTGGGCCTCGATCCAGGCGCGGGCGTCGTCGCCGTTGACCGCCAACGAGAACCCGTCGACCCCGCCCAGCTCCATGCTCGCGCACACCACGCCGACCCAGCGCCCGTCGCTGTCCAGGAGCGGGCCGCCGCTGTTCCCGGGGCGGACCCGGGCCCCGAACACCAGCCGCGCGTTGGCGTCGCGCACCGAGGCGATCGCGCCCCGGGTCACGACCAGGCTCTCGTTCTGTCCCCCGTAGCTCCCGTAGCCCGAGGCGAACACCAGGACCCCGCTGCGCAGGGACTGCTCTGCGAAGCGCAGCGGCGGCCCCGGGTTCTGCACCTGGATCAGCGCCAGGTCGAGGGTCGCGTCCCGGGCCAGCACCCGCGCCTGGCCCTCGAGCCCGCTGACCCGCACCGTCTCGGCCGTGCCCACGACGTGGGCGTTGGTCAGGAGCGTGTGCGCCTCCACGTAGAACCCGGTCCCCGAGGCGAGCTGTTCGCCGGGGGCCAGGGTCCCGCCGCTCAGCGGCCAGGCCAGGGACGCGAGGCCCACCCCGACCGAGGCCGCGGCGTAGACCGCCAGCGCCCCCGCGAACCCGAGCTGGCGGCGCAGGGCGAACAGGCTGACCCCCACCGCCAGGCACGCCGTGAGCAGGTGCACCGGGTCGGCGTGGAACAGGCCCCCGCCGAGGAGCGTCCACACCCGCCCGGCGGCGAGGTTCTCGCGGCTGACCAGGGCGTGTCGCGCGAGCAGGTCCCGGGCGCCCAGGCACCAGGCCAGGTAGACCGCGAGGTTCAGCCCGAGGAGCAGGAGCCCCGCCTTCAGCACCCCCGCGCCCGAGGGGCGCTCCTCCTGCATGTACGCGCGATCGGCGAGTCCCACGCCGGCAGTGTGTCTCCGCCCCGGCGCCCCGCGCAACCGGCCTCCGGAACGCGCGCGGCCGCGCCCTGAGGGCGCGGCCGGCGGGATCGAACGGGCGCTGCCTACTGGCCGGGGGCCGGCGGAGGGTCCATGCCCAGGCGCTGCATCATCAGCCGCTTCTGGCCCTCGTAGTAGTTGCGCGAGTTCTCGGGGGCCGTGACCGGGGAAATCGAGGCCCGGATCTCGTCGCCGGGGAAGGCGAGCTGGGCCTCCTTGTAGAGGTCGCGCGACCAGTCGCGGACGGTGCCGAGGAAGGCCGAGACGCACTGATCGCTGTGGGAGTTGGCGTTCTCGAGCTTGGAGATGAACCCGTCCAGGTAGCTCTGGTGCGCGTTGTAGGCCTCGGAGATCGGGGCGAACAGGGTGTCGGTGACCCAGGTCTGATACTCCTTGGGCTTGAGGTTGCCGTTGGCGTAGGCCAGCTTCGAGTCGCGCAGGAAGCGGTCGGCCTCGTCCTCGTCCTTGGCCAGGCGCGCCTTGAGCAGGTAGGCCACGAACTTGTCCTTCTCGACCTGGGCGCGGCCGGGCTGCTTGAAGAACACCTTGGCGGCGCCGGCGAAGCCCTTCTCGAACTCCGCCCACTTCTCCTCGACCTTGCCCAGGAGCTTCATGTACTCCTGCTGCAGCTCCTGCTTCTGGTCCGCGACCTCCTGCTGGGTGCCGACCACGAGCACGTTGTGCCGCTGCACGCGCGAGAGGGCCTCGCGCTTCTTCTCGGTCATGCCGCGCAGGAACTTGCGGGCCACGGCCCGGCTCTGCTTGGAGAGCTCGAAGATCAGGTCGGCCTCGTAGGCCCCGTAGAACACCTTCTTGGTGTAGGGCCCAAAGGTCGCCTTCCACTTGCCGCCCTGCACGTTGACCCGCCGGCTGTCGATCGTGTCGCCGCCGAACTGGAGCAAGATCGTGAGCGAGAAGCGATCGGGGAGCAGGCTCGCCCCGCCCTCGAGCTCGAAGCGGTTCTCCTTGAACTCGAAGCGCGAGTAGCTGAAGGACTCGAGCACCTCGTTCTCGACGTCCTGGCCCCCGCCGCCGCCCTCGGTCCCGGCCTCCTGGGACTTGTACTTCTCGTCCCAGTCCTTGGCCGAGAGCACCGCGAACGCCACGTCGGCCTTGCCGTTCTTGGTCTTGACCGAGAGCTTGCCCTTGCCGGGCTTGACCTCGGCCGGGATCCGGCAGGTCACGTACTCGGGGTGCACGGCCAGGAGCGGGAACTCGCTGCCCTTGAACTCGACCTCCACCCCCTGGGCGAAGATGTTGTCGTCCTTCTCCAGCACGCGGTCCACGAACCCGTGGCCCTTGATCAGCACGTAGCCGCCCGGGGGCGCCTCGTTGATCGCCTGTCCGGCGATCTCGAGCTCGGTGATCGTGGGGGCAGCCAGCGCGAGCGCCGGGAGCGCGACCGCCGCCGCGCCCGCGAAGAAGAAGCTCCGAATCATTACTGGTTGACCCTTTCCTTGAGCAGGATCCGCGAGTTCGGCAGGAAGTAGACCGCGTTCACGTCGTCGAGCACCGGCGACGCCACGGGCACGCCCTGCGCGCTCCGCGCCGGCGAGATCTTGACCTTGTAGACCAGGGTGTCGCCGCGACGCAGCTTGACCGGGACCCCCGAGTCGTCGAGGAACTGGAACGCGTTGGACGAGTTCGGCCCCAGGTCGAAGGTCGCGTTCCAGCCGGTGTAGGTCTCGGCCCCGGCGCCGTTGCGGCGGATCTCAGCGGTGAGCTCGATCGCCCCGCGCTGACCCGAGTTCAGCACCTGCCCCGCGTAGTGGGTGGGCAGGTAGCCGGTGAAGGTCAGGCCGCCGAGGGTGATCTCGTCTATGTTCACCGGGAAGGCGGTCGAGAGGTCGATCTCCTGGATCCACTCGCCCTCCTCCTCGTAGCGCGCCGCCTGGTCGTCGTTGGGCTGGAGCTGGGTCCCGCCGAAGAAGCGCACCTCGTCGATGGTCCCGTTGGCCGGGAGGATCGCGTCCTGCTCGTGCTTGAACAGACCGCCGGCGACCGCCTGGTTACGCGACACGCCGCCGATCACGATCTGATCCTTGGGGCGCAGCTCGGCCTCGTACTGCGGCTGCGACATGCCGCTGCCGCTGGGCGGGTTCGAGGGCCCGGTGCGGGTGTTGAGGCGCACGAAGCTGGGGAGCTTGCCGTCGGCGGGGAGCGCGCCGCCCGGGAGCCCGGGGGGCGGGTTGCCCGCGGCCGCCATGTAGTCGGCGAGGTTCAGCGGCATGCGGGTCGGGTCGGTCGGGTCGGGGAAGAACGGCTCGTAGCGCCGGTTGGCGTCGGCCGCGGCCCCCGGCCACTGCCGGTGCACGAGCACGCCCGCCTGGACCCGGCTGCCGTCCAGCCACACCTTGATCCGCTGCTGGTCGTCGGCCTCTTCGTCGTCCCAGGTGAAGGCGATGTGGTGCCACTCCCGGGCGCGCCAGTCGCGCAGCTGCTGGAACGGGACCCAGAGCTCGGTGCGCGCGACCTGAATGTTCTCGAAGGGGGTGCCCACCACCGAGAGCAGCTCCTGCGGCGGCCAGACGTACTGAATGTTCTGGGCCGCGTTCTGGAAGTACTGGCTGAAGGTGATCGGGTTGCCGGTCACCGGGTCGGCGAGCAGCGGCTCCTCCTGCGGGTCGTTGGTCGGGCCCACGACCTCGTAGAACATGCGCGTGATCCGCAGGTCCCCGGACGTGTTGCGGACCATGAACATTTGGGTCCCGCGGGTCCAGCTCCCGGGCTGGTTCGTGGCCTGGAGCCCGGCCGGGTTCTGGGTCACGTGGGACACGCTCAGCAGCCCGCAGTAGCGCGCGTCGGGCTGGCTGCCGCCGCCGGTGACGGTGCCCTGGCTGTCGCGGATCGCCCAGTCGAACTCGGGCTTGTACCAGAACTCGCAGCCGCCGCGCGGGGTGGGGGCCACGTTGCCGCCCTCGGAGATCCGCAGGTAGCTGTCGCCGCGGAAGCGCCCGTCGGGGTTCGGGTCCAGGGCCTGGCTGGTCTTGTCGGAGGCGCGATACCAGAGCTCGGTGCGGCGCAGCTCGCTGTTCAGATAGCCCTGGGGCGTGAGCACGTCGAAGCGCCACACCTCGGGCTCGGTGCCGGTGCGCACCAGGTCGCTGACGCCGGTGGTCGCCGAGCCGAAGGGCCAGCACCAGCCGTTGGGGATGTTGTTGCGCCCCTTGAGCGAGAGCCCGTAGCCGGCCTGGTTCACCGGGGCGGTGCCCGAGGTGTCCGCGATCAGCGCGTCCTTGTGGAACGGGTCACCGGCGGTGGGGTTCGTCAGCTTGCGCTGGTCGAACAGGATCTCCATGGTCGGCGGGCCCATGTCCAGCACGCGGCTGTCGAAGGCGTTGTCCTTGATCCGGGTCGCGACCTCGAGGTAGCCGTCGTACTCGCTGGGGTGGTTGTAGGACGGGCTCCCCGCCTCGTCGAGGACGGTCTGGAGCTGAGCCGGGGAGATCGGCAGCGCCCGCGGGTCCCAGTAGGCCTTGGCCGTGGGGAAGCTGTCCAGCGCGATCCGGTCGTTCTCGTACTTCGCGCCCCAGCGCTCGAACTCGCGCTGGGTGGTGTGGGTCACCGTGTCGTAGAGCTGGAGGATGCCGCGGACCTTGGCCTGGGCATACATGATCTTCTCGGTGCCCTGGGTCGGGTCCTCGGGCGGCGCGCCGAGCACCTCACCCAGCGCCACGATCTCGAAGATCCCCTTGGAGGCGAAGCACCACTCGCTGGTCTGGTAGCGCGGCATGTCGGTGCCGGCCCCCGGGTTGGTCGGGTTGCTGGGGAACAGGAGCCCGCCCTTGTCGATCTCCATGTAGAGCGCGTCGTCGGGGTTCCAGCTCGAGAGCCGCGCGTTGGGGTTGAAGTTCGCCTTGAGCAGCGAGCGCACCGCGTTGAAGAACCAGGGGCGGAACCGGGGGTGATTGCGCACGTCCGCCGGGGACGGGCTCGCGGTCAGCAGGTCGTGGTTCAGGCGGAAGATCGGCAGCGCCGCGTCGTCGGGGCGGGGGAACTGATACACGCCGTCGGGGTCGCGCATGGACGTGATCAGCCCGTCGGTCACGTTGCGATCGACCCACTCCTCCCACTCCTGGAAGTTCTGGAAGGGGCGGTTGCGCACCTGCTGGTGGATCATGTCCGCGAGCTGCAGCGACCCGTGGATCTTGGGCGGGTCGGCGGGGGCGGTGCCTGGCTGGAAACCGAAGGGCGCGAAGTAGACGAGCACGGGCACGGTGCCGTACTCCGTCTCCTCCTTCATGCCCGAGGTCGCGTCCGCGAACATGGTGCCGGCGTCGATGTCCTGCAGGCGCTGGTCGCGGGTGGCGTAGTCGCCGGTGTAGAGGAAGATCCCGCGGCCGCCGATCCCGGCCAGGTTCGCGGCGAGGACCTCCTTGGTCGCGAGGTTGACGTTGATCGGGCTGCGCTTGCCGGTGTCGACCACGTCGGACCAGGCCTTCATGGTCTGGCGGTTGCCCGAGGGGCCGAGCAGGGTCTGGGACTTGGCGCTGACGGTGTGCGGGTCGAACCAGCTCTTGGTGGTCACGTAGTCGCGCAGGAGGATGTAGTCCTCCTCGGTGGCCAGGACCTCGGTCAGCTCGGTCTTGGAGTTGAAGCGCTGACCCTCGCGGCTGAGGCGGAAGGCGTAGATCGCCTCGCCGCCGCGCTTGGCGTTGGGGTCGCCCTTGGGGAAGCGGGCGTGGAGGATCGGGTTGCGCCCGGTGCCCGAGGTCCCGGTGGCCACGCGGCGCGAGATCGCCACGCCCAGGGCGTCGAGGAAGCGCACGTAGCCGTGGTCCACGTCGTTGACCACGTCGTAGACGCTGTTCAGGTTGAACTGGGTCTGGGCGTCGATGACCTTGATCTTGTAGCGGTCCTCGCCGTTGGTGTAGGTCTGGCCGAGGATCTCGAGCCCGCCCGCGAAGCTCGCGCGCCGCGAGGGGTCGTAGTTGGGGTCGCCGGGCCGCGCGGCTAGGGACTCCTCGAGGGGCAGGGCGTAGTTGCCGTCGGCGTAAATGTGCGGGGAGTTCGGGTCCGAGTAGGACTCGGTCCCGGCCAGGCGCTTCATGAGCGCCATGCCCGTCTCGAGCCCGCCCTCGGCGATCAGCCGCGCGCGCACCGTGTCGACGTAGTTCTTCGACGCCTGGCGCTCGAGGCGCATGAGGGAGACGAAGGTGATCGCCAGCACGCTCAGGAGCGTGAGGATCCCCAGCGCCACCACGAGCATCGAGCCGCGTTCGTTGTCTTGCCGCATTTCGAACCTCCTCGGCCGGGCCTGCCCGACACCCCGGTCGCCTCACAACCGGTTGCTCCGCCTTGGTTCACGCGGGGCGGGGCGGCCAGCCTATCAAACATTCCTCGAAACCCCGAACCGAGACTTCCCGCGGAAATTTCCTTTAATCCCTTGGGCTGCAGGGGGTTCGAATGCGGTGCCCGCGGCCCGGCGGCGGTCCCAGGCCCCCCCCGCTGCCGCGTAAGCGACTGCGTGGCAGTGGCTAACGCCGGGAGACCCGCCTCCAGCGCGCTTCGGGTGCGCGGGCAGCCGAGATCAGGGCGCCGCGGGCGAGGGCCAGGGTCTCCTCGTGGAACTCGACCCGCTCCGCGCCGATCGCCTCCAGCTCCTCCTCGATCCCGCGCCGGCCGAAGCGCTCGAGGACCGGCTCCGGCGCGGCGACCACCACCCGCTCCAGGCGCTCCCGTCGCTCCCGCGGCGGGAGCGGCTTGAGCATGCAGCGCAGCGAGACCGCGAGCTCCCGCGCCTCGCGCCCGGGGATCGGCCGCACCCAGTCGTGCTGGCTCCCGACCCCGAGCTGGCTGCGCTCGGTGTCGAGCAGGATCAAGGGCACGTTGCGCCCGACCCCGCCGCGCAACCCGCGCCGCGCCGCGTCCAGGGCCGGGACCACGAGCACCCGGTGGAACCCCGCGCGCCGGGCCTCCCGCCGCAGGGTGAACTCCTGCTCCCGGGTCGTGCCCCGCACGAAGGTCACCGCCGCCCGCAGCTCGCCCCCAGGCTCGACGTCCACGCCGTAGACCGTGAGCTCGAGCCAGCGCCCCGGTCCTGGGTGTTCGCGGTGCGGATCACGGTCTCGTGGCCGTTGGAGCTGACCGCCTCCACGGCCTCTCCGCCAACGTAGATCCCCAGGGTGATCGGCGCGTCCTCGTCCACACCCCCACGGTTCGCGAGCCGTGCACGGCTGACAAGGGGTCTCTCCAGGCGCGCCCCGCGCAGCCGCGGCCTGCTGGCCTTGGGGAATAAGGACTTCGCGACTCGACCTGCAGGTCGCCCTATGGGGGATAGCCCGCCCTCTGGGTCGAGTCGCAGGTCGCCCTATGGGGGATAACCCGCCCTCTCGGTCGAGTCCCAGGTCGCCCTATCGGGGATAGCCCGCCCTCGCGGTCGAGTCGCAGGTCGCCCTATCGGGGATAGCCCGCCCTCGCGGTCGAGTCGCAGGTCGCCCCATGGGGGATAGCCCGCCCTCTCGGTCGAGTCCCAGGTCGCCCTATAGGGGATAGCCCGGTCCTCTCGGTCGAGTCGCAGGTCGCCCTATCGGGGATAGCCTGCCCTCTCGGTCGAGCCGCAGGTCGCCCTAGGGGACATAGCCCGCTCCTCCGTCGAGTCGCAGGTCGCCGCCTGTCCCCTCGTAAGCTCACCCCCCTCAGCGCAACGAGTGGAGCGGTGGGGCGTCGACGGAGCTTCCGTGTCTGGGGTCGCAGCCCAAAGGCAACCTGGGTCCCGCGGGACTTCCGTGTCTTCCGTGTCTTCCGTGTTCCTCTCCCGGCGACGCCAGCTCGACCCCGACTCGGCGGAGCTCTGCTCGGCCACGACTCGGCGGAGCTCTGCTCGACCACGACTCGGCGGAGCTCGGCTAGGACCGCGGGGCCTCCGGCGCGGTGCCCGCCTGGGCGGCGGCGACCAGCCCGCTGAGCCGCGCCTGGTCCAGGCCGCCCTGGGCGCGGTCGAGCTCGAGGGCCTGGCGCAGGAGGCGCGCGGCCTCGGCGCCCTGGCCCTGCTTGCGGCGCACGAGGGCCAGGGTCTCGAGCGCGCGCACCGTGGGCTCCGGGGCGAGGCCCTCGCGGGCGACGCGGCTCGCGACCTCCTCGCGCGCGCCGCACTCGAGCAGGAAGCGCACGTAGCGCCCGCGCAGGCGCTGGTTGCGCGGCGCGGCCTGGATCGCCTCCTCGTAGCGCCGGCAGATCCAGCGGAACGCGCCGCGGGAGCCGAAGCCTACCGGCCCGCCCCGCCGCCGAGCGTGCAGCAGGTTCTCCGCCGCCGGGAGGAACTCCGGCGCGAGCTGCCGCGCCTTCTCGAAGGCCTTGAGCGCCTCGGAGCGCAGGCCCAGGGCCAGCCGCGCGACCCCCAGGTTGTTCCAGGCCACGTGGCAGCCCGGGTCGGCCTGGGTCGCGCGCAGGTGCCAGCGAATCGCCGCGGCGTAGTCGGCGCGCCGGCTCTCGACGCGGCCGAGGGTGGTCAGCGCCCGCGGGTGGTCGAGCCCCTCCGCCGCGCGGTGGAAGCGCTCGTGGGCCTGCTCCAGCTCGCCGCGCTCGAGGTGGATCTCGCCCAGGAGCAGCTCGGCCCGGGCCAGCCCGGGCTCGATCGCCAGCGCCCCCTCGAGCTCGCGCCGCGCCCGCGCGTAGTCGCCGCGGACCTTGGCCATGAACCCGCGCCCCAGCCGCGCGCGGCTGAAGCCGTGGCTGACCCGGGTCACCCGGTCCAGGTCGCGGGCCGCGCGCTCGGGGTCGCCGCGGTCCCAGTAGACGTTGGCGCGGTTGTTGAGCACCTCGCTCAGCACCTCGCGCGTGCTCAGGTTCTGCAGGTAGACCCCGCGCTCGACCAGCGCCTCGGGGATCTGGAAGCGCTGCACGTAGTGCGCGTCGGGCAGGCTCGCCCCCCGCGCCGTGACCTCGACGTTCACCGGCGGCTGCCGCCCGTCGTCGTAGCGCACGAAGAAGTGCCCGGGCACCGAGACCCCGAACACCGGGAGCCCCGCGCTCTGGGTCACCGCGAGGTAGGCCACCGAGAGGCCCACGCAGTGACCGCGCCCGCGCTCGAGCACGTAGGGCAGGAGCAGGTCCCCCAGGCGGTTCTCGCCGCGCTTGGTCTCCCGCGACGCCGCGGGCTCCCAGCCCAGCACGTCGAACAGCAGCCGGTTGGCGACCTCGAGCTGGGCCTCGGGGGTCGTGCGCCCGCCGAGCTGCGCGCGCAGCGTCGCGCCCAGCACCCGGATCCGGGCCACCACCCGGGGCACGTCCACGGCGTGAGGCGCGTCCTCCCAGGCGAGGAGCGAGGCCGCGTAGCCCAGGTCCAGCCGGGGGTCGGCGTGCTCGAGCAGCTCGTCGAGCTGGGGCAAGGACCGGGGCGGCCCTTGCGGCAGGCTCGCCGGCGAGAGGTCCCCCAGGCGTCGGCGGATCAGGTGGCCCAGGCGCTCGAGGTCGTCGCCGACCCGCAGCGCCTCGAGCACGCGACGCAGCGAGCCTCCGAGGCTGGAGGCCACCCGCGCGCTACTTCCCGGGCTTGGGCACCTTGAGGTCGCCCAGGTCGGGCTTGACCTCGACGTCGAGGCCGGCCTCGCGCAGCTCCTTGGCGCGCGCGTTGCGCGCGCGGATCCGCGCCTCTTCCTTCTCCCACCAGGCGCGCCACTCGACGGCGCGGGGCGGGTTCTCGGCGTCGGTGAGCCAGGTCAGCGAGCGGCCAATGTAGTTGACCACCTGGAACTGGCGCTTGTCCTCGGCGAGGGTCATGGCCTCGATCAGGGGCTCGACGACCTCGGGGTTGCCGGTCATGCCCAGGCCGATCGCGGCGTGGTGCTTGATCGAGACCTCGCGCGGTCCGTCGTTGGTGGCCAGCGCCTCGAGCAGGACCTTGGTCCCGGTCTCGTCGCCGATCTCGCCGAAGATCAGGAGCCCGCGGTAGATCAGGCCCTCGCGCCCGTCGGGCTTCTGGACCTCGCGCTTGTAGTAGCCGGCCAGCTTCTCGGTGACCGGGCCCTTGATCTTGACCAGGGCCTGACGCGCGGTCTCCGAGACGGAGAACCAGCTGTGGTCCAGGGCGGCGATCAGCGACGGGATCGCGTCGACCGCCTGCATGTTGCCCAGGGCCAACCCGGCGGCCACGCGCTCCTCCAGCGAGCGCCGCGGATCGCGGAAGATCTTGAGCACGACCTCGTGCTGGTCGTTGCTCCCGACCTGACCGAGGACCTCGAGGGCCGCGCGGGTCACGTCGGGGTCCTCCTCGCTCTCGAGGAGGTCGGCGAGGGGCTGGGCCGCGTCGGGGCCGATCGCCAGCAGCCGGCGCGCCGCGCCGCTGCGCATGCCCGGCTTCTTCAGGTCCTCGAGCAGCTTGGGCAAGTCCTCCTGCGGGTCGCGCACGCGGTCGATCGTGTCGACGGTGAGGTCGAGGCCGCCGCCAGTCTTGGGCGCGTCGAACTCGACCCCCGACTCCCCGGTGAGCGTCCACTCCAGGCCGGCCTGACGCGCGACGTGGTCGAGCACCTGGCGCAGCGGGAGCGCGCGCAGGCGCAAGCGCATGCGCACGCCCGAGCGCTGGACGGCGACGCGGGCGCGGGTCGAGAGCTCGACCTGGATCGGGTAGCGCTTGAGGCGATCCACGGTCTCGAGCAGGGAGAGGTTCATGAAGGTGACCGAGACGGGGTCCTCGAGCACCTTGTTGCCCTTGCCGGTAGACGGCGTGCCCTGGGGCCCCTCACCCGGGAGGTGCACGACCAGGGCGCCTGCCCAGCGCGTGGTCTCGAGGCCCTGCTCCTCGACCACCTGCTCCAGCAGCGCGCGCACGCTGGTCTCCTCGCCGGTGGTGCTCACGAACAGCGGGCGCGCGAGGACCGCGGGGTCCGCCACCAGGTTCAGCCCGGTGGAGCGCTCCTGGAGCGCGTCCAGCACGTGCACCAGCGGCGTGCGGCGGAAGGTGAGGTTGACCTGCTTGGCCAGGGCCTGGTCCAGGGGCGAGTCTTGGGCCACGGCCAACGCGGCGCAGCCCAGGGTCAGAGCACAGAAAACCGAGCGCACGAGGCCTCCCCCCCCACGGATCGCGGGTCAGTCCTTGACGGTCTCACGGACTCGACGGAGCGTCAAGCTGCTGAGGCTCGCTCGTAGCAGGAGTTACTACTCTTCGAGCAGGGCGCGCAGCGCCTCGCCGCGCCGCGGTCGGTAGCTCCCGTCCTTCGACGGCCGGCGCAGGAGCTCGAGCCCCACCAGCTCGGGCTGCGCGCCCTGCACCGTGAAGGCGACCTCCGGGGCGAACTCCCGCTCCAGCACGACCTCCTGCGGGTCGCCGTCGGGGATCCGCACGAGGAGCTGTCGCGCGCGCGGGGCGACGTAGACCTTGCGCGGCTTGCTCCAGTCGAACTGCAGGCGCTGATCCCCCAGGCGCAGCACGTGGGCGCGCAGCTCGAGGACCACGCCGCCGACGTCGAGGACCAGGTCCTCCGGCGCCCGCCCCAGCCGCAGGATCGCGGCCCCGCCCGGCATGTCGCTGAGCGCGCCGTCGGTCGGCACCTCGCGCAAGCGCGCGGCGACCAGCGCGCTCTCGGGGTGGGCCTCCCGCACGCGGTCCAGGGCCTCGATCAGCGCGCTGCGCGGGTCCTGGAGCAGGCGCTCGGTGAGCGCGTAGAGGCAGCTCAGCTCGTCGTGGAGCACCCCGCCCAGGGCGGTCTGGCTCAGGTCGCTGCGGAGCCCCTCGAGCTCACGGGTGAGCGCGGCGCGCTCCGACGGGGTGAGCGCGTTGCGGGTGCTGTCCACGCGCTCCACGAGGTCGAGGATCCGGCGCGCGAGCGCTTGGTAGCCGAGCTCGGGGGGCAGCTCCGCGAACAGCTCCAGCACGCCTTCGCGCCCCGCGGGCTGCGCGCAGGCCGCGCGCAGGGCCAGGGCGCAGTCCAGCACCTGCTCCCAGCGCCCGAACTCGGCGCGCACGGTGCGGGCCGAGCGCCCGGCGCCCGGGGGCAGGTCGCGGAGCAGAGGGACGAGGGTCCGCAGGCCGCGCCGCCGCGCGCTCCAGGGCTGAGACCCGTCGCTGACCGCGACGGCGTCGCGCATGGCGGCGACGAAGGCGCGCCCGGCCGGGTCGCGCTCGAACTCGGTCAAGCGCGCGAGCTGGCCCACGCCCTCGTCGCGGCGGGTGAGCAGGGCCAGCGAGAGCTCGCTCGCGCGCTCGGGGGTGTATTCCAGGGGCGGCCCCAGGATCAGCGGAGTCTCGGCCGGCGGCTCGACGGGCGGCGCGGGGTCCTCCGGCTGAGGCGGCGGGTCCTCGGGGACGGGCTCCGCAGACTCCTCCGGGACCTCCGGCTCCTCGGGCGTGGGCTCGACGGTCGGCGGGTCCTCGGGCGGCGGCTCCGACGGCGTGGGGTCGACCGGGACCGGGACCGGGTCGGGAGGCGGCGGGTCCAGCGGGGGCGAAGGATCGGCGGGAGGGTCGACCGCGGGGGTGGCCTCGGGGCCGTCGAGCGCCGGGGCGGGGTCCTGGGGCAGGCGCCCCACGGCCTCCGGCGGGCGACGTCCGAAGCTGCTGTTCAGCGCGGCGCCGATCAGGATCCCGACCCCCAGGGTCGCGGCGAGGGCCAGCCAGGGGGTGCGACGGGTCGGCAGCGCGGCGTCCTCGGGGTCGCTCCCCACCACGCGGGCGACGGCGCGCTTGGCCGCGGCGCGGGTCGCGGGGAGGTGGTCGGCGGAGTCGGTGACCGAGGGCTCGGCCACGCCCTCGCCGGCGAGGATCCGCGCCACGTTCTCGCGGACCTGGGCCGCCGTGCGGTAGCGCTCCTGGCGCCGGCGGGCGACCATGCCCTTGAGCAGCGCCGCGGTGCGCTCGGAGACCTCGGGGGCCACGCTGCGCACGTCCGGGAGCTCTTCGCTCAGGCGCCGGGTGAGGGCCTCGATCACGCTCGGGCGCTTCTCGTCGGGCCCGACGAAGGGGATCAGCCCGGTGAGCATGCGCCACAGGCAGAGCCCGAGGGAGTAGATGTCCGCGCGAATGTCGAGGTCGACGCGACCGAGCGCCTGCTCCGGCGCCATGTAGTAGGGCGTGCCCACGACCATGCCGGCCTGGGTCATGCTCCCCGGCCCCTGGTCGGTGCGCCGGGCGAGGCCGAGGTCCGAGAGCTTGGGGGTCCCGTCGGCGCTGAGCAGGATGTTCCCCGGCTTCACGTCGCGGTGGAGCAGCTTGCGGTCCTCGGCGAAGGCCAGCGCGTCGGCGATCGCGCGCACGATCTCCAGCGCGCGGCGCTCGCTGAGCCGCTCCTGGACCGCGAGCAGGTCCTCGAGGGAGCCCGCGGGCATGTACTCGAAGGCGATGAAGTGGGTGTTGCTCGGGGCGTCGTGGCTCGCGTCGTAGATCGGGACCACGTGGGGGTGCTGGAACATGGCCGCGGCCTGGGCCTCCAGCGAAAAGCGCTGAATGAACCCCTCCTCGTCCGCGAGCTCGCTGTCCAGGACCTTGATCGCGACCAGACGATCCAGGCGCTCCTGGCGCGCGAGGTAGACCTTGCCCGTTCCTCCCCGGCCCAGGGGACGCAGGATGCGATACCCCGCGAGCTGGGGCCCAATGGCGCCGACGTCGTCGCTAACCGGAATCCTCCCCTGCCCCGAGTGCACGGTAACCGCGCGCCCCGGCCCTGGCGATGCAGCCTGCAGGAAGCTGGCTAGAAGCGGCGGGGCTCGTCGTCCTCGCCCTGGGCGGCGGGCGGCCCGGGGAGCGGGGTCACGGGGCGGTTGCCCAGGCCTTCGCGGTCGAGGAGCGCTTCGAGCGCCTCGACGTCGCGGGGGACGCCGGCGGAGAGCACCCGGTGCCCGGTCTCGGTGACGAGCACGTCGTCCTCGATCCGCACCCCCAGGGACTCCTCGGGCAGGTAGATCCCGGGCTCGACGGTGAGCACCATGCCCGGCTCGAGCTTGCGCCCGTAGTCGCCCACGTCGTGGACGTCGAGGCCCAGCCAGTGGGAGGTGCCGTGGGGGAACGAGGCGCCGTAGCCCGCGTCCTGGATCACCTTCGCCGCGGCGCGGTGCACCTCGCGCACGGTGGCGCCGGGCTTCACGGCCTCGATCCCCGCGCGCTGCGCGCGGAGCACGAGCTCGTAGATCTCGCGCTGGCGCGGGGTGAACGTGCCGGAGACCGGCACGGTGCGGGTCACGTCGGCGGAGTAGCCGTAGGCCTCGGCGCCCACGTCCATGACCACCAGGTCGCCGGCCTCGAGCCGCCGGCGGTTCTTCACGTAGTGCAGCACGCAGGAGTTCGGCCCGCCGCCGACGATCGTGGCGAAGCCCTCGCGCTGAGCGCCGTAGCGTGTGAACAGGTACTCGATCACCCCCTGGACCTCGAACTCGTAGAGCCCGGGGCGCAGCGAGCGGATCGCCTCGGTCAGCGCCGCCGCGGTGGCGTCGATCGCGTGGCTCAGCAGCGCGACCTCGGCCTCGTCCTTGACCTGGCGCAGCGCCGCGATCGCGGGGCCCGCGGGCTCGGCGTCGTGGTCGCCGAGGCCCAGGTCCTCCGCGGTGACCCCGCTCAGGTAGAGCTCGGCGCCCTCCTCGTCGAGGAGCCCGCGCAGGCGCTTCGTGAGCTCGGCGCGGTCGACGACCGCCTCGAACCCCAGCGCCTTGGCCTGGGGCGTGCCCGGCGCCAGGCGCGCGCCGTTCCAGAGCTCGTGGCGCCGGCTGCGCGCGGGGGCGAAGGCCAGGTCCACGCCGTCGGCGAGCACGAGGACCACCGTCGACTCCTCGAGGCCGCTGAGGTAGCGGAAGTCGGGGGCGGGGCGGTAGCTCCAGGTGTCGTTGGTGGGGGCCGGGCTCCCGACCACGACCACCGCGCCCTCGGGCAAGGACTCGACCAGCCGCGCGCGGCGCTGGGCCAGGCGCTCCGGGGCGAAGGCCGCGGCGCGCAGGGCCTCGAGGCGATCGCCGACGCCGGGCGCGGCGGGGGCGTCCTGGGTAGGCGCCTCCTGGGCGCGGGCGCCGACGCAGGCGCAGGCGAGGAGGAAGGTCGAGAGCAGGGCGCGGCCGATCACTGAGTCACCTCGTGGATCCAGGCCAGATACGCCTGGGAGCCGCCGTGCGTTGGGAGCGCCAGGGCTTCGGGCACGTCATAGGGGTGTAACCTCTCGAGCTCCGCGATACAGCGCGCTTGGAGCGCGGGGGTGGTCTCGATCACCAGCAGCAGCTCGGCGTCGTCGTGGACCTCGCCCTGCCAGCGGTAGATCGAGCGCACGCCGGGGACCACGTTCACGCAGGCGGCGAGCTGGGCCTCGACCAGGCCCCGGGCGACGGCGCCCGCGACCTCGGCGTCGGGCGCGGTGCTCACGAGCACCACGGCGTTGGGTACGGCGGGCATGCTCCCCTCCTCCGGGGCGAGCCTACCCGGGCCGACGGCGAGGCGCACTGGCGCCCGCGCGGCGGGGGGGCGAGGATCGCGCCGCGGGCCCGCGCACGAGCCGGCCGCGCAGGAGCTCCCATGATCCGGATCGCGTTCGCCCTCCTCCTCCTCGCCTGCCCCCTGCTCGCCCAGGAGCCGGACCCGGACATGGCCGCGCTGATCGAGCTCGGGACCCCGGGCCCCGAGCACGAGCACCTGACCGCCATGGCGGGCAACTGGGACGTCGAGGGCGAGTTCTTCGTGGGCCCCGGCCAGCCCATGCTACAGAGCAAGGGTCAGGCGACCTTCGAGGTCCTGCTCGGCGGACGCTACGTGCGCCAGGTGTTCACCGGCGACTTCATGGGCGAGCGCTTCGAGGGGATCGGGATCGAGGCCTACGACAAGATCAAGGGCAAGTACGTCTCGACCTGGATCGACTCCATGAGCACCTGGGTGCTGACCATGGAGGGCGACCTCGACCCCACGACCGGCGCGCTGAACTACACCGGGACCTCCCCCGCCCCCGAGCGCGGCCCGGGCCAGACCAAGCAGGTGCGCTCGACCACCCACTACGACCGCAAGGCCGGGGTCATGAAGGTCAGCATGTCCGAGGTCGGCCCCGACGGCGCCGAGGTCGTGCTCATGCGCCTCGTCTACACCAAGCAGCAGGACTAGCCGACGGCAAGAGCCCAGCGATCCAGCTCTGCGGACACCGCGGCGATCACGCCTGGCTCACGCTCTAACTGCCGAATCGCCAGAATGCCAGAGGAGTTGCTCATGGGCTCGACGATCTATCAGCGTGGCGAAGCCGCGGGCCAGCGCAAGACGCTCGCCCGCCAGTTGACCAAGCGGGTCGGGGACGCTGCCGTGGCGCTCGTCGCCCGCTTGCAGGTCGCAAACGAGGCTGCCCTGGACGTCGTCGCCGACCTCCTGGCCGAGAAGCTGACCGACCAGGAGCTCGTCACCCGACTCGACGAGGCCCTCCCTCGGGCCGCGCCGAAGGGCGAGGCCGCAACCGAGTAGCACGACTCGAGCCCTACCCTAGGGCGAGCTCGACGTCGGCGGCGGTGAGCAGGTCCTCGGCGGCGAGGACCGACATGCCCATGCAGGCGTTCTCGAGCTCGCGCACGTTGCCCTTCCAGGCGTGGGCCAGGATCGCCTGCTTGGCGTCGTCGCTGAAGCGGAGGCCGGGGCGGCCGTTCTCCTCGGCGGCGCGGCGCAGGAAGGCGTCGGCCAGGAGCAGCAGGTCCTCGCCGCGCTCGCGCAGGGGCGGGAGCCAGAGCGTGAGCACGTTCAGCCGGTAGAGCAGGTCCTCGCGGAAGGTCTTGGCCTTGACCTCGGCGTCGAGGTCGCGCCAGGTCGCGGCCACGAGCCGGGCGTTGACCTTGCGCGGCTTGCTCTCGCCCACGCGCACGATCTCCTTCTCCTGGATCGCGCGCAGGAGCTTGACCTGCACCTGGGCCGGGAGGTCGCCGAGCTCGTCGAGGAACAGGGTCCCGTTCTCGGCGGCCTCGAAGTAGCCGACCTTGTCGCGGTCGGCCCCGGTGAAGGCGCCCTTCACGTGGCCGAACAGCTCGCTCTCGATCAGGCCCTCGGGCATTTGGCCGGTGGTCGCCACGAACGGGCCCTTGCGCCCCGAGAGCCGGTGCAGGGCCTGGGCGATCAGCTCCTTGCCGGTCCCGGTCTCGCCGCGCACGAGCACGGGGAGCGGCGAGCTCGCGACCTTCTTGACGGTGTGCAGCACCCGGGCCAGGGCCTCGCAGCGCCCGACGATCCGGGGGAAGTCCTCCCAGATCGCGTCGTCCACGACCCCCGCGGCCACGTCGCCCTGGGGGGTCGGCGGGCGGGGCACGCTGACCTTGCCGGTCTGGGTCAGCTCGCGCTTGTCGAGGCCGGCTTTGATCCGCGCGCGCACGTCGCCGATCTTGAACGGCTTCTGAATGAAGTCCTGGGCCCCGTGCTTCATGGCCTCGACCGCGGTGGGCACGTCGCCGTGGGCCGAGATCATGTAGACCAAGAGGTTCGGGTCGCGCTCGCGGGCGTGGCGCAGGACCTCCATGCCGTCGACCCGGGGCATGCGCAGGTCGGTCACGACCACGTCCAGCCCGCCTTTGTCGATCCGCGCGATCGCCTGCTCGCCGTCCTCGACGGCCTCGACCTCGTAGTCGGCGCGCTTGAGCACCTCGACCAGCCCCATGCGCATAGCGGCTTCGTCGTCCACGATCAGGACCCGGGGCTTCGTCATTCCACCTCCACCGCGGCCGGCAGGTCCAGGGTGAAGCGGGTGCCCTTGCCCAGCTCCGAGTCGACCCACATGCACCCGCCGTGCTCGCGCACGATCCCAAAGCTAACCGAGAGCCCGAGCCCCGTGCCCTCGCCCACGGACTTCGTGGTGAAGAACGGCTCGAACACCCGCTCGAGGTTCACCCCCTCGATCCCGCCGCCGGTGTCGGCGACGGCGAGCCACACCCGGCGCGGGGCCTGGACCGGCCCGCCGAAGCGCTGGCCCGGGGGCTCCTCGCTCCCGCTCACCGCGCGCACCTCGAGCCGCAGGGTGCCCTGGCCCTCCATGGCGTGGGTCGCGTTCACGATCAGGTTGAGCACGACCTGGGCGAGCTGGGCCTCGTCGCCGGTGACCTGCGGGATCTTCGCGGGGTAGTCCTCCACGATCTCCAGCTCGCGGGCCATTTTCTGGTGGCGCACGATCTTCAGCGCGCGCTCGAGGGAGTGGGTCACGGGGAAGGTCTGGCGCTCGCCCTCGCTCTTGCGGGCGAAGCGCAGCAGGTTCTTGACGATGTCCCCGACCGCGGTGGCCTGCTCCTCGATCGTCTTCGCCTTCTCCAGGGCGTCGCCCTGGCCCAGGGTCTCCTCGATCTCCTCCGAGAGCAGCTGGGCGAACATGCTGATCACGCCCACGGGGTTGTTGATCTCGTGGGCGATCCCCGCGGCCATTTCGCCCAGGGTCGAGAGCTTCTCCGACTGCACGAGCTGCACGCGCAGTTGGCGCATTTGGGTCACGTCGCGAGCGACCTCGACCACGCCGCCGACCCGGCCGTCGGCGGCGAAGATCGGGAACTGCGCCAGCTCCCACACCGTGCCGCCCGGGCTCTCGAGCTCGGCGAAGTGGGGCTGCCCCGACTCCAGCACCTGGTGCAGGCCCGCGGCCTCCCGGGCCACGTCGTCGCTGCGCGCGCGGAAGGCGTCGGCGTAGGCCTGGCCCACCAGGTCGCGCCCGTAGCGCTTGCGCGCGACCCGGTTCGAGCGGACGACGGCCAGCTCGCGGTCGACGACCACGAGCACGTCGGTGATCGCGTCGAACACGCCCTGGAGGAAGGCCTCCTGGCGCGCGGAGATCCCCAGGCTCTGCTGCAGGTAGCTCGCGCGGGCGCGGGCCTCGGCGCCGCCGAGGCCGATCACCAGGGTCAAGGCCAGGACCCCGGCCGCGAGCGCCATGGTCGGGCCGAGCTGGGCCAGAAGCTTGGAGGCGGTCTTGGTCGGCGAGAGCACGACCAGCCGCCAGCGCGGGCGCCCCAGGCGCAGCGAGGTCAGCACGCCCTGGGCCTCGAGCCGGCTGCGGTCGTCGCGCAGGGTGCGGTCGACCAGCGCCGCGCCGTCGACCCCCGCGGGGCCGGAGAGCAGGAGCTCGCCGCCGTCGGTGGCCAGGGCGTAGGCGCCTTCCCCCACCGCCTCGGTGATCTGGGTCAGCTCGGCGGCGGCGTCGAGCTCGGCCCGCAAGAGCCCTTGGGCCTGGCCGACCCGGGTCTCGACGTGGATCCGCGCGCCGTCGAGGACGCAGCGCACGCGGCTGGCCTCGAGGGAGCTCACCGGCGCGAGCTCGCCCTGACCCAGGGGCGGGGGCGCGCCGCCGTCGCGGCGGAAGGCGAGCAGCGGGGGCTCCCCCGCCTCGAGGAACAGGGTCAGGCGCACCACCGCCCGGTCGCCCGCCACGTCGGCGAAGGCCGCGTGCAGCGCCTGGACCTGGCTCAGGCTGGGCGCGCCCTCGAGCGCGCGGGCCTCGGGGTCGTCGCGCACGTCGGCCACGAGCTGGTAGGCGTCGTCGAGCTTGCGGGTCAGGTCCCGCGCCGCCTGGCTGAGCTCCTGGTGCCGACGCTGGACCTCCTCCTGGGTGAGCAGCTCCTGGGTCTCGCGGAAGAGCTGCGCGAACAACAGGACCAGGAGCGCGACCAGGAGCAGCACGGTGAAGGCGAACCACCCCCCGCGGCGCTGGGCCGGGGGCGCCTCGCTGGCCAGGCTCTGAGCCGGCGACTGCCAGCGGCCGCTGGGCCCGCTCACCGCAGGCGCTCCAGGAGCTGCCGCGCGCGGCGCCCGCCGGGCGCGTCGGGGGCCGCCGCGGCCGCGCGGGCGTAGGCGGTCGCGGGGTCGAGCCCGCGGCGCCGCTGGGTCTCGCCCAGGAGGCAGGCGGCCCGCGCCTCGCTGGCGGGGTCCAGCCCCGCGGCCAGGGCCTGGGCGTAGAGCTCGCCGGCCCGCGCTAGGAGGGCGTCCTCGGCGGTGAAGGCCGCCTCCAGGGCCTGCACCCGGGGCTGCTGACGCTCGCCGAAGGCCGCGCTCGCCCGCCGCAGCCAGCGGTCGCGGACCTCGCGCAGCCCCAGGCGTTGCGCGGCCCAGGCCAGGAGCACGTAGCGCTCGGCGGGGGCCGGGCCCTGGACCTCCGGCGGCAGCTCGGCCTTGAGCCGCAGCGCCTCCTGCTCCACGGCGAACAGGGCCTGGCGCAGCTCCTCGCGGGCGAGGCGCCCGGCGACGGAGGGCGGCGTGAGCCGCCCCAGGTCCCGGCGGGCGTCGTCGAGCAGGTCCAGGATCCGGTCGATCCCGTGGACC
The DNA here is from genome assembly GCA_041402045.1 of Planctomycetota bacterium. Classification (GTDB taxonomy): domain Bacteria; phylum Planctomycetota; class J058; order J058; family J058; genus JAGQRJ01. The sequence goes on along the minus strand of JAWKSZ010000049.1, from coordinate 40,559 downwards.
TGGCTCTGCTCGCGGTCGAGGTCGCGCTCGAGCTCGGTCAGGCGCGCGAAGCCCTCCTCCGGGTCGCGAGGGCGGAAGTCGACGGCGCTGGGGATCTCGACCGCGCCGCGCACGGCCCAGGCCGCGCGCAGGTAGAGGTCGGCCGCCTGCAGCGGGTCCCCGTCGAGGAGCAGCCCGACCTCGGCCGCCAGGGCGTGGCGCTGGGCGAGGGGCGGGCCCGCGGGGGGCGCGCGGCGCAGGAGCTCGCGCACCGCGGCGGCCTGCTCGGGGGAGAACGCGGCGCCGAGTCGCGCGCGGGCGATGGCCAGCCCGCTGCGCGGGAAGGCGACCACGTCGTCGAGCCCGGCGATCCGCCAGCGGCCGTCGGGATCCACGCTGTGCACGCAGCCGTCGGGGTCCTCGCCGCCGGCCCGGTTCCAGGGCAGGGGCGTGGGCAGCACCGAGGTCACGCCGTCGAGGGGATCGCGGACGGTCTGCGCGCGGGCGAGCCCGGCGGCGATGGCGATGGCAGCCCAGCAGGCGTAGACCCGTCTCATGCGCACCCCGGAGTCTACCTGAAATCCCTCCCCCGCTTCGGCGCCTGCCTGCGCCGCACCCTGCGGCGCCGCCAGGAGTTCCGTTCGGGGCAGGTTCGGCGCTGCGACGCAGTGCGCGAGTCCCCCTTGCAAGCCGGCCTTCGGTGCTGCAATATCCCGCCTCTTGTAACCAACCGCCGGGAGCCCCGGCACAAGCCGATGCACCGATAGGGTGCAGGGGGATTAACGATGAAGAAGAGCATTCTGAGCTTGGTTGCTGTGGGCCTGTCCCTGACCCTGCTGGGTTGCCCGCCGCCCGAGGGTGGCGAGGGTGGCAGCGGCAGCGGTGAGGGCACCACGACCCAGCCCGCCGAGGGCGGCGAGGGCACCGAGGGTGGTGAGGGCACCACCGAGGGTGGCGAGGGCACCGAGGGTGGCGAGGCTGCCACCGGCGGCGACCCGGACATCAGCCACGTCAAGGCTGGCCAGGACTACGTGTTCGAGTCCAGCGCGGGTGGCAACACCTCGAAGATGATCTACCGCGTCACCGACGTGAAGGACGGGGAGATCACCTACGAGATGATCACCGTGATCGACATGGGCGGCGAGATGAAGGAGATGCCCGCGGGCGGCGCTCAGACCTGGCCCCCGAAGATGACCGGCGGCGAGACCACCGGCGAGGCGCCCAAGGTCGAGTCCAAGGAGCTGCCGAACGAGACCATCAAGGTCGGCGACATGGAGTTCACCTGCAAGGTCACCGAGACCGAGATGCCCGGCGGCGCCGGCACCAGCAAGGTGTGGGTCCCCATGAAGCCGGAGGGTGTCTTCACCTTCCCGCCCATGATCAAGAGCGAGACCACCGGCGGCGCCATGGACACCTCCATGGTCCTGATCGAGGTCAAGGAGTAGTTCGACTCCCACGAGTCGAGACTCCAGCGCACGGCGGGCCTTCGGGCCCGCCGTGTTCGTTCGTGCGCGGCGGGCCCTGGGGCCCGCCGGGTTCGTTTGGGGGTGGGCGTCCCCTTGGCAGGCTCCGCGCTGCGCCTAGACTGGGCGCTTGGAGCGAGAGGGGCCTCCGTGGACTACGACGATCCCTACGCGGTCGGAGCCGACGCCGACGGGCTGCGCTCGCAGCCCGCGTATTACCCGCCCGGGATCACCCCGCCGGTGATCCTCTGGATGCGGATCTACAACGGGCTCCTGGCCGCGGTCTACTTCCTCGTGCTGCTCATGGGCCTCGCGTTCCTCGTGTTCCGCGAGGAGTTCGGCCGCCAGCCGGGCAACAGCCCCGAGGACGCGCTGATCGCGGGCTTCCTCTACGCGGGCATGGGCGCCGTGCTCTGCCCGCTCTACGCCGTGGGGGTGTGGCTCCCGCGCAAGGGCTGGGCCTGGGTCTACGCGATCGTGCTCCTGGCGCTGTCCATGACGAGCTGCTGCTGCCTGGTGTTCGCGATCCCGCTCCTGATCTACTGGATCAAGCCCGAGTGCAAGGCCTGGTTCCAGGTCTGAGGTCGTAGTCCCATGGCGAAGATCCTGCTGGGTGTGACCGGGTCGATCGCGGCCTATAAGGCGGCGGCGCTCACCAGCCAGCTCCAGCAGCGCGGGCACGACGTGACCGCGATCCTGACCCGGGCCGCGACCGAGCTGATCGGGCCCGCGACGTTCCTCGGGCTGACCGGCAACCGGGTCTACACGAACCTCTGGGAGTCCGAGCAACAGACCGAGCACATCGCGCTGACCGACGCGGCGGAGCTGTTCGTGGTCGCGCCGGCCACGGCCAACTGCCTGGCCAAGCTCGCCCACGGGATCGCCGACGACATGCTCACGACCACCGCCCTGGCGGTGCGCTGCCCCAAGCTCGTGGCCCCCGCCATGAACACGCGCATGTGGGAGCACCCCGCGACCCAGGCGAACCTCGAGCGCCTGCGCGACGTCGGCTACGGCGTGGTCCCTCCGGGGGCCGGGTCCCTGGCCTGCGGCCACGTCGGCGCCGGGCGCCTGGCGGAGGTCGAGACCCTGCTCGCCGCGGTCGAGGCCCAGCTCGCGCTGCCGCCGGCGACCGCCAGCGCCGGGCTGTTCCTCGAGGTCGTGCGCTACCCCACGCCCCCGGACGCCGCCGCGGAGGAGCAGGAGCGCGCGTTCCGCGCGGCGGCCCTGGCCGCGGGGACCCTGGTCGCCAGCGGCCCCCTCGTCGGCGACCGTCGCGGGCACCTGCACCGCGCGCCGAGCCTCGAGGCCGCCCGCGCCCGCGCGGCGGCCTCCCCCCTGGCAGCGGGGGCCGAGGTCGAGGTCCTGCCCTGGAGCGCCGCCGCCACGCCGTGAACGGAAGGCCGAGACTCTGAGCGGCGGAGCGCGGCCTCCCTTCAGCCAGGAAGGGCTCCGCCCGCACGACGTCCCAGGTTCTCCGAATCGCATGCGAGGACGCGGAGCTTGACCAGGAGCCAGAGCTACGACGGTGAGCGGGCGAGCGCACGCCACGACGATCACGAGCCCGCGGGGAGCCCTCGCCCGCTCAGCGTCGTGAGCTCTGGCCTCGAGACCTCGCTCCGCCGCGGGCGCGTCCTGGGGTGGGTGCTCGGGGTGCTGCTCCTGGGCTTCGTGGCCACCCGCGGCGCCGCGCAGCCCGAGCGCGGCGACACCCGCTTCTTCCAGCGCGGAGCGGCGCGGTTCGCCGCCCGCGAGCCGCTCTACAAGGCCGTGCGCAGCGAGCCGAGCTCGCCCAACAGCGGCTACACCTACCCCCCGCCCTTCGCGCTCATGGCGCGCCCCACCCTGTGGCTCTCCCCGGCGGCGCTGCGCGCGCTCTGGCCCTGGCTCATGGCCGCCTGCGGGGTCGCCGGCTACCGCGCCCTGCGCCGGGCGCTGGGCGCGCGTCCGGAGACCCGCGCGCTGGCGCTGGCCCTCGTGCTCGCGGTGTGCGGGCGCTACGTGTGGAACGACCTGCGCCACGGCCAGACGAACCTGCTGGTGGTCGGGCTGGTGTGCGCGGCGCTGGCCTACGCCCGGGCGCGGCGCGACGGCTGGGCGGGCGCGGCCCTGGGCCTGGCGCTGGTGATCAAGCCCACCGCCTGGCCCCTGGGCCTGTGGTATCTCCTCGGGGGGCGGCTGCGGCTGGTGCTGAGCTGCGGGCTCACCGGGCTCGTGGCCCTGGCGCTGCCCGCCCTGCTCTATGGTCCCGCGCTCTACCTGGGCGAGCTCGCGAGCTGGGTCACCCGCATGCGCGGCTTCGCCCTGGAGGAGGCGCTCTCCTCGGGGCGCGAGGAGGGCTCGACCCTCGTGAACCTCGCGGCCAGCGCCTGGGGGGCGCGGGGACTCCAGGCCTGCGGGGTGGCCGACGCGATCGGCGGCGGCCGGCTCCTGGCCTGGATCAGCGGCGGGCTGGCGTTGGGCTACACCCTCTGGCGGCGGCCGCGCCACGGCGCGCTGGCCTGCGTGCTCCTCGGCGCCTGGCTGAGCCCGGTGACCTGGAAGGCGCACCTCGTGCTCCTCGCGCTGCCGGCCGCGCTGGCGGCGGAGCGCTTGCTGGGCCACCCGACGCGGCGCGAGCTCGGGCTGTGGACGGTGTGGGTGCTCCTGATCGCGGCGCCCAAGCTCTGGCCGCCGGCGGAGGTCCTGGGCGCCTCGACCCTGGCGGTGGCCCTGGGCTGGGTGTGGTGCGTGCGGTCGGAGAACGGGGCTAACCCTCGGGCTGGAAACGTGTAACGGCGGGGGCTCGCGCTTGTCCGCCCGTCGGAGCGAGGGTAGGATTTCGCCTCGTGAGCGCCCGCACCCAGCACCCCCGTCGCCTCCCCACCTGGATCAAGGGCCGCCTGCCCGGCGGCGAGCAGTACGCCGCGCTCAAGCAGCGCCTGCGCCAGCTCGGCCTGGCCACGGTGTGCGAGGAGGCGCGCTGCCCGAACCTGGGCGAGTGCTGGTCCGGCGGCACGGCCACGGTCATGCTCCTGGGCGAGATCTGCACGCGAGGCTGTCGGTTCTGCGCGGTGCGCACCATGAAGCGCCCGCCGGCGCCGGACCCCGACGAGCCCGAGCACATGGCGCAGTTGATCTCCGAGGCCGGGCTGCGCTACGTGGTCCTGACCATGGTCGACCGCGACGACCTCGAAGACGGCGGCGCCGACCACGTGGCGCGCACGATCGAGGGGCTGCACGCTCGGGTCCCCGAGCTCCTGGTCGAGGCCCTGGTCGGCGACTTCCAGGGGCAGCCCGGCCCGATCGCGCGGGTGATCGCCTCGGCGCCCGCGGTGTTCGCGCACAACGTGGAGACCGTGGAGCGCCTGACCCCCACGGTCCGCGACCCCCGCTGCGGCTACCGCCAGAGCCTGGACGTACTGGCCGAGGCCAAGCGCCAGAACCCGGCGGGGCTGACCAAGACCTCGCTCATGCTGGGGCTGGGCGAGACCGACGCCGAGCTGGAGCAGACCTTCGCCGACCTGCGCGAGGTCGGCGTCGAGATCCTGACCCTGGGCCAGTACCTGCGCCCCAGCGCCAAGCACCTCGAGGTCGTGGAGTTCGTGCACCCCGACCGCTTCGAGGCCCTCGAGCGCCGCGCCCGCGACCACGGGTTTTCCTACGTGGCCTCAGGCGCTATGGTGCGCTCCTCCTACCGGGCGGCCGAGCTCTTCGTCGAGCGCCGCCTGCGCGACACCCACCCTGCCGGAGGCTCCTGACATGGCCACCCTGACCCTGATCCAGGCAATCACCGACGCGCTGGCCAGCGAGATGCGCAAGAACGACGACATCGTCGTGCTCGGCGAGGACGTGGGCCGCAACGGCGGGGTGTTCCGCGCGACCGACGGGCTGCAGACCGAGTTCGGCGAGGATCGGGTCATGGACACCCCGCTCTGCGAGAGCGGGATCATTGGCGCCGCGGTGGGCATGGCGCTCTACGGCCTGCGCCCGGTCCCCGAGATCCAGTTCCTGGACTTCATTTACCCCGCCTTCGACCAGATCGTGAGCGAGGTGGCGAAGATGCGCTACCGCTCGGGCGGGCAGTACACGACCCCCATGGTGATCCGCACGCCCTACGGCGGCGGGATCAAGGGCGGGCACTACCACAGCCAGTCGACCGAGGCCTACTTCACCCACACCGCGGGGCTGAAGGTCGTGATCCCCTCGACGCCCTACGACGCCAAGGGCCTGCTCCTGAGCTGCCTGCGCCAGGACGACCCGGTGCTGTTCCTCGAGCCCAAGGCGATCTACCGCAAGGCCAAGGGCGACGTCCCCGAGGACGACTACGTCGTGCCCCTGGGCCAGGCCGCGGTGCGCCGTGAGGGCACGGACATGACGCTGGTGTGCTGGGGCGCCATGGTCCCGGTGTGCCTGGAGGCCGCGCAGCGCGCCGACGACGACGGGATCAGCTGCGAGGTCCTGGACCTGCGCAGCCTGGTGCCCCTCGACGAGGCGTCGCTGCTGGAGAGCGTGAAGAAGACCGGGCGCCTGGTCGTGGTCCACGAGGCCCAGCGCACCTCGGGCTTCGGCGGCGAGCTGGCCGCGATCGTGGCCGAGAAGGCTCGAGCACCTCGAGGCGCCGATCAAGCGCGTCACCGGGTTCGACACCCCGTTCTACACCCTCGAGGACGTCTACATGCCGGACCCGGACCGGGTCCTGCGCGCGATCCTCGAGACCCACCGCTACGTCAGCTAGCACGAACTGAACCCCCACTGGGGCCCTCCCTCGAGCGCGCGCGCGCCGAGGCGCGCCCCCCGAGGTGAGACATGGCCAAGCGCTACGAAGTCGCCGTGATCGGCGGAGGGCCCGGCGGCTACCCCGCGGGGATCCGTCTGGGCCAGCTCGGCAAGAAGGCCGTGGTGATCGAGGCCGGCGACGTCGGCGGGGTGTGCCTCAACTGGGGCTGCATTCCCTCCAAGGCGGTGATCCACGCCGCCGAGCTGCGCGCCGAGATCTCCCACGCCCAGGACTTCGGGATCGGCACCGGGCAGGCCCCGGTCGAGCTGCCCAAGCTCCGGGACTGGAAGAACGGGATCCTCACCAAGCTCCGCGGCGGGATCAAAGGCCTGCTCAAGGCCAACGGCACCGACCTGCTCGAGGGCCGGGCGACCTTCACCGCCCACGACCTCGAGGTCGCGCTCAAGGGCGGGGCAAGGAGACGATCGAGCTCGAGCAGGCGGTGATCGCCACTGGCGCGAGCCCGGTCGAGCTGCCCTTCATGCCGCGCTCGAACCCGCTGGTGTGGACCGCCGAGGGTCGTCGCTCGAGGAGCTGCCCGAGCACCTGATCTGCGTGGGCGGCGGCGTGATCGGCATGGAGACGGCCTCGAGCTTCGGCAAGCTCGGCTGCAAGATCACGGTGATCGAGCTCATGGAGCAGCTCCTGCCCGGGACCGACCCCGAGCTCGTGCGCCCGGTGCAGCAGGCGCTCAAGAAGTCCGGCGCCACGATCCACCTGGGGAGCAAGGCCACCGCGCTCAGCGAGAAGGGCGGCAAGGCCGTGCTCACCTGCGAAGGGCCCAAGGGCAGCTTCGAGGTCGTCGGCGACAAGGTCATGGTCTCGATCGGGTTCCGCCCCAACTCCAAGGGCCTGGGCCTGGAGCAGGCCGGGGTCAAGGTCTCGGACCGCGGGTTCGTGACCGTGGACCCCGCCTGCCGCACCAACGTCGGCCATATCTACGCGATCGGCGACGTGACCGGCATGCCCTTCCTCGCGCACCGCGCGACGAAGATGGGCGTGGTCGCGGCCGAGGTGATCGCGGGGCAGCCCGCGCTCTGCGACTGGCAGGCCATGCCGCTGGGGATCTTCTCGGACCCCGAGGTGGCCCAGGTCGGGCTCAGCGAGCAGGAGGCCAAGGACGCGGGCCACGAGGTCATGGTGGGCAAGTTCCCCTTCGCCGCCCTCGGCCGGGCCATGGCCCAGAACTCGACGGCGGGCATGGTCAAGGTGATCGGCGACGCCAAGAGCGGGATCCTGCTCGGGGTGGGGATCGTGGGCCCGCGGGCCAACGACCTGATCGCCGAGGCGGCCCTGGCCCTCGAGCTCGGCGCCGCGGTCGAGACCTCGCGCTTCACCGTCCACAGCCACCCGACCTTCGCCGAGGGGCTGTTCGAGGCGGCCGAGGACGCCCTGGGCCACGCGATCCACGTGGCGCGCCCCAAGCGCAAGACCGCGCTCGAGAAGCAGAGCGACCAGCTCCTGCTCAAGAAGGTAGTTTCGGCGGGGTCGACTCGTCGACCCTACCGTCCCCCCGACGCGGGCCCGCGCGGCGAGGCGCGAGGCCCGCGCCGGACCGCGCCGTCCCCTGCGCGCGCTGCCCCGACCGGGTGCCGCCGCCCCCCCGACCCCGCGCGGCGCCCTGCAGCGACTGCCCTACCCGCCGCGCGGCCGTCCTCGCCCGCACTCCGCTGGTCAGCCCGCGCCGGGATCGCGGCCGTGATCGCGCTCTCGCTGCTCGAGGCCCTGGTCGGTGGCTGAGGGTCCTGCAAAGCCTGCACAGCGACCGTAGGATCGAGGCGTGGAACGCCCCGCCTCGGAACTCCCGCCCCAGCACGCCGCCGCCGAGTCGCCGCGGGTGCACCACCCCAAGTGCCCGTTCTGTCTGACCGACGTGCGCGGCGGCGAGCTCCAGCCCTACGGCTGCCCGAGCTGCATGAGCTGGAGCCACCTGCCCTGCTGGGAAGAGCACGGCTCCTGCCCCGCCTGCGGAGAGCGCACGGGCGCGGCACCGAGCCCCTCCCGCCGGCCCCGCGCTCCCCAGGTCCGAGCCTCGGAGCGCCCGGCCGCCTCGGGGGAGCGAGAGCAGCCCTGGTGGGTCGGGCGCACGAACCACTGCACGGGCTGCGGCGACACCTTCGTCGTGCGCAACCGCTACCAGCGCTTCAAGTGCCCGCGCTGCGCCAGCGGCTCGCCGCGCACCTGGCTCCTCGCCGGGGTGGTCATGCTGTTCTACCTGCTGCTCACGGTGGTCCTCCCCATGCTGCTCAGCGCGTTCCAGGTGGGCTGAGCGCCCTGCTCGCGCACGGGGTAGACTCGCAGGCATGGGTGACTCCTCGAGCCTCGACCCCTACCGCCCCCCGGAGGCGGTCCACGCCCCCGAGCGTCACCCCGACGATCCGGAATGGGTCGGGAAGCCCAGCACCTGCAAGGCCTGCAAGCAGGAGTTCGTGGTCGAGAACCGCTTCCGGCGCTACACCTGCCCCGACTGCGACGGCAAGTCCTCGATCCGGGGCTGGCTGATCTTCGCCGGGCTGTTCGTGCTCTGGATCCTGGTCCAGGCGGGCTACTTCGTGGCGGCGATCCTCGCCGGCTGAGCGCGCGTCGAGCGGATCTGCTCGCGGGCTTTCCATCGCCGAGGCAAGCGCTACACTCTCCGCTCGCGGGCTCGACCCGCAGCCGCATACGCACCTTCGGAGCACTCATGGCGAACACTGTCCTCGTGATCGGCACCGGCACCATCGGCGAGCCCCTGACCGGTCTGTTCTGTGAGCACCGCGACCAGCTCGGCCTGGGCGAGGTGATCTTCCACAAGCGCACCCCCCTCAAGACCGACCGCAGCAAGGTCAAGGGCCTGGTGGACCGCCGCGGCGCCAAGCTCGCCGTGGACGAGGACCGCATGCAGGAGTTCAAGGACTTCGGCATGAACCCGACCTACACCCTCGAGGAGGCCCTCGAGCGCGCGGCGGTCGTGATCGACTGCACCCCGGTCGGCAACCAGAACAAGGCCACCCTCTACCCGAAGTACCTCGCCAACACCAAGGGCTTCATCGCCCAGGGCAGCGAGTTCGGCTTCGGCAAGATGTACGCCCGCGGGATCAACGACACCTCCCTCGTCCCGGGGGAGGACAAGTTCCTGCACGTCGTGAGCTGCAACACCCACAACCTGGCGGTGATCCTGCAGACGATCGCGTTCCCCGAGGGGAACATGGACAACCTCGCGGGCGCGCGCTTCCTCTGCATTCGCCGCTCGAACGACATCACCCAGGACGGCTCCTTCGTCCCCAGCCCCACGGTCAACCGGCACTCGGACCCGACCTTCGGCACCCACCACGCCCGCGACGTCTACCACCTGTTCAAGACCCTCGGCGTCGAGCTGCCCGGCCTGTTCTCCTCGGCGCTCAAGGTCAACTCGCAGTACATGCACACGATCCAGTTCTCGGTGCAGCTCAACCGCCCCACCAGCCTGGAGAAGATCCTGGCCGAGATCCGCGGCAACGACCGCGTCGCCGAGACCCACAAGTCGAGCGCGAACTCGGTGTTCTCCTTCGGCCGCGACCACGGCCACTTCGGGCGGATCCTGAACCAGACCGTCTACAACCTGCCCTCGCTCCACGTGAGCGCCGACGGCAAGACCGTGACCGGCTTCTGCTTCACCCCCCAGGACGGCAACCCGCTCCTGAGCACGATCTCCGCCACGCTGTGGTTCCTCGACCCCGAGACCTACGAGCAAGAAGACCCAGTTCCTCAAGCCCTACTTCTACGACGGAGATCTAGTTTCTAGGGGCTGTCCCAGGCCCCTCCGGGCTCGGGGCAAAGCCTCGCCCCACCCCACAGGGCTCGCGCGCGCGTTCGCGCGCGCTGCGCGCTCGCGGCTGACGCCGCTCGCCGGGCGGGCCGCGCATCGGAGGCAGGCGCCGCTCACGCCGCGCGCTCGCGGCTCACGCCGCGCCGCTCGCGGCTGACGCCGCTCGCCGGAAGCGGGCCGCACCCATCGGAGGCAGGCGCGGCTCACGCCGCGCGCTCCCGCCTCACGCTGCGCGCGCCGCTCGCGGCTGACGCCGCTCGCCGGGCGGGCCGCACGCATCGGAGGCAGGCGCCGCTCCGCGCCGCGCTCGCCGCCTCACGCTGCGCGCCGCTCGCGGCTGACGCCGCTCGCCGGGCGGGCCGCACGCATCGGAGGCGGGCGCCGCTCACGCCGCGCTCGCGGCTCACGCCGCGCGCTGCGCGCGCCGCTCGCAGCTCACGCCGCTCGCGGGGCGGACCGCACGCATCGGAGGCAGGCGCCGCTCGCCGCGCGCTCGCGGCTCACGCCGCGCGCTGCGCGCGCCGCTCGCGGCTCACGCCGCTCGCGGGGCGGACCGCACACCATCGGAGGCGGGCGCCGCTCACGCTGCGCGCTCGCGGCTGACGCCGCTCGCGGGCGGTCCGCACGAATCGGAGAGGCAGGCGCCGCTCACGCTGCGCGCTCGCGGCTCACGCCGCGCTGCGCCATCGCGGCTCACGCCGCTCGCGGGGCGGACCGCACGCATCGGAGGCAGGCGCCGCTCACGCTGCGCGCTCGCGGCTGACGCCGCTCGCGGGGCGGACCGCACGGATCGGAGGCGAGGCGCCGCTCACGCTGCGCGCTCGCGGCTCACGCCGCGCCGCTGCGCGCTCGCGGCTGACGCCGCTCGCCGGGCGGGCCGCACGCATCGGAGGCAGGCGCGGCTCACGCCGCGCGCTCGCGGCTCACGCCCGCGCGCTGCGCGCCGCTCGCGGCTCACGCCGCTCGCGGGGCGGACCGCACGAATCGGAGGCAGAGCGCCGCTCGCTGCGCGCTCGCGGCTCACGCCGCGCGCTGCGCGCCGCTCGCGGCTCACGCCGCTCGCGGGGCGGGCCGCCCGAATCGGAGGCAGGCGCGGCTCACGCCGCTCGCTCCCGGCTCACGCCGCGCGCTGCGCGCCGCTCGCGGCTGACGCCGCTCGCGGGGCGGACCGCACGCATCGGAGCAGGCGCCGCTCACGCTGCGCGCTCGCGGCTCACGCCGCGCGCTGCGCGCGCCGCTCGCGGCTCACACCGCGCGCGGGGCGGGCCGCACGCATCGGAGGCAGGCGCGGCTCAGGCTGCGCGCTCGCGGCTCGCGCCGCTCCGCGCTCGCGGCTCGCGCCGCTCCGCGCTCGCGGCTCGCGCCGCTCCGTGCTCGCGGCTGACGCCGCTCGCGGGGCGGGCCGCACGCATCGGAGGCAGGCGCGGCTCAGGCTGCGCGCTCGCGGCTCGCGCCGCTCGCGGGGCGGGCCGCACGCATCGGAGGCAGGCGCGGCTCGCGCTGCGTGCTCGCGGCTGACGCCGCTCGCGGGGCGGGCTGCACGAATCGGAGGCAGGCGCGGCTCACGCCGCTCGCTTCCTCCGCGATTGGCCTGGGAGGGGCCCTGCTCAGCGCGCGGGAGCGGCCCGGCCCCCCTCGAGGGGGGTAGCGTCCGCTCGACGGCGCTACTCGCCGCTGCCCGGCGTGTACTCGACGAGGGTGATCGTGGAGGGCACGCCCTCGACCTCGCGCTCGAGCTTTACGTTGCCGCCGGTGAACACCGGCGGCAGCTCGGGGCAGTACCAGGCCGTGAGCTTCATGTCGCCCACCGAGACCTCGTAGACCGTGCAGGCGAACTCGCGCTCGCCGACCTTGACCGTCTCCTCGCGCAGCTTCTTGCACACCGCGTCCGGGGGCAGCGAGCCGTTGAGCATTTCGTCGTCCTCGACGGCGAGGGTCCGGGTGTCCGCCGGCTCGTGCTCCTTGTCCGCGGCGGTGAAGGTCTGGCTCGAGACGCGGATCGTCTTGGCCTTCTGGTCGACCTCGAGCACCTTGATCCGCTGCTTGAACACCTGCTCGCCGCGCTTGAACTCGTAGACCGCCTCGGTGCCCTGGGGCAAGGACGTCCACCAGCCCTCGGCGGGCTTGGGCCAGCCGGTGCCCTCCTGGGCGGAGGCCGGGAGCGCGCAGAGACCGATCACGGCGAGAGCCAGTAAGCTGCGAGGCATGGGACACCTTCCTGGAGAGGAACCTACGGCATGCCCGCGCCGCCCACAACGGGCGCTGGGGGCGCTGCTGCTGGTGATCTGTGGCTGCGTGAGCACCCCGGAGCCTCCCCCGCCCCTGGTGGGCAACGCGCTGGTGCTGCGCGCGCTCGAGCTCAGCGAGCGACTCGGCGACGACGCCCAGCGCGAGCTGTGGATTCACCTCGAGCGCGCCAGCCCCTACGACTACGCGCGGGTGCTCGAGACCCTCGACCTCGCCCGGCTGTGCGACGGCCTCGCCAGCGAGGGCTGGGACGACGAGGCGCCGGCGGCGCTGCTCGAGCTGTTCAGCGAGGCCCGGGTCCGCGACCTGCCCCCCCGGGTCCGGGCCCGCCTGGTCCAGGCCCTGCGCCGGGGACCGACCTTCGCCCCGGTCGAAGAGGCCCTGGTCTCGATCTTCGAGGAGACCCCCGAGCACGAGCTGACCGCGCTCAAGGTCGCGATCGACGCCGGCTACCCCACGGACCTCATGACCCTGATCGAGGGCGACGTCGACGACCCCGGGCGCAGCGAGGCCCTCGCCGCGCGCTGCCGCGCGGCCCAAGGCGAGGGCCGCCTGCTCCTGGTCGACGTCGACGACACCCTGTTCGCCTCGATCCACGACGACCGCTACCCCGACGACCGGGTCTACCCCGGCGCGCGGGCCCTGCTCCAGGCCCTGCGCGAGGGTCAGCCCGCGGTCGTGGCCCTGCTGACCGCCCGCCCCGCCGCCCTGGGCCCGGCGACCGTGAACACCCTCAGCGGGCTGGGGATCCCGGTGCAGCTCGCGCTCACCGGCACGATCCCCGGGCTGCGCAGCAACGCGGCCATGGCCTTCAACAAGCGCGCGGCGTTCCTGCGCTACCGGGCGCTCTACCCCGAGCTGCGCGCGCTGTTCTGCGGCGACACCGGACAGGGCGACGCCGAGGTGGCCCTGACCCTGCTCGCCGAGGGCGCCCTGGACGCGGCGCTGCTCCACGACGTGGTCGGGCTCGAGGACGACGCCCGCGCGGCGCTGGAGGCCGAGGGCGTGATCGTGTTCGAGACCTGGCTCGGCGCCGCCGCGGCCCTCGAGCGCGCGGGCTGGATCTCGTCGGGGCAGCTCCTGCGGGTGGCGCGCTTCGCCCTGGCCGAGGTCCAGGAGCTCGACCTCGGCCCCGGCCCCCTGCGGGACGCCTGGGCGCGGGACCGGGCTCAGGTCGCCGCGCGGCTCGAGGTCGGCCTCCCGGACGTGGTCCGCTAAACCCAGGGTTCACGATTCCGGGCGGGCGAGAGTGGTTCGCATGGAGTCAACGATCTAGCGCTCGCTCGCCCGCTCAGGATCGTGACTCTGGGTCTAGCGGACTACTCCGTGAGCGAAATGTAGCGGTAGACCTCGCCGTCGCCGTAGTCCTCCTCTTCGGCGTCGCCGCGGTCCACGTCGCACTCGATCCCCAGCGCCTTGACCTTCTTGCGGGTCGCGTCGTCCAGGTAGTTCTGGTGCAGGTTCAAGCGCTTGAGCTTGCTCAGGGCGGGGCTCGAGAGCAGCGCCTCGGCCCCGGCGCTGGTCAGCGCGCCCAAGGAGAGGTCCAGGACCTCGAGCTGCTCCAGGATCGGGCTGGTGGCCACCGCCTGCGCGAACGCGTCCGCCTGCTCGGCGTTGCGCAGCCGGGCGGCACAGCTTGGGAAGAGCTTGCCCGAGAGGATCGGGGCCAGGTCGTCGGGGGTCGTGTTGCCCCCGTAGTCGTCAGTGCCCAACCACTGGCTCCAGGTGCTCGAGCTCAGGGAAGGAGGCCGAGGCCACCGCCTGCGCCGTGGTCCGCGGCAGGCCGCCGGTCTGCAGGCAGAGCGAGCGCAGGGTCGCGCTCTGGAGCGGCGCCTGGGGCGAGCCGTTGCCCCGCACCCGCAGGTGCTCCAGGGCGGGCAGCGCCAGCAGCTGCCCGTAGTCGTTGAGGTGGATCCAGGAGCACTCGGTCTCCTCCTGGGTCACGTCGGCCACGAACACCGCGCTCAACGCCCCCAGGCGCCCCTTGGCCGCGAGCAGGCGTTGGTAGATCTCGCTGTCGTTCGTGCCGCCGGTCAGCTCCGCGCTGCCCCAGCCTCCCAGGACCAGCGCCTTGAGCTCGCCCACCCGGGGGTCGGCCAGGAGCTGGTCCAGGAGCCCGAGGAACTCCTCCAGGCCTTGGTCCCAGGGCTCCTCCAGGCGCACCGCGTAGGCGGCGCCGCGGCCGGCTTGCCCCAGGCCCTTCTCGGGGTCGTAGGTCACCACCGGGCGGAACACGAAGCGCTCGGCGGGCTCGTCGTTGCCCCCCTGGGTCTCCTGCTCCAGGCCGTGCAAGCGCTCCTTGCCGTCCTGGGGCGCGTCGGCGCTCCCGGCGAGCACGTAGCCCTTCTTGGTCTTCTGCCCGATCAGCTTGTCGTATTCCTTCTGCGCCTGCTCGGGGCTGTCGAAGGCCTTGGTCGTCGACTTGCCGTCGGTCCCGATCTTGCCGTAGGTCGTGGTGAACTCGCTGCCGTCGAGCGTGATCTCCCAGAACTTGCTCGACGTCCCCTGCACGAACTCGTAGCGCGGCATGCGGCCTCCTGCCTGGCCCAAGCTCACCACGCGGAGCCGGGCAGGGCCAGACCCCGCCGGCGCCGCTTTGCAGGGGCTTGCCGTGCACGCTGGACGCGCCGGACGGCCGCGCAGGCCTGGCGTAGACTGACGCGGCAGGAGGCTCCCATGCACGCTCCCCCGCTCCTCGCGGCGCTCCTGACCCTCGCGACGGGCGCCAGCCTGGCCCAGGGCGAGAAGGAGGCCCGTGCGCTGCTCGAGGCCATGGAGGCCAAGCTCCAGGCCGCCACCAGCGTGCACGTGAAGTCCCAGACCCTGGTCGGTCAGGGCGACCTCTACTCCGTGTTCGAGGGGGAGACCTGGGTCGGGCGAGGCGGGCGCTTCCAGCTCGCGGTGAAGACCGTCCTCGGCCCGTCCGGCGGCCCCTACGCCGCGACCCTCACCGGCGACGGGCGCGAGGTGCGGATCCAGGAGGACGACGCGGGGCGCGCCTCCGAGCAGGTCGCGCCGCTGCCCCAGGACCTCGACGGGCTGCTGCGGCGCGGCGCGGCCCGGGTCTCGATCCTCACGGGGTTCCTCCCGTTCCAGGGCTCCCTCAGCGGGGAGCCCCAGCCCGAGCCGCTCCCGCTCACGAACCTGCGCCTGGGCCCCAAGGAGCGCGACGGCGGCCGCGCCTTCCGCGTGGTCGAGTACACGACCGAGTGCGCGAACCGCTGGTTCGAGTTCGTCGGCCCCGACCGCCCGATCGCCGTCCGGCTCTGGATCGACACCGCGACCGGGCTCCCGGCCAAGCGCCGGGTCGACCTCGCCGGGGGCGCCTGGTTCGAGGAGTCCTACGGGCTGTTCGAGCTCGACGTCGAGGTCCCCCCGGCGCTGCGCGCGCCGGCCCCCGCCCCGGAGCCCCAGCCCGAGCCGGAGCCGGAGCCGGAGCCCGCACCCGCCGCGGGGCGCCGCTGGTTCTGATCCAGAAACTTCGAATTTCCAGCGACGGATCTCCGCGCCGCCTCCGCTGACCTGGGCAGAAGGAGGTGGCATGACCACGACATGGACGGGGAAGGCGGGCCTGGCGCTCTGGGGCTGGCCCTCGCGGCGCCGGCTGGGGCGCAGAGCCTGTATGGAGTTCGAGGGGCCCTGGCGCGGATCGGCGCACCGGCACGGCGGCAGGGTGGGCGACCCACGGGCACCAACCCGGGCGCTCGCAGCGGGTGTACTTCAGCGTCGACCGCCGGATCACGACCCCGGGTGGGCTCTCGGTCCTGGCCTCGGAGCCGCGCCCCGACGTGAACCGGGCCGAGGGGACCACGGGGGATCACGGCTTCCGCTTCACGATCCCCGACGCCTACCGCGACGGCCGCCCCCACACCCTCTACGCCTACGGCCGGGACGTCCACCGGCTCGAGCTGCCCCCCGAGCCGCGCTCCGAGGCGCAGCCGCACGTAGAGCAACAGGCGCTGGGCGACCCGGGCGAACAGCGCCTCGTAGGCGGCGTCCTGCCCGGCCTTGGCCCGGGCGACGAGGTCGTCGGTCTCACCCACCGGAGCGCCCTCCCCCCCTCGGCGCCACGAGGCCGGCCCAGCCCGCGCGCCAGCGAGCCAGCGCCGCGGCCACCACGGCCCCGTAGGTGTCGCGCCCCCCCCAGGTCAGGCGCGGCAGCAGGTCCCCGAAGGCGTTGAGCTCGAGCACGAACGCGCGACCGAACCCTTGAGCGAGGGCCACGTCGGCGCCGAGGTAGAGCGCCTCGGGGTAGACCGCCGCCGCCTGGGCCACGAGGGCCTGGAGCTCGCCCCAGCGCTCCTCT
The DNA here is from genome assembly GCA_041402045.1 of Planctomycetota bacterium. GTDB lineage: Bacteria > Planctomycetota > J058 > J058 > J058 > JAGQRJ01. Next base: position 24,018 of record JAWKSZ010000049.1, on the reverse strand, counting down.
CCCGCCCGCGCGCGGAGCGCGTCCAGATCGCCCCGGGCGTTGCCCAGGTGCAGGTTCGTGAGGGTCGTGCGCCCGACCCGCACTACGGCGTGCTGCGGCGCGCCGCCGACGGTCAGCACCCGCAGGTCGCAGGGCCCGCCCAGGCTCGCCTTGGGGATCCAGCGCTCCACGTGGACCCCCTCGGCGCAGAGCACGTCCAGGAGCGCGGCGACCTCGGCGCGCGCCGTGAGCCGCCGCACCTGGAGCGAGTTGTAGAGCGCGACGCCCTCCGGGCCGCGCACGAGCTCGGCCGAGGTCGTCGCGGCGAGTCGCCCGTCGCGGCTGCGGGCGAGGGCCACGACCCCCGAGGCCGAGGAGCCGTGGCGGGGCTTGACGTAGACCCGCGACCAGCCCGCGGCCTCGAGGGCGGCCTCGAGCTCGGCGAAGCTCCGGGGGCTGGCGCCCAGGGCCTCGGGCACCGAGACCCCGGCCTCCCGCAGGCTGCGCTGGGACGCGGCCTTGTCGAACAGCTCCACGATCGCGCGAGGCGCGTTGAGGGCGGGCCGTCCGGCGAGGACCTCGTCCAGCTCGGACAGCGCGGCGCGGAAGCCGAGGAACCACTGCCGCCCGGCGCGCACGCGCCCTGGCTCCAGGGCGAGCCCCGCCACCTCGCGCGCGCTCAGCCGCTCCCCCAGGCCCTCGGGGTCGGGTTGATCCGCCCCCCGCGCGAGCAGGGCACGCTCGACCTCGGCGTCCTCGCCCGGGGACTCGATCCGCAGCACGTCGCAAGCGTCCAGCGCGGCGGCCAGGGCGCCGGGCCCCTGGGCGAGGTGCTCGCGCCAGGCGAGCACCCGCGGCGCGGGCAGCCCCGCGGCCTCGACGGCGGCGAGGAACGACGCGCAGCGCCGATTTTCAGGGTTGGCCAGGACCACGAAGCGCATGGCTCCGAGGATACCGCCCGAGGCGCCCGCCCCTCGACCGGAGTCGCTCGACTTCCCCGGGCCCGCCCAACGCCGTCGGGCGCGACGACGCGTCCTGGGCGGTTCGCCCCCGGGGTCGCGCCGACGCGCCCGAAGCGCGAGCCGGAGGACGGCCGACGGCTACCGCACGAGGGCCGGAATCCGCGGGGTGAGGCTCCCCCCGTAGACGCGCTCCTGGAGCACGTCGCGCACGCGGTCGGTGCGCAGCCCAGGCGCCGCCCCTCGCGGAGCGCTCGCGGGCAGGCTCCCCGCGCCCCCGCCGTCGCGCCGGATCGGGGCGTCGTCCCCCTCGCGACCCTCCACCGGGCGGGTCGAGCCGCGCTCCAGGCCGGCCAGCTCCTCGAGCTCGGCGCGGGCCTCGGCGGAGAGGCCCTCGAGCTCGCGGACCCGGTCCTGGAAGTCATGCTCGGGGTCCTGCGTGCTCTCGGCGAACCCCGCCTCGGTCTCTGCAGCGTCTGCTCGCTTGCGCCCCAGCTTCTTCAGCAGCTTCATGCCCAAGGCCACGATCGCCTTCTTGGCCATGGGCCAAATGATCTCCATGGCGGTGGTCGGGCCGGACATCCAGGTCGTGGCCAGGGTCGCCGCGTAGGGCACGGTCACCAGGACCAGGATCGCCGCGACCATGCCCTTCTGGCGCTTGGCCACCCGCTGCACGAGCTTGAACAGGAAGCCCATCATTTGGAAGCCGCCAGCGGCGCCCGGCGCGGAGTCCTTCAGCTTCTTGAGCGTGTGCTCAATGATCTTCACCGCCTCGATCTTGTAGGTCAGGTTCTCGGCGTCGGAGCTGTCCAGGAAGGGGAGCGAGGGGCTCGAGTGCTCGCCCTCGCGCTGGTTGCCGAACAGGCTGCGCCCGGTGACGCTGCCGATCGCGCGGCCAGCCCCGGGGATCATGCCCAGCACGCTCCCGGCGTTGAGGTTCTGCAGGTTGCTGAGCGTGTTCACCCCCGTGGTCACGCCGCTCAGCCCCCCGCCCAGTCCGCCCACCCCGAACTGAGGCAGGCTCGTCGAGAAGGAGCTCCCACCGAACGGGTTCAGCCCGTCGAGGCGCAGGCTCGCGGCGGGCGAGCGCAGGTTGGGGCTGGGGAGCTGGAGCCCGAAGGCGTTGGTGCCCAGGCTCGGCAGGTTGACCGAGGGCAAGGACGGCGCCTGGAGCTGCACCGTGCGCTGCAGCGACGGCAGGCGCGGAGCGAAGGTGGGCAAGCTGTCCGGGCTGGCGAAGGGCACGAAGCGCTGCTGCCACGCCTGGTTCAAGCGGACCTGATCCTCGACCACCCGGGCGACCTCGCCCTGGGCGAAGGCCCCGGACGCGCACAGCACGAACAGACCGGTAGCGACGAACGTTCTCATGACGATCCTTTCTCCTGTCCGGCGCCTCTCTCCAGCGCCGCGTGGCCGCAGCCACGTTCCTCGCTCCAACCCTTTGCAGTGCAGAGTCCAAACTCGACGCTGTCCACGGAGCGCCAGGAATCTCAGGAGTTAGGTCGAATCGCGGGTCGCTTGCGTGTCGCCCACGCCGGCGAATCCGCCATCTGGCGAAAGCCCACGCTCGGAGCCGCGCGTCGCCGCCCCCCACGCAACACGCCCGCCTGGCAAGAGCCAGGCGGGCGCGGGGTCCACGGGGAAGGGTGAATTTGCTGCGCCAGCTTCCGCTGCCGCGGCGGGCCCAAGCCGTGAGAATGTCTTTGGGTAGCCCCGTCGGACGGGCAGCACCTAGGACATGTCGGCTTGGGCCCCGCCCGTCCGAGCAAATTCGCTTAGTTCAGCGGCGGGATCTGCTGGGCCAGACGCCCGAGCTGGGTCACGCCGCTCACCTGGCCGGTCACCTGCCGGGTGACCTGGTTCGGCAGGCCGGTGACCTGGCCGGGCAGGCGCTGGATCTGGCCAGGGAGGTTCCCGAGCTGGCTGCCGACGTCCTTGAGGTCGCCCAGGCTACCGACGCTGCCGAGCTGGCTGCCGAGGTTGCCCAGGTTGCTGCCGACGTTGCCGAGCTGACTGCCCAGCTGGCCGGGCAGGTTGCTCAGTTGGCCGGGGAGGCTGGTGAGCTGTCCGGGGAGGCTGGTGAGCTGGGTGGCGTAGCTGCCTATGTCCGTCAGAGCCCCGATCCGGCCGTACTTCTTGAGCACCTGCTCGATCACGGTCGTGATCCCTTGCTTGGCGCCGGGCCAGGTAATGTCCATGGCGGTGGTCGGGCCCATCCACCACGAGGCGGCCAGGGTCGCGAAGTAGGGCACGGTGATCAGCACGAGCATGCTGTTCACGAGGCCCTTCTGCCGGCTGCCGACCGACTTGATCAGCTTGTAGAGGAACTTCATCATCTTGAAGCCCCCGGCGGCGCCAGAGGGCGCGGACTGCATCTCCTTGAGCGCCGCCTCGGCGATCTTCACCGCCTCGATCTTGTAGGTCAGGTCCTCAGCGTTGCTCGTGTCGAGGAAGGGGAGGGTCGTGCTGGTGTGGCGCCCCTCCTTGTTGCCGAACAGGCCCGCGCCGTTGGAGAGCGTGCTCGCGGCCGAGCCCAGGGAGACGTTGCCGTTGATCCCGGGGATCGAGCTCAGGTTCGGGAGTCCGACGTCGAAGGTGGGGATCGCCGAGGAGAACCCGGTCCCGCCGAAGGGGTTCAGCCCGCCGAGGCGCAGGCTCCCGGCCCCGGTGGGCAAGGACAGGCTGGGCAGCTCCAGGCCGAAGGAGCTCGTGCCGAGGCTGGGGAGGCTCGAGGCCAGCTCCCGCGGCGCGAAGGTCGGCAGCGCGTCCGGGCTCAGGAAGGAGGTGAAGCGCTGCTGCTCTCCTGGTTGAGCCGGGTCTGCTGGGCAATGATCCGCCGCTTCTTCTTCTTGGACGGTCCGAAGGCCTGAGCCGTGGGTACGCAGAGCGCCCCCAGCAGACCGAGTGCGATCAACTTCTTCATGACAACCCTTTCTCGGACCCGGCGGAAGGTCTCTCGTCTCGATTCCGCCAGGTGCGGCCGGAGCCGCGCTCCAATCCTTGCAGCTCCTGTTCATGCAGGCCGTGTGCCGGAGTTGGGCGGGGTTGCGTTTCTTGGTGCGCCGATGGTTATGCCTTTCTTATCCCCACTTGCGACCCATGGAACGCTTCTCGGTTCGTCTCAAGGTGTGGCCGAATGGCGCCGACCGTCGACGGGTGGGCGTCCACCTGCCGACGGTCGTGAAAGGTTTCGCGGCTTCGCGAGGAACTAGTTGGCGCGTACGGCGCCCTGGGCGAAGTCGGCGCCGAGCTTGGCGGCTTCGCGCTCGATCCGGCTGCCGAGCACGTCGCCCACGGCGCCCAGCCGGGCGGTGCCCACGCTGAGGTTCGCCACGCGCTGCCCCGCGTAGCCGCCGACCTCTCCCGCGATCTGCAGCGTCGACTTGCCGGCGTCGCCCAGGTCCAGGCCGACGTTGCGCAGGGTCCCGTTGACCTTGCCCAGGCCCGCGTTGACCTGAGCCAGCCCGTCCGGGAGCTCCACCCCGGCGCCCACGCGCTGGCCGAGCTCCTGTCCGGCGCGCTGGGTGGCCTTGGTCACCTGGCGGTCGACCTGCTCGGCCAGGTCCACCTCGAACCCAGCCACCTCGACCGAGCCCAGACCGAGCTGCTCGCCCACGTTCAGCCCCTGCCCGAGCTCCCGACCCAGGTTGCCGCCGAGCTTGCCGGTGATCTCACCCACGCTCTTGCCGGCGTCGCCCAGACTCAGGCCCGCTTGGCCCAGGCCCTCGTTGAGCTGACCCAGGCCGCCGAGGCCGCCGCCGGTCAGCCCGCCGAGGCCGCCCGAGAGGTCCATGCCGGCCTGGCCGCTCACGAGCTGCGAGGCGTAGTCCTGAATGTTCATGCCCATGCCGATCCGGCCGAACTTCTTCAGCACCTGCTCGATCATGCTCCCGATCCCCTGCTGGGCGCCGGGCCAGGTGATGTTCATGGCGGTGGTCGGGCCCATCCACCAGCTCGAGGCCAGGGTCGAGAAGTAGGGCACCGAGACCAGCATCAGCATGCTGTTCACCAGGTTCTTCTGGCGCGAGCTGACCTTCTTCATGAGCTTGTTGAGGAACTTCATCATCTTGAAGCCCCCGGCGGCGCCGCCGCCCGACGACTTGAGCTCCTTGAGCGCGGCCTCGGCGACCTTGACCGTCTCCAGCTTGTAGGCCAGGTCCTCCATGTCCGTGGTGTCGAGGAAGGGCAGCGTGGTGCTGGTGTGGTCGCCCTCGCGCTCCCCGCCGAACACGCTCGAGAGCTTGTGCTGCTGGATCGCGCTTCCCGCCGAGCGCGACGCCAACGCGCGGTTGCGCCCGTCGCTCAACCGGGCGCGCATGAGCATTTGCAGGATCGGGGAGGTGTCGCCGGTCGCCGCGCCGAAGGCCGACTCCGCGCCGGTGCCCCCGAGCTGGGAGCTGAGGCTGTCCATGCTGGTCAGGTCGGCGTCGTAGCCGGGGACCGCGTCCACGTTGAAGAACTGCATGACCTGCTCTTGGAAGGCCTGGTTCTTCTCCCGCTGCTGCCGGATCTTCTTGGCCCTGCTCGAGCCGAACAGTCCGGCCGAGGCCAGGGGGGCCGCAGCGGCCGCGAACGCACACACCAACACGAGCTTCTTCACGTGGATCCCTTCCGTTTCGTCGCCACCCCCGAGGGCGGCTGACCTTCCATGGGGGTCCTATGCAGCTCGTGTTCCGGGCTCAACCTCTTGGAAAAGCGTGCGTTGCGTCGAGGTGACCAGCCTGGACAGGGTTCCATGCGAGGTCCGGCCCGCATGCGACGCGAGCCGAGTGTCCAACCTGGGCAGGGGAGAGCGAGCGAGGACCGAAGCGCACGGACAGGGACCTCGCGGAGCTTCCGTGTCTCGTGGCGCTCCCACGGAGAGCCCTACGGATCAGGGACTTCCGTGCTTTCCGTGTCCTCCGTGTTCCTCTCCTGTCTCGCCGGCGCGCTCGCGCCCTCAGCACGCTCGCGAGCTCAGCGAGGCTCCCACACGGGGACGGCGCGCAGGCGATCGCCTTGGCTGACCCACGGGCTGAGCCCGAGCGGGTCGCGGCGCAGGGTGGGGTCGTTCTCCACGTAGAGGTAGAGGTTGATCCCGCCGGCGAAGGACAGGGGGTCCGGGGTCAGGAAGCGCCCCAGCTCGGGGTCGTAGGTGCGCGCGCGCAGGTCGTAGAGCCCGGTCGCGCGATCCTGGGGCCGCGAGGTGAAGCGGAACGGGTTCTCCTCGGCCAGGGGACCCTCGCTCGAGAGCAAGCTGCCGAAGGCGGCGTAGGCGTAGCGGGCCACCACCTTGCCCTGCCCGTCGGTAAGCCCGATCACGCTGCGCACGAGGTCGTAGTGCACGTAGGCCGGCTCGCCCCCCGGGGACCAGGCGAACAGCTCGTCGACCTCGTCGCCCAGGAGGCAGCTCCACAAGAGCTTGCCCTTGCGGTCCACGGCCCCGAAGGTGCCTTCGCGGTCGCTGAGGTAGTAGACCCGCCCCTTGCGGTCCTCGCGCCACAGGAGCTGCCCGCTGGGGGCGTAGCCGTAGCGGATCAAGCTCCCGTCGGCGAGCTCGACGGCGGAGAGCCGGCTGTGGGGGTCGTAGGTGTAGCCCACCTGCCCGCGCGCGATCGTGCGCCCCTGGGCGTCGTAGACCAGCTCCTCCTTGCCGCGCTTCAGCAGCCGATTGCCCGGCCCGTAGGTCGAGGTCACAGGGTCCTGGGCCCCGGCCTTCTCCTGCACGCGGTTCCCCAGGGCGTCGTAGCGACACTCCCACACCTCGGCCCCGCGCACGCGCTTCAGGCGCCCGTCGGCGTCGTGGCTGAACTTGCTCGCGGTCTTGTCCTCGCGCTCGACCTCGGCGATCCGCCCCTTGCGGCTGTAGCGATACTCGCGGCGGAACAGGGTCTGGGTGCCCTTGACCGTGGTCAGCGCCGCCAGGCGCCCGTCCTCCCAGGTGCAGCGGGTCTCGACGCCGTTGGGGTAGCGCACGCGCACGCGGTTGCCGCCCTCGTACTCGAGCTCGACCTTGCCGGCGTGCGGCCCCTCGACCGCCACGAGCTCGTCCTCGTCGTCGTAGGTGTAGCGCAGCTTGCCCCAGGGAAGCTCGGTCTCGATCCGGCGCCCCGCCCCGTCGTAGCGATACTCGATCGACTTCTTCAGCGGCAGGAACGTGATCTTGACCAGCTGCCCCCGGTCGTCGTAGCGATACTCGAGCCCGCCGTCGGGGCCCTTCTGGCTGATCAGGCGTCCCTCGCCGTCGTAGCTGAACAGCTCGGGGTCCTCGCGGCCCTCGACCTCGCGCTTGGTGAGGTTCCCCTGGGCGTCGTAGGTGTAGGACACCGTGTAGCCGCCGCGCTCCTCGCTCTCGATCAGCCCCTTGTCGTTGAAGCGGCGGACGCGCGTCCCGGTCGCCGGGTCCTCGAGCACGCAGCTGCGGTCCTCGTAGGCGGCGGTGAAGGCGTTGCCCTCCGCGTCGACCACGCGCACGATCCGGCCCTGGTCGTCGTGGGTGAGCTTGGCCACCAGGCCCAGGTTGGAGCGGATCGACTCCAGGACCCCGTCGGCGGTGTAGGAGTAGTAGCGGTCGCGCCCGAACTCGTCGCGGGTGCTGGTGACGCGCCCCTCGCCGTCCAGGGTCCGCGACTCGAGCAGCCGCCCCTCGGGGCTGAAGCGCTCCTCGACCACCTCCGACTCCGAGCGCTGCAGCCGCGCCCGGCTCCCGTCGGGGTAGTCCATGACGACCACCCCCTCCTCGGGGTAGCTGAGCTTGACCACCTCGCCGTCGATCTCGGCGGTGAGGGGGCGCCCCTGCGCGTCCTGGTCCTGGGCCTGGAGCCCAAGCCCAGCGCAGAGGAGCAGGGCGGCGAGGAACGAGCAGGCGCGGGACATGTCAGCCTCCGTTCACGAGGGTAGCGCAGGTCGACCCGGCACGCCGGGTCACGAGGTCGGCGTCGGGAACGCCTATTGATCGTCGGGTGGGTCGACGTCCGCGGGCAGGTCCCAGCCCAGGAGGTCGTTGAACCAGCCTTGGATCCCCTCCCCCGGCAGCCACTGCATCATGCCCAGGAAGAACACGAGCACCGGGATCGCGATCAGCGCCACCAGCGCGAGCCAGGCCTTGGTCCGCGGGAGCTCGTCGGGGGTCGGCCCGAACTTGGGGCTGGTGACCACGAAGATCGACTCCGCCGAGGCGTCGGGCACCCCGGGCAGGCTCTCGCTGAGGTCGACCATGGGCTTGTTGTCGCTGGCGTAGTAGTCGTAGTAGCCGAAGGCCGTGGCCTCGTTGGGCGGGACGCCGTTGAGGATCAGGCCCAGGCTGCGCGCGCCGACCGACTCCATTTGCTGGATCGCGCCGGTGGCCAGGCGCCGGCGCGAGCTGCGCAGGCGCACGACGTAGACCACGCCCTGGACGTAGGGGGCCATGAGGCTCGTGTCCGCCAGCGGCCGCGCCGGGGGCGCGTCGACCACCACGTGGTCGTAGTGCTCGACGGCGTACTGGATCACGCGCTTGAACTGCCCGCGCAGGAGCAGGTCCGCGGGGTTCAGCGGGCAGGGGCCGCTGGGGAGGATGTCCAGGCCCTCGAACTCGGTGGTCTGGATCACCTCCTCGGCGGTGCGCAGCCCGGCGAGGACGTCGGAGAGCCCCTGCTCGTGGGCCGAGCCCAGGATCTTCTGGATCCGGGGGCGGCGCATGTCGGCCTCGATGATCAGGGTCCGCCCGCCGGTGCGCATGAACGAGGCGGCGAGGTTCGCGCTCACGAAGCTCTTGCCGTCGCGCGGGCTGCCGCTGGTCACGAGGATCGCGCTCTTGTGGATCCCGCGCGCGGCGACGGTGATGTTCGTGCGGATCAGGCCGAAGGCCTCGGAGACCCAGGACGAGCCGTGCAGGTGACCCTTCTCGTCCATGTCGCGGAAGTCGAGGAGCGGGACGCGGCCCAGGATCTGCCCGAGCTGCAGGGCCTCCTCCTCGCGCCCCAGGGTGTCGTCGAGGTGGTCCCAGAACACGACGAGCACGAGCCCCAGGCCGAAGCTGAGGATCGCCACGAACATGAACATGACCGCCTTGAAGCGCGGCTCGGCCTCGAACGGGATCTCGGCGCGGTTGATCACGAGCGCGCCGCCGCTGTCGTCGTCGAGCAGGGCCTGGGCCCCGCGCAGCTCGGCGCGGGTCGCCTCGAGCTCGCGCTCGTACCACTCGACCTCCTGGCGCACCTCGAGGTAGGTCGCCTCGAGGGTCTGCAGGCGCTTGAGCTCGGCGGTGTAGGCGTCGATGTCGCTGCGCAGGCGCTGCTCCTCGCGCGCGTGGGTCATGTCGCGCTCGCGCAGGCTCTTGATCCGGGCCTGGGCCTCGCGCTTGAGGTCGCCGAGGAACGCGGCGCGCTCGGTCTCCAGCCGCCGGGTGAGGGTGATCACCTCGGGGGAGTCCGCGTTGAGGGTGGCCACCGCCTGGGTCAGGCGCTCCTTGACCGAGTCGTAGGTCGCGCGGGTGATCGGGTCACCCGCCGGCATGCGCCGGGCGAGGACCTCGACGTTGGTGTCGGAGGTCGTGGCCTCCAGGTCCTCGAGGTAGCGCCCCAGCCCGCCGATCTCGGCCTCGAGCTGCGCGCGCTGGATCTTGAGCTCGTTGAGCCGCGCCTGGAACTGCTGCTGGCTCTCGCGGTTCCACTGGCGCTGGGCGGCGAAGTCCTGGTTCCCCGCGCGGGCGAAGAAGTCGGTCTCCTCGCGGCGGGCCTTCTGCAGGTCCTCGAGCAGGCCCTTCTCCCGCGCGCGCAGCTGGCGCACCATGAGCTCGTAGCGCCCCGAGAGGAACTCGTTGGTGAAGGGCACGAACGCGTTCATGATCGCGTTCACCCGCTCGACCACGTCCTCGGCGTCGCGCCCGCGGGCGGTGACCTCGACCAGGAACGTGTTGCGCCGGGGCTCGATCTCGATCCCCTTGAGGAAGCGCTCGCGCTGCTCGAGCCTGGCCGAGCCCTGCTTGAGCTCGCGCCCCGTGTTCTTGATCGCCTCCTCGACCACCCGGTGCGAGGTCAGGAGCTGGCGGTGGGTCTCCATGATCGCCATTTGCTCGTTGCGCCCCAGCCCGCGGTCCTCGTTCAGGTGGGCGTACATGCCCAACTGCACCAGCCCCGTGGCCACGTACTCCGGCGGCTTCGCCAGGGAGTAGACCGTGAGCAGCGCGATCGCGAGGCCCGCCACGGTGATCGGCACCCACCAACGCAGGCGGAAGGCGTACCAGATCCGCAGCAGGCTCTGCCGCTGCAGGCCGTCGCCTCCGGGCGCGCCGCCGCCGGAGAGGTCGGGGAGGGGGGCGGTGGGGAGCAAGTGGGTGTTCACCAGATCGACTCCGGAACCAGCACGGTGTCCCCCGCGCGCAGGCTGTACTCAGCGCCCTTGACCTGGCCGCTGAGGATCGCGTTGACCGGGACGGGGATCCGCACGCCGTTGCGCAGGATCTCCACGCCGCCGGCGTCGGCGGTGGCGGTGAGCCAGCCAGCCTCGGCGATCGCCTGCACCGCGGACATGCCTGACACGTCGAGGGTCACGGGGCCGGGGTTCGCGACCCCGCCGCCCACGACGTAGACGCGCTGGGTGTTCTGGGGCACGTAGATCACCTGCCCGGGAGAGAGCACGTGGGCCGTGTCGGCCTTGGACTCGTCGCTGCCCTCGAGCAGCAGGATCCCCGAGCCGGCGGTCTGGGCGAGCCCGCCGGCCGCCACCAGGAGCGCGGCGACGGTGGTCTGCTCGCGCAGGGGGTAGGGGCCCGGGGTGACCACCGCCCCGAACACGTAGGCCGAGGGCAGGCGCGGCACGATCAGCTGGTCGTCGGCCTTCACCCAGGCGGCGCGCCCGCCGAGGTGGGCCTTGAGCAGGGCCTTGAACCCGAAGTGGAAGCAGCGCACCCCGCCCTTGGCGCTGGGGTCACGGCGCACGAGGGTCAGGCGCTCGCCGGCGGAGTCGGTGTCCAGGCCCTGCACGCGGTCGATCAGGTCGTAGACGCTGAGCGGCTTGTAAGGGGTCAACGGGATCAGGCTCGTGGTCAGGCCCGCGCCCTCCGACACCCGGTGCGCGCGCACGCGCCCGACCACCGACACGTTGCGCTCGGAGGGGGTCTCCAGGCGCACGGTCACCGGCGCCCGCTCCTTGAGCGGCCCCGGATCGACCAGGTAGTCGGCGATCGCGTGGGCGAGCTGGCTGGTGGTCAGGCCCGCGGCCTTGACCGACCCGACCGCGGTGATCGCGATCTCGCCCTCGGGGGAGACCTGGGTCACACCGGTGTAGGCCTCGTGGCCGAACACGCCGATCTCGATGGAGTCCCCGGGGACGAGGGTCGGCGTCGGCGCGCCGCCGCCGTCCTTGATCAGGTCCTCGAGCCCCAGCTTGGGGGTCGTGTCCTGGGCGAGCTGCACCAGGAGGTCCAGCTCCGGAGTGGGGCTGGGCGTGCCCTTGAGGGCCAGCGCGCGGGCGGTCGCCAGCTGCTCGTCCTCGATCGGCGGCCCGTTGTCCGGCGGCGGGGTGACCACGGGGGCCGAGGGGCAACCACAGAGCGCCAGGACGGCGCCGAGGCTAGCGCAGGCCAATGCCCTGCGCGTACGGGCGAGCTGCATGAATCCCTCACCAGGTGGAGGTTTACGAGCGAAGCGGGCATTGTGCCCAGAGCGGTGGACGTTGCAACAGGGGGGGCCTGGCCGCCCCCTGGGTCTACAGCCGGAGTGTGATCGAGGCGCCGACCCGGAACACGCCGTAGTCCAGGACCCGGCTCTGGCTGCCCAGGTAGGAGGCCTGGGTCCCGACGCTCAGCCACGGGAGGGGATCCCAGGTAGCGCCGAGGGTTACGTCGTGGGTCCGGCGACCCGGGGCCTGGCGGTTGTCCTGGACGCCATAGCCCACGCGAAAGAACACCGAGGTGTTGGCCGGGAGCCCCTGGGTCACCGAGAGGTCGGCGCGGGTCAGGATCAGGGTGTCGGCCTGGGCCGAGAACGTGATCTGGCGGGTGAAGGTCAGGGTGATCGAGGTGACCTGGGTCGGCTGCCAGCCGCCGGCGGCGCTGACGAAGATCCCCTCCGGCGCGTCCCGGTCGGCGGGGAAGTTGCGCCGCTTGACGATCCGCCCGACCTCGTAGCCCGCGCGGAGGTCGAAGGTCAGGCGCTGGTCCGCGGTGAACACGCTGATCCCGCCTTGCCCCGAGGCGAGGGCGATATCCGGCGAGACCGCGGCGCTGTCGGTGTAGCGCAGCCAGCGGTAGCCGGCGCCAGCGAGGAAGGACACCGGGAGCCCGAGGGGGGTGTAGGTCGCGAACGCGGCCCCGCCGTAGCCCAGCTGGTCGAAGAAGTCGAACTGCCGCGACTTGAAGTCGATCCGCTGGACCTGCGCCTCGAGCCGCGCGCCGATCCGCTGGGTGATCGTGACGATCGTGGCGAAGTTGCCCTGGGCGGTGAAGCGCCGCTGCAGGCCGCCGTTGAACTGCGGGTCGGTGGGGCGGCTGCTCAGCCCGGCGCTCCCGTTGAGGGTGAAGCGCACGCGGTTGAAGCGCAGCCCGGCCGAGGTCTGCACGAGGTGGTCGACGGTCGAGAGCGAGGAGTTGTCCAGGTAGTTGCGAATGATCGCGGAGTAGCTGATCGCGGCGTCCCAGCGCTCCCGGGTCGCCGCCAGGCGCCCGGTGAGCGTGTTCGTGATCTCGACGTCGTCGTCGCGGTTCCCCCAGCTCTGGCGGAAGATGTTCGTGTCGTAGAACGCCGCCAGGCGGTAGCTGGGCTGGAACACGAGCCAAGGCCGGAGGCGGATCCCCTCGCCCAGGCTCGAGCCCGCCGGCGGGAGGCTCAGGTCCTCGCCGAGCTGGTTGCGGTTGAGCTCGTTGCGCTGGACGGGGAGGGTGGGCTGCGGGTTCTCGTTGGCGGGGGCGGTCTCGGTCAGGTCCTCGACCTCGCCTTCGCCCTCACCCTCGGCCTGGCCCTCGGTCGTGCCTTCGCCCTCGGCGGGCGCGGCGTCGTCCTGGGCCACGGCGGTGCCTACGAGCAGCAGGCACACGCAGCCCCACGCGGCAGTTCGACGCACGGTGTCCCCCTCCCGGCGCGGAGCCGGTCGGGCTTTATACCAAGCTCGCCCGCGGAGGGCACCCAGCGTCCAACCCTGGACGCCCGGTGGGGGATCGTGAGGTTCCACGCGCCTGTGAGGCTGTTGTCGAAACGCGCTTCTACTCTCTGAGGCGGAAGGAGGCATGGAACCGCCAAGGACGCCAAGAACGCCAAGGCTCCGCCCTGTCGGCCTCTCTCCGGGTTGGGAGGTGAGGCAGCGGCGGGACGTGTGGGCTCGGATCACGTCTCTTGCCTGGGCAAGGTGACCGAATCAGCGGAGCCTTGGCGTCCTTGGCGTCCGTGGCGGTTTGGATTCCTGGTCCTGCAGCTCCGCCGACGGCCTCCCCTGCCCGAGCCCTGCTACTTCTTGAGGTGCTTGGCGTCGAGCTGGCGCACGAGCTCGCCCAGGAGCGCCACGCCGAAGCCCGTCGCGCGCCGCCCGGGGAAGGCGGGGCCCGCCAGGTCGACGTGCAGCCACGGCAGGTCGGTGTCCGCCATGTGGCTGTAGACGAACTGCCCGGCGCAGCTGGTCTGGGCGTTGGCCCGGTCCTTGACCGAGTTCTTCATGTCGGCGATCTCGCTCTTGAACTCGGCCTGGAAGAACTCGGGGGCGAAGGGCAGGGGGTGCGTGAGGTCGCCGGAGTCGCGCCCGGCGCGCACGGCGAGATCCTCGAGCCCCTCGCGGTTGCTGACCACCGCGGCGTGCTTCTTTCCGGTGGCTACGAGCTGCGCCCCGGTGAGGGTCGCGGCGTCGATCACCAGGTCCGGCTTGAGCTGGCGGGCGGCGTAGGACACGCCGTCGGCCAGGAGCAGGCGGCCCTCGGCGTCGGTGTTGTTGATCTCGACGGTCTTGGTCGAGTGCAGGGTGAGGATGTCGTCGGGCCGGTAGCTGTTGGGCCCGATCGCGTTCTCGGCCAGGGGCACGAGGCACAGCACGCGGTGGGCGACCTTCTGCTTGGCGAGGGCGAGGAAGGCCCCGGTCACCGCGGCGGCGCCGCCCATGTCGCACTTCATGCCGGCCATGTTCCCGCCGGTCTTGATGTTCAGTCCGCCGGTGTCGTAGACCACGCCCTTGCCCACGAAGGCCACGGTGTGGGTCGGCTTCTTGCTCGGCTTGTAGTCGAGGATCAGGAGCCGCGGCTCGACCACCGCGGTGCGGCCCACGGCGTGGATCCCGCCCAGGCCCTTCTCCAGGAGCTGCTTGCCCACGAACACCTGGGACTTGACCCCGGCCACGCCCTTGACCGCCTGCTTGACGGCGGCGACGAACTTGGCCGCGTCCATGTCCGCGGTGGGGGTGTCGACGAGGCCCGCCGCCCAGCGTGTGGCCTCGGCGGTGGTCACGACCTCCTTCGAGGCCTCGACCGCCGCGCCCTTCTTGTCGATGGCCACGATCGAGAGGGTCTGCTTGCCCTTGCTCTTCTTGCCGGTGGTGTAGTCGACCTCGGGCACGCTGCGCGCCACGGCGTTGGCCAGGGACAGGTAGTGCTCGGGGCGCTCGAGGTAGAGCACGACCGCGGCGTCGCCCTTGCCCAGACCCAGGCCGCTGGCGCAGCTCGCGGCGGCGTGGCTGCGCGAGGGCACGTTGTGGCGGCTGACCTCCTTGGGCAGGAGCGCGATCGAGGCCTTCTCCAGGCTCCCGCTCGCGGCGAGGGTGCTGACCACCTTCCCGCTCGGGCCGGCCTTGGCGTCGCTCAGCGCGCGGGTCAACGCCTTGGCCACGTCGTCCTTGAACACGGCCTTGATCGCGGCCTTGGCCAGGTGCTCGGGGGCGAACACGGCGACGTGCTTGGCGCGCTGCGCGGGGGCGAGGGACTTGAGGAACTTGAGCTCGGTCACGGACTACCTCGGCTGGTGTGGAGCGCGAAGCCTAAGCCGCGCTGCGACGACCCGCAACCCGCGGGGCGGTCCTGCTCACGCCTCCGCGAGCGCGCCGCCGCAGGACGAGCCCGCGCCGGCGGTGCAGCCCAGGCAATAGTCGGCGGTGCGGACCTCGCTCCGCGCCAGGTCCGAGAAGCGCTCCAGCTCGAACACGGTGCGCGGGCGACCCTCGCGCAGCAGCGGCGCGCGGCTGGCGACGTGGAAGTCGCAGTCGAAGAGCTGCCCGTCCCAGTTGACGCTGATCTGGTCCAGGCACATGAGCCCGGGCACGGTGTCGGGGTTGAACGCGTCGACGAGCAGGGCCTGGTAGTCGGCCAGCGCGCCCTGGCGCACGAGGTCCTCGCGGAAGCGCGCGATCGGGAGGTTCGCCAGGCAGAACAGGCGGTCGAACTCGATCCCGTGATCCTCGCGCAGGCGACGGGTGTAGTCGGCCTCGAGCTGCGCCTGGGGCGGGGGCAGGCTGGGGCCGCCGGGGTTGTAGACCAGGTTCAGGATCAGGCCCTGCCCGCGGCCGTAGCCCAGCTCGTTGAGCAGGCGCAGCGCGCGCACGCTGTCGTCGTAGACCCCCTTGCCGCGCTGGCGGTCGACGTTGTCCTGGAGGTAGCACGGCAGCGAGCAGGTCAGCTCGACCTGGTGCTCGACGAAGAACGCGGGGAAGTCCTTGCCCTCGGGTCGCAGGAGCACGGTCAGGTTCGAGCGCACCATGACTCGGCGCCCCAGCGCGCGGGCTCCGCGCACCAGGGCGGGGAACGCCGCGTGCAGCTCCGGCGCGCCGCCGGTGAGGTCGACGAGCTCGACTTCGGGGCTGCGCTCGAGCAGCTCGAGCAGCTTGGCGACCACCTCGGGGGGCAGGGTCTCGGTGCGCTTGGGGCTCGAGGCCACGTGGCAGTGATGGCAGGCCTGGTTGCAGGTGAGGCCCACGTTGACCTGCAAGGTCGTCGGGGTCCGGCGGCGCAGCCTGGGGAGGCCCGCGGCCGCGAGGCAGCCTTCGAAGCGATCCATGTCCCCTCCTACGGGGAGGTTAACGCACGACGGCGGCCACCAAGTCCCTCGAGGTCGACTCCCGGAACCAACGCGGTTCGGTTCAACCGCGAACGATGGGCACGGCGCTCCCGGGAAGGGTGTGTCCAGACTTCCCGGAAGACCGCCCGCTGCTGGACGCCCTTCTACGGAGTCAAGGGAGTTGCGGCGAGATGGGTCTCGGTACGCCTGTCGCTATGTAAAGCGTATCCGGTGTTGAGGGCTCGGCCTGTTAGAGGTCCTTGTGGGTCTCCCGAGCCTGTGCACGTAGTCTTGCCTCAACTGCGTGCACGACTCAGCGCCGTGGGCCAATAGCCTCACCGACTCGGGACTCGGTGAGGCTATTGGCGTGTACAGGCGGCTCGGCGCCTACTGCCCGCGGAGGTAGTCGTAGAGGCTCTCGGGGGTGTGGTAGGTCATGCTGATCGACCCCACCGAGACTCGACTCCCAGGGACGAGGTTCGCCCGGGCCTCGCTGCCCTGGAGCTCCCGCTCGTCGACCAGGGTTCCGAAGCGCGAGCCGGCGTCACCGAGCTCCCAGCCCTCCTCGGTGGGCACGAGGAACGCGTGGAACTTGCTCACGTCGGGGGCGTCGAGCTCGATGTCGTTGCTGCGCGCGCGCCCGATCGTGATCATGGCGTCCAGCACGCTCGAGCCGTGGGCCTTCCTGATCCAGGCCACCGTGGTCTCCCGCGGGTTCCCGCGCCCGACGGGCTGGGTCTGGAAGGCCTGCTCGGCCTCGTCCGGCGCGACGTGGGGGTCCACCACGAACAGCGGCGCGCCGTGCTTCGCGAGGAACGCCTCCCGGCTCAGCTTCTGCGAATCGATGAACAAGGGGTGGATCGGCTGCGCCGTGCCCATGCGGTGCCTCGTGGTCCGGGTGGTGCAGGTATAGCACTCCGCCCGGGAGGGCGCTCGGACCGGGGTCGGGGAGGACGTCTCACGGGCTCTCGGGGTAGACCGCAGTCACCGCTTCGCCCTGGTTCTGCAGGTCGTCGAGCGTGGCGGAGAGCGCCTGGACCGCGCCCTCGTAGGCCTCGTCGGCGTAGATCGAGGGGATCGAGTTCGTGAACAGGGTCTGCCCCACGAAGGTCAGGAACGCGCCGGGCGAGCGCAAGAAGCGGTACTTCGCGACCTGGGGGAAGATCAGGCTCAGCGCCATGTAGCCCACCTGCCACACCCCGCTCACGATCGGGCCCACGGTGGGGATCAGGAACACGCCCGCGTCCAGGGCCGCGGCCACTGCGTCCTCGACGTACATCTGGCGCCGGATCGGGTCCTGGGTCTGGGTGGCCTTGAACACGTTGTAGCCGGCGTCCACGATCCCCAGCGCGGCGCCGATCACCTGCCCCGCGGGGATCCCGCCCACGTTCTGGCCCTGGAAGAAGTAGCGCGAGAGCGAGCCCGTCCCGCGGGCCACGTTCACGAGCCCCAGGGCCACGTCGCCGCGCTGGAAGGACTGGTAGGCCGCGATCCCGTAGGTCGCCGCGCCGAGGCCGGCGTTGGCGATCGCGCCGGCGTTGCCGCCGAAGGCCTGGAGCACGTCGACGCCGGTGCGCACCACGTAGAGCCCGCCGCGCAGGTGGTCGCCGGCCTTGAAGGCCTGGGTCGCGTCGTAGAGGTCCGAGGCGAAGGCCACCGCCGAGGCGCCGACGCGAATGAACTCGGTGTCGCCCATGGCGCGGAAGGCCTCGGTCGCGCCGCGGGCGGCGTAGAGCGTGGCCCGGATCGTGTCCCCGCCGTTCTTGAACAGGAGCACGGCCTGGGTCGCGTGGATCACGGCCATGCTCGCGTTCTCGACCCGGGTCAGGGTCTCGACGATCGGGCCGTAGCGCTGCTGGAGCTCGGGGGTCATGAGCCGGGTCAGGCTCTCGGCGCTCGCGACCTTGGAATACTCGTTGATCTGGACCAGGGTCCCGATCCCGGTGCGCGCGATCGCGGCGACCGAGGTGGCCACGGTCAGGCTGAAGCGCAGCGCGCTGCCGCTGCCCTGACGCTGGATCACGGTCTTGGTCTGGGTCTTGGGGTCGCGGAACACGACGCCCGCGGCCTCGGCCCGCAGGTCGGCGCCGAGGTCCTGGGTGCTGCCCACGATCGCGATCAGGCGCTTGGCGTCGCTCTGGGCGCGGGCCACGTCGAGCTCGTGGGCCAGCGCCCCGACGCGCAGGTTCCCGCCGTCGAGCGCGGTGATCGTGGGGTCGGCGGCGCCCTGCTTGGCGATCCACACCGGGGTCACGATCACGGTCCAGTCGTGGGTCCCGCGGCCCTGGGGCGTAGGCAGGAGCAGGCGCGCCTCGTAGGCGTGCTTGTTGAGCGGGCTCCCGGTGGCGACGTCGTCCAGGATCACCTGGGAGCGGACGAAGTCGGCCCCGTCGAACACCTGGAACGAGAGCGCGGGGCTCACGTAGCCGGCGGCGGTGTCCTGGTAGCGATCGGCGGGGGCGTCCACCGCGAACTGCACCACCAGGGTCGAGCGCATGCCGCCCTGGACCTTGACCGGGAACACCTTGTTGGCGAACGCCGCGCCGCTGGGGTCGCGCAGCGTGGTCGCGCGCTTGTTGCGGAAGCGCACGTCCATGGGTTGGCTCTTGAAGTCGTAGGTCAGCGTGTAGCGGCTGTAGACGACGGTCTTCTTGTACTCGTAGCTGTCGAAGGTCGAGAGCGAGCCCTGGGGGGTCACGTCCAGCGCCTCGAAGTCGCTCTGGGCCGAGCGATCCTGGAGGTCCTTGAGCACCTTCTGCGGCTCGATCACGCTCGTGCGGGTCGAGCGCTCGCCCTCGTAGGTCGTGCGCCAGCCGAAGGCCCACTTCTCGACCTTGGAGCGGCCGAACAGGCCGGCGACGCGGTATTCCTGGTTGACCTCGACCGCGCCGGTGGGGAAGCGCGCGTCGAAGCCGCCGTAGGCGGCGGCCCCGAAGGTCGGCGCCAGGTCGCGCCCGTCGAGGATCCCGTCGAGGTCGCTGTCGGGGAGGGTCGGGTCGGTGCCGAGGGCGTGCTCCTCCACGTCGCTGAGCCCGTCCTGGTCGGTGTCGATCCGCCCCGCCGGGGCGCCGTCGATCCCGGCCTTGAGGTCGGCGAGGAACGCGCCGCCCGCCGCGCTCGGGCTCGCGCTCGCGGTCGACGAGCCCACGCCGGCGGCGGTGCTGCGGTCCTTGTAGGCGCCGTCGTTGCAGCCGCCGAGGACGAGGGCGACGGCGAGGCTGGAGAGGAGGAGGATCGGGTGGCGCATGGATGGCTCCTGGTCGGCCAGCCCCTTGCAGTCGCCGTGCCAGGGCCCGTCTGGGCCGAGTCGCGTCGGGTCTCGACCACGACGCTCGGTCGGCTTAGCTCCCTCACGAGGCCGCCGCCCAGATCTGGACTACCCGGCCTTCCCTTTTCAGGCGAAAAGGCCGCGGAGCTCAGCGTCGCACGCGGAACGAAGGGCTGGACGCAGCGTGCGCGTGCCGCACCCTCGCTGCACGTCGAGGGATCCCAAGGCGCAGGTCGCCTCGTTTGCTTTGCGCGGTCCCGTATAACGAACGCCCATGAGCCGCCCCTGGATCGTGTCTCCGGCCGTCGACCTGGCCGCGCTGGCGTTGCCGGCGGCGGCGACGGGCGCGGTGCTCCTCGCGCCGGAGCCCGAAGGGCTCAGCCTCTGGAACTTCCTGTGGCTGGTGGTCGCCTTCGACGTGGCCCACGTGTGGGCGACCCTGTATCTGACCTACGGCGACCCGAGCGTGGTCCGCCGGCGCCCGCTGCTCCTGTGGCTGCCGATCCCGCTGGCGTTCTTCGTCGCCTTCCGCCTGCACAGCCACTCGCCCACGCTCTACTGGACGCTCCTGGCCTACGTGGCGATCCACCACTTCGCCTCCCAGCAGTACGGGTTCGTGGCGCTGTATCGCGCGCTGGGAGGGAAGGCTGCGCCCCTCGACCGGACCCTGGACAAGCTCGCGCTGTGGACGGGCGCGCTGGTGCCGATCCTGGTGTGGCACGCCTCGCCCCAGGGCTTCGACTGGTTCGGCCACGGCGAGGCCTTCGTCGCGGTCCTGCCGCGGGCGCTGATCCCCGACCTCTACCTGGTCTACGCGGCGGTGGCGGCGGCGTACCTCGCGCGGCAGGTGTGGCACGTGACCCAGGGCAGCTTCAACCTGCCGAAGAACGCCTGGATGCTCGCCTCGTGGCTGAGCTGGGCGGTGGGGCTGGCCTGGGCGTCGCACCCCCTGGTGGCGCTGGCGGCGATCAACCTCCTGCACGGGATCCCGTTCCTGGGCCTGGCCTGGGTGCGCGCCAGCCGGCGCTGGGCCGCGGAGCCCGAGGCCCGGGGTCTGGTGCCTTGGCTGGTGCGCCACCCGCTGTCCTTCCTCGCCCCGCTCGTGGTCCTGGCCCTGCTCGAGGAGCTGTGCTGGGAGGGGGCGGTGTGGGGGCACTACGTGTCGCCCTGGTTCGAGCTCGACGCGACGGCGACGTCCTTGGCGGTCGCGCTGCTCGCGCTGCCGCAGACCGTGCACTACGTGCTCGACGCCTGGATCTGGAAGATGGACGGGAGCAACCCCGACCTGGCCCTGGTCCTCGCGCCGGCGAGGTCCACCCCGAACGCCTAGGTCAGCCCCAGCGGCCCGAAATCCGAGTCCGACACCGTCGTCCCCAGGTCCGACCCCTCGCGCAGGGCTACCTCGGCCTCGTGGACCGTGTCCGTGATCGCGAAGAAGCTGGTGAGCCCGATCGAGTCGACGACGAGGCTCACGTCGGGGCTGAGGGCGGCCAGGATCAAGCGTCCGCCCTTCTTGTTCAGGCGGTCGTGGGCGTTCAGCAAGTGCCCGAGGGTCGTGCTGTCGAGGTAGTCCACGTCGGTGAAGTCGACGATGATCCGCTCGGTGGGGCCGGCGCACTCGGTCTCGAGCGCCTGGCGGAAGCCCTCGGCGCGTTCGGTGCGCAGCGGACCGCTGGGCTGGAGGATCACAGCCTGCGGGACGTCGTCGAGTTGAATTCGCGGGATCGCCACGGCCTGCGCCTTCGGGGTCAGCCTAGAGTGTAGCCAAGCCCCCTCGCCCGTGCCCCACGCAGGACGGTCCTTGCAATTCGGCCCGCGGTCCCCGAGGGTAAAGGCGTGTTGTTCCGGCGGACCCACAGCGCGCACCCCCTGGCTGGTCTGAAGCACGCCAGCCACCCGGGGCGCTGTCCCCTCTGCCGCGACCAGGACGCCGAGCTCGAGCTCTTGAGCTGCCCCGAGTGTCGCTCGACCGCCCACCGCGCCTGCCTCCACGAGCTGGGCAACCCCGTGTGCCCGACCCTCGGCTGCGGCTACCACTACCCGCTCCCGGGCAAGGCCCGCGAGAGCCCCCGGCACTGGGCGCTGCGCCGCCGCGCGCGGCTGCGGGCCGCCCGCCGCGAGCTGCGGGTCGCCATGTTCAACGCCTGGCGCGTCCAGAGCCGCTCGTTCCTCGTGCCCTTCTTCAGCTTCTCGCTGCTCGCCTACGTGCTGAGCCTGGGTCAGTGGATCAACATGCGCCCGCTCGACGCGGCGCTCCTGATCGGCCTGATCGCGGCCTGCACGCTGCGGGTCTACCTCTACCTGATCAACGTGCGCGAGGGCGAGACCGAGGACGTACGCCGGCGGATCCAGCGCCGGCACCGCCGCTGGCAGGCCTCGATCGAGGACGCCTCGAACCTGGAGCTCGGGAGCAGCACCCCCTTCCTGGCGGCGACCCCGGCCCCCGCGAGCGGCGCGCCAGCGCTCTCGGAGCCCCTGCCCTCGAGCGCCTGGTGGCCCCAGAGCCTGGGCTCCGACTGGGGCCACGAGCCGCCGCTCTCCAGCGACCTGAGCTGAGCTACTCCCCGACCGCGAGGGTCACGAGCAGCGCGCGGTGGTCCGAGCCAGCGCCCGCGCCGTAGCGCGCGTCCGTGGCGCTCACCGGCCCCTTGAGCAGGCAGTGGTCGATCGGGATCCCCGCGAGCTCGGGGTAGAAGGTGGGCCAGCTCCCCCCGAGGCCGGTCAGGGGATCGGCGAACCCGGCCTCCCGCAGCGCGTCGAAGTCCCGGGACCACGGGGTCGCGTTCAAGTCGCCG
The DNA here is from genome assembly GCA_041402045.1 of Planctomycetota bacterium. Lineage (GTDB taxonomy): Bacteria > Planctomycetota > J058 > J058 > J058 > JAGQRJ01. Next base: position 2,093 of record JAWKSZ010000049.1, on the reverse strand, counting down.
GTGAGCACGAACGGTCCCTGACACGCCGCCGCCCGGGCGGCGGCGGCCTGGAGCTGGCTCGCGCGCACGTCGCCGTTCTCCTCCGAGACCGGGGGGAGCGTATGCAGCACCAGCAGCTCCAGGGGCCGACCGTCGACGCGCAGGCGCAGCGAGAGCGCGGGGAGCTCGTGCTCGCTCAGCCGCAGCAGCTCATGGCCCACGAGCTCGAGCCCCGCGCGCGGCCGCAGCCACACCCCGATCCCGAAGTTGTCCTGCCGCGGCTCGAGGAGCACGGGGTCGAGGTCCCCGAGCCCCGCCTCCTGGAGACCCACCAACCAGGCGCGGTCGAGCTCCTGCAGGCAGAGCACGTCGGCCTCGAAGGCGCGGGCCGCCGCGGCGACCTCGGCGTAGCGGTCGTTGGGGGTGTAGACGTTGTGGACCAGGAGCCGCAGCGCCGGGCCGTCGACCGGGACCGGCGCGCCCAGGCCCGCGGTCAGCGCGACGAGGTTCAGCGCCAGGCCCGCGGCGGCGAGGGCGACGGGCCCGCGCCGTCGCGCGGCGAGGGCCAGGCCTCCCAGGAGCAGGCTGCCGGCCAGGTAGTGCGGGCGGAAGTGGCTGCAGAGGTCGAGGTGCCAGCTCCAGCGCCCGAGGAACCCGGCGAGGCTCAGGGCCAGGAGCCCCAGCAACGCGAGGGTCAGGGTCGCGCGCAGCAGCCGGTAGCGGGGGGGCGGAGGCCCGACGTCGTCGCTCACGGTCCCCAGCCTAGCGCGTGCCCGCGGGCGCTGCGCCCCCTACAATCCCCGCCATGACGACCCCTCACCCTGCCCCGGCCCTCTGCGCGCGCCTGGGGATCGAGCTGCCCGTCGTCCAGGGCGGCATGACCTTCGGCTCCGACGCCCGGCTGGTGGCGGCGGTGTCGAACGCCGGGGGCCTCGGCACCCTCGGCACCTTCCACTACCGCGAGCACGCGCGGATCGTGGCCGAGGTCGAGGCGATCCGCGCGGCGACCGAGCGCCCGTTCGCGGTCAACGTGCCCTTCTTCGAGCAGAGCGAGGCGCTGGTCGAGCGCCTCGCCGAGGAGGTCGGGGTCAAGGTGTTCGCCCTCGGGGGCTGGTGCTCCCCCCGAGTGGCCGAGCTCAAGCAGGCCCTGGGGCTCACGCTCCTCGTCAGCGTGAACGCGCCGACCGTCGCGCGCATGGTGCTCGAGCGCCCGCTGGACGTGCTGATCGTGCAGGGCAACGAGTCCGGGGGCGCCAACGGCGCGTTCACCACCCGTCAACTGTTCGAGCTCCTGCGCGATCAGACCGACGCCCCGATCCTGCTCGCGGGCGGGCAGTGGGACGGCCTGGACTTGCACGAGGCGCTCCTGCGCGGCGCGGCGGGGATCCAGCTCGGCACGCGCTTCTTCTTCGCCGAGGAGTCGCCGCTGCACCCGTCGATCAAGGCCAAGGTCCTCGACCACAACCTCAAGCGTCCGCTCACGACCTCGCTCACCGCGGTCAAGGACACGCTCAACATGCGCTTCGTGGCCAACAAGGCCTACCGCCAGGCGCAGAAGGCGGGCTCGATCCCCGAGATCTTCCAGGACAAGGACAAGGTGTTCGCGCTGAGCGAGGCCTTCTTCGAGGAGCAGCCGACCCCGCCGCTGATCTACGCCGGCACCGGGCTCTACAAGCTGCGCGCGATCCAGCCCTGCGCCGAGATCCTGAGCGAGCTGCGCGCGGAGTACGCCGCCGCCCGCGGCGCGAGCCTGCCCGCGTTCTGAGCGTCCGTACATGCGCGCGCCCGGGCCAGCGGGCCCGGGCGCTCGCCGATCGCGCGCTGGTTAGCGGGTGATCGCGATCGCGATCCCCTGGCCGCCGCCGATGCAGGCGGAGGCGATCCCCAGCTTGCCGCCGCGGCGCTGGAGCTCGAGGGCGAGGTGCAGCACCAGGCGGGTGCCGGTGGCGCCCAGCGGGTGCCCGATCCCGATCGCGCCGCCGTTGACGTTGCACTTCGCGCGGTCGAGCCCGAGGTCCTTCTCGACGGCCAGGTACTGCGCCGCGAAGGCCTCGTTGATCTCGAACAGGTCCACGTCCTTGACGGTCTTGCCGATCTTCTCGAGGACCTTGCGG